>JBBAVV010000032.1:0-57221 GCA_040397545.1 Pirellulales bacterium
CGATTCGTCGACCGCATGCTCGGCATCGACGACGTCGAGGAGCTCACCGGCGGCGAGATCGATCCGCCGCCCGGGCCAGTCGCCGACGCCGGCGGCCGCGCTCGAGAGCCGGGCATGGAGGCCCAGGCGCTCCTCGAGGAGGACCCGCGCCGACGCCACCGATTCAAACCGCGGCCGTGATTGGAACCAGGCCGCGACGGCGGCGAGGACCAGCGCCACGCCGATAGCGCCCCAGGCGAAGGGGACGAGCTCCACCGCCTGCCACCGGGCCCAGAGGAGGGCGAATGTCCCGGCGATGCCGATCGCAAGCGCCGTCGGCAGCCAACTCGAGAGCCACCAGCCGGCATTGATCTCCGCGGCGAGGAGCCGGGCGCGGCGCTCCCAGTGGGCGGCGCCGGCGCCGCCGGCGAGATTGGTGTCGATCGACATCGGTTGCTTCCCTCAGAGTGAGCCATCCCCCCCGGATGTCGCCAGTCTATCCGGAGCGGGCAGCGCGATCCCGACCGATTCGCGTCAGCCCGGAAAGATCTCCAGCCGGCCGCCGGAGCCGAGCCCGACGGCGGCGGCCCGGACACAGAGCTCGTCGAGGGCCCGCTGCCCGAGGGGCCCGAGCTCGAGCGTCTGGTCGTTGACGTAGAGGTCGACATGCTGCATCAAAACCGGATCGTCGAGCTCCTGCGCATGGTCGCGCATCGTCGGCAGCGGGGCGGCCGGGTTGGCGAAGGCAAAGCGGAGCGAGTCGGCGATCACCCGCTGCACCCGCGCGATCGTGTCGGCGGGAAGGCTCCGGCTGGCGACGATGCCGCCGAGGGGGAGCGGCGTGCCAGTCTCAGCCTCCCAGCGGAACCCGAGGTCCTCAACGAGGGTCAGCCCCTGCTGCTGCCAGGTGAAGCGCCCTTCGTGGATGCAGACGCCGAAGTCGGCCGAGCCGGCCCGAAGCCGGGGCATGATCTCCGAAAACACCGCCTGCTCGACCCGCGTCGAACCGGGATGGAAGAGGGCGAAGAGGAGCGAAGCGGTGGTGTGCTTCCCGGGGCAAAGCGTGAGTTGGGTGGTGTCGCAAGGGGTCGACTCCGGTGTCGCTGCCAAGAGAAGAGGGCCGACGCCGAAGCCGAGAGCCGAGCCAGTGGGGAGCACGACAATCCGCTCCGCCGCACCGAGCGCCGCATGGAAGCTCACCTTGCCGACGTCGAAGGCAGATGAGGCGGGGCCGAGGAGGCGCTCGTTGAGCTGCTCGATGTCGAGGAGGTCGACCTCAAACTCGAGGCCGCGCCAGTCGACGGCCTTCGTCAGCAGTCCATGGAAGGCGAACGTGTCGTTGGGGCAGGTGGAGATGCCGAGGCGGATCGGGCGCTTCATCGCTCACCCTCAAGGAGTCGGAGGACGAGATCGGCCGCGGCGGCGAGGGCGGCCTCGATCTGCCAGTGCGCCTTGTCGCGGTCGCCGGCGGTATTGGAGATGCCGCGGATGATCGTGCAGGGGATGCGGAAGAGCCGGCAGGCGAGGGCGACGGCGAAGCCCTCCATCTCCTCCGCACTCGCCTCTGGGAAGATCGCCTTGCGGAAGCGGACGTCTTCCGGGCCCGCGGCGGCGGCGGTGACGGTGAGAAGGAGACGCTCTCTTGGCAGATCGCCCCGGTCGGGCACGGTGCCCGGCAGCACGTCGCCGATGCCTGGGTCGCCGTCGCCTGGGTCACCGTCGCCTGGGTCACCGGGCCACTGTTGCCAGCCGAGCGTGGCGGCGGGAATGAAGGCGGAGCCGGAGCCGACGCCGATGCCGTGGCAGGCTATTCTTTCAAAGAGCGTGGCTGCTCCGACCGTGAGCCGCTCATCGAGCCGACCGGCGATGCCGACGAGGATCACCCGCTCTGGCCGCAGGGCCGCGATCAGCTGTGCTGTGCGGGCCGCGGCCGCCACGATTCCGAAGCCACACAGCTCCACGGCCGTGTCGGCCCGGGGAAGCACCGCCAAGCGTGGCGCCAGGAAGCGGCGCTCCGGTTCGGTGGGAATGAGGATCAGGTGTCGGGGCATGGGGGACTGGGCATCGGGCTATGGGGCTACGGGAAACTGTGGGAATTGTAGCCGTCGGCTCGACATCGGCCGTGCGGGCCTCGAACCTCGTCGGGGCCGGATCCTTCCTTGAACTCCAAGACAGCCATGCCTACGATCAGGCTGTTGGTGGCGGTCGGGGCAGCCTGTCCAAATTGGTCCACCGCCACTCCCGACCAGCCGAATCAGAGATCGCCGTCGAACGAGGCGTCGCGCTTCGAGGTGCTTACAGGAAAGTCGCCCCCCGGTGCACGCAGGCCCGTCTCGTTTCTCCGCGGTGCCCTGATGCCAGACATCGCTTTCCCAAGCCTGCAGCTTCCCCAGGCGCTCTCCGGCCGATGGTTCTCGGCGGGCCTGCTCGTGATCGCGTTTGGGGTGGGGCAGAGCGTGGCCGACACCCCGGCGGCTCCCGGCTCGGCGCCAGCCGTCGATTTCGTCCGCGACATTAAGCCAATCTTCGTGAAGCACTGCTACGAGTGCCATGGTCCGGGGGAGGAGCGGGGAGGGCTGTCGCTGGCCCAGCATGCTTTGGCCCTCTCCGGGGGTGACAGCGCCCCGGCCTTCGTGCCCGGCTCAGCCGCCACGAGCCTGCTTGTCGCGCGGGTCACCGGAAGACAGCCGCCGGCGATGCCGCTCGATCGAGAGCCGCTCTCTGATACCCAGATTGATCTGCTGAAGCGATGGATCGATGAGGGGGCCGCGTGGCCAGAGACCGCCGACGAGGCCGATCCCCGCCACCGCGCCGCCGCCGATCACTGGGCCTTTCGGCCACTCGTCAAGCCGCCTCTCCCCGTGGCGGCGGCGGAATCAGAGCCGGCTCCGGGGGAGCCCTTGGCAAGCGATGTGATCGATCGATTCGTGACGGCTGGGCTCGAGGCCGCGGGGCTCCAGATGCAACCGGACGCCGACCGGATCGAGCTCCTCCGCCGCGCCACCTTCGACCTCACCGGGCTCGCACCCCCTCCGGAGGCGATTCTCCCCTTCGCCGCCGACCCCCGGCCCGAGGCCTATGAGGAATTGATCGAACAGCTTCTCGCCTCCCCGGCCTATGGCGAGCGGTGGGCCCGGCACTGGCTCGATGTGGTGCGCTATTCCGATTCCGGTGGCTACGACACCGACATCCTCTACGAGCAGGCCTGGCGCTACCGGCAGTACTGCATTCGATCGTTTCAGGAGGACAAGCCGTTTGATCGCTTTCTGGAAGAACAGGTGGCAGGGGACGAGTTGTGGCCCGAGCAAGCGGAGGCGATGGCCGATGCGGTGGCCGTGTGGACGCTCGGCCAATGGCCCAATGCCTTCGATGCCTTCCCCGACAAGCTCGCGTACGTGCGGCGCAACGATCAGGTGGTGACGCTCAGCGAGGCGATGCTGGGCCTCTCGGTGGGCTGTGCCAACTGCCATCACCACAAGTACGATCCTCTCAGCCAGCGCGATTACTTCGGCCTCGAGGCGGTGTTTGCCGGTTCGGAATCCTTCAATCGCACCACCGGCAACGTCGCCTGGGTCAACGGAGAGAAGTCGCACTTCCGGGCCCTTCGCCACGCCGCCGAGCCGCCGGCTGTCCATCTGCTGCGGCGCGGCGAATTGAATCAGCCGGCCGGGCGGGTCGTTCCCGCGGCGCCTGCCTTCCTGCCGCAGGGTGGCCCGCTCTTTCTCCCCGGCGAGGAGAATCCCACTCGGGCCCGGGCCCGGCTGGCCAAGTGGATCACCGGCCCCGATCATCCGCTCACGGCGCGCGTGATCACCAACCGGATCTGGCAGTGGCACTTCGGCCGGGGAATTGTTGCCACGCCCAACGACTTCGGCACCCAAGGCGCCGCGCCTACCCATCGCGAGCTGCTCGACTGGCTGGCCGCCGATCTGCGGGATCGGGGCTATCGCCTCAAAGATCTCCACCGGGCGATCATGCTCTCCCGCACCTATCGTCAAAGCAGTCGGCGCGAATCTGCCGCGGTGGCGAGAGATCCAGAGAACATTCTCCTTGCCGGCTTTCCGCGCCGCCGGATGGAAGCGGAGGCGGTTTGGGATCGGCTCCTCGAGGCTTCGGGCCGGCTCGACCGGCGACCGGTCGATGAGCCGTTCGTGCCGCCGCTCACTGACGAGGAGCTCCAGGGGCTCTACGACATCGGTGGCAATCCGCGCGAAAACAAGTGGAAGGCGACCGAGGCCCAGAACCGGCGGGCGATTTACATGCTCAACCGGCGCTCCTTCCGAATGCCCTTGCTCGAGGCCTTCGACCAACCTCCCAACAGTGTCGGCTGTCCGGTCCGGCCAACGACCACGGTGCCCGGGCAGGCGCTGGCCCTGCTCAATGGCGACTTTCCGGTCGACCACGCGACGGCGCTGAAGGATCGGCTCTTCCGCGAGGAGCCCGAGTCGGTCGAAAATCGCCTCAACAGGGCCTGGCTCCTCGTCTTCGCCCGCCCCATCCGGCCCGATGAGCTGACGTCGGCCCGGGAGTTTCTCTTCAGTCGCCCGGAGAAGCCGGACGCTCGAGTCTGGGTCGAGCTCTGCCTGGCGCTGTTCAATGCCAATGAGTTTGTCTATCTCGATTGAAGGTCGATTGAACGACTTCGGCCCCACCTTCTCACCCAACGCCTGACGCACGCACCATGTTCTGCCAACCGCATCGACCGCTCTCGCGCCGCGACCTGCTCGCCCAGGCGGGCCTCGGCTTCGGCGCGCTTGCAACGCTCGGCGTTCTCGGGCGTGAGGGCGTGGCGGCCCATTCGCTGGCTCCACGCCCGGTCCACCATCGGCCGCGGGCCCGGGCGGTGATCTCGCTGTTCATGCACGGGGGCCCGAGCCAACTCGACACCTTCGATCCCAAGCCGATGCTCGCCCGCTACGCCGGCCAGACGCTGCCGGAGAGCTTTGGCTCGCTCGACCTCGAGTTCACCAAGTCGAGCACGGCGAAAGTCCTCGCCAGCCGGCGGACGTTTGCTCGCCATGGCCAATCGGGCCTCGAGATTTCCGATCTCTTTCCCTGTCTCGCGTCCCATGCCGACCGGCTGGCCGTGGTGCGCAGTTGCCACCACACCGAGTTCAATCATTCTCCCGCTCTGTACTTCATGCACGGCGGCAACCGGCAGATGGGGCGGCCGAGCCTGGGAGCCTGGTGCACCTATGGCCTGGGATCGGAAGCAGAGGATCTGCCGGGCTACGTCGTGATGCGCGACGGGCCGCTCAAAGGTGGCCCGGAAACCTACGGCGCTGGCTTCCTGCCGGCGGTCCATCAGGCCACCGAGCTGCGAAGCGCCTCCCCTCCGATCCTCCATCTCAATCGCTCGGCCACGGCTCCCGCCCTCGACACGCGCCGGCTGCTCGACTTCGCCCAAGCGCTCAATCGGCAGCATGCGGCCGTGCGCGGTGGCGACGATCGGCTCTCGGCCCGGATCGCCGCCGGTGAGCTCGCTTTCCGGATGCAGTCGGCGGCGCCGGAGGCGATTGATCTCGCCCGCGAAACTGCCGCCACCCATCGGCTCTACGGCCTCGACCGCGACCAGACGCGCTCCTTCGGCACGCAGTGTCTCACCGCCCGTCGGCTCGTGGAGCGGGGGGTGCGCTTCGTGCAGCTCTACCACGGCGGCGGCAATGTCGGCTGGGACACCCACGGCAACAACGACGGCCAGCACCAGATCAACGCTCTCCAGACCGACGGCCCGATCGCCGCGCTGCTGGAGGATCTCGCGGCCCGCGGGCTGCTCGATTCGACGCTCGTGATCTGGGGCGGCGAGTTTGGTCGCACGCCCACGTCCGAGGGTGCCGACGGCCGCGACCACAGCCCGTACGGATTTTCAGTCTGGCTCGCCGGCGGGGGGGTGCGTGGCGGGATGGCCTACGGGGCCACCGATGACTTCGGCTTCAACGCCGTGGAAGACAAAGTGCCGATCCGCGATCTCCACGCAACGATCCTCCACCTCCTCGGCCTCGGGCACGAAGAACTCACCTATCTCTTCCAGGGGCTCGATCAGAAGCTGACCGGCGTCGAGCCGGCGCGGGTGATCCGCGAGCTGCTCGCCTGACGGACGGTCCGCGACAAAGATCGACCGCAGGAGCAGCCGGAGGGGCCTCGCCGTTTCCGGGACGGTATCACAAGTGACCGTCGTGTGCTGTTGCATAACGTATGCAAGTGCGGTAGGCTCCATGGACTGTCGCGAAGAAACCTTTCCGGAGTTCTGCCATGGATCTGCTTCCCACAGACCCGCCCCGCCCGGCCACCGTTCCGGATGCCAACGATCCGCGGCTGCCAGTCACCGTGCTCTCCGGTTTCCTCGGGGCTGGTAAGACAACGCTGCTCAACCACATTCTCAGCAACCGGGCCGGCCTGCGGGTGGCCGTGATCGTCAACGACATGAGCGAGGTCAACATCGATGCCCGGTTCGTAGGAGGGCCGCTCGCCGCCCCGGCCGCGCGGCTGAGCCGAACCGAGGAGAAACTGGTCGAGTTTTCCAATGGTTGCATCTGCTGCACTCTCCGGGAGGATCTCCTCGAGGAGGTCGCCGGCCTCGCCCGGGAGGGGCGGTTCGACTACCTCCTCATCGAGAGTACCGGCATCTCGGAACCGTTGCCGGTGGCCGAGACGTTCACGTTCGCCGATGAGCAGGGGGAGAGCCTGTCGTCATTGGCACGACTCGACACGCTCGTGACGGTCGTCGACGCCATGATGTTTCTACGGGACTACGGCTCGCGGGACGAGCTCCGCGATCGTGGCATTGGGCTCGATGAGGACGACTCCCGAGACATCGTGCAGCTCCTCGTCGATCAGGTGGAGTGTGCCAACGTGATCGTGATCAACAAGACCGATCTCGTCTCCGCAGCAGAAGCCGCTCGACTCGAGGCGATCCTCGGACACCTCAACCCTCAGGCAACGATCCTCCGAACGGATCACGGTCGGGTTCAGTTGACGGCCGTGATGGGGACCGGGCTGTTCGACATCGAGCAGGCCAGCCATCAGCCCGGCTGGCTGGCCGAACCGCGGGGAGAGCATGTTCCGGAGACCGAAGAGTACGGCTTGGGGAGCGTCGTGTTTCGGGCCCGTCGGCCACTGCATCCCGGCAGATTCTGGGATCTCGTCACCGGCCCGGCCTTCGGTGATGTCATCCGATCGAAGGGCTTCGTCTGGCTGGCGACACGACCCGACGTCGCCGGCATCTGGTCGAGTGCGGGCGCGGTGTCGACGCTTCAGCCCGGTGGCTGTTGGCTGGCGACGGCGCCTCGGGAGGAGTGGCCGGAGGAAGTCGACGAGGCTGAGATCTCGGAGACTTGGCAGGAGCCTTGGGGAGATCGGCGGCAGGAACTGGTGATCATCGGGGCAAAGCTTGCCCCCGACCTGCTCCAACGACTCGACCGCTGCTGTCTGACCGATGCCGAGGTCCATTTCGGACGCGAGGCCTGGCTCCGATTCGACGACCCGTTTCCCGCCTGGGACGTGGTGGCGGATGCTGCCGAGTAGCAGGCCGTGGATCGATGGTCCCAGCCGCTCGATTTGGCGGACGAATTCCCTGAACAACCTCGACTTTTCATCGGGATTGTCTCGATCGGAAAAAGGTAAGGGATGACGCTTACGACGGGCAGCCATGGTGCGGTCGTCGCCGCGGAGGCCCGCCGATCCTGGTAAGCCGAGAAACACCCCCAGATCTCAGCCTCCGTCGAACTACGGCGATCACCCAAGTGCGCCGGCAGTCGAGGCCCCCCTCCGGCAACTCGTAGAGCCGGACTTCGGTGGGCTTCGCTTCCGTATCTCTTCCACGCCAGCCAGCGTTTCGCGGCCGACGATCAGGCCCTGCCATTCTGCCAATGACTGGCGTCGGAGCGATGCGACCGTGGCTCGAAGGCGTTCATCGACTTCCGGCCAGCATCGAGCCGCTGTCCTCTCCGAGATCAGCAATGATTTGGAAACTGACCGTGCCTACCTGAATATGGACGCCAAGCGACCCGCCTCTGACAACCGCGAGTTTCAGAAAAGGTGTTGCTTTGTCGATTGGCCCGGGTACGAATGGATCCAGTCTCCGTGATACGGCCCCGAGAGCCCCCAAAGTCAATGGCCAATCGGAAGAAAGTCGGCGTGCTGCCGTTTCACCACTGCATCAACTACGGTGCCGACTGGCAGGCCAGTTGCCTGGCGGACGGGCTGCGGTCCATGGGGCACGATGCCGTGCTCCTCGATCATCGCTCCTGGCGTCTCGCCATGGTGGCGACGCCGGTAGGGAGTCCGTATCTGCGCTGCGCCTGATACCAGCACGCGCAGGCACTCAAGCGCCACGGCACGCCTGTACAGATGGTGCCCGAGGCCCGGGTGCTGCATGAACAGCAACCGCTGATCCGAGAACACACGCGGCAGGGTTTTGACAAGGTGGCTGCCGCCTGGGCAGATCCGAACGTGCGGGAGGCGAGGTGGCTGAAGGGGCGGTTCCTCGTCGTTTTCTTGTTCTACGGAATGGACCTGCTGCTGGACTGGCGGAGGTTAGCGCAGGCGCGGAAGCCACTCGGGCTGTCCTACGCCGCGTGGCTCGCGATGTTCCCGTTGTTTCCGTTCTTTCGCCTCATCGACTTGTGGGGCATGCTGCGAGCGCTGCTGGGGGGGCCTGTCGACGGCGGATGGGGCGGGAGCCTCGCCGCGGAGCGAACGGGGATCAGCCCGGAGGCATGAGCTGGGCTTCGATGGTGTGACGCGGCTTTGTCGCGCGGACGCTGCCGGTCGTAGACAAGCTGGGCTGCGGTCCACGCCTCAAGAACGTCGCCGGATCGGGTGAGGCGCTATACTTCTGCCGGGTATCTTTCGCCCGGCCAGGGTCTTGGGTGAAGAGGATGTGATCGTCATGCCCGACTCCTCCCCTCCCGTCTGTGTCTGGCTGAAGCGCGATCTTCGCGCGGACGATCACGCCGCGCTCGCGGAGGCCGTGGCCAGGGCCCGCGGCGGCGCTGTGTTTGCCGTGTTTGTGTACGAGCCGGAGGTGCTCACGCAGCCCGAATGGGATTCGAGCCACACGGCGTTTCAGGCTGAATGCCTTGCGGACCTCGAGGCCGCCCTCCGCCGCAAGAGCATCCGGCTTGTCACGCGGCGGGGCGAAGCGGTGGCGAGCCTCGAACAGCTGCGGAACGAGACAGGCTTTCGGCTGCTCGTGGCCCATGAGGAGACAGGCACGGGCGTGACGTATGCCCGCGACAGGCGGGTGAGACGCTGGGCGCGGACGGCCGGCATCGAGTTGCTCGAAGTGCCTCAGACCGGTGTGGTGCGGAGGCTCGCAACGCGTAACGGGTGGAATCGACAGTGGGAAAAACGGATGACAGCCGCGTGCGCTAGCGTCCAGCGCAGCACCGGACGCGGCGGGAGCGATGTCGTCGGGCGGCTCGGCTCACTCGGCATTCTCGGGTGCCGCGAGCTCGGCCTGCCGGCCGACACGAAAGACCGGCAGCGGGGTGGCGAACGGGCTGCAAACGAGGTGCTCGACGATTTTCTTCAACAACGCGGCCGCCACTATTCCGGTGGCATCAGTAGCCCGGTGTCGGCCGCGACGAGCTGCTCCCGATTGAGCGCTGCTCTCGCGTTTGGCGCGATCTCGATGCGGCGGGTCTGGCAGGCGAGTGAGGCTCGGCGGCTCGACGTGCAGGCCGCTCTTGTGACGGCTGAGAGCCCGCGGGAGAAGGCAGAGTGCAAGGCCTGGCAGCGGAGTCTCAAGGGCGTGCAGTCGCGGCTCCACTGGCACTGCCACTTCATGCAGAAGCTGGAGGACGAGCCGGCGATCGAGTTTGAAAACATGCTGAGGGCGGCCGACGGCCTGCGGGAGAGTGAGGTTGTGCCAGAGCGGCTGGTCGCCTGGCAGTCGGGCCACACCGGCTACCCGCTTGTCGATGCTTGCATGCGAAGCCTGCTGGCGACGGGCTGGCTGACGTTTCGGATGCGGGCCCTGCTGGTGTCGTTTGCGAGCTACTCGCTCTGGCTCCATTGGCGGCCCACCGGCCTGCACCTAGCCCGTCACTTTCTCGACTTTGAACCGGGCATCCACTGGTCGCAGTTGCAGATGCAATCGGGCACCACGGGCATCAATACACTGCGGATCTATAATCCCACGAAGCAGGCGATCGATCAGGATCCGCGCGGGATCTTCATTCGCCGCTGGGTGCCGGAGCTCGCGGGTCTACCGCTGGCCTATGTCCACATGCCGTGGACGATGCCGGTGGACGTGCAGCAGACGTCCGGCTGCATCGTCGGGCGCGATTACCCAGCGCCGCTGGTCGATCACATCGTCGCGGTGCGGGAGGCAAAGCGACGTCTCGCGATGGTGCGGAACGCTCCCGAGTCGCGGGCCGAGGCCCGCGACGTGGCCCACCGTCACGGCAGCCGCAAGGATCGCCGCAACGCGATGCAGCAGGATCCGGTCCGTCGCACCCTCTTCGGTGACGGCAGCGACAGCGCCGGTCGATCGAAGCGGGGGCCCCGTCTGCCGGTCCACGATCCGCAGCAACGGTTGCCGTTTTTTACCGAGGACCTGGCGGCTGAAGTGGCTGGGGAGCCGCCGTCCGAAAACAGCTAAATCCGGCTGATTCGCAGGCAGCGGGCGTTCGATGGAGAGTCAACCGGAGCCATGGGTTCTGCCGGTATCGCGGTGGCAGGGGAGCCGCGGCCTGAGGTCGTGCTTCCCGCCGTTGACACGTTCCGCGGGGCCGATCTGTGGAGGCCTGATCGGGGGAGGCCTGATTGAGGGAGCGGCGCTGGCGACATCGCCGCCATCCTCGTCAAGGTGTTCCTCTGCTGAAATCGTCAGCCGAGGAGACGTCGTCGGCGTGGCGTGGTCGGCAGCGGGTTCCTGGCCAAGTCGCCAAGGCCATCATGGCGACGTACAGCCCGTAGAACAGGGTGAAGCCGATCAGGTCGCCTGGCTGCTCGAACGCCCCCTTCGGCATCGCCAGTTTGAGGATCATCGCCACGTCGATGATCATCAGGAAGCACAGCCCGAAAAACAGGATCACCACCTTCACCGCGTGGAACACCGCGCTTGGCTGCTGGCGGCGGACGACCGCCATCCCGGCGAAAAACCGGGCGATGAAGGCGAGGATCGGTAGCGTTACTCCGAGCACCTCGATCGGCCAACGCTCGCCGGGCAGCAACCACTGCGCGGCGCGGGGCGTGGCCCACACCGCCAGCGGCAGGATGCCGTCCCACATGACCAGCCGTCGCAGCCAGTCGATCATGGCCACCCCACACGATCCACAAGCCACGGTGCTTTGCCGAAACCGTCCCCGAAGGGATCGGGCGGTATCGTGCGCGACCGCGAAGCGCAGCGGCCAGACTTGAACCAGCGACAGCCGACTTCTGAAAACGGATCTCGTCAGGCGGTCTCACGAGCGATCCTGCCCGTGATTTCAGCACCTTACGCGTTCCACGCCCCGATGGCAAACCAAGACCCAGCGCGACACAACCAGGCCCGCTTCCTCCGTAGAAATCGATGGTCGCCGGGAGACGTTCGGCCTCGACCGAAATACCAAAAAAGGCCCACCGGGGAGGCAGCGTCTGTGGGGAGGAGCCGATGGCCGAGGATCCGAACGGCGGTGGTGATCTCGTCGGCGGCGGAACGGTAGCCGGCCTGCCAATTGAAGACTTTGACCCGGCGCCGCTCTGCCGCGACCCAGCCGGCGCCTGCAACGGCTGCTCTGGGCCGACGCGCTGGTGGAGGCGGCCCCCCGGCCGGGATGATCTGTCGCCAGCCTGGTCGCCGAACCGCGTCAGAGCATCGGGGCCGGCGGAGCCGTTCTCGGGCTCGCCGGCGTGTTGCTGGCGACGAGCGTTCGCGCGTGGCGTCGCCTCCCCCCGGTCGTGCGATGTCACTTGACCACCGGCATCGGCCTGACGGTCGTGATCAACGGGGGGCTCGGCTTTGTCATTCCGAACATCGACAACGCCTGCCACATCGGCGGCCTGGCAGTAGGCCTCGTGATCGGAGCGCTGTTGCCGTTTTCCCCGACGACGGAGACGTTCCTCCGCCCGGCCGGCTGACAAGAAATACACCGTTCCATCCTGAAACGAGCAGCGGCCGGAATTGAACCGGCGACACCCGGCTTATGAATACGACTTCCGAACAGGCACGGAACAGCGTTTTCCCGGCGAAAACTCCTCAAAAGCGCTGCATGCCGGCGTGCAAAAGATTGCAGAGCCGTTTCGGCGACTACCTGTTTTCTCGGCATTCGCACGGGGCTGCAGACGTGGACGCAGCATGAATCCGGTACGAGCTCAAGAATCAAAACCAAGCCTGCGCGTTGTCCTGGCGTTGCCCGATTCAAGAGCCGCGATCGTCAAACCCTGCCTTCGACGACACTCGCGGCACCTCGCGAACCACCCCCGAGGAACGGAATCGGGGCCCGACTGCGATTTCACGGACGATCCGGCCTGGAGTGTGGGGGGGATGCGCTTCATGGCGTCGAGGCCGAGGCCGATGTGCAGCCGCTCCGCCCTGGCCGTTCGTTTCCCGCCGCTGAGGCCCGTCAACGCTTGCCGACATCCCGGAAACCAGCCCGGAACTACTCGCGAAGGACCTGCGGGTTGGTCCCGCGCTGAAAGCGTTCGGCGTGCTTGTTGGCGGCCCTCCGTGCCAAGCTTTTGCCCGCGTCGGCCCTTCCAAGCAAAGCTGCCTGCCAACGTTGAGCGCCCCCACAGGAACGCTGAAACGCTGCTGGCCGACGGGCGGCGTCTACCGGCGTTGAAGATGACCGCAAGCAACGTCAGCAGGAGCCCGGAGCGTCGGGAAATGAGCAGCGATCCGTCGGGCGCGATCACGCCGGGGCGATCCAGCGTAGGACAGCCCCTGCCAGTGGCCAATCGCCGGTGATGTCGGCCGCCCGCCGATCACTCCGGAATCGTGCTCCCAGGCACCGCTTCGTAAGCGTCGGCGTGGACGATCTTGGCGCGACCGTGCGTGCCGGGGAGGATCTCGAACCTGGGGTCGAAGTCCACCATCGTCGCCGCCAGCTTGGCCAGGATCGAGACGTCGCCCTCGACTTTCGCCGTGCCGTCCTTGATCTGTGATTCGAGGGTCTTGGCCCCGATCATCGTCTGCTCGAGGTCCGTGCGGTTGATGGTGAGCGTGAGGTCGGCCTTTTTCGCCAGAAACCCCGGCAGGTTCGTGAGCGTGGCATTCTCGAGCTCGACGAGGAACTTCTCGCCGTTGTCGGGGGTGATCAGGTTCATCGTGAACCTCATTCCTTCGGCCTTACGGCTGTCCATGCGGATGCCGAGGAAGTCGAGGAACAACTCCGTGCTCATCGCCCGGATCACGTCGGGGCCGCTCGACTTGGGCGAGCTTCCCTCCGGTACTCCGTCGCGGAGCTCGTAGGCGCCCGCGAGGAAGCTGTTGCGGAGGCCCGGGTTCTCCTGCTGGTAGCCGAGTTGTTCGAAGACGTCGGCCAAGAGATCCTTGGCGGCCTGGTTCCCGGGTTCGGCGTGCACGAGCTTGTCGAGGATCTCGGTGGCGAGCAGGTACTCGCCCCGGTCGTGAAGTTGGCGGGCCTTGGCGATGATCTTCTCCCCGCCCCCCATCATCTCGACATAGAGCGGCGCCGAATCCTCCGGTGACAGCGGGATCAGCGTTGCCGGATTACAGTCCCAGTAGCCGAGGTAACGGTTGACGACCGCCCGGGCGTTGTGCGGGACCGATCCGTGGTAACCGCGGCAATCCCACCGCTGCTGGAGGCTCTTCGGAAGATCGTAGACATTGTGGATCTGATTGACCGTGACGCCCTGGTTGGCCAGATGGAGCACCTGGTTGTTGAAGTGGGCGTAGAGATCCCGCTGTCCTCGGAGAATCTCCTGCACCCGTTCATTCCCCCACCGGGGCCAATGGTGCGCGCCGAACATCACGACGGCTTCCTGGCCGAAACGGTAGAGGGCGACGTTGATGTACTTCGACCAGTTGAGGGCGTCCCGCACCAGCGCTCCGCGGAGCGTGTAGAGGTTGTGGAGCGTGGCACAGACGTTCTCGGCCATCCACAGGGCCTTCATGTCGGGGATGTAGGTGTTCATCTCCGACGGGGCTTCGGTGTTGGGCGTGTTTTGGAAGATCATCCGCACGCCGTCCACCTCGATCTCCTCGATGTCCTTCTCCACGATATGGGTCGGGGCGATCAGGCCCGACGTGCCGCGGGAGATGGCGTGGCCGAGGCCCTGGGTCACGTAGCCATACGGGCTCACCGGCAGGAGCACGCCGTATTGGTAGAACATCCGCCGATTCATGGCGTTGCCGGCGAAGACGTTCTCCGAGATCGAGTAGGCCATGAAATCGCGGGGGGCGAGGATCTGCACCTTGCCGGCGCGAACATCGGCCTCGTCCACCACGCCCCGGACGCCACCCCAGTGGTCGCCGTGGGAGTGCGAATAAACGACCGCCGTGACCGGCAATCCCTCCCCCTTGTGCTCCTGGAACACCTGCCATGCGGCCCGCATGGCGTCCGCGGTGACCAGGCAGTCGAACACGATCCATCCGGTCTTGCCACGGACGAACGTGGTTTGGGCGAGGTCAATTCCGCGGACCTGGTAGATCCCGGGAACGACCTCGTAGAGACCGTAGTTGTTGTTGAGTTGGCCGATGCGGTGCATCGACGGATGGACCGAGTCGAACTCGTCCTTTTGGTCGAGGAACTCGAACCGCGACATGTCCCAGGCCACGCCGCCAGCGTCGTTCTCGATCTGCATGCCGGGCATCCGGGCGATCAGGCCGCGCCGCTGCTCGTCGAAGTCGCGCGTGTCACCGAAGGGGAGCGACTGCTTGGCCTTTCGCAGCACTTCCTTCGTGAACTCCGACGGAGCCTTTCCCTTGGGGTGGAAATGTCCGACCGCGGGGGCGGCGGGGGCCGCGGCGACGGCGTCCGCCTCCCCGGTCATGTGGGCTGCCACCGCGAACGCCGGAAGGCTCTGCACGAACTGACGACGGGTGGTCATGAGGGCGGGATCTCGTTGAGAAGTGGGATGGTCATCGGCCGGCCTCAGCAGGCCGGAAAGCAGAGTCCGGGGAAGGGCAGCGTGGATCCAAGAGCGAGGCAAGAGAGAGACCAGGAGGCTCGACGCCGCGCAGATCCATGAAGTCGGGATGGCTCCGAAGGTGCCATCACGGTTGGAGAACTCGCGCCGCCAGACAAACGCGTGACCGGAGAGGGACGAAGCGTGTCATGCGTCGTCCCGCGGAGCCCCCCCAACCATCCGATGCCTGGCCTCGCCTCGACGGTCAGGGCGATCCATGCACCACAAACACTAGCAGCGGCCGGACTTGAACCGGCGACACCCGGCTTATGAAGCCGGTGCTCTAACCAACTGAGCTACGCTGCCCTGCGGAACCCACCCGGGACTCGCCCGGAGGGACCCTTTCCCAACTATACCCGCCGATCGGGGATGCGTCATGGGGGGGAGGAGTTTGAAAAAACCGGAGCGGCAGGCCCGGCGCGCGAAAAAACGGCCCGGGAGGAAGTCTCCCGGGCCGTCTTTGGATTCGCGACTGACTCGATCGATCAGCCGAGGCAAAGCTGCCTCACTCGACCAGGGCGCACGAGGCCTTCACGACCGCGTCGATGCTGGCGTCGTCGAGCTGACCCTTCGAGAAGGCGTGGTTGGTCTGAACCTTGCCGTTCTTGTAGCAGACGACCGTCAGATCGGCGTCGGAGGCGATCTTGAAGTCCTCGGGGCCGTTCTTCGCGTCATCGGGGACAACGAAGGCGATCCGCTTGAGATCGTTCGTCTTCACGAACTCGGCCGCCGCCTTCTTCAGGCTGTCGGCATCGCCACCGATCATGTTGACGAAGCTCGTGAGCTTCTCCGACTGGTGCTCCTCGACCTCTTCCTCGATCTTCTTCAGCAGCTTGGCGAGCTTCGGGTCGGCCGTGCGGGCAAACACCATCACCACCGGTCGGGCGCCCATCTTGCAGCGGTAGCAGAGGCTCTTGCCCGCCTCGACACCGTCGTCGGCATTGCCGGCGACCTTCGTCACCGTGAACGCGCCGACCGAATCACCGACCTGCGGGCCGCTGGTCACCTCGGCCGAAGCCGTCACGGCGACGCCGAGCACCAGCGCCACCGCCATCAAGAAAGCCTTGCGCATCAGTTCGATTCTCCTGGATGATCTGGAAACGATTCCCCCGGCACGCTGGCCGAGGAGAGCCTGTACCGGCAGCATGACGCATGCCACCCCGAATATTGTCCCCCTGATCCTACAGCAGGTAGCCTGACGGGAGCAACTTTCCAGGAAATCCAGCCGGAGGAGATCGCCCCATGGCCACCGCCACGCCCCCCGCTCATCGGCCCTCCGGGCCAGCCCAGATTCGCCAGTCGCAGCTGTTCATCGCCGGGCAGTGGGTTCCCGCCCGCAGCGGCCGGACCTTCGCCACCGTCAATCCGGCCACCGAAGAGCCGATCGCCGACGTTGCCGAAGGGGATGCCGCCGACATCGACGCGGCCGTCAAGGCCGCCCGGGCCGCCTTCGACGACGGCCCCTGGCCGCGCCTGGATGCCCGCGAGCGTGGCCGGCTCATGCACCGGCTATGCGACCTGATCGAGGCCGAGATCGATGACCTCGCGGCGCTCGAGTCCCTCGACAACGGCAAGCCGGTCGCCGACGCGCGGGCCATCGACATCCCGCTGGCCGTGCAATGCCTCCGCTACTACGCCGGCTGGGCCGACAAGATCCAGGGCGCGACGATCCCGATCAACGGCAACTACCACTGCTACACCCGCCGCGAGCCGGTGGGGGTGGTGGGGCAGGTGATCCCGTGGAACTTCCCGATCCTGATGGTGGCCTGGAAGTGGGGGCCGGCGCTGGCCGCCGGCTGCACGATCGTGATCAAGCCGGCCGAGCAGACGCCGCTAACCTGCCTGCGCTTGGCCCGGCTGGCGCAAAAAGCGGGGATCCCCGACGGCGTGATCAATGTCGTTCCCGGCTACGGGCCGACGGCCGGGGCGGCGCTTGTCAACCATCCGGGCATCGACAAGATCGCCTTCACCGGCTCCGGCGAGACGGCGCGGATCATCATGCGGCAGGCGGCAACGAGCCTCAAGCGGCTGACGTTCGAGCTCGGGGGGAAAAGCCCCAACATCGTCTTTGCCGATGCCGATTTCGATGCGGCGGTGGCGGGAGCGCACCTCGGCATCCATCTCAACCAGGGGCAGTGCTGCTGCGCCGGGTCGCGGCTGTTCGTCGAGGACTCGATCCACGATGCCTTCGTGGAGCGCGTCGTGGAGCTGTCGCGGCAGCGGCGCGTCGGTGATCCGTTTCATCCCGACACCGAGCAGGGGCCGCAGGTCGACCAGGCGCAGTTCGACAAGATTCTCGGCTACATCGAAGCCGGGAAGCGCGAGGGGGCGACGTGTGCCACCGGCGGGAAGCGGCACGGCACGAAGGGCTTCTTCATCGAGCCGACGGTGTTTACGAATGTCAGCGACACGATGTCGATCGCCCGCGAGGAGATCTTCGGCCCCGTCCTCTCGGTGCTCCGCTTCAAAGATACCGACGAGCTCGTTCGCCGCGCCAACGCCACCGACTTCGGCCTCGCCGCGGCAGTCTGGACGCGCGACGTGGCCCGGGCGCACGACGTCGCCCGCCGCCTCCGGGCGGGGACGGTGTGGGTGAACTGCTACGACGTCTTCGACGCCGCCGCCCCGTTCGGCGGCTTCAAGCAATCGGGCTTCGGCCGCGAACTGGGGGAGCGGGGCCTCGACCCGTACCTCGAGACGAAGACCGTCACCGTCAGCCTCGCGCCGCCGACGCAGCGGTGAATCGATGGGGATGAAGGGGCGGGCGTCAGCCCGGCGGCCGGGTATGCTGAAGGGATGGGGCTGCCGGGGTGCGCGCCCCGGTCGCCCATGTCCCGTCTGGAGCCTGAAGATGTCGTCTTTGTGTCGGTCCCTCCAACTCCGCTGGATGGTGGTGATCTTGGCCCTCGTGGCGAGTGTCGGGGCCGTCGCCCCGGGCATCACCCACGCCGAGGAGTCGGCTTGGCGGCCGCTGTTCAACGGCAAGGATCTCACAGGCTGGACGCCGAAGATCCGCGGAGAGGCGCTCGGGGACAACTACGGCGACACCTTCCGCGTCGAGGATGGTGTCCTCAAGGTCGTCTACGACCCGGCCAAGTATCCGACCTTCGGGGAGAAGTTCGGCCACCTGTTCTTCGCCGAGCCGTTTTCCCGATACAAGCTCCGGATCGACTACCGCTTCACCGGCGAGCAGTGCCCGGGGGGACCGGGCTGGGCGATCCGCAACTCCGGCGTGATGCTCCACGGCGAGGACCCGAAGGGGATGACACTCGACCAGGATTTCCCGGCGTCGATCGAGGTCCAGTTTCTGGGGGGGGCCCCCGAGGGGGAGCGGACGACGGCGAACCTCTGCACACCCGGCACGAACGTCGTCATGAACGGCAAGCTCTTCACCCCTCACTGCACGACGTCGAAGTCGCAGACCTACCGGGGCGACCAGTGGGTGGCGGTGGAGGTGGAAGTCGACGGCGACAAGGTCATCCGGCATCTGGTCAACGGGGAGCCGGTGCTCGAGTACGAAGGGGCGCAGCTCGATCCGAACGATCCCCATTCCAAGGGGCTGATCGCGAAGCGTGACGGCAAGCTCCTCCTCGAAGGGGGCACGATCTCGCTCCAGTCGGAGAGCCATCCGATCGAGTTCCGCCGGGTCGAGATCCAGGTGCTGCCGGCGCGGAAGTGATCGTCGTGGGCTGTCGTGAGCTTTGGATCGAACGTTGTCGGACCGCAGGACACTGAAGCACTGATGGCGTGCGGTTGCCCGGCCGGGATCGACGGCCCGGCTTCACGCTGACGCTTGCATACCGCAGGAAACTGAACATGGGCCGGGTGAAGACGGGTGGTGGCTGGCGGGCGATCCGCTACACGTTGAAGAAGTCGCGTGAGGCGGGGGGCTTGTGGAAGCTCTGGCAGGCGATGCGCTCGAAAAACGCCTGCAAGACCTGCGCGCTGGGGATGGGGGGGCAGTCGGGGGGAATGGTGAACGAGGCCGGGCATTTCCCCGAGGTGTGCAAGAAGTCGTTCCAGGCGATGGTGGCCGACATGCAGGGGGGGGTGAAGCGCGACTTCTTCTCCACCTACTCCATCGCGCAGCTGCAGCAGTTCTCCCCCTACCAGCTGGAGCATTCGGGGCGGCTGGTGGAGCCGGTGGTGCTCGAGAAGGGGGCGCAGTACTACCAGCCGATCAGCTGGGACGACGCGATGGCGAGGATCGCGAAGCGGATGAAGGGCTCCTCTCCCGAAGAAACGTTCTTCTATTTCAGCGGCCGCTCGAGCAACGAGGCGGGCTTCCTCCTCCAGCTCTTCGCCCGCCTGTACGGCACGAACCACGTCAACAACTGTTCCTTTTATTGCCATCAGGCCAGCGGCGTGGGGATGGCGAGCGTGCTGGGGACGGGGGCAGGGACGGTGAAGCTCGAGGATCTCGAGCGTGCCGACATCGTGTTTCTCATTGGGGGCAATCCGGCCAGCAACCATCCGCGGATGATGCGGACGCTCATGCAGGTGCGCCGTAACGGTGGGAAGGTGATCGTCATCAACCCGATCGTCGAGACGGGGCTGGTCAACTTCTCGGTGCCGAGCGATCCCTGGAGCCTCGTCTTCGGAACGAAGATCGCCAGCACCTACGTGCAGCCGCACGTCGGCGGCGACCTCGCGCTCATGTACGGCCTGCTGAAGCGGGTGCGCGAGCTGGGGAAGACCGACGAGGCCTACCTGGCCGCTCATACGCACGGCTGGCCGGAACTGGCGGCCCGCCTCGACGGGCTCTCCTGGGACGAGATCGTGGAGAAGTCGGGGGTGACAAAGGGGGAGATCGACGACATCTCGGCGCAGTACGCCGCCAGCGAGCGGGCTGTGTTCGCCTGGACGATGGGGGTGACGCACCATCTCCACGGCGGGGCGACGGTGCAGGCGATCGTGGCCTTGGCGCTGGCCCGCGGGATGATCGGCAAGCCGGGGGCCGGGCTCCAGCCGATCCGTGGTCATTCCAACATCCAGGGGCTGGGGACGGTCGGTGTGACGCCGCAGCTGAAGGAGGTGGTCTTCCGCCGGCTCGAAGAGACCTTTGGCGTGAAGCTGCCGACGATGAAGGGCTTTGACACGCTCGAGTGCCTCGAGGCGGCCGACGAGGGGAAGATGCGGCTGGCGTTTTGCCTCGGTGGGAATCTGTGGGGGGCGAGCCCCGACGCGGCGTATGCCAAGCGGGCGCTGTCGAAGTGCGACACGGTGGTGACGATGAGCACGACGCTCAACACGGGCCATGCCAGCGGCTTGGGCGCCGAGGAGACGATCATTCTCCCCGTGCTCGCCCGCGACGAGGAGCCGGAGCCTTCCACGCAAGAGAGTATGTTCAGCTATATCCGCCTCTCCGACGGCGGCCAGCGCCGCCATGTGGGGCCACGGTCGGAGGTGGAGATCATCGCCGACCTCGCCATCCGCGTCCTCGGGGAGACGGTGTCGGGGAGCGGCGGGCAGGTGCTGAATTGGCGCGAGATGTCCCACACGAACACGATCCGGCAGGCGATCGCGCGAATCGTGCCGGGGCTCGAGGCGATGGCCACTCTTCATGAGACGAAGCAGGAGTTTTCGATTCCAGGGCGGTCGCTCGCCACGCCGAAGTTTCCCACCGCCGACGGCAAGGCGAC
Organism: Pirellulales bacterium; assembly: GCA_040397545.1. Taxonomy (GTDB): domain Bacteria; phylum Planctomycetota; class Planctomycetia; order Pirellulales; family UBA1268; genus QWOP01. The sequence goes on from JBBAVV010000032.1 coordinate 20,700, forward strand.
GCTCTTCATTCACGAGCTCCCTGCAGCGCCGACGACGCTCCAATTGATGACGATCCGCAGCGAGGGGCAATTCAACACGGTCGTCTACGAGGAGGAAGATCTCTACCGCAACCAGACGCGGCGCGATCTCGTTCTCATTCATCCCGACGACATCGCCCGCCACGGGCTGACCGCCGGAAGTCGCTGCCGGATCCGCAGTAGCGTCGGCGAGATGCGTGGGCTGTATGTCTCGGCCTTCCCGGAGATCCGGCCGGGGAGCGTGGCGATGTATTACCCCGAGAGCAACATCCTCGTGCCGAAGGCGGCCGATCCGCTCTCGCGGACGCCGGCCTACAAGAGCGTGGCGGTGACGGTGGAGGCTGACACGGCCGGCGTCCGGGGCATCCTCCCGAGGCCCGAGCTCGTCGCCGCCGGCATGGCAAAGGAGAAGCTCAAGCAGTGTTGAGAACCCCCACCCGCCAAACAAAACCGCCCCGGCGGGATTCCCCGCCGGGGCGATGATGGTTCGGGAGACAACGCTCGAAGAGTCTGATCAGGTGCCGGCACCGGGGCGGCCACCGCCCCCCGGTCCACGCATCTGGAGCTTCGAGACGTCGAAGGCGGGGCCCTTGAGGGCTTCGAGCTTTGCCTTCTGGTCGGCCGAGAGGATCTCCATCGCCTTGGCGGTCATCTTCGCTCGCATCTCGCCCGGGTTGCCGCCACCGCCACCCCCCCCCTGACGCATCTCCTGCATCGCCGACTGGAACTTCGCGACTTGGTCGTCGGTGATCGAGAGCTCCTTCGTAAGCGTCTCGTCCATGAGGGCGCCGGCGCCGAGGGCCTGGACGCGGATCTGCTTGAGGCGCTCGAGCTGTTTGGCATCGAGGAGGCCGGCGATCTTCTTGTCGTCTTCGGCATTGCGGGCCCGGCGCTCCTCCATCCACTTCTGCCGCTGCTCGTCGGTCATGTCGCGAGGGTTGCCGCCACCGCCGCCACCGGGCGCCCGTTCGGGAAGCTCGGCGGCGATCTTCTTCTTCAGATCAGCCGCGAGGCCGAGATCGGCCTGGACGGCCTCCTGCCGGAGGAGCGAGGCGTGCGACATCATCCCCCCCATCCCCATGCCGCGACCGCGGCCGCCGGGGGGCTGGGCGGAGGCCTCGGAGGCCGGGAGCGAGGCCAAGAACGCGGCCGCCAGACTGGCGACAGCGAGAAGCGTGCGGTGCATGAGGGACCCTCTGGAAAACGGGGAAAAAGGGGGACCGTAAGGTTGGCGGGGAACGGAAACGCCGACGGACACCCCGCCCGCCCCGTTCCCCGGCCCTTGAACTGTCCGGGGAAGGAAAAGTTGCGGGCGGGGAGCGCTGGGGAGGTGCCAGGAGACACCCATCGCCCATTCACGACGGGGGATGAGGGAGGGGGTAAGATTGCCGAGGAGCGGACCGCGGTCCCCCGGCCCTTTGACGGGCCGCAACCGCGGACATCCTGGTGACAAGCGCCGTCGGGAGGCCTGATGGGGAACACGTCAGACCAGGTTGATTCAGGGGTGAGGATTCCTGTGATTGAGACAGCCAATTCTGACCGCGGTGATCTTCCGATGGCCGGGACTCCATCCGCCTCGGCGCTTGCGGGGGCGGTCTGGACGACGAAGATCGAGCGAGCGCGAGCCATGCCGCCGGAAGAGAAGCTTCTGGCCGGTGCCAGACTCTTCGACCGCGTGCGGCGGAGGATGTTGGAGGGGATTCGGGCCCTCCATCCGACTTGGAACGACCAACAGATCTCGGTCGAGTGTCGGCGGCGGTTGGCGGCAGTCCGGGCCCGCGAGGAACGGGGCATCTACACCCCCCTCGACCCGTCATGACGAGCGATCAGGCCTTGGCGCACATCATCGACCGGCTGGAACGCGGAGGAGTCGGCTACCTGCTCGTCGGGGCCCTCTCGAGCAACCTCTACGGTGTTCCCCGGGCCACCGATGATGCCGATGTCGAGGTGTCGTTCGACGGCTTCGATATCGTGTCGTTCGCGATGGGGCTGGGTGACGAGTTTCGGCTCGATCGGCAGATGATGATCGAGGGATTCACGGGGACGGTTCGGTATGTCCTCCATCACGAACAGAGTGGATTCACGGTCGAGCTCTTTCGGCTCGGTGGCGATCCCCATCACCAGGAGCGATTTTCGCGCCGACGGCGCTTGCGGGTTCCGGAATGCCGCGGCGAGGTCTGGGTTTCCACGGCGGAGGACGTCGTGATCCAAAAGCTCCGCTGGGCCCGGCGGAAGGATCTGGACGACATCGTCAATCTGATTGCGGTCTCCGGCGAAGGACTCGATTGGAATTACGTTGACCGGTGGGCGAAGGTCCACGGAACATCGAACCTGCTGGCGGATCTCCGCGCGGAAGCGGGCCACTGAACGCCGACCTCGGCGGGACGACTCCACGGAGCCTCAGTCGAAGAGCGACTTCTGCGCCGTCTCCCCTTTGCGGCGCGGCCTGGCGGCGGGGGGCGCGGCCGAGGATTCGAAGGCGAGGAGGAGGTCGCGGGCCCGTTCGACGACGGCGGCGGGGACCCCGGCGAGCCGGGCCACGTGGACGCCCCAGCTCTTGTCGGCGGCGCCGGGGGCGACCTGATGGAGGAAGACGAGTTGGTCGTTGTGTTGCTTGACGAGCACCTGAACGTTGGCGACGCCGGGGAGCTTGTCCAGCGCGGCGAGCTGGAGGTAGTGCGTGGCGAACAGCGTCCGGCAGCCGGGGACGCCGTGGAGCCATTCGACGACGGCCTGGGCGATGGCGAGGCCGTCGAACGTGCTCGTGCCGCGGCCGACCTCGTCGAGGATCACGAGGCTCCTCGGCGTGGAGCGATTGAGGATCCGCGCCGTTTGGGCCATCTCGACGAGGAACGTGCTGGCGCCGGTGGCGAGGTCGTCGCCGGCGCCGATCCGGGCGAAGAGCCGGTCGACCACGCCGATCCGGGCGCGGCGCGCGGGGACGAAGCTCCCGGCCTGCGCCATCACCACCAGGAGCGCCGCCTGGCGGATGAACGTGCTCTTGCCGCCCATGTTGGGGCCGGTGACGAGGAGCATCGAGGGGAAGCCGGCGGTGCCGGGGGGAGCCTCGGGGAGGCGGGCGGCGAGGGAGAGATCGTTGGCGACGAGCGTGCCGGCGGGGAGGAGCTCCTCGAGGACCGGATGACGGCCCGCCTCGATTCCCAGAACGCCGTCGCTGCTGATCTCGGGGCGCACCCAGCCCCGCGAGCGCGCGACCTCGGCGAGGCTCACGAGGACGTCGATCCGGGCGAGGATCGTGGCCGCGCGGTCGAGACGCTCGCGCTGGGCAGCGACGAATTGGCGCAGCGCCTCGAGGAGCTCGAGCTCGCGGCGGAGGGCCTCGTCCTCGGCCCCGAGCACCTGCCGCTGGCGCTCGTCGAGCTCCGCCGTCGTGTAGCGCTCGGCGTTCTTCACCGTCTGCTTGCGGATGTAGTCGGCGGGCACCTTGGAGGCGTGGTTGCGCCCCACCTCGAGGAAGAACCCGAAGACCCGGTTGAAGCCGACTTTGAGCGACGGAATGCCGGTGCGGGCGATCTCGTCGGCCTGGTAGCGCGTGATCCAAGCCTTGCCGCCGCTGGCCATCTCGGCGAGCTCGTCGAGCTTCGGATCGCAGCCCGGGCGGATGAAGCCACCGTCGCGGGCAAACACCGGGCAGCCTTCGCGGAGCGCCAAGCCGATTCGCGCCGAGACATCGTCGAGCGGATCGAGGCCGGTGGCCAGCTCGCCGAGGAGGCCGGGGCTCCCCCGGAGCGTCGCGATCAGCTCGGGGAGAATGGCGGTGGCCCGGCCGATCCGTTCGAGGTCACGGGGGCCGGCGCGACCCGACATGACGCGGCCGATAAGGCGTTCGATGTCGCCGATCCCGGTCAGCAGGCTGCCGAGCCGGTCGGCAAGGGGGGGGTGGGCGACGAGCGCCGCGGTGGCGTCGAGGCGTTCGTCGATCGCACCCTTCTCCACCAGCGGCGCGGAGAGCCAGTCAGTCAGCAGACGGGCCCCCATCGGCGAACGGGTGCGGTCGAGGACCCCGGCCAGGGAGCCGCTCCGCCGGTTGCCGGTGGCGCCGCTGGTGCGGATGAGCTCCAGGCTGCGCCGCGAGGCCTCGTCGATCTCCATCCGCTCGCCGCGTCGCCAGGCGGCGAGCGTCGTGATCCGCGCGATCGCCGTCGGCTCGTTCTCGTCGAGGTAATGAATGATCCCGCCGGCCGCGCCGATGCCGGGGAGATCAGCGGGGAGGTCGAAGCCGAGCCCTTCGAGGCGCGCCCCCCCGACGGCCCGGTCGATCGCGCTGCGGGCGCTTCCCTCCTCGAACCACCAATCGGGGCGCGCGGTGACGGCCGCGGATCGGCCGGTGGGCCGAAGGAGGGCTGCGACGGCGCCGCGGTCCTTCATGGCACACAAGTATTCGGCCGGCTCGAGGCGGAGCACGAGATCGGGGACATCCTCGGCCGGGACGACCGCGGCTTCGAAGGTGCCGGCGGCGACGTCGATCCAGGCCAGGCCGACGGGGATCGATCCGGCCGCGGCAGCGGTGGCGTCGTCGCGGTCGTCGCGCTGGAGCCGGGGAGGGGCGCCGGGAGCGAGGGCAAGGAGCCAGTTGCGGCGGGCGGGGTCGAGGAGGGTTTCGTCGGCGGCGATGCCGGGGGTGACGATCCGGGTCACTTCTCGGCGGAGAAGTCCTTTCGTTGTTTTTGGGTCGTCGATCTGTTCGCAGATGGCGACGCGGCGGCCGGCGGCGACGAGCTTGACCAGTTGCGGGTCGAGCTGATGGTAGGGAAACCCGGCCATCGGCATGGCGTCGGGCCCCTTGTCGCGGCTGGTGAGTGTCAGATCGAGGAGCGTGGCGGCCTCACGGGCGTCGTCGCCGAACAGCTCGTAGAAGTCCCCCATCCGAAACAGGACCAGCGCCCCGGGGCAGCGTGCCTTCGCCGCCTCGAACTGTTGCATCATCGGACTTGCCATGGGGGCCAAGTGTGGCCGATGAAGCCGTCCTCCTGCCAGAGGCCGTCGTGCGACGGCTGCCGGGGTGAGTGTCGCGGGGGGAGTGTCGGCCAACGGGGCCGGGAAATCGACCGGCTTTGACCGACCGGGGGCGCGACGCCACAATGCGAAGGCCGGAGCGGACTCCGATGAGAGGCCCCTGCGATGGGGGCCTGTGAACCTGGTCAGGGCCTAACCGCAGCAGCCATAAGCAGTCGTCCCTTTGTGCGGAGGGCCTCTCATCGGCGTCCGATCCCATGGCCGCACCCGCTGACTCCACCACCCCTTCCGGCGCCGCTCCCTCCGCGGCCTATCGGGTCGTCGCCCGCCGCTACCGGCCGCAGCGCTTCGACGAGCTGGTTGGCCAGGAGCATGTTGCCCGCGGTCTCTCCGGGGCGATCGATTCGGGGCGCATCGGCCACGCCTATCTTTTCACCGGCGCCCGCGGTGTCGGCAAGACGAGCGCCGCGCGGATCTTCGCCAAGGCCCTCGAATGCGCGACCGGGCCCGCGGCGGAGCCGTGCAATCAGTGCGACAGCTGCAGCGCGATCTCCGCGGGGCAGGACGTCGATGTCGTCGAGATCGACGCCGCCAGCAACCGCGGCATCGACGAGATCCGCACCCTGCGGCAAAACGTCGCCGTCCGCCCCGCTCGCGGACGATTCAAAATCTACATCATCGACGAAGTCCACATGCTCACGCGTGAGGCCTTCAACGCGCTCCTGAAGACCCTCGAGGAACCGCCGGGGCACGTGAAGTTCGTCCTCTGCACGACGGAGCCGGAGAAGCTCCCGATCACGATCCTCTCCCGCTGCCAGCGGTTCGACTTCGTCACCGTCGATGCCCCCGCGATTGCCCGCCGTCTCGGCCAGATCGTCAGCGCCGAGGGGGCGACGGTCACCGACGGCGCCCTCGAGCTCATCGCCCGCCGTGCTGCCGGCAGCATGCGCGACAGCCAGTCGCTCCTCGAGCAGCTCCTCGGCTCGAGCGCCGGCGCGATCGGTGTCGACGATGTCCATGCCGTCATCGGCACCGGCCGCGAGGAGCGGATCGGCGCGCTGGTCGGGGCGATTGCCGGCCGCGATCCCGCCGCGGCGCTGGTTGCCCTCGACGCGAGCCTCGCCGGCGGCGCCGATCCCGGTGGCGTCCTCGAGCAGCTCCTCGCGGCTCTCCGCGATTGCCTCGTGGCGAGTGTCGGCTGCGGCCCGGCGCTGCTCCTCCAAGGGGATGGTTTGGGGATCGACCTGGCAGTCACCGGCCGGCTGCTCGGCACCGAGACGATCCTGGCGATGCTCCAGATCCTCGATCAGTCGCTGTCGCGGATGCGGACGAGCGGTCATGCCGGGGTGCTCGCCGAGATGGCGGTCGTGCGCCTCGCGCGGCTCGACGATCTCGACCAACTCGCCTCCGCCGTGGAGCGGATTGCCCAGCAGGCCGCCGCGGCGCCACCGCCGCCGCGGGTGGCCCCTTCCGCGCTGCCGCGGCCCACCGTCGCGAATCCCTCGGCGGCGCCGGACACGCGCGAAAAAAAAACGACCGAACTGACCGGCGGGTCTGATGCTCCCGCCGTCGTGGTCGAGCCAGTGGCCCCTCCGCAGCCTCGCCAGGCGCTGCCCACGGCGGCCCGCGAGCGAGCGCCGACGCAGACGGCTGCGGCTCCCGCTCCGCCGGCGCTGCCGAGCGACCCGCTGGCGGCCTGGGAGGCGTGCGGCGAGGCGGTCGGTGGGTTGGCCGCCGATTTCGTTGCCATGGCCGGCCGGGTGGCGTGGGTCGACGATGTCCTCGACGTCAGTTTTCCGGCCGAGGCAACGACCGCTGTCGCCTTCCTCTCCCGGCCGGAGATGGTCGCAGCACTGAATCGGGCCCTCTCGGAGGGGGCGGGCCGGCCGTTGCGGCACCGCATCAGACAGGACCCGAAGGTGGCCGGGAAGCCACTGGCCGGAGGATCGTCCGGGGCAGGGGGGGCCGAGCGTGTGGCCGGCGAACCGGCCGCGCCGCCGCCGGCTCCGGGGCGTTCGCAGGCGGCGCTCCTCCGGGAGACCCTCGATCATCCGCTCGTGATCCAGGCCCGCAGCCTGTTCGACGCGGCGATCCGCAAGGTAGAGCAAGGGCGCTCCCGAGCTGCAGCGGTCGAGCCGACGCCGGTCGAGGCGCTGGTTTCCGGCGCTGGCGAGCCGCTCCCGGATGACGACACAATCGACCACGCCCCCGACGGCGACGACGTCGGCTGACCCCGGACCGGCTTCACGGAGGAACCCCCATGCCCGAAGAACGCGGCGTCATCGCCACGCTCATCGACTGCTTCGCCGAGCTTCCCGGCATCGGCCGGAAGTCGGCGGAGCGACTCGCCTACCATGTGCTGCGGATGCCGCGCGAGGAGGCGCTGGCGTTCTCCGCCGCCCTCCGCGCCGTGAAGGAGAATCTCCGTCCCTGTCGCACCTGCTTCAATCTCGCGGAAGGGGAGGAATGTGGCATCTGTCGCGATGCCCGCCGCGATCGGACTACGCTGTGCGTCGTCGAGCAGGTCCGCGATCTCCTCGCCCTCGAGCAGACCGGTGCCTATCGAGGGCTGTATCATGTTCTTCAGGGGCGGATCGCCCCGCTGGAGGGAACCGGCCCGGAGACACTCACGATCGACGCGCTCGTGGCCCGCGTCCGGCAGGGGGGGGTGCGCGAGGTGATCCTGGCGACCACCCCGAACGTCGAGGGGGATGCAACGGCGCTGATCGTCGTCCAGCGGCTTACCGGCCTCCCTGTCGAGATGACCCGCCTGGCCCGCGGTCTGACGGTCGGTGCGGCGCTCGAGCAGGCCAACCGCGACATGCTCACCGACGCGCTCGCCGGGCGGCGGCGGATGTGAAAATGCCCGAGAGGCTGGGGCGGGCGCTTCGATTCCCGCAGGCGGCAGGAGCTTCCCGAACGCTTGCCTTGGAAACGGGTATCCTGAAGGGCAGGGACCTCGGTGCGGTGACCGTTGAAGGATGTGTGCCATGCGGATGTCGTTCGGCCAGGAAATGCGGTTGGCGCAGAAGCAGGTGCTCGCGCCCCGCATGATCCAGTCGATGGAGATCCTGCAACTGCCGACGATGGCGCTCGAGGAGCGGATCGAGCAGGAGATCCAAAACAACGAGACGCTCGAGGTCGACGATTCGGTCGGTGATGCCGCCGTCGGAGACAGCCCGGAAGGTGAAGCCCGCGCCCTCGCCACGACGGTCGATGCCGCCGATCCGGCTCCTGAACGGACGGTCGCCGAACGGCCGCTCGTCGTCGATCAGGACCATGCCAATCAGGCCGATTTCGAGCGCTCCTACGACTGGTCGAGCGACTACCCCGAGTCGGACGACGACCGCAGCCGCCCTTCCGCCTCCCGGATCGACGAGGCCTCCGACCGCTACCTCGACGCGATGGCCAACATGGAGGAGCGCCCCGAGACGCTCTTCCACCATCTCCACGAGCAGCTCTCCAACGACGAGCATGGTCCGGAAGTGCGGCAGGCAGCAGAGAAGGTGATCTATAACCTCGATCCCAACGGCTACCTGCCGATGCCGCTCGAGGATCTTGTCGACGTCGAGGCCACGCCCGATTCCCCCCTCTGGCAGGCCCAGCTCGGCCAGCTCCAGAAGGCGCTCACGGTGGTCCAGGGGATGGAGCCGGCCGGCGTGGGGGCCCGCGACCTGCGGGAATGCCTGCTCCTCCAGATCCGCCCCGAGACACCCCACGCCCGCCAGCTCCGGCGGCTCGTTTCAGACCACCTCGAGGACCTGGGCGCCAACCGCCTGCCGCTGATCTCCAGGAAGACCGGGTTCACGATCGAGGAGATCGAGGGGCTCCGTCACGATCTCCATTCGCTCCAGCCAAAGCCGGGGGCCCGCTTCACGGTGCCCTACGTGCCGGTGGTGAAGCCCGACGTCCATGTCGAGCTGCAACAGGACGGTACCTGGAAGGTGCGCCTCGAAGAGGTCGATCTTCCGAACCTGCGGATCAGCCCGCTCTACCGTGAGATGCTCTCCGACCCGGCCACGCCGCCGGAGACGCGCGAGTACATCAAGCGGAAAATCAATTCGGCCCAGTGGCTCATCGAGGCGATCGAGCAACGCCGCAGCACACTCTTGCGGACGGCCCAGGCAATCGTCGACCACCAGACGCGCTTCCTCACCGACGGGCCGGAGGCGATCGAGCCGCTCAAGATGCAGCAGATCGCCGACCGGATCGGGATGCACGTGACGACGGTCAGCCGCGCCGTCGACGACAAGTGGCTGCAGACGCCGCGGGGCCTGTGGGCGTTGCGGCGGTTCTTCGTCGGCGGCACCGTCAGTGCCGATGGCGAGGAGGTGGCCTGGGACGCGGTGCGGATCAAGCTCCAGGAGATCATCCAGGCCGAGCCCAAGGATGCCCCCTTCAGCGACGACGACCTCGTCCTCGAGCTGGCGAAACAGGGGATTACGGTCGCCCGCCGCACGGTGACGAAATACCGCAAGGCGATGGACATCCCCAGCTCGCGCCAGCGCCGTGACTGGAAGCTCGCCGGACCGGCACGGGATCCGGCCGGGGCCGATCTGGCAGCGGGTGTGGAGACGGACAGGGATGCCGACGGTGAACCGACGCAGTCAGCCTGATCGTCACGGAGGATCCTGCCGATGCGCTGTCCCTTCTGCCGAGTCGACAACGACCGGGTCATCGATTCCCGGTCGATCGACGATGGTGCGAACATCCGTCGGCGGCGCGAATGCCTCTCTTGCCGGCGGCGGTTCACGACCTACGAACGGGTCGAACGTCAGGCCCTCTCCGTGGTCAAGAAAGGAGGCGTCCGCGAGTCCTTCGACCGCGACAAGATCCGCTCCGGGCTGAATATCGCCTGCGGGAAACGGCCGATCACCGAGCACGACATCGAGGCCCTCGTGTCGGCGATCGAGTCGGAGTGTTATGACAACTACGAGAGCGAGGTCCCCAGCCGGGCGATCGGGGAGCGGGTCATGGAGCTCCTCCGCGGTGTCGACCAGGTGGCCTACGTCCGCTTCGCGAGCGTTTACCGGGAGTTCAAGGATGCCCGAGATTTCGTCGACGAGCTCGAGCCGATCCTCGCCAGCGACCGAGCCGCGGCCAGCGACCGAGCCGCGGCCAGCGACCGAGCCGCGGCCAGCGACCGAGCCGCGGCGCGGATGATGGCCGGCGGGCCAGCGATCGTGGCCCCACGGGCGTCGGGCCCGGGCGGCGCCCCGGTGGGCGAGCGTCCGGCCGAGTCTGCCGTCGAGCCGCGCGGCCGCTGATCTGCGGCGGGGGGCGGGGCCTTCAGGGCTGCGGCCGGATCCGTCCCTCGCCGCGCCGCCAGTCGCCGCGCGTGCCGCCGGTCTTCTCGTCGAGGCGGATCCGGTCGATCGTCATCCCCGGGTCGATCGACTTCGTCATGTCGTAGAGGGTCAGCGCGGCGGCGGTGACCGCCACGAGGGCCTCCATCTCCACCCCGGTGCGGCCGGTCGAGCGGACGGTAGCGCTGATCGACACCCCCTCCGGGTCGTCGAAGTCGATGGTCACGGCCACCGAGTCGAGCGGGAGCGGGTGGCACAAAGGCACGATCTCGGCCGTCTTCTTCGCGGCCAGGATCCCCGCCAGCCGCGCGGCGGCAACGGCATCCCCCTTCTCGAGATCCCCTGCGCGGATCCGCCGCACGGTGTCGGGATGGGCAAGGAGCCGGCCGGAGGCGCGGGCCGTCCGGGGGGAGATCGGCTTGTCGCCGACGTCGATCATGCGGAGCGGGTGGGTGTCCATGCCGGGAGGATACCAAGGAAGAGCAGGCCGCGGACGGCGTTTGTCCACGGTCAGCCGGATCCGAAACGACCGCAGGCCGGAGTGCCCCCCTTGGCACACCGGCCTGCGGTGATGGAGTTCGGACGCGAGTCAGCGGTCAGACCAGTTCCTTGCGGGCACCGATCAACGTGCGGAGGCGTTCGGCGAGGAGGGCCACGTCGAAAGGCTTCTTGAAGCTTTCGTTGACATGAGCCCGGTCGATCGTGATCTGCGACCCGTCGTCGGGGAGCAGGGCAATCACGATCGTCTCCGCATACTCGGAATTGCGGCGCAGATTTTGGCAGATCTGCTGGGCGTCGATCCGGCCGATCGAGTAGTCGACCACGATGCAATCGGGGTGAAAGCTCTCGGCCTGGATGCCGGCCTCGAACCCGCTGGCCGCGATCTGGATCTTGAACGATCGCTCGAGCGGCAGATGCTTCTTCAGATTCTCGATGAGCACTTGATCCTGCCCCACGAGGAGGACCTTCGCCATCGCCTCGTCCTCGAGATCGCCCAGCGGCATGCCGTGTTCTTTGAGGAACTTGATCAGATACTCACGGGGAATGCGGCGGTCCTGACTCCCCGGGATCCGGTAGCCCTTGAGGCGACCGGAATCGAACCACTTGCTCACAGTCCGCGGCGCTACCTTGCAGATTTTGGCGACCTGGCCTGTCGTGAAAACCTTCATCACGTGAACTCCATGTGCACTTTTTTTGTGTCCGGAACGTCTCTGGCCAGCCCGCTCCCAAAGAGCGCGGGACACAGCCCCCCCGACGCGGAAACCGTCGCCGTGGGAACGACCGCGTCGTCGAGCCCCACGTTGGCCGGCATGAAGCGCGGGGGGGCTGGAAGAGGGCATTCCTCCGCAGGCGCACCCTTCACGGGCGCTCCTCGAGGAAGCCACGACTCGCAGGTATCCCCCCCTGCTCCAAACTCGCGGATCGCGTTCCGGACAAACCGGTTTCGCGGCCGCGTTATGACCGTCCTAGGGAAACATCGAATGGACACGTGGTGCGACTTGAGCCGTTCTTCGCGACGGCAGCGGTGGGAACGGGTGGTCCGACTGCAACGGCTCCCGCCAGAAGCGTGAAAACAAGGGGCGCCGTCCCTGTTTCCCGGAGGACGTCAGGCCGCGGCCCGCAGTGGAGCCGGAGCGGTCGCCGCCGTCGATTCGAACCGCACCGACACCCGCTTCGACACCCCCGACTCCTCCATCGTGACACCGTAGAGCGTGTTGGCGGCGGCCATCGTCGCCTTGCGGTGAGTGACGACGATGATCTGGGTGTTCTTGAACTCCCGCAGCACCCCCACGAATCGGTCGACGTTGGCGTCGTCGAGGGCGGCGTCGACCTCGTCGAGCACGCAGAAGGGGCTGGGGCGGGAACGGAAGATGGCCAGGAGGAGGGCGACGCACGTCATCGTTTTCTCACCGCCGGAGAGGAGGGAGATGCTCCGCGGCTCCTTGCCGGGTGGGCGGGCGACGATCTCCACCGACGTCTCGAGGACATCGACCCCGGGCTCGAGGATGATGTCGGCCTGACCGCCGCCGAAGACGCGCTCGAAGAGGGTGCGGAAGTGACCACGGACCGTCTCGATCGTCTCGGCAAGGAGTCGGCGGCTGTCCTCGTCGATCCGGGCGATGAGCTGCTCGATCGACAGCTTGGCGTTGGTGACGTCGGCAAGCTGGGCCTCGAGCCCGGCCAGCCGTTCGGCAAGCTGCTCCGACTCGGCCAGCGCCTCGAGGTTGACGGTTGTCATCGAGGCGAGCTTCCGCTTCAGCTCGTCGATGGCGCCGTCGAGCGCCGGCCGATCGGAGGGGATCTCCTCCTCGGCGGCGTTCACTGCGGCCGCGGAGCCCTCCGTCGATTCGGCGCTGCCCGCCGCCTCGATGTCGATGTCGTACTCGTCGCGGATCCGCTCCACGATCCGCACGCGCCGGTGCCTCGCCTCGCCCGCTTCGAGCTCACGGGCGTGGATCTGATCGCCGAGCCGGCCGGCGGCGGCGCGGGCGCTGGTCGCGGTGTCGGTGGCGGCCACAGCGGCAGCCCGGATCCCCTCCTGGCGGGCCACGAGGGAGCCGAGCGAGGCCTCCGCATGTTCGGCGGCCCACGTCGCCTCCGCCAGGAGGCTCCCGGCCCGGAGGACATCGAGCTCGGTGGTGTGGAGCCGGTCACGGATCGCGTCATGCCGGGCGAGGATCGAGAGGCGTGCCGCCCGGCGCTCCGCGACCTGCGCGGCCCGTGCGGCAGCGTCGTGCTCCGCCCGGTCGAGCCGCTCCCGGCCCGTGGCGAGCTCGATCCGCAGGCGGTGGATCTCCTCGGTGAGTGATCCGCGGGAGCGGTCGATGTCAAGGATCGACTGCTCCATCCTCGTCCGCTCGCGGCGGAGCTCGGCCAATTCCGCTTCGGTGACCCCCAGACGGGTGGTGATCTCGTCGCGGAGGCGCTCCGCCTCGCCGGCCCGATGTTCGATGGCCGCGATCGCCTCTTCCGCTGCCGTGAGGGCCTCGCAGGCCGACTCCTGCTCGCGGGCGAGGCGGGCGGCGTCGGCCTTCGCGGCGGCCACGCTCTCGGCGTCGTGCTGGCGGCGGGACTGCAGCTGGCGGACCGCCTGACCCGCCGCCGCGAGTCCGGCCTGGAGGTCGGCGACCCATTCGGCGTGGTCGTCGCTGCGGCGCACGAGCTCGTCGTGCCGAAGATTGAGGGACTTGAGCTCGGCCCGCCGGGCGACCAGCCCCATGGCCCCAGCGGCGCTCCCCACTTCATAGCGGCCCCCCCGGCAGCTCTGGCCGTCGCGGGCGACGAAGAGGAGCGTCGAATGGGCCGCCGCCAGGCGGCGGGCATCGGCGAACGTCGCCACGACCCAGGTCTGGCCGAGGAGCCAAGAAGCGGGCGTGTCGGCGGCGGGGGCGTCGGCGGAGGCGATCAGTCGATCGAGCCGACCGACGACGCTCCCGTCGGCCGCCACATCGGGCTCGTCGTCGGTGGGGATCGGGGCCGGGGCGACGATGCCGATCCGCCCTCCGGTGGCGAGCGCCCCTTTGCCTGCTTCCGTGGCGGCCCACGGCTGCAACCACCCGGCGAAGCGGTCGAGCGACGTCACGGCGATGTCCTGCGCCGTGACTCCCAGCGCCACATCGACCAGGCTCGCCCATTCCATCGGTGCGTCGATCATCTCGCCGATGATCCCGCGGACGGCGCTCGCCTGGGGGTCGTCGGCCGCAGCGGCGAGGAGGCGTCGGGCCGCCTCTGCCACCCCCTCGTGCCGTCCGGCGAATTCCTCGAGAAGCCCACGGCGCTCCCGGCAGGCCTCGAGTTTTGCCTGCCATCCGGCGAGTTCGCGCCACCCCGATTCGAGCGCGACGGTGCGCTCGCGGACGGTCTCCTCGGCGGCGCCGATGTCGCGGCCGGTGGCTTCGAGCCGTTGGACGAGGGCCTGGAGGTTTCCCTCTCGGGCCGCAAGGGCCTCGGCGGCGGTGTCCATCCGGCGCCGCGCGCTGTCGATGCGGAGACGGGAATCAGCGGCCTGACGGCGCGCCTCCTCCTGCCGGCCATCGGCCCGATCGGCCTCGAGGAGCAGACGCTGTCGCTGGGCAGCGAGGTTCTCGAGCCGGGTGGCGAGGTGTTCGACGCGGGTGCGGGCCTCCTCGACATCAGAGTGCGATCCGGCAGCGGCTTGCTGGCATGCCGCGAGCCGTTCCTCGAGGGCCCCCCGCTCGGCGGTGAGGGCGGACGAGCTCGCCGCGGCGGCGGTGGCGGCCTCGACCGCGCTGCGGAGAAGGGCGGCACTGGTGCGCCCTTCCTGGTCGATCCGTGCCAGCTCCCCCTCCCATTCCCCCATCCGCTCGAGGAGCGGTTGGCGGCGGGCCTCCGCGGCGGCAGCCCGCTCCCGTTCGGCGGTGACCACGGCCCGCAACTGCGTCACCTGCGGCGCCATTTCCTGATCCTCGGCGTTGCGGGCGGCGGCCGCGGCGGCGGCCGCGGTGGCGGCGGTCTCGGTTGCCTCGAGGTCGGCGCGGAGCCGGGCCAGAGCCGATTCCACCGTGGCGACCGCGCCGTCGAACTCGGCGAGATCCTGGCGAGCCGCGACAAGCCGGAGCCGCCGTAGACGGTCGGTCATCTGCCGCCAGCGGCGGGCCCGCGCGGCCTGGTGGCGGACCGTCTCGAGGCGTGCCGCTACCTCGCCGACGATGTCGGCCAGTCGCTGCCGGTTCTGCTCGGCCCGCTCCAGTCGCCGCAGCGACTCGGTGCGCCTGGCACGGAATTTCGTGATCCCCGCCGCCTCCTCGAAAACGGCGCGGCGATCCTTGCCGGAGGCCATGAGGAGGGCGTCGACGCGGCCCTGCTCGATGACGCTGTAGGCCTCGGTGGCGGCGCCGGTGCCGCTGAAGAGATCGCGGATGTCGCGGAGCCGGCAGACCTCGCCGTTGATGAGATACTCGCTCTCGCCGCTGCGGTAGACACGGCGCCCGATCTGGACCTCATCGGCCTCGACGGGGAGGAGCCGGGCGCTATTGTCGAAGACGAGCGACGTCTCGGCGCTGTTGAGCGGCTTGCGGGAGACAGATCCGGCGAAGATCACGTCGGTCATCTCGCGGCCGCGGAGGCTGCGCACCGACTGCTCGCCGAGGACCCATTTGATGGCATCGACGACGTTCGACTTCCCCGAGCCGTTCGGTCCGACGACGACGGTGATGCCGTCGGGGAACTCGAAGCGAGTCCGGTCGGCGAAACTCTTGAAGCCGAACAGTTCAAGCGCCTTGAGGCGTGTCATGACGAGGTGCCGGCGTGGCCCTCCCCGGCAGCGACGTCGGCCCCCCGGCCCGGGCCGCGCCGGGCAGTGTCGGCATCGGGATCAGCCGCTTCCTCGACCGGCTCGTCGCCGGCGTCACGGTCGCGGGCCGACGTCTCGTCGTGGATCGAGGTCCGTCCGTCGAATTCGTTCGGCAGAGCGTCGAAGGCGAGACGGCTCGCGAGGCAGCGGCCGGCGCTGGCCTGCTGGAGGAACTGGACGACGTCGGGGTAGGTGCCGCCGACCTGGATGATCGCCCTGGCGATCGGCTCGACCCGGGCATCGACCTCGACGACATGGTCCGGCTCCCCTGCCACGAAGCGGTTGATGGTCGCCCCGCCCGCCTCGACCACGACGACGATCGAGCTTCCCGCCTCGGCTCGCAGCCCGGAATCGATCGCGTGCTCCGTTCCGAACAGCACGATCTCCGGCCGGGTGCTCCGCGTGCAGTGGACCAGCGGCGGCCCGGCGACATCGACGACATGGAGCGAGCAAGCTTCTCCGAGGCGCTCGCCACGGATGAGCGGCGCGGTGGGGTCGATCTTCCACAGGGCCCGAAACGCCCCGTAGCGTGTCTCGGCGCTCGAGCTGCTGAGGAGCGACTGGAGGGCGTCGATTCCGTTGGCATCGTCGAGCACCTGGAGGGCGGCGAGGGCCGCGGGGCGAGCGCTGCGGAGATGGAGGGCGGCCTCGGCGAGATGGGGAGCCGCGTTCGACTCGCCGAGATAGGCGAGCGCTTCGGCGGCAGCGAAGCGGACCTCGGCGTCGGACGACTCGAGCCCCTTCTTCAGGACCGGCAGGGCATCACGGCCGATCGCCTCGAGCTTGAGCGCGGCGGATGGGGCGGTGACCGGATCGGCGAGTTGCCGGGAGAGGAGCTCCATCCGTGCGTGCCGGCCGGCCGGTGGCTCGACGACCGCGATCGCCCGGAGGACGCGGATGTAGCGGCCGAGATTGTGCTCGTAGGCCGGCGCGATTTCGAGGTCGATGAAGCGTTCCGTCTTCGGGGTCGCGACCCCGCGCTTCGTCCCCTTGATGACGGCATGGAAACGGCGGTTGATCGTGTCGCCGACGCGCTTCGAGAGGGCGATCGAGCGGTGCTCCGGGGCGATGACCAGGCCGATCGAGCGCGTTGTCAGGGAGACGCCGCCGCCGGGGACGCGGGCGCGGAGCTTCGACTTCGAGTCGAGCGTTCCCCCTGATACCGGATCGACCAGGAGCGGCCCCTCGGCGATCCCCAGCAAGTGGCCGTCGCGGACGCGCTGCCCGAGGATCGCCATTTCCGCCAGACGGGTCTCCATCAGCCAGCCGGAGCCGAGGCTCGTCGTGTCGTTGTCGGCGGGAACCTCGACCATGACGTCGAAGCGGTCCCCCTTGCGGATGCCGGGTGGAAGATAGCCGTGGACCCAGACGAGCGAGGTCGTGGGGGAGGCGAGGAGTTTGTTCGGCTCGGCGACCCCGCGCGCCTGCATGTCGGCCATGAGGAGTGCCCTCTGGGTCCCCGGCGGGGGATCGCTTCCCGTCCCCGGAAGGCCGGTGACGAGCGCGGCCCGCTCGATGCGCAGCGGGTGGGTGCCCCAGGGCGCCGCATAGTCGCCGACAAGACGGATTTCGGATTCCATCCCGATCAGCGCCGCCACCTCGGGGCTCTGGCTGCGGATCGCCGGTCCGGCGCAGCCGACGAGGGCGACCAGTGCCGCGAGGATCGGGAATGCCGGCCGCCGGAGGGATTGATCGGCGGCGGCCCGGAGAGGGAGGCTCAGAGCAGGCGAGGAGTGTCGAGTGGTCTGCATGGCACGCCGTCATCCCCGGGGTCGTGTCGAAAGCCGGCGGTCCATGGCAGCCGCCTCCATCCGTTCCGGACGCCGGGTCCGGGCGGAAGCGTGGGGAGGGTAGGAGGATCGCCGGAGGAGGGTCAAGACGGTTTCGGGTAGGGCGCTCCAATCGTGGCGGGAGTTCTCTTGGCTCGCCCGGGTGCAGTTGCTACGGTCAGCCCCCACCTTGACCCCCGACTCGATGGAGTGACGACACGTGGCGACCACGGAAGCCGACCGACTCCGGATTCAACTGCGCTGGATGATCCGCCGCGACATGCCCGAGGTGCTTTCGATCGAGCAGGAGGCTTTCGAGTTTCCCTGGTCGGACGAGGACTTCACCCGTTGTCTGCGGCAGCGGAACTGCATCGGTATGGTCGCCGAGGTCGGGGACTCCGTCGTCGCGTTCATGATCTACGAGCTCCACCGGACGCGGCTCCATGTCCTCAATTTCGCCGTCCGCCGCTCCCACCGGCGGTTGGCAATCGGGACGCAGATGATGGGGAAGCTGTTTGCCAAATTGAGTATCGAGCGGCGCGACCGGATCCTCCTCGAGGTCCGCGAGCGGAATCTCCCCGCGCAGCTGTTCTTCCGGTCGCTCGGTTACCGGGCAATCTCCGTTCTCAAGGACTTTTACGAGGACTCGACCGAGGATGCCTACCTCATGCAGTACCAATCGCACGAGGCTGCCAAGGTCGCGATGCCGCGGCGGATGGCCGGCTGATCCGGCTGATGCGTGGGGGGCGCCGGCGGCGGGCTTCACGGCCCGGGCCGCCCGATGGCCTCGCGGACGGTTTCCATCCGTTGGTCGAGGAGCTGTCGCGCTCCGCGGCCGGTATCGGCGACCGCAAACAGCGTGATGCACGGCGCACCGGATGGCACGACGGTGCCGCAGCGCGGGAGGTCGGCCAGCGCCGGCCAGCCATCGGCGCGGCTCCACGCCTCCGAGAGGAGGTCGAAGCGATCGCCGAGCCGCTGGTCGACGGCGATCGTCGCCGCGGCCCGCAGGATGCCTTTGGCCCACCGGCCCCCGGCGCAGGCGGGGCGGATCGGCCCGATGACAATCCCGCAGGCCGCCAGGTGATCAGCGGCGAGCGCCAGCCCCGTGCGGCGATCGACCAATTCCATCGATGCGGTCGGTCGCGGATTGATCTCGATCACGACCAGACGGCCCGATGGCGTCACGATCGCATCGACGCCAACGACTCCGCACAGGCCGAACGATCCCGCCAGGAGCGCGCCGATCCGATCCCACTGGTCGCCGAGATGGTCGGGGAGGGTCAGCGGGTCGACATCGACCGATCCGCAGTAGGCATAGGGAGGGGCCTGCCAGGCCGTGATGCCGATCAACTGCCGACTCGCACCGACCAGACGCGCTCCCCGGCTCGTGACAACAAACACCCCGGCCACCGGCAGCCCGGGACAGAGCGCCTGCCAGACGCACCCCTGCACCGGAGGCGACGCTATGCCGCCGGCCTCGGGCCGTGTCCAGGGAACGATCCCCTGTCCGCCGCCACTGGCGCGCGGCTTCCGCAGCCAGCGGCCATCGCGCGGGACGGCCGCCGGGTTGTCGAGCGTCGGTGGAAAGCCGATCCCCGCATCGGCCAGCACCGCCCCCAGATGCTGCGGCGAGCGGACGCGACGGATCGCCTCGCCGGCGTTGCCGGCCAGCGGCCGCGTGGCGGCGATCGCATCGACGAGCCCGGGATGGTTCTCGAGGGCGCCGGTGTAGCACCACGGACCGGGCGGGAAGCCCTCGGCCGCCTCGGCAAGGGCCCCGGGATACCGCTCCGGCGGGATGGCGACGGCGGCCGCGATGGCGACCAGATCGCGGTCGGCGAACAGGTCGGCGGCCCGGACGATGAGCCCTGTGCGGCGCACCGATGTCGCCCAAGCGCGGGCGCTGGCCCCGAGCACGAGAAGCGACGGGGGCGCTGAGTGCGGAGGACGACCCAGGCCGATTTCGTCGCCGGTTCCGCGGCCGGGTGGGGGAGGAAGGGCGTGTTCCGGCGGCATCCGGGGCTCTGGACGGGGACTTTGTTGCCGGTGTCAGGCGACATGGTATTCTCCCGATCCCATCGGACCTGCCTACGGGGCGGGCGTCGGGGGGCCTGCGGTCGGTGTCCTGCTCGGTCGGTCGTGCCTGGAGTACCTGCGGGTGGTCCGGGAATCCGAGTCGGGCTTCAGGGGCACGACCGGCACGTCGCTGACCGCACTTGAAATTTCCGGAGCCGGGCCCAGTCGCCGGATCTGGTCCACTCCTTCCCCGTCAGGGGAGGGGATTCACTTCACGAGGAGACAGAGATGTCGATGTTTATTGGTGAGGCGCTCGACGGTGAGGGCAACGAGATCGCCCACATCGATCTGCTGATCGGCAGCAAGGATGGTCCGGTGGGTACGGCCTTTGCCAACGCGCTGGCCCGGCAGAGCGAGGGTCACTCCAACCTCCTCGCGGTGCTGACGCCGAATGTCGCCGTCAAGCCGGCCACGGTCATGATCACGAAGGTCACGATCAAGGGAGCGAAGCAGGCGGTGCAGATGTTCGGCCCCGCCCAGGCTGGGGTTGCCAAGGCGGTTGCCGACAGCGTGGCCGACGGCGTGATCCCCGAGAAGGATGCCGAAAATCTCGTCATCGTCTGCGGTGTCTTCATCCACTGGCAGGCCGCCGATGACAAGAAGATCTACACCTACAACTACAACGCCACGAAGATGGCGATCGCCAACGCGATGCACGGCAAGCCGACGGCGGCCGAGATGGTCGCGAAGCGCGACGCGGTCCATCCCTTCCGCGGCTTCTGATCCGGGCCCGGCGTTTTCAAGAACCGTTCGCCCGTGGCGCGGCTCTCCGCGCCACGGGCGGCGTCGTTTTTGGTTGCGCCCGTCCCTGCCGCTTTTCGCTTCTTTCTGTATCTGTTTCTCGCCTCGATTGGCTTCCCGAAGGAGTGGCTCGCCATGCCCGCCCGGATCCTCCTCCAACTCGACACCGATCCTCAAGCCAGCACGTTCGACGCCGTCGTCGCGGTCGATGCCGGGGCTGACGTCCTCCTTCGCTACGGCGGCGTGACGGTCGACACGGTCGTGCCGCTCGTTCATGGCGCGATGTTCACACGCGGCGGCGCGGATCTCGCCTCGACGGCGATTTTCGTCGGCGGCAGCGACGTGGCGGCGGCGGAGAGGGTGTTTGCGAAGATCAAGAAGACGTTCTTCGGCCCGGTGCGCGTCGGCGTCCTGCTCGACCCATCAGGTGCCAACACGACTGCGGCAGCCGCGCTGGTCGCCGCGGCCCGCCATCTTCCTCTTCACAGTCCCAGTGCCGGTCTGGGGGGGGTGGTCCTCGGTGGGACCGGTCCGGTTGGGCAGCGCGTCGCCAGGCTCCTGGCTGGCCTTGGCGTCGCCGTCACGCTCGTGTCACGCTCCCTCGAACGGGCGGGCGCGGTCTGCGAGCGCGTCCGGGCCGAGGTACCCGGGGCGACGGTCCGTCCGGTCGAGGCCCGGGGGGCGTCTGGCACCGAGCCGGAGCTCGCCGCGGCGCTGGCGCGGGCGCAGCTTGTCGTCGCCTGCGGGGCGGCCGGCATCACGCTCCTCGACGAGCGGGGCAGGACCGCGGCGACCGGCGCCCGAGTGCTTGTCGATCTCAATGCCGTGCCGCCGGCGGGGATCGCCGGGATCGCGGCCGGAGACAAGGCTCGTGATGATGGCGGCAGGGTCATCTACGGCGCCCTCGGCGTCGGTGGGACGAAGATGAAGATCCACAAGGAGGCGATTCGCCGCCTGTTCGCCGCCAACGACACCCTCCTCGACGCCGAGCAGCTCCTCGCCATCGGCATGGAGCTGGAGCGGGCGAAGGGGTCCTGACGCGGCTGTCGACGGCTGCCGTGGCCTTTACCCCTTCGCCATCCGCCGGCGGATGATCCGGTCGACGAGGCGCGGGCAGAAGCGGGCGGCGAGAGCGAAGCCCTTCGCCGACCAGCCGGGGTAGACGGCCGCCCGACGGCGCTGGAGCGCGGCGATGATCGCGCGGGCAGTCGTGGCGGCGGTGAGCTGCCGGCCGCGCGACCAGGCGGGGCGATCGCCCACCAAGAGGCTGTCCCAAAACTCCGACGCCGTTGGCCCGAGCGTGGCCAGCAAAACGTCGATGCCTGTGGGGGCAAGCTCGGCGCGGAGCGTGCCGGCCAGGGAATGGAGGGCTGCCTTCGCGGCGCAGTAGTCGGCATGGAGGGGGATGGGGTGGAGGCCGAGGATCGAGCCGACGAGGACGACGGCCGGATCGCGGCCGTGTGCCAAGCCCGGCAGCGCGAGCCGCACGAGCTCCGCCGGGGCGAAGAAGTCGATCTCCATCACGCGCCGAAGCGTGGCCGGATCAGCCTCGGCAAACCGGCCGATCGCGCCACTCCCCGCCGCAGCGATCACGATGTCGAGGCCGCCGAGGCTTTTCACCGCGGCAGCCACGAGCTCCTGGCGGAAGGCGTCGTCGGTGATGTCGCCGGCGAGGACCGCGATCGGATGTGCGGCGGCAAGCGTGGCGAGGAGGGGCTCTCGACGGGCCGTGGCGAAGACGGCGGCCCCGCGGCGCGCAAGCTCCACTGCCAAGCTCCGTCCCACCCCCGACGATCCGCCGGTGAGGAGGACGCGCAGGCCGGCGATCTGCCGCTGCCGCCAGGGACCGGCGCGTCGGTGCACCCGTGCGTCAGGGGGCCTCGAGGGGATCGGCATGGGAGGAAGGGGCCGTGGTGGCGACGGTCGCGGGTTTGGTGGGGGCTCTCGAACCGGTGATCGGTTCATGCGGCATGACCTCGGCTTCGGCCGGGTCGATCCGGCCGAGCATCGCCGCCGGGATCCGGCAGTGGACGGTGACGGAGTGGTCGTCGAAGTGGCGGGAGAGGACCTCGCCATGCGCCGACAGCCAGGCCAGGAGCCGGCCGTTGCCAGCGGAGGTGCGGACGTCGACGTCGCCGAAGTTGCGGCCGAGGCAATCGCTCGTCGCGCGGAGGAGGTCCGCGATCCCCAGTCCACTCCGCGCCGAGATCCGGATGGCGTGCGGGTAGCGGTCGAGGAGGGCTTCGAGGCGCTCGCGATCGGCGATGGCGTCGACCTTGTTGAGCACCAGGAGCGAGTCCTTCTCATCGACGCCGAGATCGGCAAGCACGCTACGGACCGCCGCGATCTGCGCGTCGACCAGATCGCTCGAGGCGTCGGCGACGTGAAGGAGGAGATCGGCTTGGCGAGTCTCCTCGAGCGTAGCCCGGAAGCTGGCGATCAACCGGTGGGGAAGATCGCGGATGAAGCCGACGGTGTCGGAGAGGAGGACCGGGCCCCAGCCGTCGAGCTTCCAGCGGCGCGTGCGCGTGTCGAGGGTGGCGAAGAGCTTGTCGGCTGCCAGCACGTCGGCGCCCGTCAGCCGATTCAGGAGCGTGCTCTTGCCGGCATTGGTGTAGCCGACGAGGGAGACGGTCATGTGGTCCTGGCGGGCCTTCACCTGCCGCTCTTTCCGGCCGTGGATCTCGGCGACTTCGGCGCGGAGATCGTGGATCCGCTTCTCGACGAGCCGGCGATCGACCTCGAGCTGCTTCTCGCCCGGCCCACGCATACCGATCCCCATCTTGAGGCGCGACAGATGCGTCCACATCTGCTTGAGCCTCGGCAGCGAATACTCCAGCTGCGCCAGCTCCACCGCCAGGCGGGCCTCGTAGGTGCGGGCCCGCGCGGCGAAGATGTCGAGGATCACCTCGGAGCGGTCGAGGACCTTCGTCTTCAACGCCTCCTCGAGGTTGCGGGTCTGGGCCGGCGAGAGGTCGTTGTCGAAGATCACGACGTCGGCATCGTGGTGGGCGACGAGCCCGGCCAGCTCCGTCACCTTCCCCTTGCCGAGGTAGGTCGTCTGGTCGGGGCTCTCACGCCGCTGCGTCAGCTCGGCGACGACCTCCGCCCCGGCCGATTCCGCCAGGCCACGGATCTCGTCGAGCGGGTCGTGGGTGTCGACGGGGGCGTGGAGGAGCACGCCGACGACCACCGCCCGTTCACTCTGGACACTCTTGCTGCGGACCGTTGTCGTCATTCGTCATCCTCGGGGTCTTCGCCCAGGTTCGTGGCCAGGTGGCAACAGCTCTCCCAGCGGCGCGTGTCGAGAAGGCCATCGGCGACCCCGTCTTTCACCGCGCAGTCGGCTTCGTGGCTGTGGGTGCAGTCGGGGAAGCGGCAGAGATTGGCCAGGGGGCGCAGATCGCGGAAGGCCGCCGGCACCTCGGCTGGCACGATGTCCCACAGCTGAAACTGCCGGACGCCCGGGGTGTCGACGAACGCCCCGCCGAGCCGGTGGGGGATGAGCCGCGCCGTCGTCGTCGTGTGGCGCCCCTTGTCGTTGTCGCGGCTCACCTCCGAGACGGGGAGGGCGAGATCGGGCTCGAGCCGATTCAGCAGCGACGACTTGCCGACGCCGCTCTGGCCGACGACGGCACTGACGACGCCGCGGAGCTCGGCGCGGAGCCGCTCGAGCCCCATTCCGGTGACGGTCGAGCAGAGC
This sequence comes from Pirellulales bacterium, assembly GCA_040397545.1. Taxonomy (GTDB): domain Bacteria; phylum Planctomycetota; class Planctomycetia; order Pirellulales; family UBA1268; genus QWOP01. Next base: position 44,607 of record JBBAVV010000032.1, read on the forward strand.
ACGACCCGGTATCCCATCCGCGCGTAGACACCCGCGAGGGGGACGAGGCTGGCCGCGGCGACGAGATCGGCCTTGTTGAGGCAGATCAAGGGGCGAATGCCGGCGCATTCCGCGGCGACGAGCATCCGGTCGATGAGCCCCGGCTTGAGGTGCGGCTGGGCGGCGCTGCCGACGATCACCACCTGATCGACATTGGCGACGATCACGTGACGGCGTCCGCGGCTGTTCCGCGCCAGTTCGTTGCGCCGCGGATCGACGGAATGGATCGTCGCGTCCTGGCGGATGCCGTCGGGGGCTGTCGTCGGGAGCGCATGGGCGGACAGATCGGAGGCCGCCGCCTGGCGCACGGTGACCCGGTCGCCGGCGACCACCGGATGCCGCTGGTCGATCGCCATTGTCCGCAGGACACGACGGGTGGTGCAGCGGACGACATGGCCGTCGTCCCGGCGGACGAAGCTCTCCAGGCCGTGGACATGGAGCACCTGCCCGCGCCAGCTGTCGATGGCGACGTCTGGACCCGGATCGATGACCGTCCGCTTGCGCGTCAGATCCCCCTTGCCGGAGAGGCGCTCGGAGGTCGCCATGTCGGCGAGGCCGTCGGGATCGTCACCGAGCGATCGCGTCAGGTTGCCACCGCGCCGCCGAACGGAGCGATTCTTGCGGAAGTCGATCCGTATCTTGCGGGGTTTCGCCATGCAGCCGATCAGGGGCGATCCCCACGCTTCCCCGCGGCGGGCGGGTCGGGGCGGCGGGCGGCGGGGACGGGGGCCGAGGAGAAGGTGGGCGCGCTGCGGCGCGATTCGAGCCCCGCGCTCTCCAGGAGGCTCTTCCCCCAGGGATTCACCGGGACACTGTCGGCCGGCGCCGCCGTGGCGCCGTTCTTCGAGGGCTCGTACGTGATTTCGAAGTGGTGGCGGGCCACGGAGAGCTTGTCGCCCGGATCGAGCCGCTTCTCGCTGACGCGCACCCCGTTGACCTTCGTGCCGTTGCTGCTGGCGAGATCCTTGACGAACCAATAGCCATCGACGAGCGTCAGTTCGCAATGGGACCCGGACACATTCGGGAAACGGAGGACGACATCCGCACTTTCGCGCCGGCCCACGATGAGGACCGGCTTGAACAACGGAATCGGATCTCCGCCCCCTTGGGGGATCAGTTCGCCGTACATGGGTCTGGATACGTTCCTTCTTCGGCGGTGGTTCGCGCCGCAGGGTGGGCAGACGACTCCAAAATCTACGCCCCGCCGGACGGATGGTCAAAAAGTCTCCGGTCCTCCGGGGTGGTATGGTTGGGGGGACGGGTCCCGGGAGAGGGAACGGGGCGGAACGGATGACCGCCGGTCGGGAGAGACTCCGTGGCACTCGGAAGGGTTGCCGCGTGGGAACGCCCCAACGGGAGGAAAGTCCGGGCTCCGCAGGGTGCGATGGTGGGTAACGCCCACCGGCCGCGAGGTCAGGGAAAGTGCCACAGAAAACAGACCGCCGCCGGGGAAACCCGGCGGTAAGGGTGAAACGGTGAGGTAAGAGCTCACCAGCGGACCGGGTGACCGGTCCGGCTCGGTAAACCCCATCGGGAGCAAGGCCAAGCAGGGGGGAGTCGGCCGCAAGGTCGCCACGGAACGGCCCGTTCCGTCCCACCCCCGGGTCGGCTGCCAGAGGCGCCGGGCAACCGGCGTCCTAGAGAAATGGTCATCACCGTGCCGCCTCCGGCGGTGCGGAACAAAACCCGGCTTACAGGTCCGCCCCTTCCCTCTCCCCGGCCCCGCTCCCCGCCGGCCGGCCATCAGCCGGCCATCTCCTCGGGGGTGCCCCGGTCGGGCGCCAGGTCCTTCCGATCGTCGTCGTCAAGGATCTTGAGCAGTTTGGAGATGCAGAGGGTGTTGATGCTGACGCGCATGGTGTCCGCCTCCGCCTTGAGCGATTCATGGAGGGAGCGTGGCATCCGCACCGTCACCACCCGCTGGGCCTCCCGGCTGGTGGGGCGCTCGCGCTGCCGGTTGCGGAGGTCGTCGAGCATCTCCCGGATCCGGGCGTAGTGCGGCGAGCACTCGAAGTGGGAGAGGGCCGTGGCGCTGGGGAAGGAGCGGCGCACGATCCCCTCGACCCCCAGCACCTCGCGGAAGAAGACGACCCAGTCCGGTCCCATGGCGTGAAGCCGCTCGGCAACCTGGAGAACGGAGGTCGCCTGGGGATCGGTGGACTCTGGGACGGTGGACTGGGCTTCGGACCTCATCGCCATGTTCGGTGACCCTGCGGAAAGCGCGGACGGGCCGGCAGGGCCCTCCGTGGGCCCACCGGTGAGGTCATGCTGGCGCTGCGGTCAAGTCGCAGCAGGAAGTGACAGCAGGGAAAGGACTTGCGCCAAATGGACCGAGGCCGAGACATTTCTGCGCAGCGCTGCGCAGCAGAGAGGCAGTGGAGGACATGCCACAAAAAGAGGCAGCTCGCCGGAGTCGCATTTCCCAACTGTCCGGGTTGTGAGGCCGGAAAAAAGGGGCTCAAGTCCAGCCTTCAGGCCGGTGGGGCATGGCGAAGGGACTTTCGCTCCGCCCACCGGACGACGGCCGGGGTCGGGTCAAGGCCGGTGGCCGAGGCGAGTCCCCGCCATCCCGGGACGGCGTTCACCTCGAGGACGAGGGGATCCCCGCCGGCGTCTGGAACGAGATCGACCCCGGCCACCTCCACTCCCAGAAGGGCCGAGGTCCGGCGGGCGAGATCGACCCAGGCCTGGGGGGGCTCGAAGGGCTCGCCGATCCCTCCTCGCGCGAGGTTCGTCCGCCAGTCGGTCGCCGACCGGCGCCGGATCGAGAACGCCTCCTCCCCGACCAGCAGGATCCGCACGTCCCAGCCAGCGTGCGGAATGAATTCCTGGAGGTAGGTGGCCGCCCCCTCCTGGGCTTCGGCGGCGGCGGCCAAGAGCGGAAGGAGCAGCGCTTCGGAGTCGATCCGTTCGATCCCACGTCCACACGACCCGAACAGCGGCTTCACAACGGCGTCCCCGCCGAGCGTCTCCCAGGCGCGGCGGATGCCATCCGGGTCCTGGGCCACGATCGTCCGCGGGACGCGGATCCCGGCCGCCGCGAGCCGGGCCAGGGAGAGGTATTTGTCGATCGCCGTCTCGAGGGCCCGGGGGCTGTTGATCACCGGCGTGCCGCGCTCGGCGAGTCGGCCGAGGAGGTCCATCCGGAGGATCACCTCCTCGAGCCGGCCGGCCGGCATGCCGCGGACGAGGACGGCGTCGGCCGCGTCGATCGCGTCGGGGAGGAAGATGTCCGTCCGGCATGGCTCGGGGAGCGACGTCGCCCGCTCCGCTCCCGCCAGAGCCGGTGCGACGAAGGCGCCGAGCTGACGCCATTCCACCACCGCGACATCGTGGCCGCGCGCGAGCGCCACCGCGCGGATCCGCCCGACATGCCAGGCCCCCGGGGAACCGATCACCACCAGTCGCATCGGATCGACCTCCGGCTCACGCCCCGCCGAACGACGTCCGCACCACGTCCGCCATGATCGAGCCTGCCCGGTGGCGGGTGCCGGTGTCGAGGTTGACCAGTTCGACGACGGCCGGTGCAAAGAGGGTGGGATCGAGTTTGTAGAAGTCGTAACCCGCCTCCTCGAACAGCGCTCGGAACGGTCGGCCATGCGAGGCCGATGCCCCGCTGACCATCGCGCCGGCGACGTCGTTGAGGCCGGCGTCGGGCCCGGTCACTTCGAGCACGACTTGGCCACCGTAAAGGATGGCGTCGTTGGTGCGTCCGATCGCCTCGAGGTCGTCGGGCGGGGCCGGCACCGGCGGCAGCGGCGCCCGGCCGAGGCCGGCGCGGATCCGGGAGAGGTCGAAGTGGAGATCGTGAAGCTTGTGGAGCGCGGTCTCGAGTGACCGGGCGACGACCTGGAGCGTCCCGGCGGAGCTCGCGGTGCGGGCGACGAGGAGGAGGAGGCGATCGGGGGAGACGCCCGCCTCGGTGGCAAGCCGGAGGCAGACATCGTCAGGGGGAAGCTTTGGTGCTTCGAGGATGCCCACCGCGACGTCGGCACGCTCGCGAAGGCCGATGTGGTCATACAGATCCTCGCGACCGATCGCCGCCCGCAATGGGCCGCTCGCCATGGCGAAGTACTTCCCTTCCGAGACCTTCCAGCCGGCGTACTGCGAGGCGAGGCAGGCGGCGATCGGCGCCAGGCTCTCCACGGCGACGATCGGCCAGGGACAGCGCCCCTGCCAGGGATCGGAGGCGGGGTGGATGCGACGGTGGTGGGGGGGCGTGCCACGCGCCTCCAGCCACACCTCCCCGAGCCCGGCCAGCGCCGCGTGGGCGAGGAGCAGCCCGGCCTCGTCGCCACCGGCGGCCTTCACCCCGGCGTCGACAATCTGCACCCCGGCGCCGGTCCGGTGGTCGACCACCCCGAGCCGCTCGGCGTCGGCGAGCCCCGCTGCGACGATCCCGGCGGCTCGTGCGTTCAGTCCTGTCGGCATGGATTCAGCCCTCGATGAAGGGCCGCTCCATGGCCGGTGTCGTCGTGCCTGATCACGATCGTGATCGCGTTCTCCGCCGCAGGCACGTCACGCCCCGCCGGAGCGGACATAATGTCGCCGGTCGTTGCGACAGGCAATCCGGGGCTGTCGATCGCGGTCGGGATGGCGTCCGCGCGGCCCGTGACGGCCTTTCTCTTTCCCAGCGGGAACACGCTCGTGGCCAGCCTGACCGTCGAGAACTACGTGAAGACGATCCACCTCATCGCCACGGCCCAGTCGGGGAGTCCGGTGACGACCGGCCAGGTCGCCGCCGCGCTCGACGTCTCGCCGGGCACGGTGACGAGCATGCTCAAGACCCTCGACGCGGCCCGGCTGGCAACGCACCGTCCCTATGAAGGAGTGGCGCTGACGAAGGCGGGACGGGTGCTGGCGCTGCGCGTCATTCGTCGCCACCGCCTCCTCGAGTTGTTCCTGCTGCGGACGCTCGACATGAGTTGGGACGAGGTCCACGACGAGGCCGAGCATCTCGAGCACGCCGTCAGCGATCTGCTCGTCGATCGCATCGATGCCTTCCTCGGCCATCCCGATGTCGATCCTCACGGCGACCCGATCCCCCCCGCCGACGGTGCCGATCCGGATGATGGGCAACCCCCGGCGCGGGTTCTGGCCGACAGCGCGGCCGGGGGGCGGTTTCGGCTGACGCGTGTCCTCGATCAGTCGGCCGGATTCCTCCGCTCGCTCACCGACTCGGGGCTTGTCCTCGGCGTCGAGGGGGAGGTCGTGCGGCCCCCCGACGGCGCCGGCCTGATGAGCGTGAGGATCGGCGCCCAGACGATCACGCTCTCGACCGAGGCCGCGACGAAGCTCGTCGTGGCAGAGCGGTGATTCCGCCGCGAATGGACGGCTGACGCGACGGAGCGCCGATCACGGGCCCGTCAGCTCCCAGACGCCCTCCTGCCCAGCGCACTCGTCGACGGCGACGACGAGCTTCCCGGGGAGTGGCGTGCCCGCCGCCGCCAGGGCCGTCGTCAACTCGTCGCCGATCCACGCGGCGATCCACTCGGCGCTGGTGTTGGCCAGCGGCAGGAGAACGCACTCGTCGGCGGGGAACACCCAGCGGCGCCGTTGGAAGCGCACCGTCATCTCGGGAAGCCCGCCCGGCCCGATCGCTTCGCTCACCTCCAGGAATCGATTGCGGGTCGGCAGGAGCATACGGTGGTCGAGGCGGGCGACGATCCGGGTGAGCGTGTCACGCAGAAGGATGAAGTCGACCACCATCCCGTGGGCATCCGGGGTGCCGTCAACCTCCACCGCCACGGTCCAATTGTGGCCATGGACCGGTTCGCAGAGGGTGTCGGTGAGGGTGATGAAATGCCCGGCGCAAAAAACATGCACCGCTTTGCGGAGCCGGACAGAAAAGCGTTCCATGCTGCGTTCACCCGCGCGCGTCGTGGGAAAGTCGATCGTGGCCTGCCGCCGAGCTGGCTGCGCGGAGCGCCATGTCGCCGATCGGGAGCCGTCCGTCACGGAGAAGAATGTACAGCGCGGCGGCGCACAGGTCGGCCGTCGTGCCGGGATTGATGCGCCGTGGATGCCGCAACGATCGATCGAAGGCCGCGGCCGCGTCGCGCCACGAAGCTCCCGTTTGCCCGATGACCGCCGCGGCCCGGCGCGACACCTCGGCGGCAACATCGGGGCCGTGGCGGCGGGCGATGAGCGTGTCGGGCTCGCGGGCGAGCTGTCTGAGGAATCCGCGCACGATTCCCTCCTCGAGGGGAAGGCCCGTGGCGACCTCCGCGAGGAGATCGCTCACCAAGCCATCCTCGAGCGATCCCCAGCCTTCGGTCCACAGTCGGGCGATCTGGTCGTGGGGCGCGGCTGCGGCCATCGCCGCCAGCAGATCGTCCGGCGGAGGGCCCGCCAGATCCCAGCGGCCGCGCCGCCCCATGCCCCCCGGAGCCGCCAGCGCGATCGCCTCCCAGGTGTCGGCTGCATCCTCATGCGTGAGCCGCCTGAGGACTGCAGCGACGTCGTCGGGGCGGAACGGCCGGCCAATCTCCGCGCCGGGCACGCTCGCCAGCGGTGCGATGGCGAGGATGATGCCAAGATTGGCATTCGATCGTGTCACGCGGTGCGACGCCGACACCGCCGCGAGGATCGTCCGCCCCAGGGGCTGCGACGGCGCGGCCTCGATCGCCGGGGCGATCGCCCGCCCGGCGGCGACCAATTCGGCATGGTCGAGATCGGGAAACGACGCCCCTGGATGGACGTTCCCTGGCTTTTCCGCGGTCGCCTCGAGCCGACAGGCCTCGGCGATGCACCACCCCCGAGTCCCCGGCCGGGAATGGGGGCCATCCTTCAAGAGGGGCTCTGACGACGGATCGTGAGGGACGCTTGGCGGCATGGCGGTCGGTATCGGCGGCAGGGCCCCGGGCCGTTTCCGGTGGGGCAGCGGTCTTTGTGAGAATGGGGCGAGGATCGGGAGGCGATTGGCCCGGGATGGGTAAACTCGCTCCAGCATCCGTGCCGTCCTCGTTGATGCCCGATCGCCGGACAAGCCTTCTTTTTTTAGCACGTTTTCCGTTCGAAGCGGACGAACCCACCAGACCTGAGCAAGCCCCCCGCCATGACCCAATCCGACGATCCGGCCGGCATCACCGACACCCCCGACTGCTTCATCAACCGGGAGTTGAGCTGGCTCGACTTCAATCTCCGCGTCCTCGAGGAGGCCGAGAACGCCGCCAACCCCCTCATGGAACGGCTGAAGTTCCTCGCCATCTTCAGCTCGAACCTCGACGAATTCTTCATGGTGCGCGTCTCGGGGGTGCGCGAACAGGCGTTCGGCGAGAGCGCCCCGCAGGACACGGCCCCTGACGGCACCGGGCCGCTGGAACAGCTCCGCCAGATCGCTGACCGCACCCAGGAGCTCGTCGCCCGGCAATACCGCTGCCTCGAGGAGAGCATCGCCCCGGCGATGGTGGCGGAGGGTTTTCGATTGGTGCGCTACGGGAATCTCGACGAGCAGCAACTGGCCCGTGTTGACCGGTTCTTCACCGAGCGGGCGCTGCCGATCCTCACGCCGATGGCGGTCGATCCCGCCCATCCCTCACCGCGCTACCACAACCGCGGGCTCTACATCGGCGCCCAACTCGAACAGGTGAAGGGGCTCGGGCCCAAGCGGCTCTTCGCCGTCGTCCAGGTGCCGCAGGTGCTGCCGCGGTTCGTGAACGTCGGCTGCGACATCCCCGGCCAGCACCGCTTTGTCCTCCTCGAGGATCTCGTCGCGGCCCGGCTCTCCCAGCTCTTCGGTGGATTCACCGTCCTCTCCTGGACGACCTTCCGGATCACGCGCGACAGCGATCTCGAGCTCCTCGAGCAGGAGTCGGACGACATGCTGAAGCTCATCGAGGAGCGGCTCAAGGCGCGCCAGCGCGGGCAAGCGGTGCGGATCGAGGTCTCGGCGCGGTCGGCGGACGACTCGGTGGCGCGGACGATCATCGAGGACGAGGAGCTCCACGACGGGCGGGATGAAAGCTACGGTGAGGTCTACCGCATCGACGGTCCGCTCGATCTCACCTGCCTGTGGGAGCTCCACAAGCTTCCCGGATACCCGCTCCTCCACGACCCGCCATTCACGCCGCGGATGCCGCGCGGCCTGCGCCGCGGGGACGACCTGTTCGCCGAGATCGCCTCGCATGATGTCCTCCTCCACCATCCCTTTGAATCGTTCGATCCGGTGGTCGAGTTCGTCACCCGCGCCGCTGCCGATCCCCGCGTCCTCGCCATCAAGCAGACGCTCTACCGCACCTCCGGCGATTCACCGATCTCGCGGGCGCTGATTGCGGCGGCGGAGTCGGGGAAGCACGTCACGGCGCTGGTCGAGCTCAAGGCCCGGTTCGACGAGGCGAACAACGTCAGTTGGGCGCGGCAGATGGAGCGGGCCGGGGTCCATGTCGTGTTCGGATTCCTCGACCTGAAGACCCACTGCAAGCTCTCGATGGTGGTGCGCAACGAAGGGCACGGACTGCGGCGTTACGTTCACCTTGGCACCGGCAACTACAACCCGACGACCGCCCTGCTCTACACCGACCTCGGCCTGTTCACCGCCGACGAGCAGATCGCCGAGGATGCCTCGGCCGTCTTCAACCTCCTCACCGGCTACTCGCAGGGGCATCGGTGGCGGAAACTGATCGTCGCCCCCAACGACCTCCACCGGCGGACGATCGAGATGATCGACGAGCAGACCGAGCGGGCCCGCTCCGGCCGGCCGTCGCGGATCTTCGCGAAGCTCAATTCGCTGGTTGATCCGCACGTCATCGAGGCCCTCTACCGAGCCAGCCGGGCCGGTGTGCCGATCGACATTGTCCCCCGCGGTATCTGCTCGCTGCGGGCGGGCGTACCGGGCTTGAGCGAGACGATCCGCGTCCGGAGCGTCATCGATCGGTTCCTCGAGCACAGCCGGATCTACATCTTCGGCCCCGACGAGGATGTGAAGGTTTACATCTCGAGCGCCGACTGGATGCCGCGGAATTTCTTCCGCAGGGTCGAGTTGATGGTGCCGATCGAGACGCCGGCGCTCGTCACGCGGATCCTCCGTGAGATTATCCCGGTCTATCTGGCCGACAACACCCGAGCCCGCGTCATGACTCCCGACGGCAGCTTCCGGCTCATCCAGCCGGCGCCAGGCGAACCGGCGGTGCGCTGCCAGTCGTACTTCCTCGATGAGAAGGGGGAGCCTCCCGTCCCGTCCGATCCGGCACGGGGGGCCGGGGACGCCGGAGAGGGGACGGGCATCGCGCGGCGGCCAAGGCGTCCGGGGCGGAGGTGACCCGGTCGCGCCGCCGCCCGGCGCCTCTGCCTTGAAGCGCCTCCCGCCGCATTCGTAAAATCCCTGGCGACACCCGCGTTCCGACGGGCCGACCAGCGACGATCACCCGAGGTGGCGGAGCCTGATGGCTGACGATCATTACCAGACGCTCGGGGTGCCGCGGACGGCATCGGCCGAGGATATCCGTAAGGCCTACCGTGAGCTGGCGCGGAAGTACCACCCCGATCTCCATCCGGACGACAACGCCGCGAAGGAGAAGTTCAAGAAGGTGCAGACGGCCTTCGACACGCTCAACGACCCGAGCAAGCGCGAGATGTACGACCGCTACGGCAGCGCCTTCGAGGGCGTCGGAGCGGGGGGCGCCGGGCCGCGCGGCGGATGGAGCGGTGGCCGAGGGCCGGTCGGTGGGGGCGGCGGGTCCTCGCCGTTCGGCGGCGGGGAGATCGATCTCGAGAGCCTCTTCGGCGGCGCTGGCGGCGGCTTTGGCGATCTGTTCGGGGGTGGGGGAGGGGGAGGGAAGACGCGCTCCCGGCGGAAGACCGTTCAGGAGCCGGGCGAAGACATCACCACGCGGATCGAGATCCCCTTCCGGCTTGCCATCGACGGCGGCAAGACCGATGTCCGGCTCGAGCGTGACGCCGGCAAGGAGACGATCAGCGTCACGATCCCGCAGGGCGTTCCCGACGGCGCGCGGATGCGCCTCCGGGGGCAGGGCATGCCGGGGCGCGGTGGTGGTCCCGCCGGCGACCTGCTCCTCGAAGTCGGGATCGAACCACATCCCGTCTATCGGCGCGACGGCGACACGCTCGAAGTGACGCTCCCGGTAAGCCTCTCGGAGGCCGTGGAGGGGGCGAAGGTCGATCTGCCGACGCCGTGGGGCACGATCAGCCTGCGGATCCCGCCGATGACCAGCGGCGGACGGAAGCTGCGGGCCGCCGGGATGGGGGTCCGGCATACCAACGGCGCGAAGGGGGACCTGATCGCCGAGGTGCAGATTGTCCTCCCCATCAACACCCTCGCTCCCGACGTTGCCCAGAATCTCCTCGGGGCCGCCAAGGCCGCAGAAGAGGGGGCTCCCCCGCCGCGCCCCGGGCTGACGTGGTGAGCGACGACGGGGAGGCGTTCCCGAAGGCCTGCCGCCTCCTCCGGCCGTCGGAGTTCGACCGTGTCTATCGATTCCGGCGGAGTGCTGCCGAGGGGGCGATCGTGCTTTACGCCTGCCCGCGCCCGGCCTTCTCTCCCGATGGCGCCCCTCCGTTGCCAGCGCGACTCGGGATCTCGGTGTCGCGCCGGATCGGCAATGCCGTTGTGCGCAATGCCTGGAAGCGCCGGCTGCGCGAGGCATTCCGCGTGGCACGGCGAAAAATCCCCGCGGGGCACGACTACCTCGTCGTCGTCCGCTCCGGCGCGGCCCCGGGCGGAGCTGACGGGGCGGCGAAGGTCGAGGGGATCCTCGTCGCCCTTGCCGCCCGGATCGTGTCGCGCCCGGCGTATCGGGATGCCGACGTTCCCCCGATCGTTCCCACGAAGCCCCGCCACCGATGAGAGCCTCGTGGACGGCGATCCTCGACCGCGTTCTCGTCGCCCTCCTGGCCGCGCTCGTCCGCACCTATCAGCGCTTCGTGAGCCCGTTCCTCGGGCCGACATGCCGGTTCCAGCCGACCTGCAGTGTCTACTTCCTCGAGTCGCTCAAGACCCACGGCGCGGTCCGTGGCACGCTCCGTGGCCTGCGGCGGATCTGCCGTTGCCATCCCTGGAGCCGTGGGGGCTGGGATCCGCCGTGACTCCTTCGGCAGAGGGCAAGCCGGCGTGGCCGCCGGCCAGGAGCCGGCCCACGACGTCGGTATTGGCTGACGGGAAGTGGCAGCGAGCGAGGTCGCCGATCGGCAGCCAGGCGAAGGGGGGGCGCGGCAGGACTCCGGCATCGACGGGCGAGGCGCGGTGGAAGTGGATCTCGATCGGTCCGCGGCTCGAGGTCGCCAGGGTGAGATCGATCCGCGGGCCAACGATCACGGCGACGCCACTCTCCTCGAGGCACTCGCGGGCCGCTGCCAACTCGGGGCTTTCCCCCGCCTCCAGCTTCCCACCGGGGAATTCGTCTCGCCCCGGCGCATCAGCCGCGTTGCCACGGCGTCTGCCGACGAGGACGCGACCGTCGCAAATGACCACCGCCACCGCGATCGTCACCGGGGCGCTCACGCTTCCGGTTGCTTGACGAGGTCGAGGAGCCGGCCGGGCGAACCCATGATGTTGTAGCCGGCATCGACATGGAGGATCTCGCCGGTGATCCCGAGCGATTCGCGCGACAGGAGCCACGAGCCCGCCTTCCCCACTTCCCCCTGAGTGATGTTGCGCCCCATCGGTGACATGTGCTGGTAGAGGCCGAGCATTTCGTCGACGCCGGCACCACGGCCGGCGAGCGTCCGCAGCGGGCCCGCGCTCACGGCATTGACGCGGACCCCGGCCGGCCCGAGGTCGTAGGCCATGTACTTCACGCACGCATCGAGGGTGGCCTTGCAGACGCCCATGATGTTGTAGCCGGGAACCACCTTCTCACCGCCGAAGTACGTGAGCGTCAGGATGGCGCTGTCGGCGGAGAGGATCCCACGGGCGAGGCGGCCGACGGCGAGGAGGCTGTAGGCGCTAGTCTCCATCGCCACCCGGAAGCCCTCACGGCTGCAGTTGGTCGTCTCCCCCTTGAGGTCCTCCATCGGGGCGTAGGCGATCGAGTGGACGAGGAAGTCGATCGTGCCGAACTCCTTCTTGGCCCGCTCCATGACCGCAGCGATCTGTTCGTCGCTGCCGGCATCCATCGGCACGAGGAACTTCGCGTTCGGTTCCGGGTCGGTGAGCATCGCGACACGGCGACGGTTCCGCTGCCGCTCGTCGTCGGGGCGGTCGGGGAGGTGGGAGAAGCCGATCTGCCCCCCCTCGGCGAGGATCTCCTTGGCGATCGCCCACGCGATCGAGTGGTCGTTGGCGACACCGAGGATGACACCCTTGAGACCGTCGAACCTACCCATCGAATCGATCCTCCACATGCGGGAACCGGGGCCTGCGGCCGTTTCGGGGAGGCGACGCCGACCCCGGTCGGGAAGGGCGGAATGTAGCGGTTGCGGCAGAAAGCCTCAACGCGGAAACCGTCTTCGATCGATGCGAGAATAGGATTCGGGCCCCGAGGGGGCGAAACCCCGCTCTTCCGGCCCCTTGTTCTCCCGCCCGACGACGGGTAAAGTCAAGCAGTCAGCCTCGTTAGCTCAACTGGTCAGAGCATCTGACTCTTAATCAGAGGGTTCTTGGTTCGAGTCCAAGACGAG
>JBBAVV010000033.1:0-26407 GCA_040397545.1 Pirellulales bacterium
TCCTCGGAGGCACCTCGTCACTCCTCAAGCGTTCGCCGATCCCCGCCTCGCCTGCTCGCTACGGTTCAATCCCACCCCATCTACCGCGCTGCAGCGAGGGGTCGCCCGTGCTCCGAGAGCCGGCCTCGACGGTGAGCGCAGCCCGGAGGGCGAAAGCGATAGCGGCGCGGAGAGAGCCGAGGCCATGGATGGCCGAGGCGAACGTCCGGCGACGGGGCACGGGCGACCCCGAAGCCACGCGTGGGCCGGTATTGGGAAAGCTCAGATGGCCTCGAGCCTGTTGGGTGGTTCGTCGGCGGGGCCGGCAAAAGTTTCGTCGTTCCTCGGAGGCACCTCGTCACTCCTCAAGCGTTCGCCGATCCCCGCCTCGCCTGCGCGTTGGCGAGGAAGTGCAACATCTGGCTCTGCAAGCGAGGGGTTGTGAGACCGTTCAGCGTAGATCGACGCGCGGAGGCCGGGCGGGGCCAGCGTTGGCGACGACGGCTTCGGCCAGGGCGTGAATCGCGGCCTGCCAATCTGCGGCGCTGGTGTCGGGGCCGGCGGAGAAGCGCACCATGCCGGCCGGAGACCCCGCAGCGAGGCCGAGGGAAGGGGCAATGGCGGCGACGACGCGTGCGGCCGATGCGGCGCCGGAGCTGCAGGCGGAGCCGGTCGAGGCTTCGATGCCGGCCCGGTCGAGGGCGGCGACGAGTTTCCGCGAGTCGGCCCCGGGAATGAGGATCGCGAGGGTGTTCCAGAGTCGTGCGGCATTGCCGCTGACAACTCTTGCCGTCAGAAGAAGCTCGCGGAGAAGCTCGATGGCGGCATCGCGGTGGGCGGCGCCCTGCTTGGCGATCGTGGGGAGATCGCGCTCCCTCGCTTCGAGCGCTGCCACCAGCCCGGCGATGCCGGGGAGATTTTCGGTGCCGGCGTGTTGGCCATTTTCCTGCGGGCCGCCGAGGTCGCCACGGAAGCGCGTCTTGGCCGGCACAACGAGAAACCCGACGCCGCGCGGGCCGCCGAACTTGTGACCGCTCCCGGTCACCCAGCCGCAGCTGGTGATGCCCGCGGCGGGGAGCTTGCCGAGCCACTGGGCGGCGTCGGTGTGGAAGGGGATGTGGCGGTCGCGACAGAGGCTGGCGAGCTCCTGCCACGGCTGGAGGACGCCGCTTTCGTTGCTCGCGGCCATGATCGAGACAACTGCGATTGGCCGGTGGCCGGCTCCGTCGAGCGCTCGGGCGAGGGCCTCGGGCGCGACGACCCCCTCGGCATCGACGCCGGTTTCATGGACGCGGCCGGGGAAGGCAGCCCGGATCGAGGTGTCGACAGCGGGGTGTTCGAGGGGGGAAAGCAGCGCGAGGGCGTCGGAGGGTGCTGATCTGGAAAAGTGCCGGGCGACGAGGTTGTTGGCGGCAGTGGCGCCCGCCGTAAACACGATCCGGCCGGGATCGGTGCAGCCAAGCAGGTCAGCGAGGCGTTCGCGGCAGTCGGCGAGCAGGTCGCGGGCCGCGGTGGCCCCCCCATACAGGCTGGAGGGATTGGCCCAGAAGCGATCCGCGGCCTCGAGCCAGGCCGTGCGGGCGGCGGGGTGGAGCGGCGCGGTGGCGTTGTGGTCGAGGAAGGACACGGGGTTAAAATGTGGCTGTGGCAAGGGTTCTCGCGAATATCCTAACCGCCGAGAGCGTGGCAGCCGGCCGAAACGGGTGCGCCGACACGGCTCGTCTCGACTTGGAGGGGTAATCTTCCAGACCGCCGGAATTGGCGTTCGACGCGATGCACCGCCTCCGTTTTTTTGCTTGGGTTCTTGACCTTGCAGGATGTTCTCCACCACCCGTCAAGAGGCCTCCCGTGAGACCTCTGTTGGCGGCCCAAAGAGCCAAAAATCATGGCGTTCGGGCCTCGTTGGAGCGGGTTGAACGGGGTGGGGATCGGTCTCTATAGTGGGGCGTCGGGCCCGATCGTGGCATTGGCTTCAGCCGTTAGCCCAAGGCTTTTTTCATGAATCCTCTGCCCTACGGTCGCCAAAGCATCTCCGAGGCCGACATCGAGGCCGTCGTGGGGATCCTGCGATCCGATTTCCTCACGCAGGGCCCGACGATCCCGCGATTCGAGCAAGTCGTCGCCGACCACTGCGGAAGTGCCTACGGGGTCGCTTCAAACAGCGCCACGTCGTCGCTCCACGTCGCCTGCCTCGCGCTTGGCGTCGGCCCGGGCGACCGCGTTTGGACAAGCCCGAACACGTTCGTCGCCAGTTCCAACTGCGCGCTCTATTGCGGCGCCTCGGTCGACTTCGTCGACATCGATCCCCGCACCTACAACATGAGCGTCGCGAGCTTGGAAGCGAAGCTCGCCGAGGCAGAGGCGGCCGGCACGCTCCCCAAGGTGGTGATTCCGGTCCACTTCTGTGGGCAGAGTTGCGAGATGGAGGCGATCGGCCGGCTCGCGAAGCGCTACGGATTCCGGGTCATCGAAGACGCGTCGCACGCCATCGGCGCGACGTATGCGGGCGAACCGGTGGGGAATTGTCGCCACAGTGACATCGCGGTCTTCAGCTTCCATCCGGTGAAGATCATCACCACGGGCGAGGGGGGCATGGCGGTGACCAACGACGCCGCGCTCGCCGAGGCGATGCGGCTCCACCGCAGTCACGGGATCACAGCCAAGCGGGAAGCGATGGATCCTCGCCCCGCCGACGAGATCTGGAACTACCAGCAGGTTTCGCTCGGCTTCAACTACCGGATGACCGACATCGCGGCGGCATTGGGAATCAGCCAGATGACCCGCCTCGAGGAGTTCGTGAACCGCCGGCATGAGCTAGCGGAGGCATACGACCAGGCCTTCGAGCGGCTCCCGGTCATCCGCCCCTGGCAGCATCCGGATACCCGGTCGAGCTATCACCTCTACCCGATCCGGATCCGTCACGAGGACTGTGGGCTCACTCAGCGGCAGGTGTACGATGCCTGCCTCGGGTCGGGAATCCTCGTCAACCTCCACTACATCCCCGTTCATCGCCAGCCCTACTACGAGCGGCTCGGCTTCCGAGCGGGGTACTGCCCCGAGGCGGAGCGTTTCCACCGCGAAACGGTCAGCCTGCCGATCTTCGCCAGCATGACAAACGCCGATCAGGCGCGGGTGATTGGCGTGATCGAGGGACTCATGCATGGGGCAACGAGCTCTTCGCCGGTGAGCGAGGAGCGTTCCTCCTTTGATCGTCGCAGCGTCGGGGCCAGATAACGACAGTGAGATCAACTCACGGCGAGGATCGCTCCCCTTGAACGTCGTGTTTCGAGTCGACGCTGGCCATCTGATCGGCAGCGGACATGTCATGCGGTGCCTCACCTTGGCCGATGTGCTCGCAGCCAAGGGGGCCCGATGCCGGTTCATCATCCGCGCGCACGACGGCCATCTTGCCGGTCTCATCGAGCGCCGCGGATTCGCGGCTGACGTCCTCCCGCTCCGACAGCCTCCTCTTCCCTTTTCAGAGCCTGGATATGCCGCCTGGCTCGGCGCCGATTGGCAGACTGACGCGAACGAGACCCTCGCCGCGATGGCGTTCGGAAAACCTGACTGGCTCGTCATTGACCACTATGCCATCGATCGCCGCTGGGAGGCTTCCCTCCGCAATCACTGTGGACGGCTGCTCGTGATCGACGACCTTGCTGATCGGGAGCACGACTGCGACCTTCTCCTCGATCAGAATGTGGTGGCTGATGCGGAAAGCCGCTACGACCGCCTCCTTCCCCCTTCCTGCGGGCGCATGATCGGCCCCCGATACGCCCTGCTCCATCCGGCTTACGCCGACCTCCATGCCAGCATGGCCGTCCGTCAGGGGCCAATCCGGCGCGTGATGCTGTTCTTCGGCGGGAGCGATCTTCCCAATGTGACGGGAAAAGCGCTCTCGGCAATCGTGCCGATGCTCGACGGCACGTTCCACCTTGATGTCGTCATCACGGCGGCCTCGCCGCATGCCGCCGACATCCGTCGCCAGGCTGACGGACTGACCAACGTCACTCTCCACGAGTCGTTGCCGACTCTGTCGCCCCTGATCGCGTCGACCGATCTCGCCATCGGCGCCGGGGGAGCCACGTCACTCGAACGCTGCTGCCTGGGTGTGCCTTCGATCATCGTCACGCTCGCCGCGAACCAGCGACCGGGTGCGGCCGAGCTTCATCGGCGCGGGCTCGTGGAGTGGCTCGGCGACGACGACGATGTCTCGTCAGACGCACTCGCTGCGGCCGTGGGGGCAGCGTTGAACAAGGGCTGTGATGAGGCGATGTCCGGGCGGTGCCTGGCGTTGCTCGACGGTCGCGGGGCAGAGAGGGTGGCTGGCTGGGTCATGCTCGGGGCAGCGAGCCACCTGCGGGCCCGCCCCGCGACGATAATCGACGAGGCGCTGCTCCTCGAATGGGCCAATGAACCGAACGTCCGCGCCAACAGCTTCACGTCCGACCGCATCGACGCTCTGTCGCATGGCCATTGGTTTCGCAGGAAGCTTGCTGCCCCGAGTGACTGCCGGCTGTTCATCATCGAGACTGATGCTGGAATGCCGATTGGGCAAGTGCGGTTTGATCGCGATGGTGACTGTTGGGTGATCAATTTTTCACTCGACCCGCGTGCCCGTGGTCGGGGCCTGGGAAGGCCGATGCTCTCCGCTGCGATCCAGTGCTTCGCGGCCGCTGGAAATCTGCTTTTGCTCGCGAAGGTCAAGCCCTCCAACCATGCCTCGCGGCGTGTGTTCGAGGGGCTCGGATTCACGTTGATCGCCACCTCCCCCCAGCTTGTGTTTGAAAAGCCGTTGTCGTCTCCATGACAATCGAGGCTCCAGACGAGCTCCGATCAGATCTTCCGCCTGCCCCGACACCGAGACCTCTGCATGAGCATGCACATTGATGGCCGCCCCATCGGCCCGGATCATCCCCCCTACATCATCGCCGAGCTATCGGCGAATCACGGCGGCTCGCTGCAGCGGGCGTTCGAGACGATCGATGCCGCCCAGGAGGCCGGTGCCGACGCGATCAAGATCCAGACCTACACCGCAGACACGATGACGCTCGATTGCGACCTTCCCGACTTCCGCATCGATTCGGGCCCGTGGGCCGGGTATCGTCTCTACGACCTCTACCGGGAAGCCCACACTCCCTACGAATGGCATGCCGATCTCTTCGCTCATGCCAGGAAGCGCGGGATCACGATCTTTTCCACTCCCTTCGACGACACTGCCGTCGATCTCCTCCAATCGCTCGATGCCCCGGCCTACAAAATCGCCTCGTTTGAACTGACCGACCTGCCGCTGATCGAGCGGGTTGCCGAGGTGGGGCGGCCGATGATCATCTCCACGGGCATGGCGTCTTTGGAGGAAATAGAGGATGCCGTCACGGCTGCCCGTGCCCACGGCTGCAGCGACCTGATCCTGCTCCACTGCATCAGCGGCTATCCCACACCTGTTGGGGAAGCGAATCTCCGACGGATGACGGAAATTAACCGACGTTTCGAGGTCGAAATCGGCCTGTCGGACCATACGCTGGGTACCACTGCTGCGATTGCCGCGATCGCTCTGGGCGCTTGTGTCATCGAGAAGCACTTCACGCTTTCACGGGCCGACAAAGGTCCCGACAGTGCTTTTTCACTCGAGCCTTCCGAATTAAACGAGCTTTGCCGAGCCAGCAGCGACGCCTGGTCGGCGCTAGGATCCGGGGCATTCGAACGGCAAAAGGTGGAAATCGGAAACGCTGTCTTCCGCCGGTCGGTCTATTTCGTCAACGACCTTCCCCGCGGTGCCATCGTCACGGCAGCCGATATTCGCCGCATACGCCCCGGCCACGGTCTTCCCCCGAAGCATTACCAAGGCCTCGTTGGAAGACGGATGAAACATGCCGTGAGACGTGGAACCGCGACGGACTGGAAGTGCTTCGAGCAGGAATAGCTCACGGCATCGAGCACGCAGCCGGCCTCGTAGCATCCGCGGAAAAAGTCATCCCTGACCTTTTCCACTTGTAAAATCTCCGGTTTTCTCCAGTGCTTCGTACTCACGACTGCCTCGTGCGGTCGGGTCGGCACTTTATCCACAGCCTGCCAGGCGTCAACTATGCCGACTGAGACTCAGCCTCCAGCAACCGCAATAGCCATTATTCCAGCCCGCGGGGGCAGCAAAAGAATACCCCGAAAGAACATTCGTCCCTTTTTCGGCAAGCCTATCATTTCTTACTCGATACAGGCTGCCCTCAAAGCCGCTGTGTTCGACCGCGTTATCGTATCAACAGATGACCCCGAAATCGCTGAAGTCGGCAGAACTTACGGCGCAGAAATACCGTTTTTAAGATCCGAGAAAACTTCCGGCGACCTCGCAACAACATTTGATGTGCTCGAGGAAGTTTTGAACATGCTGCCAGCCAGCAATCACACGAGCCAGACCTACGGATGCTGCATCTACCCGACAGCACCTTTTGTTACAGCCGAACAACTAGCGGTGAGCCTGAAAACCTTAATGGCAAACGAAGGGGCAACTTCACTGCTCCCTGTCGTGCAATTCGGATTTCCGATTCAGCGCGCTTTCGAAATCGTGAACGGCCGACTCCAATACATCAATGCTGACTCGGCATTGAGTCGTTCGCAGGACCTGCCGAAGACCTACCACGACGCAGGACAATTTTACATGTTCCGCGCTAGCAGCATTTTGCGATCCAGAAGATTAATCGACGAGACGAGCATCGGAATCGTGACGAATGAGCTCACTTGTCAGGACATTGACAATGAGGAGGACTGGCATCTCGCCGAACTGAAATGGCAGAGACTCATTACGTCTAAAGAAATAGCGTAAAGTTCATATCGCGAACACGGCCTCATCCCCAGCGACCGGCTTGAACTCTCGGGTACGCGGGCGGAACGTGTCAATGTCTTTGAGACATATGCGTAACGATATCAGTGTCACGCGGGAGTTTGGTCGCGCGTCAGATCGCCCTGACCTTCGGCGGTTTGATCCAGATTCCGGCCGCGAGGGCTTTTGACGCCGCGGACGAATCGTGCCACGAAGACTGCTCGAAGACGAGACGTCGCTTTTCGAGAAGCCACTGCCCATGTCGATACGGACAGCGGCGGTTGTGAGCAGTCTCAGGTCGGCGAAGAGGCGGAGCCAATGAATCCAAACGCTACTTGACCGTCGCAACCATCCACATGTGGGTGGAAAGCTGATTGTCGGCCAGGAAAGCCTGGAACTTCACGCCAAGATCATCCCAACGATCCATCAGGATGTGCTGGAGCCAGGGCTGACCTTCGAGTGAAAAGAGTCCCTGTTTCACCTTGTTTCGGACAATGTCGGCGTCGAGTTGACCTGGTGTCACAACTTCAAGCACGTCAAACCCGCAGGCTGTGGCCATATGCCGGATGGAATGCGGGTTGAGGTAATTCAGGTGCTCATGGTCCACGGTATCGGAAACCTCGCCCAGGGTCATGACGTCAAAACCATCGATGCTCGGACACGTGATCACGAGCAGGCCCTTGGGGGCAAGCAACCTGCGGCAAGCGGTGAGGAAATCGCGCGGACTGTAGAGGTGCTCAAGCGTTTCGAAGGCGGCTAGCACATCCACGGAATGGTCGGGTAGGTCCAGCTTTTCCACCGGCTTTTCGATGACTTCCAGATCGCGCTGGCGGCAGGTAGCCGCGAGGCCGGGCGTCATTTCCAACGCGATCACTCGCTGGAAGACGTTCCGTGAAACGATCTCCTCGCAGAACGTTCCGAAACCCGCGCCGATTTCAAGGAGCGTACCCATCCTGACGCCGTACTGTTTGCAGAATCCGATGACCCGTTCAGCCCGGGGCGCAAAGATGCGTCCGCGACGGACTTGTTCGCTAGCAGGAAAGATGTACTGGTTCCAATAGGCGTACGTTCGAGATTGTGTGTAGAAGTCGTGTAGAAGCGATTCAGACGGGCGGGGATTAGCGAACACGGTACGGCACGAAGGACAGCAATCATAGGAGATGCCCTTCTTGGCGAAGGCAAGTTGCCCATTGCCCCCGCAGGCTGGGCAGGAGGCAGGCACAAAGCGATCGGCCCGATCCAGGAGATACTGCAGATCGGCCTCCACCTCCACAGCCAATCCAGCCATGAGGTCCTGAGGTCTGATTTCGCTTTCGTTGAAGGGCATGTCACGCCATCTTTCCGAGTTTGCGGTACTTTTCAAGAACGTCAGGGTTGCTTACCGGTCCGTAGGCGGAAGAGCCATTCCAAATATCGTCTTTCACCCACTCGCCATTCTCAATGCGCCACACGCGAGGATCGCGGAACGTATCACAGGTCCGATCAAACTCCTCCTCACTCATATTGACATACTTCAGCCATCGTTCGAGATCTCGGCGTGGCTTGACATGATCGTACTTTCGCACCATTTCAATTCCCTGCTCACGAGTCATCAATCCGCCGCGGATATCCTTGCAGGCATGATCCGAACCGCGACCATAGCCAAGTTTGACGAACTTAAGGTAATCGTGGATGCCGTTTTCATGCATATCATCGAGGTTCGACATCATCCGGTAAGTACGTTCAAATGGCTGCTGAGCTTTCCGCCAGCCATACAACTCCTCCATCAGCGGACCGTGCTCGTTGGCCTCCCAACGCATGAAGTTGCTGAGGTAGATCCCGCGAACTCCGATCCCATCGATTTCTTCGTCCGAGGGGTACTGCGCCCAAAGCAGGTCCTTTGCCCGTAGCCCTTCCTTCAGGTCGGGCCGGCCGAGCTTTTCCAAACCCTCGTCCGTAAAGTCGTGCCAATCATATCCGCGTTGGCCGTGTTCGAGGCGGAACTTGGCCGTGAACTCGACAAAATCGTTGTAGGAGTACATACCGCCGAGATCCATGAACCCGTGCTCACCCCACATCATAAGCGGCACCTTGTAGCGAACGGCCACCTGGATCGGTGCCGTAAAGATCCCACAATGATTGTGCCAGTTCATGTCCCCCTGCAGCCGGAATCCAATACGGTTCATCTTGATCAACATGTCCACACCGGGGTTCAGGACGATGTGGTCGGCATCAAACACCTCGCGCATGCGGCGGAGATTGTACTCACCCTCCGAAAGATAGTTATTGCCGTGATAGGTCATCAGAAGAACCTTCAGGCCCAGGATCTTGCTCGCCACGTGGGTCTGCCAGTAGCTGTCCTTGCCACCGGAAACAGGAATAAGGATGTCGTAGCCATCTGGCGATCGATACTCGTTGACCAATTCCTGGAGCATATCGCCCCGGCGCTTCCAGTCGATCTTGTCGCGCTGGATGGCCACCCGACAGGCAGAGCAAGCCCCGCTGTCATCGAACGATGTCGGGGTAGCGGTCACCACTGGATACACGCACTTCCGGCACCATTGCATGCGTCGGTTCCTCCTAAAGTCGAACCGGTATTCCGGCACGGGCCATGGCCCGCTTGCCTTGCCGATCGGTCAATTCTTTGAAATGCCAAATGTTGGCGGCCGCTACTGCGGAGGCACCGGCCTTGATGGCGGGAGCATAGTCCTCGAACCGCCCTACGCCGCTACAGGCGATAACGGGAATCTTCACCGCGTGGGCTATCTCGCTAATCAGGTCAAGATCGTATCCTTCACCTGTGCCGTCGCGGTTTATGCTCTGCACAAGGATCTCTCCTGCGCCGCTCCGCTCGCCCTGTTGCGCCCAAGCCACCGGATTTAGGCCGGTGGCTTGTCGCCCCCCTTGGGTGAACACCTCACGGCGCCCGTCGGCGTGCGTCCGAACATCAATGCTCACAACCATGGCCTGGCTGCCGAACACCCGCGCACCCTCCGTGATCAGAGCCGGGTTTTGTACGGCCCCCGTATTGAGCGTGACTTTGTCTGCCCCCCGGCTGATGCGTGCGCGCATATCGTCAACCGAACGGATGCGGCCGCCCCAGGTCAGCGGCATGAAACAGGTCTTGCTCACCTCGTCGAGGATCTGCAGCGGATCACTCATGTTCTTTGTCTTGTGATCCTCGCGGCGCTGGTCATATTCGCCCTCGCGAGTCATGTCGAGATAGATCAATTCGTCGACATTCCATTCGTTGAAGCGCTGCACCTCATACAACGGATTGCCGATGATCTGGTGGATCTCAAATAATTCGCTGCGGACCAGAAGGCCGTTCTTGAGCAGCAGGACCGGAATGAGGCGGTGGCGATGCATGAAATCACACCGTGAGGAAATTTCGCAAAACCTGCAGGCCAGCCTTCTGGCTCTTCTCCGGGTGGTACTGCACGGCCCATAGGTTTCCAAAGCTGAGGCTCGCCGCGAACTTCGTGCCATACTCACACCAGCCGTCCACCACCATAGGATCCTTGGGAACCAGATGGAAGCTGTGGACGAAATAGAAAACACCCGCCTCAGCAAACCCCTCCCTGTAGCACGCATCGTGCCGAACCGGTACCGCATCATTCCAGCCGATATGGGGAATACGAAGGGATTCGCCATGATCGGGCAGACGCACTACGTCGCCTGGCACCCAACCCAAACCTTCGAAGTCGCCATGTTCCGTGCCATGACTGGCCAGGAGTTGCATGCCAAGGCAGATCCCGAGAAAGGGGCGACCTTCCCGGCGAACGAGTCGCTCCATGACGTTCACCCACCCTTCAGTCCGGAGACGGGCCATTCCCTCACCGAAGGCACCCACGCCTGGCAGCACGATATGAGTAAAAGACTCCAGCCGGGCCGGATGATCCACGATCTCGACGTCTGCGCCCACAGCCCGGAAGGCGTTGAACACGGAGGTCAGGTTTCCCATCCGATAGTCGATGATTCCAACTCGCTTCATAAGAAGCACACCCACGCCGCTCAGGCTTTTTCGAGCAGGAACATCTGATCCACGTTAGAGCTGCCTAAATACTGAACACTCCTCTTGTTAACCAAGCGAAGGTCAGGAAACGTGTCGAGGTAGAGCTGGGCGTAGTTGGTCTTCCACATCAGCCCGCCATGCCCTCGGTAGGATATCTCTGTTAATGTCTCATTGAAATATTCAAAACCCCAAATGTAGCGATTGGAGCAGCGGTGGATTTCCTTAAGCGCGCCGATCACGTCCTTCGGGCTAATGTGGATGAGCACGCCCGAGGTGAATGTCAGATCGAAGTATCCGTCGCGGTAAGGAACATCGAATGCGGAGCCCTGAATTAGGTTGATACGCTGGGTGAGTTGCTTAGATTTCTCGACGGCGTACCACTGGAGTTCGATGCCGTAGAGTTGCTCAAATCCGATAGTCTGTAGTGCCTGTAATTGGCTGCCGACGTTGGAACCCACCTCCAGTATTCGGAATGAGCGGTCCAGCCCGCCAATGAATTCCTTGTTCAACTCCGTACGGGTCACCCCGAACTCCTGTTGGTACAAGTTATCCATGCTCGCCACTGACTGAGGGTTTCGGTCGGTGTAGTCCCGTCCGAAATCACCAGACCAGGTATTCATCTGAGTGGTAGGTTCGCTCATAGGGTCTCCCATTGCGTCAACACGTCACTGCGACCACACGCTCCGCACCCGTCCGCCGTAATCTGCCCGGCACGGCTCATGTATGAACTCTGAACTATTTTCATGAGATTGTCGAGGAGAGGCAAGCACGACTCGTATCCGACCCCACGCCAAGCCCGATCAAAGCGGCCGACAACTTGCGTGCGGGTGTAGCAAACGTTTGCCGCATACCATCAGTCGGAGCCCTACGCAACCCGCTGTTGCGGATTCGGCAATTTCCTTGGTTCGCCCGGGGATTTCGCGGCATAGCGGCATAGGAGTCTCAACGCGGAAGCCCCTTGGAAACTGGCTGACCAAATTCGCGTTCTTGAGCCCTTCGTCCAAGCCGTCACAAAAGCACCGCAAGAGGGATGTTCCCTGGGAAAAGCAGTCGTTCAGTGCGATTTCAGCGGGTTTCGCCCCTACCGAAAACGCCCGCCTGGTTCGGCCGGCATACCCTTCATCCTCGCGGTATCCGTAAACCCTTCGACTTCCTCGCACCACGGGAATCCCTGAAGAGCTCTCCTATCCTGCAGCGGCTATCGCCCTACCCAATCCGTCCGCGCCGCCACGTCGACGGCACCCTGACATCCCAAGGATAGATTGACCTATGGCACTTTCGCAAGGGGCAGGCGAGGGGAAAGCAATTGGAGAAGCAATATCTGGGGTTGGTCGGGAGCGAAACGGCGTTCTCCGCGGGACCTCGAGCCGCTCCGCTTTCTCGGACTTCATTCCGCGCCACCACCCCTGCACGGCGTCGTTCGGCCCGCCAGCGGGACAGCGTCGCTTCGCTGATCTGCAGGGCCTACAGCACCGCGGCCAAGGCCTTGGCGGCATTCAGACTCGATAGTGCGTAAAAAAGTTTCCCGGCGGTGTGACTCCGGCTTGTGCTTCTTCGGTTGTTTGCATGCCATCGAGAGCCCCTTCACAAAGGGGACATAGACCTCCATAGCACCGAGATCAGGGTTTCCAAGCAAGGACAAATCTTCTGCCCCGCAGAAGTATTGTTATTCCAGAGTTTTTATACTAGCGTCGCAGAAGTGTTCCTAATCGGTTTCGAATTTCGACTAGATTAAGCCCCACTCGAATTGGGATGTCGGCAATCTGTCCTTTGGTCGTCCAGCGAAACGTGTCCATGAGTTGCTGCGGAGTCTGCTTGACATCATGACCAAGGAGCGATTCCCCCAGAGCGATGTCGGCAACGCCTTCAGACGGATGTCGCCGAAAGTGTGCCAAGAAATCTGCCTGCTGCTGAAAGTAAAGTGGAGATGAATAGTAACTCGCGCAAGACGGATCACCCCAGACCCCAGCAGCCTGGAGGTATTGCTCTTTGCTATGACCTGGCACAGGCCCTCCAAACGAAAGCTTGGCCCCGGAAATCAATGCATAGGGAACATGACTCCCGAAACCATTGGTAGTCACGTATTCAAACTGGGAAAACAACATTTTCATTCGGAGGAGCGCGTTGTGGTCGGCGGCGTTCGCTCCCATGACCCAGGCTATCCCCCGCTCGTCAAACTGCCGCGTCCAATAACCGTTGGAAAGACAGCCTGAATGTACCGACGCCACAACCGTCGAAAAACTCTTCCTGATCGACGCGATATAGTCTGCATAAGCTTCCATCGCCGCCATTTCGGCAAAATCTACCCCAACCAGCGAATGGACTGGGACCACCAACAGCGATCCTGGTCTTCGCTCCACGCCTACCTCTGGCAGGTAGAGGAACGGGAGACCGATGGCCTTGACCCTCCTGTATCCGGCATTCGCGAGGAGCAAGGCCTCCGCTTGCCGTGCCACAAACACCGGTAACCATCGACTCTTGATCGCGACGTGGTCGGTTGGAAAGGAGTAAGGACCGTCGTCCATCCAGGGTGGAATACACCCGTGCTGCCAGACAGCGTTTATGTGCGGCTGGCCTTGATAACCACAATATGCGGCCGCAACCCGAGTCGCACCATAGGGATCAAGGCCCTGCCTCTCTTTTGGATGGGCCTTGTCGACCGGAGGAAGTTGTGGAAACTCCATCGCTGAACACTCCTGGGGCGGCGGCTAGCAGCCGGTGGCCCAAGTCGGTTTCTGTTTCTCTTACGGTCTGATCATCAGCCGCCCCGCAGGACCGCTCCGCAGGATCGGCCGCAGGAGGCGACGATCGCCTCGATAAGGCGCTTCGATTCGTCGCTCGAAATCGTCCCGGCCAGGCTGCGGAACCGTAGCCCCACGACAAGGCTTTTCTTTCCGGCACCAAGCCGCTGGGCATCCTCCCAGACCTGCTCGAGCGTAATGCCTTCAAGCGTTGTATCCGCCCCCGGAGCCCCCCGGATCGCCCGCTCGACCTCCGCCCACGCCAATCCCTGGTCGACGACGAGATTCAGATCCCGCTGCACTGCCGGGAACTCACTCGGCGGCACGAGCTTCCGCGGCTGACTGCCGCTGATCTCGAGGAGATCGAGCCGCAACTCGGCAGCCGACACCGGCCCTTCAAGACCGAAGCGGGAGAGCACCCCGTCGCTCACCTCCCCGACGACACCGACGCGCACCGGCTCCGCACCGGCCCGCTCGAGGACGATCTCCGCAGCCCGCCCCGGCGTGAACAGATCAAACGCCCCGCGGCGGAACTCGACCACGCCCCCCAGCCGCCTGATCACCCCCTCGGCCAGCCCCTTGGCTTTCGCGTAGGGCCCACCTACGACGAGCGACACCAGGAGCGGCTCCTCGAGTGGCGATGCCCCGGCGGCATTCCTACCGCGATCGAGATACGCGCGGGCGACCTCGAAGAGATCCCCATGCGGCGCCCCGACGGCCCGGTTGTGGCCACAGGCTTCCAAGAGACTCGGGAGCAGCGAACGCCGGAGGCGATCAGCCCCGCGCACAAGCGCCGGCGACACGCGCCGCGGCGGAAGCGCCGTCCACGGGCTCTGAGTCGCCTCGAACGCCTCGGAGACGACGCTCCGCGTCATCGCCTCGCACATCCCCGCCGCCACGAGCACCTCGCCGGCCACGCGGATCGTCCGCTCCCGGGCCGACAGCTCGACCGGCTTGGCATGGATCGGCCGGTCCTCCGGCACTTTTTCGTAGCCCTCGATCCGGGCAATCTCCTCGACCAGATCGATCTCGCGCGTCACATCGCGGCGCCAGCTCGGCGCCTGCCACCGGCAACGCTCGCTGCAGGCCGCTTCCTTCACAAATCCCAGCCCCGTCAGAATCTCCGCCTGCCGCCCCGCCGACACAGGCACGCCCAGCACCTCCTCGACCCGCGCTGCCCGCAGGTCGATCGTTGCCCGCCCGCCGGCAAGTGCCCCCGCCTCGACGGCGCCAGCGAGCACCTCGCCGCCAGCCAATTCCTGGATCAGCGCTGCCGCCCGACGACTGGCCCATTCAACGGCCGCCGGATCGGGCCCGCGCTCGAAGCGGTAGGAGGAGGCACTCATGAGGACGAGCCCCCGCGCCGCCGCCCGCACAACCAGCGGCGCGAACTGCGCTGATTCCAGGAGCACGTCGACGGTGTCGGCCGCGATCTCGCTCTCCGCCCCCCCCATCACGCCGGCCAGCGCCACCGGCCCCTCGGCGTCGGCGATCACCGCCATGCCAGAGGAGAGCGAAAAGTCTTTGTGGTTGATGGCCCGGAATGTCTCGCCATCGCGAGCCCGCCGGACGACGATCCTTCCCCCGCGGACTTTTGCCAGATCGAAGGCGTGGAGCGGCTGCCCGCATTCCATCATCACGTAGTTCGTGACGTCGACGACATTGTTGACCGGCTCGATGCCGATCGTTCGCAACCGCTCGGCGAGCCAGGCAGGGCTTTGGCGCACGCGCACCCCACGGATCACCCGCGCCGTGTAGTGCGGGCAGACGTCGGAGTCGACGATCTCAACCGCGATCGCCGCCGCGGCCGGCAGATTCGCTTCCAGGGGCCGGGGGGCGGGGATGTGGAGCGGCCGGTCGAAGAGCACCGCCACCTCGCGGGCCACGCCGACATGCCCCAGGCAATCGGGGCGATTGCTCGTCACCTCGATGTCGATCGCCGTATCGGCTCCCACTTGCCAGGTCGCCTCGTGGTTCAACCCGCTCATGAGGAGCCGCCGAACGAGCTCCTCCACGGGCGCGTCCCAGCGGACGTACTCGGCAAGCCAGGTCGTGGAGATGATCATCGGGGGTGCCCGCTTCAAAACTGTTCGAGGAAGCGGACGTCGTTGCGGTAGAAGTCGCGGATGTCGGCCACGCCGTAGCGCCGGGCGGCGATCCGCTCGACTCCGAGCCCGAAGGCGAAGCCGGAGACCTCCGCCGGGTCGTAGCCGACCGCAGCGAGGACCGCCGGATCGACCATTCCCGCCCCTCCCATCTCCACCCAGCGCCCACCCCACTCCATGTCAAACTCGACACTCGGCTCGGTGAACGGGAAGAACGACGGCCGAAAGCGGACATGGACGTCGCCACCGAGAAAGCTCGAGGCGAGGAACCGCAGCACCCCCTTGAGATCGGCCATCGTCGCGCCCGGCTCGACGAGCAGCCCCTCCACCTGATGAAACATCGGGTAATGGGTGGCGTCGGCGGTGTCGGGGCGGTAAACGCGCCCCAGCGACACGATCCGCAGCGGCGGCTTGCGCTGCTCCATGACGCGGATCTGCACGGTGCTCGTCTGCGACCGGAGCAGAAGCGGATCGGCCCCTTGGGCGACGGCGAGATAAAAATTGTCGAGCGGGTCGCGGGCCGGGTGCTCGGCACCGATCGCCAGCGCCTCGAAGTTGTGCCACTGGTCCTCGACCTCGGGGCCATCGACACTCTCGAAGCCGAGCCGGGCCATGATCTCCTGGACGCGACGGATCGTCTGCGTGATCGGATGGAGGTGGCCGAGCCGGAAGGGGAGGCCAGGGAGCGTGACATCGATCGCCGCAGCCTCGGCAGCGGCGCCCGCGAGCCTCACTTGAGCGGCATCGAGGGCGGCTGTGATCGCCCCCTTCGCCTCGTTGAAGAGCCTCCCCCCTTCCGGGCGATCGGCCCCATCGAGGCCCCCCAGAAGCTTCTGGATGACCTTCAGGCGTCCACTCTTCGCCCCGGCAAACTCGATCCGGGCCTGCTCGAGGCCAGCGTCGTCGGCAGCGGCGCCGAATGCGGCTACCGCTTCGGCGCGGAGACTCTCAACGTCGGCGCGGAACGATTCAAGCGACACGGTGCCCACGCGACAACCGCCCTCGTCAGGCGGCGCCAGCCGGGGCCGCGACGCCGAGGGCGGCACGGACCTGCTCGGCAATGGCGTCGAAGCCGGTCGGATCGAGGATCGCCATCTCGGAGAGCGTCTTCCGATCGAGCTCACAGCCGATCTTCTCCAGGCCGGCAATGAACTGGCTGTAGCGGATCCCCCGCTCCCGGGCCGCAGCATTCAGCCGGATGATCCAGAGGCGGCGGAAGTCGCGCTTCTTACGGCGCCGGTCACGCCGGGCATAAACGCCGGCACGGATGATCGATTCCTTCGCCGTCCGGAGGAGGCGACGACGTCCGCCGACCGACCCCTTCACCCGCTTGAATAGACGCTTCTTGGCCCGCAGGCGGGGGACGACGCTCTTGGTACGCATGGAACTGGTCTTTCAGAAGTCTCGACGAGGTTCGGCGGGCGGGTAAACACCATCGTCGTGCCGCTCCCCTGGAATTCAAGGGGGGGCTGGAAAACGGGTGGTGGGGAACAGGGATCAGCAATCGGGAACAGGATGAGCCACAGGCGCAAGCACCCCGGCCAGCCAGACCTTCCCCGCCTCCGGGGGAAGTGCAGGAGGCGCGGATCAGCCGGAGACAGGCCCCGGCATCAGTAGCTGTACTTACCGAGGGCGGCGGCGATCTTCGGAGTGTCGACTGAGGCGAGGACGCCGGTGCCCCGGAGGTTGCGCTTCCGCTTCGCGGAGACACGCACTTGGAGATGGCTCGTCCCGGCACGGCGGTGCTTCACCTTGCCTGTGGCCGTCAGGCGGAAACGCTTCTTCACACCCTTGTGGGTCTTCTGCTTCGGCATGATGGAAACTCCGTGGATGGGTGACTGGGAAGGAGGCTGCGGGGACGAGGCGGGGAAGCGATTCAGCGGGGGGAGAGGGTACAGATCAGTCGTTTTCCCATCTGCTGGGGAGGGGCGTCCATCTTTCCGACCGCATCGAGCTGCTCGAGGATGTTCCGCATGACACGCTGCCCCTCGTCGATATGGGCCAACTCGCGACCGCGGAACACCACCGAGACGATCACCTTGTCCTTGTGCTGCAGGAATCCCTTGGCCTGATTCACCTTGAACTCGATATCGTGCTCGCCCGTCTTGGGACGGAGACGGATCTCCTTGATCCTCGTGTGGTGGACGTGGGTTTTGTGCTGTTTTTTCTTCTGCTGATATTTGAACTTGCCGAAATCCATGATTCGGCAGACGGGGGGCTTTTCGTTTGGAGCGACCTCGACGAGATCGAGCCCTGCCTCGCGTGCCCGGGCCATCGCCTCGTCGGTGGGGATGATTCCGAGTTGCCCACCTTCGGCGGTGATCACGCGGATCGGAGAGATGCGGATCTGCTCGTTGATGCGATGGTTCTTATCGATGGCTCACGCCTCCGGACTCCAACCGATTGCCAGGCGGTGCCCGCGACAGCGACACCTTCCACCTGCTCCTGATTCCCACGCTCACCGGAACCGGGCTGGGCAAACTCCAAGCGGGGGATCCTGCAGTCAGGGATCCCCAGCCCAAGACCATGGCGAGCCATCCGGCGGCTTCCGACCGGGTAGCCCAGGCCCATGTCGCACACCAGCAGAGGCGTCGCTCACCGGAAGAGCCAGAGAGGACGACCCACGCCACGAGCGCAAAACCGGGGCGCAGTGACCGCGGTCGGAGGGCGAGAGTATTCCATGCGGCCACCGGGGGAGTCAAGCGGGGTCAGCCAGCCGCGGAGCTGGGGAAAAAGACGTCGTGAAAACCGACCAGCTCGCCCCCCCAAAAACGACGCCCCCGCTCTATCCATCCCTCGCCCCCTCCGCTGCCCTGACCCCGGAAACCCTCTCAATACCAGGTGTCCAGAGGCGCAGCTTGCCCAGTGTGAGCAGACTCTTTGGCCTACAGGGTCGAAACGAGGTTCCGGATCGGGCCGGAACAAAAATCCGTAAGGCTAACCCTAGAAGAGACTTGCAACACAAAACATGGGCTCGGGAGACGCTGCTTGGAAAGCGTCGCAGAAAAAAATTGAAGAACCAGGCGAGGGGCGAAGAACTTTTCCCGCCCTCGGCCGTATAAATCGGCGTCTCGAATACGAGACGGGGGGCGAAGGAAGGCCCTCCCATCGATTCCGAATCAGCGCCGGCCTGGCAAGGCACCGGCCCGGAATCGTGCGACAGCTCACCGCAAGCGTCCCTCCCGGCCATGGGCCGCGGGACACCTCTCCGAGGATATCGGCGTCGCGGTGCACGTTTCGGCAGGTCGAGTGGCTGGCGGGGAACACCGCCGGGCGGGTCGATTGCCAGCAATGAAGGTTGCGTGAAACACTGTCTCGGAGCATCGGGGCCGCGGGCGAAGTCAGGGGTCGCCTGCAGGCTCGGTTCCGACCAAACACAACGACCGGCTTCGGATGGCCGGCCAAGGAGGAAAGCGATGCGTTCTGATTCCCAAGGTCCTGTCGTGCGCCTGTTCATGGAAGAGCAGATCGATTTCCTGCCCCAGCCCGCCGCCGAGACGATCGGCACCAGCGCCGGGAGCGTGGGGACGGTGGGGGGGCCACCTCTGGCCCTCGATGGCGTGCTCTCCATCGAGGAGCTGGCCAGCCGGTTCAACGTTTCCACGAAGACGATCTCGCGGTGGCGGGCTCACGGCCTCGTCGCCCGCAGCCACGATGTCGGCGGGCGGAAGCGCGTCGGATTCCTGGCTGCCGATGTCGAGCAGTTCGTCGACAAAAATCCGCTGCGGATCGAGCGCGGGAGCCGCTTCAGCCAGCTGTCCACCGAGGAGCACGGGAAGATCATCGCCTGGGCCCGCCGTCTCGGGGCCGCGGGCGCCTGCCCGGCCGACGTCCATCGGCGCATCGCGAAGCGTCTGAACCGCAGCATCGAGACGATCCGCTACACGATCAAGCACCACGACCAAGAGCACCCCGGCGCCGAGGTCTTCCCGGCCGCCGACGGCCGGCTCCGCCCGGAGACGTGCGAGCGAATCTTCCAGCTCTGGTCGCACGGCGAGCCGGTCGAGTCGATCGCCAAGCGCTATCACCGCTCGAAGGCGAGCATCTATCGGGTGATCCTCGCCCAGCGGGCCGCCCACACGATGCTCCTCCCCCTCGACTGCATCCCCAACGCGCTCTTCGACCGGCGGACCGCCGAGGAGGTCGTCAACCAGCCCTTCCCCGGCCTTGACGAGCCGGCGAAGCGGGTGCGCCGTCCCACCGGGCTGCCGGCCTACCTGGCCAGCCTCTACGAAGTGCCACTGCTGACGCGGGAGCAGGAGGTGTGGCTGTTCCGGAAGTTCAATTTCCTCAAGCACCGGGCAAAGAAGCTCCGCGACCAGCTCGACCCGGAAAAGCCGAGCACGCGGCTGATGGACCAGATCGACGCGATCTACCAGGAGATCGTGGCCCTGAAGAATCGGCTCGTGCGCTCGAACCTCCGGCTCGTGGTGTCGATCGCGAAGCGGCGCGTTGCCCCCGGTGACAGCTTCTTCGACCTCGTCAGCGACGGCAACATGTCGCTGATCCGCGCGGTGGAGAAGTTCGACTACGCCCGTGGTAACAAGTTCAGCACGTATGCCTCGTGGGCGATCATCAAGAACTACGCCCGCACGATCCCCGACGAGCACAAGCGCCGCGATCGCTTCCGGGCCGCCGACATGGAGATGCTCCAGACCGCCGCCGACCCGCGGACCGACGAGAACCAACTGCGGATGGCGGAATCGGACCGGCTCCAGCAGGTGGGGCGATTCCTCGATCGTCTTGATTCGCGTGAGCAGACGATCATCATCCGCCGCTACGGGCTCGACCGTGGCCTCGAGCCGCAGACCCTCAAGGAGGTCGGCTCGGCGCTCGGTGTGACGAAGGAGCGGGTTCGGCAGATCGAGGCCAAGGCGCTCGAAAAGCTCCGTGAGGCCGCCCAAGCCGAGGCTGTCCTCCCGGAGCTCGAGTGACCGCCAGGGAACGTGGTCGCCGCCCGGGGCTTGGTCCCACGGGCGGCTACCGGGCCGCGGCGGGGGCATCGAACGACGCCGGGCGAACCCCCGGATCGGCGACGGGCGGGGCCACGGCCCGGCGGCTCCCGGCGCGGGGCCGGGAAAGCTCGTCCTGCTCCTGCTTCGAGAGCGTCGGCTGCGCCCCGGATGCCGGCGGGCCACCGGCGGCCCCACGGGCCAGGGCCGCTCCGTTGGTAGCCGCGGCCGACTGGCTCGTGCCGGCGAGGAAGTTGTCGATCGCCGCCCCCTCGCGAAGATGGGTGAAGTAGCGCCCCATCTCGATCCGCTGCTTCTTGTCTTCGATGTCGACATAGAGCTCGTCGCGGACCTCCTCGAAGCGCACCTGCTGCGGGTCGGAGAAGCCCTCGCAGAAGAAGACCATGAAGCGGTCGGCGATCTGGACTACGCCGGAGAGCTCCCCTGGCTTGAGTGCGAACACCTCGCGCTCCAGGGCGGGCTGGCCGCCGTAGCGCTGAATCGGCGGCACCTCGCCGCGCAGGGCGCGGGTCGTCGGATCGACGGAGTATTTCTCGGCGAGATCACCGATTCGCTCGACGCTCGGATTCTGACGGGCAAGCTGCCAGACTTCCTGCGCACGGCGCTGGGTGTCGAGGATCACGACGCGGCACTTCGCCCGTGGCCCGAACGTCGCGGCGAAGGCCTTGTCGAGGTCCTCCTGCGACACCGGCACCTTGCCGACGAGCTTCTTCAGCGCCACCGTCGGCTGGACGATGTCGTCGAGATAATGCTTGAGGGGCACCTTGTCGTCGCGCGTCACGCGCTCGAGCCAGGCCGCGGCATCGGGGGTGCCGTCGGCCCGGCGGAAGCCCATCGCCTCGGCGCCGCGCGTCACCTCCGCCTCGATGTCGGCCTGCGTGACGCTGACCTCGTTCTTCGCCATCGCCTGGGAGAGGAGGGTGCGGGTGACGAGGACCTCGAGAACATCCAGACCGTGCCGGTCGAGGCACGCCTGGCGGACACGGTCGATGCTCACCGGTGCGCCGTTGACCAGCGCCGCCACACCCGGCAGCGTCGCCGCCCGGGCGGGATCGTTCATGACGTTCTCGACCTTCGCCCCTTCCTGAAGGCGGCGGAACACCGAGGAGGAGGCCTCCCGGCTCTTTCGCTCGTGGAGCTCCTCGGTGAGCCGCGGGCGGACATCGTCGAGCGCCACGTCCGCCGCGGGGAGATGCCCTTCGCACTTGATGATGATGAACTGGTCGGCCACCTGGACCACCGGCGAAATGCCACCGACGGGGAGGCCGAAGGCGACGGCCTCGAACCTCGGCTCGCCGGTGTGACGGCGGATCGGCTGCACCCATCCATTGGCGCTGGCGCTGCCGACGTCGACCGAATGCTGGCGGGCGAAGGAGCCGAATTCGTCCGGCTTCGCCGCCACCTCGGCGCGGATTCGCTCTGCCTCGGCCGCCGTTCGCAGAACGATGATCCGTGCCTTCACGGCCGGGCCGAACTGGTGCTCGTGGGCCTCGGTGATCTCCTCCGCCGTCGGTTCGATCTCGGCGTGCGCCAGGCGGCGCAGGGCGATCATCGGCCAGACAATCTCGTCGGCGTACTGCTGCGGCGTCACACCGCGCTCGTCACGGATCAGCTCGATCCACTTCTCACGGGGAAGATTGAAGCGCTTCGCCATCGTCTCGATCTCGGCATCGACCTCCTTCGGCCCGACGGTGATCCCCTGCTGCCGGCAGCCCTGCTCGATGATCATCTTGTTGACGATCGCCTCGAGGACCGTCGCGCCGTGGCGGGCGACGCATTCGTCGGCGAGCAGCGCCTGCGGGATCTCGGTGCCATTGACCATTGCGGCGAGCTGGCGCACGGGGGCCGGCGGAGCCTTGGCGTCGGCCCCCTTCTGCGCCGCCGCGGACCGCGCCGTGGCAGCGGGGGCCTTCCCACGCAGCAGCGGGATCTGGGCATCGGCCTGCGAGTCGCCCGTCCCCACGCGCCAGGCGAGGCAGGCCAGGATGATGACTGCAGCGGCGAGCAGCCCCGGCGTTCCGCCGACCGTGGTGGCGGCCGACCGGATCCCCGCACCGACGGCGGTCACGGCAGCGACGATCGTCCCCCATACCTGGCGCATCGAAAGCCCTCCTTGGTCGTGGCCCCGGCGTCCTGCCAGGGATGAACTCTGGGCAACCTAGGGAACCCGGCGTCGCCGATCAAGGCGAACCGGCGCCGCGCTCCCCTGTTACCGGGCCGCGTTGCGGCAATTTGTCCCCCGAGGGTAGGCTCACGGTTCTCCCCGCCCTCCCAGGTTCCCCAGGCTGTTGCCCATGGCCTCGTCCCCTCCCTCTCCGCGTGGCCACGATCCATCCCACCCGGAGTGCCTCACGATCCTGGGGCTCCTCCCGCCGGTGACGGCCGAGGACGTCAAGCAGGCCTACCTCGCCAAGGCGATGGCCGCCCACCCCGACCGGGGAGGCGATCCGGCCGATTTTCTCCGCCTTCAAAAGGCGTATGACGACGCGAAGGAGTTCGTCCAGTTCAAGGCCGGCAAGCTCGAATGGCTGGCCGCGAAGATCGAGGCCTACGCGCAGCAGCAGGAGGTGGTCACGGAGGCCATCGAGCGCGGTGGCGAGATCGAGATGGAAGAGGCGGACTGGCTGCGGAAGAGCTTCGGCGAGGATTTCGGCCACGTCGCCGACAAGCTCGTCACCGTCCGTGTCCGCGGCCCCCGGGCCGACGACGTGTTCGCGATCCTCCTCGGCTTCCGCGCCGAATCGCTCAAGGATCTCGCCACCCTCGACCTCGCCGGCGGCACGCTCACCGACGAAGGGCTTTTGCAACTCAAGGAACTGAAAAATCTCCGCGCGCTCGATCTGCGTGGCACGGCCGTCGGCAAGCTCGCTGCCGACCTACCGAAGTGGTTTGAACAGCTCGAGTTCCTCGGGCTTCCGAAGGGGGCGGTGGGAATGCTGGGGCGATTCGCAATGCCGCGGCGCGTGAAACTCGTCGTTGGCGATGCCCCGACGGCCTGACCAACCCGCCAACGATCTTCCGAGTTCCGTTCCACGATTCCCCAGCCGCCGCTTTCCGCTCCCACGTTTGCCGGCGAAGCTTTCCGGTCCAGCTCTCCGGCAAAGTTTTCCAATCAAGGAGGAACCGATGCCCCGCCCCGCCCTGATGAAGTCCTGGCGCTACCCCCTGGCCCTCGGCGTCCTCCTCGCGGCAGCCGTGCCGAACACCACCCGCGGTGACGATGCCGCCGCCCCGCAGGAGAAGCCCGCCGTGGCCGATGAATCTCCGACCACCGAGCAGCTCGACAAGCTCTACGAGGCCCGCACCGTCCGCGTCGCTCCGGCGAAGGATGCCGAGCCGGTCGACTTCGCTTACCGGCTTCTGAAGCCCGCGGCGATCGCTCCGGGTGCCCGCTACCCGCTCGTCATTTTCCTCCATGGCGCGGGCGAACGTGGCAACGACAATCTCAACCAACTCAAGTACTTCCCCACCTGGATCGCCCAACCGAGCGCCCGCCAGGCTCATCCGTGCTTCGTCCTCGCCCCCCAGTGCCGCGACGACCAGAAGTGGGCCGACGTCGACTGGTCCAAGATCGAGAGCACGCCCCTCTCCGCGACGCCGACCGTCGACATGCTGGCCGTGATCGCCGCCCTCGAGGAGACGATCAGAAGGGAATCGGTCGACCCGACACGGATCTATCTCACGGGGCTCTCGATGGGGGGCTACGGCTCGTGGGATCTCGCGGCCCGGATGCCGGAGCGCTTCGCGGCGGTGATCCCGATCTGCGGCGGCGGCGACGAGGCGACGGCGGCGAAGATCAAGGATCTCCCCATCTGGTGCTTCCACGGCGACGCCGACACCGCCGTGCCGGTGGAGCGGTCACGGACGATGATCGAGGCCCTCCGGGCGGCCGGTGGGACACCGAAATACTCCGAACTCGCCGGCGTCGGCCACGATTCCTGGACGCCCGCCTACCGCGATCCTGACGTCCTCGCTTGGCTCTTCGCCCACAAAAAGCCCGCGAAGGGGAAGTGAGACCACCCCGGACTTTCCTCACTCGAGCATGGCTGCGGGGGCGCCGATTTGCGCCTGCCGCTCCGCACGGATCGCTTGACGAACCTAGCGAAATCGCTCGGGGAGAACGACCTTGGGATTGGATCGAAGCGTCGCGGCGGCTTCGGGTGAGATCTCCGTCAGTCCTTCGAGGAACAGATCGCTCTCGTGCTTTGCCAGAGCCTCCGCAGCTTCGTCCGTGATGGTCGAAAGACTGTTGAGGGCCAACGGTCCGTCGTGCTTCGCAAGCGCCCTGGCAAAGTCGGTGGTGAGTGATCTCAAGCCGTCGAGGGCCAGCGGGCCTTCGATCTTCGCCAGTGCCTCGGCCGCCCCGTCCGAGAGCGTCGTGAAGTTCTGGTCGAGGTTCAATCCTCCCTTGTGCTTCGCCAGTTCAGCGCCCACCTCCGGTGACAGCGTCGGCAGTCCATCGATCCGGAAACCGTCCCTATCGGCTTCTTCAGGCGAGAGCGTCATCAGGCCGGAAAGTGTCAGGCAGCCCCTGTGCTTCGCGAGCGCCCCGGCCACCTCCGGTGACAGGGTTACCAGGTCGCGGATTTCGAGGTCTCCCTCGTGCTTTGCAAGCGCCCCGGCGACTTCCGGCGAGAGCCTCGTCAGGCTATGGAAGCTCAGCCAACCCTCGCTCTTCGCCAGCGCCTCGGCATTTGCCACCGTGAGCGCCATCGGGCCTCTGAAGAGCAGCCCCACTTTGTGCTTGGCGAGCGCCTCCGCCGCCTCGTCCGAAAGCGTCGTCAGACCACCCAGAGCCAGCACCCCCTCGTGCGCAGCAAGCGCCTTGGCCGAGTCAACCGAGAGCGTCGTCAGGCCTCTGAAGCTCAGCACGCCAGCGTGCGATGCCAGGGCTTCGGCTACACCCGGCGGGAGAGTCTCGAGTCGATCGAGGTACAAATCACCCCTGTGCTTCGCCAGCGCCTTGGCTAGTTCCGGCGTGATCGTCGTCAAGTCGGCGAGAAACAGCAGCGATTCATGAGCCGCCAGCATCTCGGCAACGTCGGGAGTGAGCGTTGTCAGGCCCAACGTCAGCGTCCCCTTTTGCTCCGCGAGCGCCTTGGCAACTTCTGGCGACAGTGTCGTCAGGCCGGCGAGGGACACTCCATCCTTCTTGGTTGCCATCGCCTTTGCCGCTTCTGGCGAGAGTGTCGTCAAGCCGTCGAGCCACAGGAAGCTCTCGAGCGCCGCAAGCGCCTCCGCCACTTCGGGCGACAGCGTCGTCAGGCCGTTGAGGATCAAATTGCCAACGTGCTTCGCAAGCGCCCTGGCAACCTCCGGCGTGAGCGTCGCGACGCCTGTGAGGGACATGCCGCCCTTGTGTGTTGCCAAGATTTCCGCCGCCTCGAGCGAGAGCGTGGTTGGGTTGGCGATTGACAGCCCGCCCCTTTGCTGGGCGAACTTCCTTGCCTGTTCAACATCCAGTTCCTGGATCTCGTCCGTCTCCTGCTGCCCAAACGCCGGCGCGACCGCCGCCATGACCATCGCCACGATTACCCAACGCATACGTCACCTCCAGGCACAATCCAAGCGTCTTCGTTTGTCGGCGGCCGGCTCCCCGAGCTTCATAGCGCGGAGCCAGGTTTTGGCATACCAATCACCCAATACGATGTTGCAGTTCCAGTGTGGCCCTGGGTCAGAGGCGTATCCTACCTAAGCCGTTCCTTCCCGAACGCGATCCCCCCTGCCGTGGCTCCTCGAAGAAAGCCAACGCCGATGGCAGCCGGGAAGCGCCGTCCAAACTGTTACGAAACGGACTTTTG
>JBBAVV010000033.1:26507-56733 GCA_040397545.1 Pirellulales bacterium
CAACGCCGATGGCAGCCGGGAAGCGCCGTCCAAACTGTTACGAAACGGACTTTTGCCACGGCCGGTCAGCGGAACTTCTCAGGGAGCAGGATGTCAGGATTGCTCCGCAGCATTTCGGCCGCCTTTGCCGACAGCGTCTCCAGGCGAAGGAGGTCCAGCTCGCCGCGATGCGTCGCCAGCGCCGATGCGGCCTCGTCGCAGAGTGTTTTCAGCCCGGAAAAGTCGATCCTTCCCTCATGCTTCGCCAGTGCGAGAGCGGCTCCCGGCGTGAGAGTGCCAATGTCCATAATGAGCCAGCCACGGTGCTTCGCAAGTGCGGCGGCCGCCTGGTCAGTGAGTGATGTCTGATATTTTAGGCTGAGCAGTCCATCATGCTTTGCCAAGGCCTCGGCCACCTCCGGCGAAAGATCTGTACACTCGCCGAGGATAAGTGCGTCTTGGTGCTTTGCCAGAGCCTCAGCGACCTCTGGCGAGAGCGCCGAAAGGCTAGGCAAACAGAGCCAGTCTTTGAGCTTCGACAGCGTCTCGGCGTCCTCCAGCGACAAGGTCTTCAGGCTGTGGAGGCCAACTGAGCCGTCGTGCGTCGCCAGAGCCTCGGCAACTCCCTCCGACAGCGTCGTCAGGACACAGATATCGAGTGAACCCTTGTGCTTTGCGAGTACCTCGGCGGCTTCTTTCGTAAGTGTCGAGACCTCAAAGTTGATTTCCCCGCTGTGCTTTGCCAGCGCTTCGGCGAGTTCCGGTGTCAGCACGTCGACTTCACGGAGGTAAAGCGCGCCATCGTGCCGAGCAAGAATCTCTGCAGTCTCTGGGGTGAGTATCGTCCCGCGGTCGAGGAACAGGGCGCCCTTGGTCGTGGCGACCAGCTCAGTCGCCTGCTCGACACTCAACGGCTTGATCTCATCGGTATCGTCCTGACCGAACGCCGGAACCGCCATCGCCATAGATGCGGCCATGATTGCCCAACGCATGCCTCGTCTCCTCGCAAGGACCGGGCCAGCCGGCCTGGTGAAAGCCACCTCGAATATTCTACGGGGGCCTCTCAAGCGATTCGGGGCGACGAGACGTTTGCCGCCTCGGCCGGCCGCATCGGCAAAAAGCTCGGACCAGCAAGAGGCTCGACAAGAAGTCGGGCTCAAACGTGGCTTCGGGGCCACCCGTGCCCCGTCGCCGGACTACCTAAAGGCCCTCCATGGGCCTCCGTTCTCTCGAACCCGCCTGCGCTCCGCCTTCCGGGCTGCGCTTGTCGGCTACGCCGGCTCTCGGAGCACGGGCGACCCCTAGCGGAAACGCAAAGCGTTGTGCATCGGGCCAGCTTGCCAGCGCTAAGGCGAGGCGGGGATCGGCGAACGCTCGAGGAGTGACGAGTTCTTAAAGAAACGACGAGACGTTTGCCGGCCCCGCCGACGAACCACCCACAGGCCAGCCACCCGCAGAGCAGCCCCGCCCCTTACGCCCCACACTTGGCCTCGGGGTTCAGCGAAACGCCCTCAACCACTCACTCCGGAAACAGGCCCGGGACCGAGAGGTAGCGTTCGCCGAGATCGGGAAGGACAACGACGATCAGCTTGCCGGTGTTCTCCGGGCGACGGGCCACCTGGAGCGCGGCCCAAGCCGCAGCGCCGCAACTGATGCCGCACATCAGCCCCTCGCGCTTCGCCATCTGCCTGGTCGTCTCCTTGGCATCCTCGTCGTCGACCTTCACCACTTCGTCGATGATCTTGAGATTGAGCACCCCGGGGATAAACCCGGCGCCGATCCCCTGGATCGTGTGACGGCCCGGCTTGATCGGCTCGCCGGCGAGCTTCTGCGAGATCACGGGGCTGTTGAGCGGCTCGACCGCAATGACCTTCAGGCTCGGCTTGTAGGCCTTGAGCACCTCGCCACAGCCGGTGATCGTTCCCCCCGTGCCGACGCCGCACACGAGGATGTCGACCATGCCATCGGTGTCGGCCCAGATCTCCTCGGCCGTCGTCCGCCGGTGGATCTCGGGATTGGCGGGATTATTGAACTGCTGCGGCATGAAATACTGCGGGCTCGACTTCGAGACATCCTCGGCATGCCGCACCGCTCCCGGCATCCCTTCGGCAGCTGGCGTGAGCACGAGCTCGGCACCGAGTGCCTTGAGCATCCGCCGACGCTCGAGGCTCATGCTCTCCGGCATCATCACCCGGAGCTTGTAGCCGCGGGCGGCGCAGACATAGGCCAGGCCGATGCCGGTGTTGCCGCTGGTCGGCTCGACGATGATCGTGTCGGGGCCGATGCGG
Source organism: Pirellulales bacterium (assembly GCA_040397545.1). Lineage (GTDB taxonomy): Bacteria > Planctomycetota > Planctomycetia > Pirellulales > UBA1268 > QWOP01. The sequence goes on from JBBAVV010000033.1 coordinate 28,775, forward strand.
CCGTCCTGCTCGGCGGCGTCGATCATCGCCGCGGCGATCCGATCCTTCACGCTCCAGAGGGGATTCATGTTCTCGATCTTGCCGACGACATCCGCGACGCAGCCTTCCGTCACTCGGCGGAGGCGGACCAGCGGCGTACGGCCGATGCACTGCGTGATGTCATCGCGGATCCCTGCCGACTGCAGCGTGCTCATGGCTGGCGTCCCCTGGCGGTGTGAATCATCACCATGTTCATTGTCTTTTGTCAGAATCAATTCAGAAGTTACGCCGACGGGGCGGTCTGCGTCAACACGACATTCCAACCGCTCCGGGCCCAGGCACGGCCGCACCGCGCCAAAGCGGCGCATGAAGAAGGGGGCGTCACCCGACGCCCCCTTCCCCTCAAGTCGCACCTTGGCTTGGGCCCCGAAAGCGGGACTCACGGCAGCCGCTTGACGCGGATGTTCTTGTAGCGGACTTCGCTACCGGGATCGTGGGCCTGGAGGGCGAAGGTGCCGTTGGAAAGCTTGCGCGTTCCCGTCACGCCGTCCGGCTCGACGAACTCGAAGAGGACCTTCCCGTCGACGATCACGGTGATCTGCTTATCCTTCACCATCACCTCTTCGGTGAACCAGGTGTCGTCTTTGGCCGGTGGGACGAAGTTCTTGACGACGTTGTAGATGCTCCCGGTGCGGACCGGATCCCCCTGCGAATTGTTGACCTGCATCTCGTAGCCGATCGCCGGCCAGCCATCGGGCTGGAACTTCGTGTGGAAGAAGATGCCCGAATTGGCATTCGGCTTCGTCATCACGTCGGACTTGAAGTGGAAGTTCTTGAAGTCGGCCGGCTTCGCCGCATCGGCACCGACATAGAACAGGTGGCTGCGCGGGCCGTGACAGACGATCTGGCCGTCCTCGACCTTCCAGCTCTGGGGGTTCTCGTTCACCTTCCAACCTGTCAGGCTCTTGCCATCGAAGAGCGGCTCGAAGCCCGCCTCGTCGGCCCGGAGCGCCCCGCCGGCCGCCACCAGGCAGCCGCAGAAAACCACCGCGGCGACAATGCCGCGCCCACGAACCACGACCGGCCCACCTGCGTATCGCATGAACATTCTCCGCCCCGGAAATGGAAAGGACACCATTGATCCAACCGTCAATCGAACGGCCCCGGGAGCATACGCCGGTGACCGCAGCCACGCCAACCTCCTCCCCGCCCCGTGTCGTGGCTGGCACGCTTCCCCCGGCGGCCCGCGCAGCGCTCGACGCTGCCGGGCTGAATCACCGCCCCGTCCTCGTCTCGGTCGACACCGACGTGTCGCTCGACGGGGAACCGCGGCGGGAATGGCTTTTCGTCACCCCCGACCATCTCTCCGTCGTCCGTGAAGGGCTGCCTCCGGAGGGGGGGGTGAGGATTCCAGCCGATGCCCCCGCGCCGATGGGGCCCGCGCTGGCCGCCGGCGCGGCGGGGAAGGTCCTGCGGGTCATCCCCTGGTCGGACGTTGCCCGGGTGCGCACCAGCGCTGGCGTCGGGGGGGGGACGCTCCAGGTCAAGTCCGACGGCGACTGGATCGACCTCCTCCGCTATTCCAATGCCCTGGCGACGCGCTTTCACAAGGTGTCGCGGGCGCTGGAACAGGCGCGTGAATGCCCGCGCACGGCTGACGGCCAGATCGAGCTTCCCGGGGCGGTTCCAGGCGCCGGCGGGGCACTGCCGTCTCCGGTGCCGGCCGCCGCCGGTGAGTCCCTCGCGGCCGAGTCCGCCGCGTCCGGGGCGACGACGCCGGCCGACGACGAGCTGGCCGCCGCGCTCGATCCGCCGCGCTGCGCCTCTTGCGGCCTGCGGAAGACAACCCGCGAGGAGTCGTGCCCGCGCTGCATGCAAAAGGGGCGGATCCTCGCCCGCGTCAGCGAGCTCCTTCGGCCCCATGCCAGCGGGGCGATCGGCCTCTGCCTGCTGACGCTCCTGGGGGTCATCGCGGAGCTCGTGCCGCCGAAGCTCCAGCAATACATGGTTGACGACGTCCTCTCCGCCCGGGCGCTGGAGCAGACCGGCGTCGACGCGCTTCCCGACTTCAAGACCGCGCTGCTCGTGGTCGTGTTGGCGCTGGCGTTCTCCCGGATCCTGCTCTCGATCGTCGGCGTGTTGAAAGGGCGGCTTGCCAACGCGATCGGCACCGGGCTCACCGGCACGCTCCGCCAGGAGATGGTCAACAAGCTCCAGGATCTCTCCATCGCCTACTACGACCGGCATCAGGTTGGGTCGATGATCAGCCGGGTCGCCCACGACAGCGAGGTCCTCCACGGGCTCATGCACCAAATCACCGGGGGCTTTCTCCTCCAGATCGTGCAGCTGGTGGGGGTGGGGGCGATGCTCGTCTGGATCAACCCCAAGCTCGCCCTCTTCACCCTCATCCCGGTGCCGCTGGTGATCCTCGGCTCGTGGATCTTCTGGCGGCATGTCTACCCGCGCCACTACCGGCTGTGGGATGCCTCGAGCAAGCAGATGGCCGCGCTTTCCGGGATGCTCTCGGGGATCCGCGTCGTCAAGGCTTTCGCCCAGGAACCGCGGGAGCGGGAGAAGTTTGCCACGGCCAGCGACCACCTCTCCAACTGGCGGCTGTGGGTCGAGCACACCAATTCCACCTACGCCGCGGCGATGCAGATCGTCTTCGGTCTCGGCGGCCTGATCGTCTGGTATGTCGGCGGCCGTGACGTGATCGCCGGGGAGATGTCGCTCGGCCAATTGATCGCCTTCCTCGCCTACCTGGCGATGTTCTACGCCCCGCTCGGCGCCCTCTCGAACTTCACCACTTGGCTGACGAGCTTCCTTTCGGGGAGCCAGCGCGTTCTCGAGCTCCTCGACACGCCGGTATCGATCGCCGAAACGAAGAAGCCAAAGGCCTGGGACGACCCTCGCGGGGCGATCCGCTTCCGGAATGTCACCTTCGGCTACGACCGCAACCAACCGGTGCTGCAGGACGTGTCGTTCGACGTCGCGCCGGGGGAGATGATCGGCATCGTCGGCCGGTCGGGATCGGGCAAGACGACGCTGGTCAATCTCCTCGGCCGCTTCTACGAGGCCCAGGAGGGATCGATCGAGATCGACGGAATCGACATCCGCCACCTCTCCACGAAGCAACTCCGCGAACGTCTCGGGATCGTCTTCCAGGATTCGTTCCTGTTCCGTGGAACGATCTGGAAAAATCTCTCTTACGGCCGGCCCCAGGCGACGCTCGAGCAGGGGCTCGAGGCGGCGAAGGCCGCCGGGGCACACGACTTTCTCTGCCGCCAGCCGCTCGCCTACGAGACCCTCCTCGGGGAGCATGGCGCGGGGCTCTCCGGCGGCGAGAAGCAACGGCTCTCGATCGCCCGGACGCTCCTCTACGATCCGCGAATCCTCGTCCTCGATGAGGCGACGAGCAACATCGACGCCGAAGCCGAGAAGGCGATCCAGGAGGCGCTGGCGGTGCTCGTCCGCGGGCGGACGACGATCGCCATTGCCCACCGCCTCTCCACGCTCCGCAACGCCGACCGGATCCTCGCCTTCGACCGCGGGCGCCTCGCGGAGCAGGGGACCCACGCCGAGCTCCTCGCCACCGACGGGATCTACGCGCGCCTGGTGCGGATCCAGACCCAGGTCACGAAGCAGCCGACGGTCGACACGCTTCTCGCCGAGGAATCGACCGCGCCCGCGACCGCTAAGCCTGCCGAACCGGTCGCCGCCGCGGTGGCAGCCCCTCCCGCCACGATGCCCTCCAGTGGAGCGATCCGCTGGCTCGAGCCGGGCACGCACCGTTTCCTCATCGGCCCCCACGACCGGATCGAGCTCGAGGAGGATGGCACGCGGCTCGCGGCGGGGCTGTTCATCGTCCGCACCTTCCCCGCCTCACGCCCCGAGGATTACCTCTCGGTGCGCGGCTGGAACGAATCTGGCGACGAGATCGAGGTGGGGATGATCCGCCGCCTGGCCGATTGGTCGGAAGTCGACCAGGTGGTGGTGCGGACCGGCCTGAAGCGCCGCTCGCTCGTCCGCGCGATCGGTCGGGTCCATGACGTCAAGCTGGCGCACGGCTACCTCGACTTCGACGTCGACACCGATGTCGGCCGGCAGAAGTTCACCGCCCGCTGGACGCAGAGCCAGGCGATCGACTTCGGCACCGACGGCAAGATGCTCATCGACACCGAGGAGAATCGCTACGTCGTCCGCTCGGTCGACGACCTCCCCAAGACCGACCGGGAGAAGTTCCTCCAGTACGTCTACTGGTGATCATGGCTGACGATGGCCTTGGTGATCCGGGTGGGGCCGGGGTCGGTTTGACAGGGCACAGCCGGCATTCAAAAATCTTTCAAGATCGTTGCATCCCTGATCCCCATTTTTTCAGGAGCCCACCGTGGCCCACACCACGCCCCCTCTGCATCGGCCCCTCCGGGCCTTCACGCTCGTCGAGCTCCTCGTCGTCATCGCGATCATCGGGACGCTCGTCGGCCTCCTCCTTCCCGCCGTGCAATCGGCCCGCGAAGCCGCCCGCCGGTCGCAGAGCTCCAACAACCTCAAGCAGATCGGCTTGGCGACGCATAACGGCCACGACACCCTCGGCTGTCTCCCCCCGGCGGTCGCCTTCTGGTGGAGCAGCCCCCAGTACACCGGCGGCTACACCAACAGCGACGGCACCTTCTTCTTTTGCCTCCTCCCCTTCTTTGAACAGGGGGCCCTCCCCAAGAACATCACCAACTGGAAGGGGAGCGGCCTGGGGCAGATCGACGCCAACCGGGCCGCGATGAGCGTCCCTGTCTCGACGCTCGTCGCCCCCAATGACGCCAGCGCTGGCTCGCCGATCTTCAAGGACGGCTTCCGTGCCGACTGGATGTGGAAGAACCCAGTCGATGTGGCGCTGTGCAGCTACGGCTGCAATTTCCAGGTCTTCGGCCGCCCCGAGAACAACAAGAGCGACCTCTGGACTTGGCACAACACCCACGGCCAGCGCCGGTTTGCCGACATCACCGACGGCACCTCGAAGACGATCTTCCTCGCCGAGCGGAGGATGGCCTGCGGGCCCGATTCCGCTCCGAACAACAGCGACACCTTCGGCAACGCCTGGGGCCATCCGGCCGACGACCGCTACTGGCCGGTCTTCGGCCGCACCAATACCGCCTACACGAGCGACCCCACCAACCCGGCCTCCAAGACGTTCTTCCCGCCGATGTCGACGCCGAAGCCGGCGCAGTGCGTGTGGCAGGAGTACCGGGCGATCGGCCACTCCCCTGGCGTGCTCCTCTGCGGGATGGGGGACGGCAGCACCCGGACGGTGTCGGCCGCGGTCGACACGATTCCCTGGAGCCAGAGCCTCCTCCCCAAGGACGGATCGATCGTCGACCTCGAGTGACGTCCGGCGCTCCCCCCGGCTCGCTTCTTCCTCACCCAGGATCCGCACCCATGCTTCTTTCCCGTTGCCTCGCTCTGCTCCCCGTCCTCGTTGCGCTTGTTGGCTGCGGCCAGCAGGGAACCCAGCTCAAGGGAATCCAGGCCTCGGGCACAGCCACGCTCGACGGAGAGCCACTCGAGATGGGGCTGATCGTGTTCGAGCCGGAGGGCGGCGGCGAATCGTCGAGCAGCCAGATCACGAAGGATGGCTCGTTCAAGCTCTACGACATCAAGCCGGGGCGCTACAAGGTGGCGGTGGTGACGTCGATGTATGCCGGGATGGCGGCCCAAGGGAAGAAAGCGGCGGCGACGGCCGGCGACGGGCGACCCGTGGCCGTTCGCGATCTCGAAGGGACCGTCCGGTCGGTGCCGGCAAAGACAGAGAAGGCGGGGACCTCGGGCCTCGTCGCCGAGGTCAAGGCTGGGGAGCCGATCGCGATCGCCATCAAGGGAAATTAGCCGGTCAGCCGTCGAGCAGGTCTTCCATGTGATCGCCGCGGACGCGGACATGCGAGGCGAGGGCGACCTCGCCGGCATCGGCCTCGAGCCTGGCGATTTGGGCCGCTCCCTGCGGCTCGGTGAGGTCGAGGACGACGTCGAACCTGCCGGGGCTCGCCGTCAGGTCGTCCCAGGAGATCGTCACCCGGCTCATCGCCAGGATCTGCGTCACCACCCGGCGGCAACGGCCGCTGCGGACTTCCTCGACGTCGAGCACCACCTGCCGGGGTGTACTGATGCCAGGGGGGACGACGTCGACCAGATCGAGGCCCCGCCAGGGAACGAAGCGATCCCATTCGGCCTCGGAGTAATCCTCGTAGGCGAGGAGCCCGGAGGCGATTACGGGGCAGTCGCGGACGGTGCCCGCGGCATCGGTGACCTGCAGGCGCACCGTGAGGATGTCGTTGATGTCCATGGGATCGCGCCCCGAGGCCGATAGGTCCGCGGTCGTCGCGGCGAGTCGGACAGAATACCGCTGCCCCCGGCCCCACAGAAGGGCCCTCGGCCATGGATGCGATTGTCCGCGTGAAGCTAGATCGCTTCGAGCGTGCCCCGCGTGACGCCGACGCGGTTGACGGCCCGCAGGCGGGTCCAGACGTCGCGGCCGCTGCACCTCCCGGCGAGGAGATCGCGGTAGGCACGGACGATCCCCTCGATCGCCTCGGCCGGCTCGTCGACGAGCTCGACGCGGAAGTGGGCGACACCGCGGGCGAGGAGCATCGGCACCACCTCGGCGCCACTCTGCGGCACGGCGTGGAAGAGGGTGTTGCGGCAGCCAACGTCGGCGGTGAGCGGGTGCTCGACGCCGACCCGGTCGCGCAGCTTGACCGCATGCTCGTCGCAGGGACGGCCGCAGTTGGTCTTGTCGGTGCCGGGGGAAAGGACGGCACAGAAGACGCAGTGCTCCATGTGGAACAGCGGCATCCGTTGGTGGATCACCGGCTCGAGAACCGTCGCCGGCACCGCCGCGACGAGCTCCGCAAGCTGGTCGCGGTTGAGATCGTAGGAGGGGACGATCCGCCGGGCGCCGTGGGCCCGGAAGAACGCCGCCGAGAGGCGGTTGGTGACATTCAAGGAGAAGTCGGCATCGACCATCATCCCCTGGCCATGGAAGCAGTTCAGGGCGGCGAAGTTTCGCACGAGCACGGCGTCGGGCTGCTGCTTGAGCATCAGCTCGAAGATGCCGTTCTCCCCCGGCTTGTGGATTCGCGGCGTCGCGGTGCGGATCGTGCCCCCCGCCGACCGGACGCGTTGGATGGCATCGCGGTAGTGACGAATGTCGGGGAAGTCGGCGTCAACCTCGCGGATCCCCGCGGCCAAGGCCGCCTCGACCTGCCCGGGAGATCGGCAGAGGAGATGGAGGACCGGATCGCCTCCAGGCTTGGATGCTTCCACCTCACGCCACACCGGCTCATCGACCCGGGCGACCGCCCCAGCCGCCCCGGCGCGGATCGACCGCGGCACAATGCCGACCGCCGCGGCCAAGAGGCGTTCGACGAGATCGCGACGGAGCTTGCCGATCACGCTCAAGGGGAGCATCGGAGCGCCGACGACCCGGGCTTCGAGGTGCCGCAGCTCGAACGGTGTGCCGCCGAGGCGGCCGAGCTGGTCGCGGAGGACGTCGACGGTGAGGGGATGGCGCCGGGCCGGCTCTGCCGGCTGGTCGGTCGACACGATCACCGTGGCGCGCCCGTCGCCGAATCCGGCCTCGACACAGAGCGCCTCCCCCTCGGCCACGGAGACTTTCAAGTCGACCGGCTGGCGGCGGTGGAGCTGATCGAGGGGGGCCCGGAACGAATCCCGCAGCCGGGCAGTCAGCACCGGGTCATCGGTTTTCCAGACGGTCTGCCCGGGGAGGATGGTGGCGAACTCGAGGGCACCGTGAGCGAAGGCGAGGTCGACCCGACCGCGCTCGACGGTGTCGGTCAGCGACACGCCGCGCTCGAAAACCTCGTAGACGCGCCCCCCCTGGGAAGCGTCGTCGCCCCCGCCGGCCGGATCGAAGGCCACGCCGTCGCCGCGTTTCACCGCCGCGACGAGATCGACCGTCACCCGTCCCCTCCCCACGGTAACGACCGTGCCGAGCCGGACCCCGCGTTTGGCGCTGCTCGTTGCCGGCACGAGCCGCTTGTGCTCGCAGCCGAGAAGCCAGCCGGGGGAGAAACCGCGCGAGAACGAGAGCTCCATCGCCTCGATGTCGCGGGGGGTGAACGTCGCCCGTCCCCCGGCCACCGCCCCGTCGATCGCCCGCCGGTAGTGGCGGACGATGTTGGCGACGTATTCCGGGGTCTTCAGCCGCCCCTCGATCTTCAGGCTCGAGACCCCAGCGGCGAGGAGCTCCGGCGTCAGGTCGTAGGCGGCGAGATCCTGGGGGGAGAGGAGGTAGCGCTGGGCCCCGAGATCGACGTCGCGACCATCGCAGATCAGCTCGTAGGGGAGCCGGCACGCCTGGGCGCACTGGCCGCGGTTGGCACTCCGCCCCCCGAGGGCCTCGCTCGTCAGGCACTGCCCCGAGTAGGCCACACACAGCGCGCCATGAACGAACACCTCCAGCTCCATCGTCGTCCCCCGGCGGATCGCCCCGATCTCGTCGATCGACAGCTCCCGGGCCAGCACCACGCGTTCCATGCCGAGGGCCTCGGCCAAGCGGATCGTCTCGGCACTCGTCAGCGTCATCTGGGTGGAGGCATGGAGCGGCAGCTCGGGACAGCAGGCCCGCAGGAGCCGGGCCACGCCGACATCCTGGACAAGCACCGCATCGACCCCACTGCCGGCAATCTCCCCGGCCAGGGCCTCGATCTCCCCGAGCTCCCCGTCGAAGGCGAGCGTGTTGAGGGTCACATACCCTCTGACGCCATGGCGGTGGAGGGTCTCGATCAGCCGGGGAAGGTCGGAAACGGGGAAATTGGCCGCCCGGGCCCGGGCGTTGTGGCCGCAATCGAGGCCGAAGTAGACGGCATCGGCCCCGTTTTCGATCGCCGCGCGGACGCAGTCCCAGTCCCCGGCCGGGGCGAGGAGCTCCGGGGGGCGGACCGGGGGGATGGCGGGGAGGTGCGGGGACATGCCAGCCGAGTATAGGGGCGGCCGGCGGAGGGATTGGCAAGATCGGCCGAATGCTCCGCGACTGCCGGCCGGGGGGAAAGAATTTTTACTGCCGGTCGGTTGCTTGTGATCGCCGCGACGAGCGTGTATGACAAAATCTCCTTGTACAAAGGATCACACCCGTTCGGAGGGCACTTCGCCCCCGTGTCGGTGGGCCCGCCGTGGCCGGTGACGTCTTTTTTTTTCGCTTCTGGGAGTGATGCATGAATATCGTTGATCTCGTCAAAGACCAGCTGACCAGCCAGGTGCTTGGTAGCCTCGGGTCCCTCGTCGGCACGAACGAGGCGCAGACGAAGGCCGCCTCCGCGGCCGCCGTTCCCGCGCTGCTCGGCGGCCTCGCCAAGCTCGCCGGCAACGCACAGGGTGCCGGCCAACTCGCCAGCGCCCTCGGTGGCCTCGACCTCGGCATGCTCGGCAACCTCGCCGGCGTGCTCGGAGGGGCGAACTCCTCCAAGGTCTCCAACGTCGGCGGCGGGCTCCTCGGATCGCTGTTCGGCAACACCGCCACGTCGGCGATCGTCGAGACGCTGGCGTCGTTCCTCGGTATCAAGGGGGGGGTGTCCCGCTCGCTCCTGTCGTACCTCGCTCCGGTGGTCCTCGGCACCGTCGCCAAGCAGCTCACTGGTAGCGGCAAGGCGATCGACGCTGCGGGCATCCAGAGCCTGTTTGCCGACCAGAGCCGCAACATCCAGTCGGCCCTGCCGGCCGGCTTGTCGCTCGGCGACTTCGGCAGCATTGCCAAGTCCGTGTCGGCCGCGACCTCCGGTGGTGCGAGCCACTCGTCGCACGCCTCACACGGGCATGTCGAGCGTCAGCCGGCCTCGTCGGGCTTCCCGTCGTGGCTGCCGTGGCTCGCCCTGCCGCTGATCGCACTGGGTGCCTTCCTGTTCATGAACAAAGACAAGGGCGTCAAGCCGGTCGACAAGGGGGCCACGGTCACCAACCCGACCGACATGATGAAGAAGATGGCCGAAGGGCAGAAGAAGGGCGAGGCCCTCGCCGAGAAGGCCGCCGAGAAGGGGGCCGAGGCCGTCAAGGCGACGACCAACGCCGTCTCTGCAGCGGTTGAAAAGGCCACCGACGCGATCGACCTGACCGCGTTCGGCGGTGACGTCACCGGTTTGTTCGGCAAGCTCACCGACAGCTTCAAGGGAATCACCGACGTTCCTTCCGCCGAGGCCGCCGTGCCCGGGCTGAAGGATCTCGCCGGCATCCTCGAGGGCTACAAGGTGACCGCCGACAAGCTCCCCGAGGCTGGTAAGGCGACGGTGAAGGAGATGGTGGGCACCAACCTCGGTATCCTCCAGCCGATCATCGACACCGTCCTCGCCATCCCCGGCGTGGGCGACATCCTCCGGCCGATCGTCGAGCCGATGCTCAAGACGCTCGGTACCCTCGGACTGTGATCGAGAATCTCTGAACGCCCCCGGGATTCCGGGAGCGGTTAAAAAACGGGTCGGGCCGGCGCCAGCCGGCCCGACCTTTTTTCATGGACTGCATCGAAACCCTTGACCCCCCCCCCCCCACATTTTTTTAGGATTTCTTGAAGGTTAAAAGGTCAATCAGATCGGTCCGCTCAACGGGAACCAAAAGAATGGGACACAAAACACACCGTAAACGCTCCGCCATCCCGATTTTTGTCCCCTTGATCGCCATCGCAATCTTCGCTGCTGTTCGCAGCCATGCTGGCTATATCACCGAGCAACAGCCGATCACGGGATGCCAACGGATCCAACGTAATCCTGCCGACACGTCGGTCTGCAACTGTCAGGCGAACACGTGCACCGGCTCCGCTTCCGCGACGCTTGTTGAATACAAATCCTGCAATGAGGTGATGCCTGGCGAACAAGGCCAGCTTGGTTGCAAGTCGGTCGCCGCAATGATCGGCACAAAAGGGGTGTGCATGATGGCGATCAACAAGGATGTTGAGAAAAAATACAATCGGTGTATGAACTTGGTCTGGGCGGAAATGGTGGTGTGCGTGGCAGTGAGTGAGCCTATTCCGCTTGCCCCCCTCGCCTGCACCGCGATCTATTTCTTGGGGGTGAAGCAGTGCCAAAACGACTCTTTAACCGAACCGTGCTTGATGCTGCAGTGCGTTCAAGACCCGAGCTTCCGCTTGGAGATTACGCGGCCTGTTGCCACCGGATTCGACACCACACTTCCACCCGCGTCCCGGCAGTGCTTTGGTAAGGGTGAGTGATATCTCACCACCGGGGGATTCGGCCGGCCACGAAGGGGCTCTCATGATCATCACAAGAACCAATCTCCTCATGCAACGAGGTGCTGGCTTCCGCCGTTGGTGGACCCTGGTGCTCATCGTGGCCCTCGCTCCGCTGCGATCGATGGGCGCCGATGGTTCCCCCGCGCCGACCGACGTCGAGCAACTCATTGCCCATCTGCGCACCATTCCTCCGCAAACCTACGACATCGAGGTGATCGCTGAGTTCGTCTTGCCGAAGAACACGGCAAAAGCAATCCGCGAAGCCGTCAGCGATGTTTTCTCGAGAACGGGCGGCGCATCGGCACTTCAGAGCTCTCCTGGCACGAACCCCGAACTCGAACAAGAGATCCAGCGGCTCCTTGCGGAGCAGGAAGTGCCGCGTCGCATGCGGAAGCGGTGCATTTTCTCTCGGGAGCTCGGCTACCGACTCGAGCAGGTCGTCGAGCACAACGGACCCTTCTATGCCCCCAACGAAACCGGGCCCGCGGAAACTGCTGCGATCAGTGAAATCAACATCAATGTCGGCAACAAGCCCGGAGACTCCCGCTCCGTGTACTTGAGTCCGATTCAGACGTTGGCCGGGCTCCATGCGTCGGGCCGGCGTGTCCTCGAAGAGGATGTCTGGGCGGGAGGGACTCTTGGTCCCCTGATGGCGGGTCTCCTCCGATCAAGTCTCGCGATCGGCTCGCCGGAGGAGCCGGAACAAATCGAGCTGTTCGCAAGCGGCCGCCATCCAATCATCGGCGGGATGACCGTGGATCGAGATCAGGCGCTCCCCGATGGGAATCGAGGAAGACGATTCACCTTCTCGATTAAGGATTCCAAGGGGAAAAAGGGGACTGCCGCCTTCGACGTACCGACCGATTCGTTTGACCCCGTCTGGCTTGTGAGCGTCGGTGGGAAAAAAATACTTGAAGTCACAAAGGCCGAGGATGGCATTGCCAGGGAATGGATTGAGTACAACCGCCAGAACGCCCCCAACGGAATCGTACGCTACAAGACGATTTCCCGCGCCATCAACGACCCCGTTGATCCGGCGCTTTTTGAATTTCGAGCACCGGAGGGATGGGACTGCATCGACCACACCGTCAATCCGCCAAAAATCATTCACGCCGACGGCACCATCGAGTTTGGCAAGCCGATGCGCGCTCCAGAAGCCGCCGCAGCGGCACACCCCCGCTCCCCGAATCGGTACTGGTTTTTGATCGGCAATGCCCTGATGGTCCTCGCTCTCTGGCTGCGTTATCTCTTGCCTTGGTTTCGACGGAAGATTCCAGTTTGCTAAACCAACACCCCCTCACGCACTCCGCTGATGGAGGTCGTAGCAGCCGTCATGTCGCAGACAAGCGTCGAATCCCTTCCGCGATGCAGTTGGATAAGATGGATTGAAGGCTTTCTCATCGGCTCACCAGAACGACAGCTTACGACATTTCTGTTTGCGATTGGCACAGCACTCACGCTGCCTCTTCTGGCCGAGCAACTGGTTGGCGGGTTTACGATAAAGACTGCCAAGGTTGTCTCCGGAGCGAAAGTCGAGGTCGCTTGTATGGTCTGGTCGCCGTGGTCGACCGCCATGACATTCGCTCGAGTTTCGGGAGGTTGTGCATGTACCTCCGCGACGATTGAGCCGATGACCATCAAGCCCTGGAGCCGATTCGTTGTCAGGATCGTCTACGACAGCAGCGGGAAGCCACTCGGGCGGCATTCAATCGTCGTCCGGGCAGTTGATGATGGCGGAATTGCCCACGAACTTCCAGTTCGGTTCGACATCGAGGTCGAAGCCTCGAAACGTTGACAGACGACTGCCTCATCCCGTCGAAAAAGCGGATCATGGCTTCTTTCCCGCCGACAACCGAACAGCACCGGCCAACCGATCGTGTCTCACAGCTGAGAATCGGCGCCGATTTGATGGACCCGCCCCACGCTCGCCCGGCCAAGACGAGAGCCTCTCCTCGCACGTTATGCCCCTTGTACGAGGGGGTATGGTAGGCTGATGAGCATGCTGTGTTCATCAGCCGCCGTGCTGCCACGCAGCGTCGGGTGGAAAGACGGACCTTCTCAACACGTGCTCTACCGCTCGGTCTTTTCGTCCCAGGAGTCGCTCTGTGTGGGAATGCAAGAAGTGCGGTGCATCCGTCGAAGACACCTTTGCTGTGTGCTGGAAGTGTGGCACTTCCATGGAGGGGGTCGAAGACCCGTCCTTCCGGCCGGAAACCGATTCTCGGATGACCGCGGGAGTGGCGCACGCCGGCACGGAGAAGATGCCCAATGAAGCATGCTCCAAGTGTGGCTCGCCGCGCGTGATACGGAACGCACGCCTCATGGACCATGAAGGCTTCGAAGCCAAGATGGTGGTGTTTGGCAATCCCAGCGCGCTGATCTTCAAGCGTCGCGAGTATTCAGAGGTGGTGGGCAAAATCTGTTGCGACTGCGGACATCTGGAATTGAAATGCCTGGAAAATCTGGACAATTTGTGGAGAGCGTCCTGTCGAGCAGAGAAGCATCAGTGAGAGCAGAGACGCGGCCGAAGGCAACGGAGACCGGTTCCAACAAGGCGCTCCAGCACCACGTCGCGTGGCCCGGCGCTTGGTTCGTCGCGGCCGAGCGCGAGCGTTTCCCTGGCGCTCACAAAGTTCGTGAGATCGTGGCCATTCGACCTCCATCCGCCATGCCAGAGAAAACACCATGGACAGCGTGATGTGGGTTCTCGAGTCGGACGTCTTTCCCGAAACCCATGCGCCCCTGCGCGATACGATTCGGGATCGCGGGCATCGGCTGATCGATTGGTCTGACGAGTGGTGGTATGAGGGCGTCCCACGACGCATCCCGACGTCCGCGGTCATTTTTCATGGCTCGCTCGGGAACGCGGCGCGCGTCGCCAAAGAGCTCCATTGGAGGCCCGGATCGTTGTGCCCGGTTGATGCCTTCTGCTGTTCGGCGTGGTACGAGGCGGCCAAGCCGTGGCTCGTTCATTCGGCGTGGGCGATCTGCCCCGCCAATGAGCTTGTCGCGCAGGCATCCGCAATCGCGAAGCAGATCGGAGGCGACCGCAGCATGTTCGTGCGTCCTGACAGCCCACTCAAGCCTTTCAGCGGCCGCGTCGTAGATGTCGCGTCATTGACTCTGGCGAAGCTCGACCATGGGTTCTATTTCGACGACGAATCGCTCTCCGTGATTGCGGCCCCCGTCAAAGCGATCGGGCGTGAATGGCGATTCGTGATCGTTGAGACAAACGTCGTCGCCGGATCTGCCTACGATCCGGCAGGGCGTAAATCGCTGCCAGTGGCGCTCGATGCCGAGGCAGCTTACTTTGCGTCATCGGTGGCGGCGAAGATCCCGGCTCCGGCGGCTGCGTACGTGCTCGATATTTGCGAATGTGGAGGCGAGCTTCGGCTACTCGAGCTGAATCCGTTTGGCGGCGCCGACCTCTACGCTTGCGATCCCGTTGCCGTCGTTGATGCGCTCTCGGCGCTCGCCAGCAAGCCCGAGGCAGACCGGACCTGACGAGAAACAGTTGATCACCTTTCCAGTTCATCAAAGAGGAGTCAGGATAATGCCTGATGCTGAAACGAAGAGTATGAAGGCCGCCGTGCTCGAGCTGGTGAGCGACCTTCCGAACGACGCTCCGTGGGAGGACGTGATCGATCGGGTCTCTGTGCGCGAAGCGATTGAGGCCGGCCGCAAGGATGCGTCGGAACGGCGTCTGGTGGATCTTGCCGAGGTGAGGCACCGATTTGGGCTGCCGGAATAGCCGTTCGCCGGACGAACGCTGCCATGGCTCATCTGGTGGCGATCCATGAGCACATGGCTCTTGACCCTCCTCGGTATGCCTCACGAGTGGCGGATCGCATCACCGCTCGTATTCGGCAGATCGGCAGGTTTCCGCTCTCTGGCCAATCGGTACCCGAGTACGGCGCCAGTTGTCCGTGAGGTCATCCAAGGGCCGTATCAGGTGATCTACGAGGTTTCCGACGAGGACGTTCGAGTCCTTGCCATGATTCATGGGGGGCGCTGGTCGGAGACTTGCGTGTCCCTGTTTCCCGAAGGGGACCCCTGGAGCGGCGGTGGTCTGTGGATATGAAACACCACCTACTGGCACAATTCTGGATGCCGGCAAGATAGATTGTGGGGCACGACGGACTTCGAGCCTGAACCAGCGAGGGATCCCTCCGAGGGGCGTGCCAAGGGATGCCCGATGATTGACTTCCAGAGGCTGATGCGGGAAGGATGGACGACGAAGGAAGCGATCGAACTCGACGATTGGCACCCTTTTCAGGATTTCGAGAAGGTGCTCCCGCATGGAAGGGTGTTTCGAAAAAGAGCCCAGGAGCGACCGATGAAGATCACAAAGTGTCTGGTAATCATCCCCGTGTGTATCGTGGGCTGTATGGAGGGCACGGTCACACCACCTCGTGCCGCGGATCGCCAGTCGTCTATCAACACAACGTCAGGGCCGTCTGGCAATGAACGCATGTCGTTCGGTGCTTTTTCCTTCTCGATACCGGATGGGTGGTCAGCGGTAACGCCCGACCGGGAGAAAACCAAGGCCATGCTCTTGCCGGTGGGGGCGACGATGCAGGATGCGAAAGCGCTGATCAAGGTTGATGTTGGCCTCCCCGCCGCACCAACCGCGAGCAAACTCGCAGAGACATTTGCCAAAAATGCCGGCGGAAGTGTGGTACCGGAAACCATGGACTTTGACGGTACCGCGGGCGTGTGTGTGACAACATCAAGCCAGGATCTCGCCACACCTCGGAACATGATCATCATCTTTCGCAACGACACAGCCTACCTGCTGATGGTGGGCGCGGGCGGCGATTGGGATGCAAGCGGCGCTTTGACGCGGATTCGCGAGACTTGGAAATGGACTGAGCCGGGGGAAGCCCCGGTCGGAAGGCAACCGTAGCTGGCTTATGACTGCGACAGGCCGCGCCGGCCCCGAGCGGGATCCGGATCACTCCATCATGGATGCCCCGTTTCGGGGCGAGTTGGTCGAGTTCACCTACCGCCGGGGGACCGAATGGAAGGAGTCGACCATGAATCTGGTTTTGGGGGGTACGATCGTTTGGCGGCGGAGATTCGGGGATGCGGATGGACGCTGAGCAGATCATCCCTGCGATGAAAGCCCTGATCGTGCAAGAGCGAGGCAAGGGCTGCCCGATGGCCGTTGATCTATTCATCGAGCCGGCACTGCGGCGGTGGCGGTCGTACGATCGGCGTCTGCGCCGACACACAGACAAGTCGCTTGAGCATCGAGCCCAGGATTTGGAGAGTGGACTACTCGACTGGTATACCGAGCATTACGGCCTCGGATACGATCCGGGATGTATTCACCATCTCGCACATTCCTTTGCCGAGATCCTGTTTCACGGTACGAAAACGATTCCGGAGGGAACCTCGGAGCGCGACCGGTAGCTTTCTTCCTGCCCGAGGCGTGGGCACGTTGGCATCGTCGTGGGTGATCGCTGTCGCGGGCCGCTGGCCATGAATCGTGGTCATTCTGCCATGGAGGAGAAGCCTTTGACATTGCCTTGCGTACGGTCTCTGGCAACCTGGTTTCTTGTTGTCGCTGCCGTGTCCGTTGGGATCGCTAGCTGTCCGTGGAAATAGTCATCCAAGACCGGACCGGCTGCGGGGCAGCCGGGAGAATCAGTCCCTCGAAGACGCGCTCTGGTTCGCGATGGTCTGCGCGTATCCAGCCGAGCCGTATGATCGAAAGTGGCATGCCACGTTGGCGATCTGCGTCAACGACCGTGCCTCGTCGCAAACCATTCGCAAAGCATTCGCGGACCCTGTCAACTTCTCAGCACGGAATGGTCCTGCCATCGACGAAGCGACCTAGCCATCGGTTACAATCCGGCAGGGGGTCCGCGCTGGCGTTCGTCACATGGGGATTGAAAGATCGAGGCTCGTGTTTACCGGCACGCGCGTGCCAGAGGCTGAATTGATCGGCGAGCCGGGGATGCCCGATGCGGTGGCAAGCCGACTTCTCGAGGAACTGCTTGGCCGTGTCGAGCCCGCTGGATCCTGTGCCGCAGCGGGCGCTGCGAACGACGCGAAGGGGCAGCCTGACCGTAGCGATTGGTGGATGACTTCGTATCAACACCTTCTCCGTAGGGGCGTGCCATGGGCGAAGAGCCTGAAAAGAAGTTGGGGTTTGGGATTTCTTCTCCGGGGGCGGGAGTCGGTGTTGGTGCTGCCTTGGGTGTCGCGTTCGGCGCGGCCGTTGACCACCTCGCACTCGGGCTTGCCTTGGGCACTGCGTTTGGGGCGGCAGTGGATGTGGTGTCGCATGCGCGGCAGATGAACATCAAGAAGCCCCGTTGACAGCTTCCTAGCAGTAAATACGATGTATGTATGATTGCGTTCGACTGGGATCCTCTCAAGGCAGCCGCCAACCTGCGAAAGCATCGGGTCTCGTTCGAGGAGGCGAAATCCGTCTTTTTACGACGAGTTCGCCGTTCAGTTCTTCGATGAAAACCTTTCAACCGACGAAGAGCGTTTCATCCTGTTGGGGATGAGCGCGGGAGCCACGCTGCTCCTTGTCTGTCATTGCGAGCGAGAACAGGAGACCGTCGTGCGAATCATTTCAGCGCGAAAAGCCACCAAGCGTGAGAGCGCTTTCTACCGAGGGAAATAGACCATGAAGGCGGAATACGATCTCGCCAAGCTCAAGTCCCGCAAGAACCCCTATGCTTCGAAGCTGAAGAAGCCCGTCACAATACGGCTCTCCGAGGACGTGGTCGAGTATTTCAAGGGCATGGCCACCGAAGCCGGTGTGCCATACCAGAGCCTCATCAACCTGTATCTGCGAGATTGCCTTGCAACCAATCGGAGAGTTCAAATCAAGTGGCCCGAAGCCGGTTGATTCGATGGGCCGAGCGTCAGGCAATTTCATCGATCACCGGGTCGGTCCAACCCGTGCGCTGGACGCGAGATCGCCGCGGTCCGTCGGCTCTGACGACTCCCCGTGACGAGTGAATGTCGGTGTTCATGTTGGTTGATTTCGGTGCGCACGCGGCTTCGTCGCTTGCTGTCCCAACAGGCTTTGTGAGGCGCTGAGAGGCAGTGCGAGGGTCTCTTTCTGCATTGGACGACGGTGGGCCATGCTGCTGACGGAAGGACACGTGCATCTGCTCCTCCTCCCCGGGATGGACGGGACAAGCCGGCTGTTTGAGCCGCTCCTTGCCGCCCTGCCGGCGACGCTGCCGGCCACGGCTATCGCGTACCCGACGCACGCCCCCTGCGGCTACGACGAGCTGCTGCCGTTGATCTTGGCGGCCATTCCCCCCGGTCCGTTTGTGGTCGTCGGCGAATCTTTTTCCGGGCCACTCGCGGTCATGCTCGCCGCCCGGCGGCCCCTCGGATTGCGCGGCTTGGTCCTCTGTGCGTCATTTGTCCAGTTTCCACTGCAGGTGCCCGAGCGCTGGAGAACGATGGTGCGCCCCTGGGTGTTCCGCTGGCAGCCGCTGTGGATCCTCTCCTGCGTGATGCTCGGTCGCCATGGCTTCGGTCGGCTGGGGCGGATGTTCCGGGCAGCCGTCCGGACCGTGTCCCCGGTCGCCCTCGCGGCCCGCGCGCTCTCCGTCGCTGGTGTCGATGTGACAGACGAGCTCCGCGGGTGCCCGGTGCCGATCCTCTACCTGCAGGCGACCGGAGACATGGTGGTGCGGCCGAGTTGCTGGGAGGTGGTGCGCTCGGTGCGGCCTGATGCCGAGGTGGCGGCTCTGCCCGGCCCGCATCTGATCCTCCAAGTGTCGCCGAGCCGAGCCGCCGAGGTGCTGGAGGCATTCTGTGCCCGCGTCGCACCTCCGGCCCACGCGACGCTATAACGGGAGGTCGGACTCCCCGATCGGTGGGGCTGGAGACGGCGCGCTCTTCGGGGCAAAACCTGGCAGCCTCGATGTTTCTCTTGGCGAGCGTCGGCCTCTTGGGGCTGATCGACGGTGGCCGCCCGCAAGGTCAGAGCCACCGACAGGCCGCTGATCACGGGGAGCCGTTGGAGCGGGCCGAGCGGGTCCGCGGCCACTGTTCGGCGGCGGCGGGCGGGCTTGAGTGGTGATGGAACAGCATCGGAGGTGTGGTCATGCGGCTGCCGGTTGTTCGCGGTGTCATCGACCGACGGATCCTCGTGAATTACCGGGTCGATCCGGATGTGGTCGCCCGCACGCTTCCCCCTCCTTTCCGTCCCAAGCTCCATCGGGGCTACGGCTTCGTCGGCATCTGAGGTACGGTCGAGTTGCTTCGACGACGTGGCGGTATTTCCCGCCGGGTCGATCACGTTTGACTGTGCCCTGCTGATGCGGGGCATCGATCATGAGTGGCACGGTCGGGCGGACATTTGTTGTCACGCGTAGCTCGGCGACTGGACCGCGCGACGGTCGCGGTGCCGAAGCACGGCGCCGGGGCGGAACAGGCTGACGACCGAAGGATGCCAAGGGCCACAAGATGCATGCCGAACCGGTCAACCCGGCCAGCGATACCGCCCGGCGGTCGATGCCTGCTCCCGTGCGCTGGTGGCAGGGATGGGGGCCGCTGCTCCTGGCCCCTTGGCTCGTGCCGCTCCTCGCACCGGGCAACTGGCCACGCTGGGCCATGATGTGGCTCCTGGCGTTCATGATCTTCTCCGGGTGCAAGTGGCTGACTTGGCGGCGGACGCCCGTCCGCGGCCAGCCCATATGGAGGCATCTGGGGTATCTCTTCCTCTGGCCGGGGCTCGACGCCCGGCGTTTTCTCGAGCCCGATCGGCTGCCGTCGCCCCGCCCCCCGGGACGGGCCGAATGGCTCGCCGCAGTGGGGAAGCTGACGGCCGGACTGGTGATCCTCTTCGGGCTCGTCCGCCTGCTTCCCACGGAGTATCCCTCCCTGATCGGATGGACCGGGATGCTCGGCATCGTCATGGTGCTTCATTTCGGTCTCTTCCATCTCCTCTCCTGCGCGTGGCGCAGCGCGGGGGTCGAGGCCAAGCCCCTGATGCACCGGCCGCTCGCGGCGACCAGTCTCGCCGACTTCTGGGGGCGCCGCTGGAATACCGCCTTCCGCGACATCACCCACCGCTTTCTGTTCCGTCCGCTCACCCCGCTGCTGGGCGCGGCGGGCGCCGTCCTCGCCGGGTTCACGTTCAGCGGGCTGGTGCATGATGCGGTCATCTCCTGGCCTGCTGGGGGTGGGTATGGCCGGCCGACCGCGTTCTTCATGCTCCAGGGGGTGGGCCTGCTTGCGGAGCGGAGCCGGGCCGGACGGGCCCTGGGGCTCGGCGGCGGGGCGCGGGGGAGGCTGTTCACCATCGCTCTGGTGCTCGGCCCGGCCGGCCTGCTGTTTCACCGGCCGTTCGTTGTCGGCGTCGTGGTGCCGTTTCTTCAAGCGATGGGGGCTGTGGAATGTCGGAAGATCTCTTGACCACCCTGCTGTTCACGGGGGGTGTGGGGCACT
Source organism: Pirellulales bacterium (assembly GCA_040397545.1). Taxonomy (GTDB): domain Bacteria; phylum Planctomycetota; class Planctomycetia; order Pirellulales; family UBA1268; genus QWOP01. The sequence continues at coordinate 49,428 of JBBAVV010000033.1, forward strand.
TCGGGGTCCTCGTGGCCTCGGCCCTGGTGCCCTTGCGGCTCGACTGGCGGAAGGAATTGGCATGTCTGTCGCGGCTGCACCGGCAGATGTACTGGGTGTATGGCGGGTATGTCGTGTTGTCGATCGTGGCCTTCGGGCTGATCACCCTCTTCAATGCCCGCGCCCTGGCAGGGGGAAGTGATCTGGCCCGCGCAGTCTGCGGTTATGTGGCGGTGTTCTGGGGGATCCGCGTGGGACTTCAGGGGGTGTTCGACGTCAAGGAGCACCTCACGGCGTGGTGGCTCCGGCTGGGGTACCACGGGCTGACGGTGTTGTTTCTCTTCTTCACGGCCGTCTACGGGTGGGCGGCGGTGCGACCGGCCTGACCGCAGGGATACGGTTTGAGGTCAGTGGCAAGGCCCGCGTCGGCGCTGGGGAGGCAGAATCGGGCGCTGCCATCGATGGCTTGGGTGGGTACGATGATTGCTCCCGATCGCTCCAGCCGTTGCGGTGAACGGTGCGACGGCGACACACCACGGGAAAGGAGGGCTGCGTGATACGCGATGGAATACGTCTGATCTCGCTTCCCTCCCGTAGCTTCAGTGGCAGAGCGTCGGCCTTATAAGCCGCTGGTCGCAGGTTCGATTCCTGCCGGGAGGATTTTGCCGCAACCGGCGACCGGTGCCGTTGCCAGCGCCCGGTCAGTTGTGCCAAGGCTTCGCGGGCCTGTGTTTGATGCGAAGCGCCGCGGCGAGGTTCGTATCGGCGACGTGCGTGGTAGCGCGTTGCCAGAGGCTGTCCCAGTCGCCGAAGACGAAGTCGCTCGTGGCCAGGGCAATCCTCCAGTCACCGGCCGCCACCTCCGCTTCGAGCTGCCCGGCGCCCCAGCCGGAATAGCCGGCGAAGACCAGGAGCGGCGCATGGTTGTCGCGAACGAGCGTGACGACAAGATCCTTGCGCATGGCGAGAAAGACACCCGGCACGATGTCCCGTTCGGTCATGGCGGGATTGGCATGGAGCGCGAGCAGGGGCCCCTCGAGCGGCCCGCCGTTCATCACCACGACATCAGCGGGGCACGGACCGTTTGCCGACTCGTCCCAGACCCTCTCGAGGCTCTCGGCCCCGGGGCGATTGAGGACGAGGCCGAGGGCCCCGCCCCGATCGTGCTCGACGAGCAGAACGACCGTCCGGGAAAAGTTCGGGTCGTTCAGTTTTGCGGCAGCGACCAGCAGATGTCCGGAGAGCGAACCCATCGAAGCCTCATTGACCACGGTTCCGGCGGAGGGGGGCGTTACGTTCCGCAACTCGGGCTGAAGACGGGGCGAGGATCGCCGGGGCACCGCACCGACCGATCGTCGCCACAGCATTCTACCGGCCGTTCGGCCCCGAGTTGGCCCCCGGATGACGGTTGCGCGGATCTCGGGCTGGTCATGGCATGGCCGGGGCGCCGGAGGATGGAGAGATCCGAGGGGTAGAACGTACACTTTTCCAGCTAGTCGCCACGGCCGGGCCAGCAACGCCTCTTGCACGATCACCATCAACACCACGAACACCAACGAGGACTGAACCTTGGCAGCGGACGGCGTTCTCCCCACCACCGGCAGCGTGGCATCGAGGCTCGGCACACTCGAGCTCGATCACGGTTACCCCACCGCGGCCACCGTCGAGAAGCTCTTCGACGACCTCGACTTCCAGCGGGCCTGCCAGGCCTATCTCTGGGCCCTCCCGCTGATGGCGATGGTGCAGTGGCAGAGTGAGCATGCGACGAAGTTCGGGGCAGGAAAGCTCGACTATGTCGACTACCTCACGTTCCAGGACAAACTCGGCCTCCTCACCGCCAACGCCACCACCCCCTACATCATGGCCTTCCCGAATCTGCGGGAATCGGGGCCGCTTGTCCTGGAGATTCCGGCCGGGCCGACGGCAGGGGGCTGCACCGATTTCTGGCAGCGGCCGATCACCGATTCCGGGCAGACCGGCCCCGACAAGGGAGCGGGGGGAAGGTATCTGATCCTCGGCCCCGACGACGCCGACATGAAGCCTGATGGTTACTTCGTCTTCCGCTCACCGACAGCGAACATCTTCTCGGCCCACCGCGTTCTCGATCCAGATCCGGTCAAGGCCAAGGCACTCATCGAAGGCCTGCGGATCTATCCGTATTCCCAACGCGAGAACCCCGGCCCCACGCGCCATCTTTCCCCCGCCGGCCGGCCGTGGAGCGGCGCGCAGCCCCGCGGGCTCGTCTATTGGCAAGAGCTGGCAAGGATCATCACCGAAGAGCCTGTCCACGAGCGCGACAGGATCGTGATGGGGATGCTCCAGCCGCTGGGAATCGAGAAGGGGAAGCCGTTCGCGCCGAGCGCGAGGCAACAGAAGATTCTCGCCGACGCGGCCGCAGCGGGCGAGGCGATGGCCCGGGCGATCGCGTATCAGAAGCGGTTTGCCGGCGCGAAGATCTGGCCGGAGCGGGAGTGGGAGAAATCCCTGATGCTCGCCGAGACGAATCAGGAGTCCGCCCACCATACCGAGCTCGACGAACGGACGAGCTGGTTCTACGAGGCGGTCGGAGTGTCGGTAGGGATGATGGGGCGCGCGGTCGGTGTCGGGCAGGTCTATCTCGAGGCCACGAGGGATTCCACCGGGAGGTGGCTCGACGGTGGCAAGACCTACCGCCTCACCGTGCCGAAGGATGTGCCCGTCGCGCAGTTCTGGTCGGTGACCGTCTACGACAACGAGACGCGCTGCTTCGTCGATACCGGCGTCCAGCCCGACCGGTCGTCACGCGATCCGATCGCCACCAACCCGGACGGCTCGGTGGACCTCTTTTTCGGCCCGGCAGCGCCTGTCGGGAAGCCGGCGGGCAACTGGATCGAGACGCTCCCCGGGAAAGGCTGGTTCAGCTACTTCCGGCTCTACGGTCCGACGGCCGCCTACTTCGACCGCTCCTGGGTGCTGGGAGACTTCGAGCCGGTCGGATGAGAAGCAGAGTCCGGCGCGGCTCCGCTGACAGAGTCAGCGACGGCTGCGATCGGCGCGGCCGCTGATCGCGGCTTCGTGGCGCAGCAGCCAAGCCTTCCGCTCCACGCCCGCCGCGAAGCCGGTGAGCGAGCCGTCGGCGCCGATGACGCGGTGGCAGGGGACGATGATCGGAAGTGGGTTGCGGCCATTGGCGGCGCCGACGGCGCGGGCCTTGTTCGCCCCGCCGAGCCTCCGGGCCTGCTCGCCGTAGGTCATCGTGCGGCCGAAGGGGATCGTGCGAAGGATCTCCCAGGCGGCGCGCTGGAACGGCGTGCCGGGCGGATCGAGGGGAAGATCAAAGGTTGTCCGCAGGCCAGTGAAATATGCCTCCAGTTGCGTCGCGGCTGCCCGGAGGATCAGCGTGGTGGCAGGTGCGTCGGCGGCCGATTCGGATCCCGAGAGAGGCGATCCTCCGTCGGAAACGACACCGACCGATTCCTCCTCCCAGCTCACACCCCGCAGGCCCACCGGGGAAGCGGTGAGCGTGAGAGGCCCCAGCGGGGTGTCGACGGTCGTGCTGGCAAGGGGGAGCGAGGTGAACATCGAGCCCGAGCGTAGGGCATGGGGCCCTTCCCCGGCTAGAATCGGCCGACGGGCACCGGAACCCGGATGACGCGTGTCATTGAAATCGCACCGAAAACCTTCCTGGGGAAACTCATGCAGCCGCTCATCCGCCTCGGCCTCCGCAGCCAGACCCGCGCCGTTGCCACGAATCTCAAGAAGCTTCTCGAGGCGGTGGTCGTCGTCGGCGCGATCGCCTGCGGGCTCGTCGCCAGTCTGCCCGCTCTGGCGGCCGACGATGGAAAGGCCCTCCTCGACGGCATCTGGCTGCCGGTGGCGATGGAGTTCGCCGGCCAGCCGTTTCCCGAGGAGGCCCGCCAGGGGATCGTCCTCGAGATCGCCGGCGAGGCCTATACCGTCACCGTCGGCAAGGAGGTCGACAAGGGGACGGTGAAGGTCGATGCGGCGGTTGCCCCCGCGGCGATCGACATCGTCGGGGTGGTCGGCCCGAACAAAGGGAAGACGATCCTCGGTATCGTCGAGGTCGAGAAGGACACTCTCCGGGTCTGTTACGACTTCAGCGGCAAAGACCGGCCGACGGAGTTCAAGACCGCCGAGGGAACGCAACACTTCCTCGTCACCTACGAGCGGAAGCAGCCGTGAGGGGGCGTTTTCAGGCCGGGCGCGTCGCGGGGGCCATCCGGATGGTCAGTTCGTCGTAGCCGAGGGTGCGGTCATAGCCGGCGGTATGTTCCACCCGGTCGCGCTTCGAGATCAGTTCGATCCTCTCCACCTGCCGGCAGAGCGCGACAAGGAGCGACTTCATCAGTGTCCGCGAATGGGCGGCGCCCAGGCAGAGATGGGGGCCGAAGCCGAAGGAGACATGGGGATTGGGGCGACGGTCGAGGCGGATCGCCAGCGGATCGTCGAACACCGCGCCGTCGAGGTTGGCTGAGGCCCACGCCAGGGAGACCCGCCCCCCCGGCTCGACGGCGATCCCGTGGACATCGGTGGCCACCGGGCAGACGCGGCCGATGTGGGTCAGCGGCATGAACACCCGGAAGAACTCCTCGGCGGCGTGGACGACACGGTCGGGATCGGCCCGGAGGAAGGAAAAATCGGCCGGGGTGCCGGCAAGGTGACCGATCGCACAGGCGATCGAGTGGATGATCGTGTCGCGGCCGCCGGCGAAGGCAAGATTGGCAAAGCCGAGGAGCTCGGCACGCGTCAGCGGCCGGCCGCGGAAGCTGGCCCGGGAGAGGAGGCTGAAGAAGTCCTCGCCGAGGGCGTCGGCCCGATCGAAGCGGTCGTTGAGGTAGTCCTCCAGTTGGCGGGCTTTCTTCAGGCCGTCGTTGCCGTGGAAGACATGGACACCCCAGCCAATCCAGATGTCGGCTTCCGCCTCGGGAACGTCGAGGAGGACAGTCAGCGCCCGCGACTGGAGCGGCAGGGCGAATCCCTCGACGATCTCGATCGTGTCGCCAGCGAGCGCCTCGTCGAGGAGCCGGGCGACGAGACTGTCGATGCGGGCGACGAAGGCCGGCTGCTTGGCTCGGAGGAAGAACGGTTCGACGAGCCGGCGGTAGTCGGTGTGATCGGGGGGATCGAGCTCGATCGGCAACTGGCGGACGCTCCGCAGATGCTCCTCCGAGGGGATCGGCACGCGGAATGGCGCGTCGGAGCTGAAGGTCTGCCAGTCCTTCGCGGCCCGGCGAACCTCCTCATGCCGCAGCAGCATCGGGATCTCATCCCCCTGAAACGGACAGCGGAGCACGCCGTCGGTCTCGCGGGCCCTGCGGAATGGATCGTCGATGGAGGTCATGAACGGCGTCAGCAGCGGCGTGCCGACCAACGGCGGCGTGAGTTACCCGGCTAGGATTCGAACCTAGACAAAGGGAACCAAAATCCCTTGTGCTACCGTTACACCACCGGGTAGTGGGCGGTGCGAATCATACCCCATCGCGGGAGCGGGAGGGATGGGCGTCAGTCAGATCCCGGCTCGGTCGGGGGGGCGCTTCTGCCCCCCCCTTGGCGAGCTTGTTGGTGACCGCGAACGAAAGCTGCTCCAACTCGATCGCCAGGTCGACCGCCACCGTCTCCACGTGGGGGGGGAGCGTGAGGGTGACGGGGGCGAAGTTGACGATCCCGTCGATCCCCGCCGCGACCATCCGCTCGGCCACCTCCTGGGCCCGCTCCGCCGGGACGACGATCATGCCCAGCCGGATCCCCTTCGTCCGGACAACCTGCGCCAAGTCGTCGATGTGGTGGACGACGAGCCCTCGCACCGTTCCGCCGACTTTCGCCGCATCGGCGTCGAAGGCGGCCTCGATCGTGAAGTTCTGCCGGCCGAAGCCGCGGTAGCCGAGGAGCGCCTGCCCCAGATTCCCCACCCCCACCATGACCACCGGCCAGCGGTGGTTGGTGCCGAGGATGTCGCGCATGGCATGGATCAGCTCGTCGCAGCGGTAGCCGACGCCGGGGTAGCCGAACTGCCCGAAGAAGCCCAGATCCTTCCGCACCTGGGCGTCGCCGAAGCCGAGCAGGGCGCCGAGCTGGCTCGACGAGATCGTCTGCTGCCCGGCCCCCTGAAGCCGCTGCAGCTCGCGCAGATAGAGGCTCAATCGGCTGACAACGACCTTCGGGACCGAATGATCGGACGGGAGGTCGCCGGACGTGACTCGCGAGTCGGGCATGGGGCGTCGACGCCGTGAAGGGGGACGGACCGCGAGAAAACTCTACCCCCCGAACCAGCGCCCCCGCAACGCGGCCCACCTTCCGGGGCGCCGGCGGACCGGCTGCAAGTCGTTGCGGGCCTTGGTGAAACGGGGCCGGGGGCGGCGTTGCGGAGATGATTCCCGGAGCGATCCGAGCCGGCAACAGCCGTGAATCTGTAGCGGATGTGCCGGCGCTGGTGGTCTGGAAAAAGCCGAACGGATGCGTGGTTTGGTCAACCTGCGGGGGATTTGTGGTCGATGGTTGAAGAGCGTGGGAAACCCTGCCCCCACGCCCACCCAAGAGTTTCGTTCCCTTTTTCAGGAGTCGCCCCGTGAGGGGCGGCATGCATGAAGACCACGTGGATGAGTTGGCTGCTGGCCGCTGCCTGGATGGTGGCGCCGGCGCTCCGCGCCGACGACGCGATCGGGGCGGCCGGCGAGGACTGTCCCGACGCCGCGCAGAGCGTCCTGACCGGCGATGCCGGTCCGGCCCCTGACGTCGGCGATTCGGTCGGCGGTCGGATCGTCGAGGATGGTTTTGTCGACGGGGGCTCGGCGCCCTGCGGCCCGACCCGGACGGTGCGCGAGACCGTCTGGGAGCGCCAGGAGATCACTTGCTACAAGACGATGTGCGAGCGCATCGTCGAGCAGAAGGAGATCGACTGCGTCCGCTACGAGACGGAGCGGTCGTTCAAGGAGGTCGAGTACACCGTCACCAAGCCGGTGTGGGAGACCCGCTCGAAGATCGTCAACTCCACCGTTTCCAAGCCGGTGTGGGAAACCGTCACGAAGGAGATCCCGTACACGGTCTGCAAGCCGGTGTACGAGACCCGTGAGCAGACCTACACCGTCTGCAAGCCGGTCTACGAGACGCTCACGAAGGAGATCCCGTACACGGTCTGCAAGCCCGTCTACGAGACGCTCACAAAGGAGATCCCGTACACGGTCTGCAAGCCCGTCTACGAGACCCGTGAGCAGACCTACACGATCTGCAAGCCGGTCTACGAAACGATGACGAAGGAGATCCCGTACACGGTCTGCAAGCCGGTGTACGAGACCCGCGAGCAGACCTACACGATCTGCAAGCCGGTCTA
>JBBAVV010000034.1:0-15070 GCA_040397545.1 Pirellulales bacterium
TAAAGTCAAGGCGTACGGGAACTGACAAACTGGACGCCGATCCCCAAGAATGGACGGCGTGGACCCCCCATTCCAAGCCCGCAAAAGGCCTTATCCTGTGGAGAAACCCCTGGGAAAATCCATGATAACACGACTCTCGCCCCCCGCCCCCTCCGCGATCCCGAGGGCCTTCCTGGCTTTGCTCGTGGTCGCCATCCCCTTCCCCGTCGCCGCGGAACCTCCCGCCATGCCCGTCGCCATGCCGATCGTCATCGCCCACCGCGGAGCCAGCGGCTACCTCCCCGAGCACACCCTCCCCGCCAAGGCCCTCGCCCACGGCCAGGGAGCCGACGCCATCGAACAGGATGTGGTGATGACCAAGGACGGCGTGCCGGTCGTCCTCCACGACACCTCGCTCGATGCGGTCAGTGACGTCGCGGTGAAGTTCCCCGGCCGGGCCCGGGCCGACGGGAAGCACCACTGCACCGACTTCACTCTCGCCGAGCTGCGCACCCTCGCGCTCACCGAACGGCTCGATCCCGCCACCGGCCGACAGACCTACGCCGACCGCTTCCCGCGCGGGCAGTCGCGGTTCGGGATCGTTTCGCTCGAGGAGGAGCTCGAGTTTCTCGCCGGGATCAACCACAGCACCGGCCGGACCGTCGGCATCTACCCCGAGATCAAGTCCCCCGCCTGGCACCGCTCCGAAGGGCACGACGTCGCCAAGGCCGTCGTCGACATTCTCCACCGCCACGGCTACGCCACGAAAGCAGACCCCTGCCACATCCAGTGCTTCGAGGCCGACGAGGTGACGCGGATCCGCCGCGAGCTCGGTTGGCAGGGGAAGCTCGTGCAACTCATCGGCGGGAAGGACCAGGATGCGCTGGTCACCGCGGAAGGACTCGCGCGGATCGCGACGGTGGCCGACGGCATCGGGCCCCCGATCGAACGGGTCCTCGACGCGACTGGAAAGCCGAGCGGACTTGTCGAACGGGCCCACGCCGCCGGGCTCGCCGTCCATCCTTACACGCTCCGCCGTGACCGGCTGCCGTCCTGGGCCGGCTCCTTCGACGATCTCCAAGGAGCGCTGTTCGCGGCCGGCGTCGACGGTGTATTCAGCGACTTCCCCGATCTCACGGTGGCGTGGCTGCGCCACTCCGACCGCCGGACCGAGTGATCTCCTCCACGACCGGCCCGAAACACACCCCTTCCCTCCGGAGAGGCTGGGGAGTCGAATATCTTCCCGATGGGAGGTCGGCATCGCCCTCTCTTCTCTGCGGGCGTGATCGCTCCCGCACATCCGCCCCAGACAGGCCCCCGAGGCCGTCTCCATGTCACACGATCCACAGAGGCCACACTCCACCTTCGTGCGCTTCTGGGGGGTGCGCGGTTCGCTGCCGTCGCCGGGGCCCGCGACGCTCCGCTACGGTGGCAACACCACCTGCGTCGAGGTGCGGACGGGGGGTGAACGGATCGTCATCGATGCCGGTTCCGGCATCCGCCCCCTCGGGCAGGCCTTGCTCAAGGAACACTCCGGCACCCCGATCGCACTCACGCTCCTCCACTCTCACGCCCACTGGGACCACATCCAGGGTTTTCCGTTTTTCGCGCCCGCCTACCTGCCGACGACGAGGATCCGGGTCGTCGGCGGGCACCCCACGGCCGCCGACCTGCGGCGCGTGTTCGCCGATCAGATGGACGGGAAGCGCTGGTTTCCCCTCCCTTTCGACCGGCTTGCGGCGACGATCGACTTCGATCACCTCGACCTCGCCGGCGATCTGCGATTCCGAGTCGGGGATGTGGCGGTGGCGGCCTGCCCGACCAACCATCCAGGGGGATCGCTTGGATTCCGGATCGAGACCCCGCAAGGGGCGATCGTGTTTCTGAGCGATCACGAGACCGCTGGCCCCGATGAACCGCGGATCCGCGACTTCATCGCCGGCGCGGCGATCCTCATCGCCGATGCCCAGTACGACGCCACCGAGATCGTGACGCGGAGGGGCTGGGGCCACGGCTGCGTCGACGAGGTGATGGCGCTGGCCGGCGGGGTGGGCATCGGCCGGGTGGTCCTCTTCCACCACGATCCCTCCCACGACGACGATCACCTCGACCGCCTCGGCGCAGCAGCCCGGGCCCGTGCCGGCCGCGACCATCCCGGGATGATCATCGGAGTCGCACGGGAAGGGGAGACGATCGAGCTGTGAAGCGCAGTGGGGCGCTCCACCCTCAGTCGCGAGACGCCGAGAGGATGCTGACGTCCTGGTTTACCTTGCGGAGCTTCGTCGCCAGCGACACGGCGATGTTCCGCAGGATCTTCGTGTGGAGGACGGGGTGAGACTGCTGCAGGCGGTGGAAATCGGCAATCTCGAACACGGCCGTCTCCACATCCCCCTCGGCCACCACGTCGGCCGACCGCCGGGCGCCGTCCAAGAAAGCCATCTCCCCCACCATCGTCCCGACCGAGAAGCTCGCCACACGGTTCCCCACAGCGGCATCCTCCCCCAGCCAGACCCCGACGACCCCCTTCGTGATCAGAAGGAGGTTCGTCGCCTCCTCACCGCTGGTGATGATCTTCTCGCCACTGGCGTGGGAGCGGTGCTTGAGAAGCGTGGCGAAGAGGGCGATCTCATCCTCCGTGAGAGCCGCCGTGATCTCGTACTGGTTGAGATCCTGGTAGGCCGACTCGATCGAGGCGTGCAGTTCGTCAAGGAGGACGTCCTCGCAATACTCGAGGGCGCCGTCGGCGGAGTGATACCTCAACAGCGCCTCCACCTCGCCCCGGTCCGTGAGATAAGCAGAGGCCTGCTCACGGACGACGCCGAGGCGGTGGGTGTGGGTGAAGAACACCATGGCACCCCGGCGGGTGAGTGATTCCGCCAGGTCGACGAGCAGCCGCACCGCGACGCCGTTGATCGCGGAGACATGGTGGAAATCGAGAATCACGGCGAGCGGCCGGCCGACGCGCTCGAGGACGTCGCGGACGATCGGCTCGGTCGTCGAGAAGGCCAGGTTGCTCTGCATCTCCACGACGTGGATCCGTTGGCCATGGTCGCGCAGGCACGCGCGGTGGGAGGGATGGCGCGTGCGGCTCGAACTGCGCTGCGCCGCCGTGTAGGCCAGCCGCCGGCTCGTCTGCGCACAGTAGGGGGGATTGAACTGGTGGAGCTCCCAGGCCTTCGACAACTCCTCGCAGACTTTGAGCGCACGGGCGCTGTTTCCCTGGGCATCGAGCCGCGGCGAATAGACGCCGATCCCGAGCTGGCCGGGGAGCACGGCGAGTACTCCCCCAGCCACGCCGCTCTTGGCCGGCATGCCGACGTTGTAGATCCAGCCACCGGAGAAGTCGTACATCCCGCACGAGGCCATGACACTCAACACACTCTCGACATGCTGCTCATGGATCGCCTGCTCGCCGGTGACGGGATTGACGCCCTGGTTGGCGAGCGTCGCCCCGAGGAGGGCCAGATCGGCGCAAGTCACGGAGATGGCGCACTGCCGGAAGTAGGCGTCGACCGTCTCGGTCGGATCGTCAACGAGGACGTCGAAGTTGCGGAGGAGGTGGCCGATGGCCCGATTGCGGTGCCCCGTCCGACTCTCCGACTCGTAGACGTCTTGGTCGATCCGCATCGGATGGCCAGTGTAGCGTGCGAACATCTCGAGGATCCGCCCGATCCGCTCCGCCGGGGAATCGGCCACGATCTGCCCCGTGGTGGCGATTGCCCCGGCATTGATCATCGGATTGAGCGGGCAGCCGGTCACCTTGTGAAGGCTGATGGCGTTGAAGGCATCGCCACTCGGCTCGACACCGACCTTCTTGAGGATCAGCTCGGCGCCATGATCGTCGAGGGCCAGACCGTAGACGAACGGCTTGGAGATCGACTGGATCGTGAATTCGTGCCGCGAATCCCCCGCCTCGTAGAGATAGCCGTCGGTGGTGGCGACGCAGATCCCGAACAGATCCGGATCGGCCTTCGCCAGCTCGGGAATGTAGGTGGCGACCTCCCCTTCGCGGTCGTCGGCGTATTTCGCCCGCAGCGCGTCGAGAAAAGACTGTATCGGCGAGCCGAGGTGGGCGGAATCCATGAAAGGACCCTCGAGGGAGTGCGTCGTGGTACTTGGCGATGCCGGCCGCCCGCCGGCACGTTCGTTATACCGAACAAGCTCTGCCGAGCCAGACAGGCACCGTCTCCATGCCGCGGTGGTGCCTGGGTCGTTTCCGGGGCAGGGAGAAGGGTGGACGCTGCCCCCTCCGGAGTGCCGTTGGCGTGAAAGTCTGTGCGGCCGACGACGGCGGGGGTGAAGGAGCACGAGAGGGCGAATGACGCCCGAGGGGACACTCCCGGGCTACCGCCCCGGACCACGATCGGCGATCCGACTGAAGGCGGCCCTCAATGCAGCCCGGCGCGGAAGTCGTCGGCCTGCCGGCGGATCGATCGCATCTCGCCGGCCTCCTTGCGATCGAGATTCTTCAGCTGCATCGTCATCCGGGGATTGGCTTTCAGCAGCGCCGCGTGGCGGGCGAGAAAATCCCAGTAAAGGGTGGTGAACGGGCAGGCGGCGGGGCCGGTCGCCTGCTTCGGCTCGAACCGGCAGCCCCGGCAGGCGTTGCTCATCCGTTCGATGTAGGCGCCGCTGGCACAGTACGGCTTCGAGGCCATCACACCGCCGTCGGCAAACTGGCTCATGCCGAGCGAGTTGGGCAGCTCCACCCACTCCACCGCATCGACATAGACGGCGAGATACCAGCGGTGCACCTCCTGCGGCCGCACGCCGGCGAGCATCGCGAACAGCCCCGTCACCATGAGCCGCTGGATGTGGTGGGCATAGCCGTGGGTGAGTGTCTGCGAGAGGGCGTCGCGCAGGCAGTTCATCTCCGTCGCCGCCGTCCAGTAGAAGGCCGGCAGTGGCAGGGTCGCGCCGAGGGCGTTTCGCGACTCGTACTCCGGCATGAAATGCCAGTAGACACCGCGGACATACTCCCGCCATCCGATCACCTGACGGATGAATCCCTCCGCCGCCTCGATCGGCACCAGGCCCTCCCGCCAGGCGCGCTCGGCACCGGCCACGACGTCGCGCGGATCGAGGAGCTTGAGATTCATCGCCGCGGCGAGGCGCGAATGGTAGAGCCACGGCTCGCCGGTCCAGATCGCATCTTGATAGCGGCCAAAAGAGGGGAGCCGGTGGACGAGGAAATCGTCGAGCGCCTCACGGGCCGCTTCGGGTGTCACCGGCCAGTCGAACGCCTCGAGGCTCCCCGGATGATCGGCGAAGCGCGTGTTCACCAGCTCGATCACCCCGCGCGTGACTCCATCGGGGGTGAAACGGCGCGGGGCAGGGAGCTTCCCCGGCCCCGCCTTCGAGAACGCGCCGCGGTTGTCGGCGTCGAAGTTCCATTCCCCGCCGGCCGGCGCGCCATCCTCCATCAAGACGCCATGCTTCTCCCGCAGCGGCCGGTAGAACCATTCCAGGCGGAGCTGCTTCCGGCCGCGCGCATGGAGGGCAAACTCGTCGACGGTGCTGAAGAAATGCCGATCGGTGCGAATCTCGAGGGGAATGCCCGCCTCGCGCGCCGCGGCGGTGATCTCCTCGCGCACCCGGTGCTCTCCCGGCTCCACGACGATCAGCTTCGCCGGCCTCCCCGGCGGGAGCGCAGAGCCTGCGCGTTTGACGCCCGGCCGACCGCGGCCGACGGAATCCTCACCGCCGAGGCTCGCCGCCAGCGCCGTTGCCAGCGAGCGCGGCTCGTCGACGGCGGGCGTGGCCGAGAGCGCCCGGTAGTCGACCGGCAGCCCCTCGGCGACGATCCGATCGCGGAAGTGACGCATCGCGGCGAGGAACATCACGATCCGCGGCTTCGCCGACCAGACATGCGTCGACTCACCCGCCACCTCCGCCATCCAGACGGCATCCTGGGAGGCATCGAATCCGTCAAAGGCCGCCGAGCGGCGGTCGAGTTGGTCGCCGAGAACGAGGACGAGGTGGCGCATGGTAAAAGCCGGTGGCCCGCCGGGAGGAGATCCCCCGACGGGCCCATGGTACCAGGCCCGCGATCGACGACAGCGATCGTCAGCGTGACAAACCGGCCTCGGGACGCGACAGCTGGACCACCACGGCGTCATCCATCCGACAAAACCTCGATCGCGGCAAAGGTCCGAAGCCGGCGACTTTCAACGCTCGTTCGCTGGGATCCCGGGTCATCACCGATCGCCGCGAAGGCGAGTGCAGAGGGATCGGACAGGGCCCCGATGGGGTCGGGCCTCCGGGCGGGGGTCCCGGCGCTCGGCCTGGAACCGGAATCGACGCACGGCAGACCGGTGACAACCAGACCGCCGGCATCTGCCGGCTTCGCGAGAGCCGATATTCTCCGGGGCGGGACCGACGGCTCGAGGTATTCGAAGGCCGCCCACGTGTTGTAAGTCTCGTTTCCTCGATTGGCATCGCCCGGTCGGGCCGTGAAACCCCTGTCGAACACCATCACCCCGTTGTTCGCATTCCAGCCGACCTGATTCGCCTCGACGAGAGAGCTCCACATCGAAGGCTTTCCGACATCGTCACCCGCCCGATTGAACGTCGGGTCGTACCATGCCCCGCGGAAGATCCCGACCGTGTGACTCGTCAGGATCCAGCGGTCGTACTGTTGGAGTCGGTCTCGAGTCTCGGGCCCATCGGGCCTGGCGATGCCTCTCATATTGTCCATCGACACCAGGTCCTTCTTGGTCAGGAACGTGCCGTGGCTCATTCCCCCGTTCACGTAGGTCCCCGTCGATGTCTCGACGCCGAGAACCTTGGAGAGGTTGCTCCAGACGTCGGCGAATGCCCTCGAACTTCCGATCCTGGTAGTCTTTTGCACCAGTCGGCCCCACTGGATCGACTCGAGTTTTTCCCCCCGCACGAGAACCCCGTCGATGGTGGCAGAACGGGTGTCGAAGGGCCGCAAGGCCCAGTCCTGCTTCACTTCTCTCTGGAAGATACGATCAACAACCATCTCCTCGGTCGTGGCACCCCGTGCCCAGTCGGTGCTCCTGTCGATCCAATCGAAGTCCGGTTTGTCGATCTTGGGCATGGTCAGGGTGGTGTAGAGGGGCACGGTGACCTGCTTGTGATCAAGGCGTTGCCCCATCGAGTCAGTGACGGTGAAGTCGAACGAAAGATCCCACTGTCCCACCGATTCAGGCATGGTCACGAGGATCATCGCCTTGGTCGAGGAGGGCGTGATGCCGACCCGACCCTGCCCTTGAAGACCGGTTCCCGAGATCTGCCACGACCAGGTCAGTACAGCGGTGCCCGCGGCGACGGTCACGTCGAATCGTGTTTTCCCCAGTCCACGTTCGCTGGCATCGGCGACCGGATTGCTCTGGTTGCCTCGTGTCCAGATTCGGTCCGGGTCAGGATCGCCCGGATCCCGGAAGCAGTCGGCATCCCGCCGATAGATCGCGATGTCGTCGAAGGCGTCGAGGGCGATGACCTGCAATGAAGCCTCGAGCCCCCCACCGCCTCCACCCCCGCTCCCACCGGGAGGTGTGTCCGACCGAGCGCCCCCTTCGTCGCCATCCGTCGTACTCGGCGGGACCAGGGATGCCGGCCCAAAATCCGCCTGTGCGCCTTCTCGGGCAGCAGAGGCGTCGATGACGCATGACTGGAGCATCGGCGACTCGGCGATCACCGGGTAAGCGGGCATCAATTCCCCAATCGGGAGTCCTGCCGGTGCCAATCGAGATTCGAGCCACTCGGTCGAGAGGCTTTCAGGCCGCCGGCGCGGGGCACCGCGAACCCGCAGGCATCGGAGGTTCACCCGTCGCTTTTGCTCGATACGCATGGCCTTGTCTCCGTTGTGTTGATGGCCGGGCATCACGTGTGCGCCTTGCGCGATTCGGACAAGCGCGCGTCCGCGATCCCGACGCCGTTCATCGATCCCCCCGCCGCCATACCGACCCCCGGTCCGGCGGTGCCACAAACCGAGCATGACGTAACGCAATCGGCATGCCGAAATGCCTTGTTTTCGATGCGATCCCGATCGACACTGGCAACGGCACGGGTATTTCCATGGTTTCTCCAGCTTTCCGGGAGCTGCTTCGATGGAGGCATCCTCTCGTAACATCGGGTAGTCCCCCGGTGTCAGGGGGTACGCACCCCTCGCCACGACCCGCGTGAGCCGTCGCTATTTGCCGCACGGTGACGCAAATCGCCGCAGGAACAGCTCGGGAAAGCGCTCTGTCTGTCCCCGAGGATCCACCCTCGGCAGCCGCCGTTCACGGATCTCGGCAAATCCACCGAACGGTTTCTGGCACCCGCGGGAGGCGCCGCGTAGTCTCCGGGAAGCGTCGCCCACCGGAGCCTGCCGCATGACCGCCCCGCTCTCCATTTTCCCCGCGATCCGCACCGTCACGCTCCTCGATCCCCACGAGGTCTATCGCGGCCAGGTGTTCCACGACGGGCTTCTGTGGGAGGGCCACAGTGCCGGCAAGGTCGACGACTACCGGATCGATGTCCACGATCCCGATACCCTCGCCGTCATCGCCTCCGCTCCGGTCCCCCACACGCTCGAGTTCCTCTATCCCTACGCTGCGGGGACGATCCTCGCGGTCGGCAAACACTTCGACGAGCGTCGCGGCTGGCTCACCTACCATTCCACCGTACGGTTCGACGCGGCGCCCCCGCTCCCGCGGCTGCGCGTGCGGGTCCGCGCGATGCCGCGGAGGCTCCAGGTCGAGCAGTTCGGCGGCTCCGCCGGCAGGATGTGGTTCAACGAGCCCGGCTCGCGGAAGGTGTTCCGCTGGAACGGCTGGTGGGCGCGGCCACTCCGCCCCGACGTTTCCTTTCCGGGGGCGATGATCCCCTCCGGCCGCTGGCTCTTCGTCCTCGAGCGCAACGACTTTCGCCCCGGCCGCGAGACGATCGCCCGCATCGACACGGTCACCCACACGATTGAGCGGACCTTCCCCGACACGCGCCGCCACCTGACGATGATGCTCGATCTCGAAGGGTTGCCGTGGATCGCGGCGCCCGAGGCCTGGGCCGATCAGGTGCTCCTGGTCGACAAGGCAACGAACCGACTGGCCGCCACGCTCCCCGTCCCCGGCACGCCCGTCGCCGTCACCCGGCTGGGGGAGTGCCTTGTCGTTTTCGCGGCGGAGGCGCGGCAGGCTTCGTTTTTCGATCTCGCCAGCGACGGCTTCCCGCTCGTGGCCCGGTGGGATCTCGCCGGCCTGGGCAGCGACTTCCTCAACGTCCGCTCGCTGCAAATCGATCCGCACGGTGGCCGGCTCTTTCTGCGCTCCCCGTTCCATCCGCGGATCTACGGGAACACCCCGGCGGTCCGGGTGGCGCTCGATCCCGACGGCGCCACCCTCGCCCGCTGCACCGGGATAAGCCTCAGGCCGACTTCGCTGCGGTCTCGCGGCGCCGGACATGCCGGGGCGTGACGACATCCCATGCCAAGCCGAGCGCCTCGAGGAGGCGGATCTCGTAGTAGCTGATGTCGATCTCCCACCAACGGTGCTGGACACTCGCCGACGAGGGATCCTCGTGGTGGTTGTTGTGCCAGCCCTCGCCGACGGTGAGGAGGGCGACGAACCAGTTGTTGCGGCTCGCCTCCCCCGTCTCGTAGTTGCGGTAGCCAAACATGTGGGAGAGCGAGTTCACCGACCAGGTGATGTGCCACACCGCCACAATCCGCACGTACACACCCCAGACCACGAGGCTCAACGCCAGCGGCAGGGCCGCCTCGCGCCCCCAGCCAATCCAGCCGATCGCCGCCCCAGCGAGGAAGTAGACCGGGATCTGTGCCAGACCGATCCACATCAGCAGCCAGGGGCGCTTCTCGATCCGCATGTAGAACGGATCGCGGAGAATGTCCTTGGAATAGGCGGCGATCGCATTGAGTGACTGGGCATCGCGGTTGTTGACCATCAGCCAGCCGAAATGCGACCAGAGAAACGTTACCAGCGGCGAGTGCGGATCGGGCTGCTCGTCGGAATGGACATGGTGGATGCGGTGCACCGTCACCCAGCGGGCGGGCGAATCTTCGAGGCAACAGATCCCGAGGATGGCGAAGGCATGCTCGACCCAGGGGACGGTCTTGAAGCTGCGGTGCGTGAGGAGGCGGTGGTAGCCGATCGTGATCCCCTGCCCGAAGACATGGATCCCGACCACCATCGTCCAGAAGCCGATCCAGGAGAAGAACTGCGGCGCGAAGGCCAGCAGCGCCAACAGGTGGACGGCGAGGATCGTGCCGGAATAGACCCGGTTGATCGTGTACGGCCGCACAGCCGTGGGGACGTCGAAGTGGGTCGACGCCGCGGGAAGAGAAGCCATGAAGAGCGGACTCCAGACAACGCCGATCGCTCCGGCCAGGATTGGCCGGGCAGGGCAAAGGCTCGCCCACACGATAGCCGATTGCCTCCCACTCGGCTAAGTCACCGGCGCCCTTCCCCGGGCCAAAACACGATTCCTCTCCTGACATCGCACCAATCATGCCGGCTGCGGTGACCTTACCGACATCACTTGGCCAGCGATACCCGGATCAGTTCCTTGTCGTTGCGGATGAAAACACTCCGGTCGGCATACGCCGGCGGGCACCACACCACCCCGCGGCCGAACGCCGACTGCGTCGTGTCGAGGAGATGGGCGCGGTCGAGCTCCTCATAGCCTGCGGGGGAGAGCTTCGCGATCACGAGATCGCCGGTCTCGGCGAAGAGAAAGTAGCGGTTGCCGTGGCGGGTGATGAAGGCCGTCGCCGACGGCGGGGCCCGGTCGCCGAACGGCCCCGGGCTCGACCACTTCACCGCGCCGCTGGGGATCTCGATCCCGCGCAGATCCCCCTTCTCATGGAAGCCGTAGACCATCGTGCCGTCGACGAACGGCTGGACGTTGACCGCCGAGATGCCATGCTTGGCCTTGTTGCGCCACACCACCTCGACGCCAGGCTTGTCGGCGGCGAGCTTGACGCACAGATTCTTCTCTTGGAAGCCGCCGACGTAGACGTGCTCCCCCACCTTCACCGGCGCCATGATGATCGAGCCGTTGTCGGCGTTGTAGGGAGTCTCCCAGAGGATCCTGCCGGTGTCGGGCGCGACGGCATACATTCCGTCGGGCTTCATGAGCACCAGCTGCCGCACCCCGGCCGCCTCGATGATCGTCGGCGGCGAGTAGCCCTGCTCGGGGGCGGTGCCGGCGCGCCATAGCTCCTTGCCGGTGAGCGTGTCGAGCGCCACGACATGGGCCTTCGCCGTGCCGGCGATGACGAACAGCCTGTTCCCGTCGACGAGCGGATGGCCCGCCCAGCCCCACAGCGCCGCCTTCGTCTCGTAGTCCTTTTTCAGGTCCTTCGCCCACACCACCCGGCCGTCGGCGACAGCGAGGCACAGCAGGTTCCCCTCGGCGCCGAGCGTGTAGACCCGGTCGCCGTCGACCGTCGGCGTGCAGCGCGGGCCGGCCGGATAGCTGATCGTGTAGGTGACCGGGATTTCGTGCTTCCACAGTTCCTTCCCCGTTCCCTCGTCGAGGCAGAGCACGCGTTCCGTGCCAGCGGCGGTCTTCCGCTCGAAGTTGTCACCGGGGAGATCGCCCGCCGGGACGAAATCGGTGACGAACACTTTCCCCTCCGCGACGGCCGCTCCGGCATAGCCTCCGGCCACCGGTGCCCGCCACAGCACCTTCGGCCCCCCGGCGGGGAACTTTTCCAGAATCCCCTCTTCCCGCCACACGTTGTCGCGCTTCGGCCCCATCCACTGCGGCCACTGGTCGGCGACGGCGATGGCATTCGAAAAGAACGTGCCTGCGACCGTGGCGACGACAAGCGAAAACGCCCCAGCGGCGCGGAGCGATGGAAAACGACGGCGGATCATGGTGGCCTCGGGCGGGCAAGAGAGCCGCGCACGGACCATCCATGGCAGCCGCCGACAGGATACTCCTCTCTGCCCTGGCCGCGGCAAACCGCAGTTCCTCACAAGCCCCGGGGAAGACCCGGCTTGACACACTTCTGTGTGATAAATACATATTTATGCATGCGAACGACTCTCGACATCGACGATGCCCTTCTCTCCGAGGCGAAGCGCCGTGCCGCCGACAAGGGCACGACGCTCACGGCGTTTGTCGAGCACGCGCTCGCTGCGGCGCTCGCCGGCCGGGACGAAACGGGCCCCCGCTACCGCCTCGCCTGGAAGACCCACCGGGGATCGGCGCCGCCGATCGTCGATGTGGCTGACCGCGACCATCTGATCGATGTCATGGAGGGGCGGCGATGATCGCCGTCGACACGAACGTCCTTCTCTACGCCGATCGCGAGGAGACGCCGCAGCACCGGGCAGCCCTGCGAGCGATTCGACGGCTGGCGGAGGGGAACGAGGCGTGGGCTGTCCCCATCCAGTGCATCGGCGAGTTTCTCCGCGTCGTCTCCCACGACCGGGTCTTTCAACCTCCGACACCGATCGATGAGGCCCTGGCGTCGATCGAGTCGCTGCTGGCGAGTCCTGCTGCGCGGTTGCTGATGCCGGGGAACCGCTACCTGCAGATCCTCCGCGACGTGATTGCCCGGTCTGGAGTCCGCGGCAACCTCGTCGTCGACGCGCAGATCGCGGCGGTCTGCCTGGAGCACGGCGCTTCGACGCTCCTCACCGAGGATCGCGACTTCACCCGCATCCAGGGAATCAAGCCTCTGTCGCTTGCAGCATTTCTCGCCGATTGAGCACGGGCTCTTTGCCGCTCACTTCCCCGGCACCTGCTCCACGATCCCGATGTCGATCGACTGCCCACCGCCGGTCTGCCGGCAGTGGACGGCGACGAGATTCTCACCCTGCTGTAAGGCCGCGCGCCCCCCAGCCAGCATCGGCACCTCGACATACTCCGTGACGTAGCCCTGCACCGTCGCGGCGAGGACACCATTGATGAAGATCTCGGCATCTTCGTCATGGTGGATGCGGAAGGCGAGCTTCCCCTCGGGGAGCGTCTCCAGATTCATGATCCGCCGCAGCCAGATCTCCTTGCTGTTCCACTCGGTGCGGATCGTCGTGCCGGGGGTCCCCTCGGTGCCGAAGCCCCCCGGGCCGCGCTGCCAGGCCGTGTCGTCGTAGCCAGGCTTGTCCCAGGTCGGCGGCGGCGGCTCGAGGCTGTATCGCCACTCGGCCGGGCCCGCCTCGGCCGTCGGCACGAGGTCGCGGAACACCGGCGCCGGCGAGAACAGCATCCGGTGCCAGGCTGCCGTCTCCTGCCGATCGAGCTTGAGGATCTCGCGGTCGTAGGTGAGCAGGCCGTTGACCTCGATCTCGACGTCGGTCGTCTGCGTGTAGACCGCCGCCGCGAGCCCGCGGCCGACGAGCCCGTGGAGCCGCTCCATGAGATGGCCGTAGGCGGCCCGCAATTCGGCCTCGCTTTGGTAGGTGCGGTAGCCCCAGTTGTCGGCGTCCTTCCAGAGGTGCCCCTTCACCGGGAGCCCCAAGCCCCCGAACTCACCGAGGACGCTCACCCGGTCAGGCATGACCGGAAACATCCCCGGGCCGGGATACATGTGCATGTCCTTCATGTCGCCGTAGCCACGATCGGTCCAGCCGCTCGGGCCGTTGACGAGGCGCGTCGGATCGCGTTTCTTGACCCACTCGAGAACCTCGTTGGTGTCGTGCTGCCCCCAGCCCTCGTTGAACGGCACCCAGACGACAATCGACGGGAAGAACCGGAGCCGGTCGATCATCGCGGCGGTCTCCGTGCGGAACTGCGCCTTCTCCTCCGGGGTGAACTCGCCGTCCTCCTGCCAGTCGGGCTGGACGAACTGCTTCCTTCCCGCCCCCATCCCGCTCGGCTGATCCTGCCAGACAAGCAATCCGAGGGTGTCGCAGTGATGGTAGTAGCGGGCCGGCTCCACCTTGATGTGCTTGCGGAGCATGTTCATGCCGAGGGACTTGAGCACCTCGAGGTCGGACTTCATCGCTGCGTCGCTCGGCGGCGTGAGCAGGCCGTCGGGCCACCAGCCCTGGTCGAGCGGGCCAATCTGAAACAGCGGCTTGCCATTGAGGCAGAGCCGGAGGATCCCCTGCTCGTCGCGGGCCTTCGTGATCGAACGGAGCGCGAAGTAGGTCCCCACCCGATCGCCCACCTTGCCATCGGGGCCGACAAGCTCGACCTCGACGGGATAGAGGTGCGGATCGTCGGGCGTCCAGAGGCGCGGCTCCTTGACGGCGAAGCGGATCGGCTGGCCGGGAGCCCCCTCACCGAGCACCTTGCGCGCGGTCCCCTCTCCCTCGACGATGCGGACGCGCGGTGGCCTCGGACCGGATGGCGCCTGCCCGGCGAGGTCGATCGTGAGCTCGACCTCACCGCGTTCCACGTCGGCGACGGGAAAGACGCCGCTGATGTGACGCTCATCAATCGGCTCCATCCACACCGTCTGCCAGATGCCGCTGACGGGCGTGTACCAGATCCCTTCGGGCTTGAGCTTCTGCTTGCCGCGCGGCTGCGGCCCCTCATCCGACGGATCCCAGACGCGAACGAGCAGTTCATTGGCACCAGGCTTGAGATGGGCGGTGACATCGAACGAAAACGGATCGGAGCCGCCGCTGTGATCGCCGAGCTTCGTCCCGTTGAGCCACACGCTCGAGTGCCAGTCGACGGCGTCGAAGCGGAGCATGACCCGCTTCCCCTGCCACACCTCCGGCACGGTGACCGAGCGCCGGTACCAGAGCAGCTGCTCCTTCGAAACGCTCCTCCCCACCCCCGACAGCGCCGACTCTGGCGCGAAGGGGACGAGGATGTTTCCATTCCATGCCGGGGGCGGTGCGCCGTCGGCCGTCGGCACGCCACTCTCGCCGGCAGGGCGATCGACGATTGAATATTCCCACAGGCCGTTGAGATTGAGCCACGACTCGCGCACCAGCTGCGGCCGGGGGTATTCGCGCCAGGCGTTGTCGGGGGTGACCTCTTTCCCCCACCGGGTCATGAGGGGCGCCGGGGCCGGCTTCCATTCGGCCGCAGGAGCGGCCCATAGCGGGAGGCTGGCAAGCGCGATCAGGAAGGCGAAGAGACGACAGACCATGGAGGCTTTCCCCAAACGACAAGCTGCTTTCCCGCATGGACCATGCCGGGGAGCGGATTCTACGGGAAA
>JBBAVV010000034.1:15170-18005 GCA_040397545.1 Pirellulales bacterium
GCCGACGACGACCTCTTCGAGAGCCGCATCCGGCCGCTCTTGGTCGCCCGCTGCCAAGGCTGCCATTCGACCGCCACCGGCAAGACCAGCGGCGGCCTGGCGCTCGACTCCCGGCAGGGTTGGGCCAGCGGCGGCGACTCCGGGGCGGCGATCGTCCCCGGAGACAGTGACTCGAGCCTCCTCCTCCGCGCCGTAAAGCATGGCGACGGCGTCTCGGCGATGCCTCCGGAGGATGCCGGGCCTCCCCTCACCCCCAGCGAGATCGACGACCTCGCCACCTGGATCGCTGCCGGTGCCGCCGATCCGCGCGTCCTTGAAGCTCGCCTGGGCGGCATGAATCGCGAAGCGGCCGCGTCATGGTGGAGCTTTATGAGTCCGGTGGCAGCGGCGCCGCCGGCCGTCTCTGATTCCGGTCTCGTGGCCAACGACATCGACCGCTTCATCGTCGCCGGACTGGAAGCTCGAGGGTTGAAACCGGCGGCCCTGGCCGATCGACGCACGCTCCTCCGCCGCGTCACCCTCGATCTCACCGGCCTCCCTCCGACCCCCGCGGAGATCCGCGACTTTCTTGACGACACCGGCCCCGATGCCTGGGAACGAGTCGTCGATCGCCTCCTCGCTGCAAGTGCCTACGGCGAGCGCTGGGGACGCCACTGGCTCGACGTCGCCCGCTATGCCGACACGGCTGGCGACGGCGCCGACTACCCCGTCCGTGAAGCTGGCAGCTACCGCGACTGGGTGATCCGCGCCTTCAATGCCGACATGCCCTACAACGAGTTTCTCGCCCGACAGATCGCCGGCGACATCCTCGCCCGCGAGGCGCCGCCTTCCGACTACGCCGATCTCGTCACCGCCACCGGCTTCCTCGCCGTGGGCAAGCGCTACGGCTACGCCCCCAACACCGATTTCCAGCATCTCGACTTCGCCGACTGCATCGACTCCCTTGGCCGCTCGGTGCTCGGCCTTTCGCTCGGCTGTGCCCGCTGCCACGATCACAAATACGATCCGGTCAGCGCCTCTGACTACTACGCCCTCTACGGCATCCTCCAGAGCACCACCTGGGCCTTTCCCGGCGGCGAGGAACAGAAGCGGCCGGCCAACTTTCCGGGCTTGGTGCCCCCGGAGGAAGCAGCGCGGCTCGACCGGGAGAAGATCGAGGCACTCGCGGCGCTCGACCGGGAGCTCGCCGAGCGGATGCGGGAGAAGTCGGCCCTCGAGGGGAGATCGTTCGCCGGGGGCGTCGATCTCGATCTCGAGGCCCAGGAGATCGGCAAGGGGCCGAACGCGAAGCCGTGGCTCTCTGCCGGGCCGAATGCCGTGCTGGGCGAGGCGCAGAGCCCGTGGTGGCACGTCCACCCGGAGGGGACGCGTGGAGTCCGCGTCGGCACGGGAGCGCCGACCGAAGGAGTGCGGCACACGTTCGACGACAAGCTCACCGCCACCGCCGGGCCGCTCCATGTCTGTTTCGATTTCCGCACGATCCCCTCGGAGGGCGCTGACCAGCCGACCGGCGCCTGCCGGTTCTACGTCGGCCGCGGTGTGATCGAATCGACGGCGATTGATCTCTCGGCCACGCAGCGCGAGTTTGCCCTTCGCGACGGCGACGGCTGGCGGGTGGTGGCGCCCCTCGATCCGGGGCGCTGGTATCACGTCCGCGTGACGCTCGACCATGCCGCGAAGACCGGCAGCGGGTCGATCACCCCCTTCCCGGAGGCGAGCCAGTCGCCAGAGCCGATCTCCTTTACAGACGTGAAGCTCCCTGCGAGCTGGGACGGCGTCATCGACACGTTCATCTGCGATGGCCTGGGGGCTGTCGGCGGCCCCGCCACGATCCGCGACATCGACAACGTCGGTCGGCAGGCGGCCCCCTTGCCGCTGCCGGGAGCGCCGCCGGCGGTGAAGCCCCTGCCGCCAGCCGATGCCGCTGAGCGCGCGGCGCTTGTCGGGAAGGAGATCGAGGCCCTGGCGGCGCGGCGGAAAGCGATCGCCGACTCGCCCGCTTACCCGGTGGCCTACGGCGTTTCCGAGGGCACTCCGACCGACGCGCGGATCCAAGCGCGGGGCGAGCCCGACAAGCCTGGCGCCGAGGTCCAGCGCCGGTTTCTCGAGATCCTCGGCGGCGACAGGCTTGCCGATCCGCAGGCGGGGAGCGGGCGGCGCGAACTGGCGAACTGGCTCACGCGCCCGGAAAACCCGCTCACGGCGCGGGTCTTCGTCAACCGGCTCTGGCTCTGGCATTTCGGCCGCGGCCTCGTCCCGACGCCGAGCGATTTCGGGGTCCGTGGCGAGCGGCCCTCGCATCCGGAGCTCCTCGATTGGCTCGCCGTCCGCTTCATGGAGTCGGGCTGGAAGGTGAAGGACTTCCATCGGCTTGTTCTCCTGTCGCGGACCTATCGGCAGTCGGCCGAGGGGAATGCCGCCGGCATCGACGCCGATCCGGAGAACCGCCTTCTCGGGCGCTTCCCACGCCGCCCGCTCGATGCCGAGACGCTCCGCGACGCGCTCCTGGCCACGAGTGGCCTTCTCGACACCTCTCCGCCGCCCCCCCATCCCTTCCCCGCCGTCGACACCTGGGCGTTCACGATCCATCAGCCGTTCCACGGCCAGTACGACTCCGATCGGCGGAGTGTCTATCTCATGGTGCAGCGCAATCGGCGGCATCCGTTCCTGGCGCTCTTCGACGCGGCCGACCCCAACCAGAGCGTCGCCGTCCGGGATGCCACGATCACGCCGACCCAGAGCTTGTTTCTCATGAACTCCCCGCTCGTCCACCGCGCCGCTGAGGCCTTTGCCGACCGCGTCCTCGCCGCGGCTGGCGAAAGCGACGCGCGGCTC
>JBBAVV010000034.1:18105-20071 GCA_040397545.1 Pirellulales bacterium
CACTTCCCCGCCACCGCCGACCGGGTGATCTTCCTCTACTCCACCGGTGGCGTGTCGCACGTCGACACCTTCGACTTCAAGCCCCAGCTTTTCGCCGACCACGGCAAGTCGATCACCGCCTCGCGCTGGCTCAACAAGCCGGGGGCCTTCGAGCGCTTCCTCATCAAGCCGAGGTGGGGATTCAAGCCCTATGGCCAAAGCGGCACCCGGGTGAGCGATCTCTTTCCCGCCCTCGGCGGCGTCGTCGACGATCTCTGCATCCTCAATGCGATGCACTGCGACAGCGACGGCCACGACAAGGGGACGCTCGCCGCCCACACTGGCTCCGCCCAGTTCGCCCGCCCGAGCCACGGCGCCTGGGTGAGCTACGGCCTCGGCACGGAGAATGAGAATCTGCCGTCGTTTGTCGTCGTCGCCCCGGCGGCCCCGTATGCCGGTGCCCAGACCTGGGGGAGCGACTTCCTCCCCGGCTGCCATCAGGGGACGCACGTGAGTCCCGGCGCCGAGCCGCTCCCGAACCTCAAGTCGCTCTCCCCCCAGCCGGCGATCCAGCGGCTGGAGCTCGACCTCCTCGCCCGGATCAACTCCGCCCACCTCCACAAGCGCGAAGGGGACGGAGCGCTCGCGGCCCGACTGCGCTCCTTCCAGACCGCTTTCGGGATGCAGCGGGAGGCGCCGGAGGTCTTCGATTTCGCGGGAGAGACCGACGAGACGCTGCGCCTCTACGGCCTCGAGCGCGGCGCGACGCAGGGCTTCGGTTGGCAGTGCCTCGTCGCCCGCCGGCTCGCCGAGCGCGGCGTGCGGTTTGTCGAGCTGATCGACGTTGGCTCGAGCAACAACTGGGACTCGCACGGCAACATGGCCGATCACGAGAAGCTGGCCCGGGCGATCGACCAGCCGATTGCCGGCCTGCTCACCGACCTCAAGCGCCGGGGGATGCTCGAGCGGACGCTCGTCGTCTGGACGAGCGAGTTCGGACGGACGCCCTTCCACCAGACGGCCGATCACCCCGGCCGCGAGCACCACAACCTCGTCTTCAGCTCCTGGATGGCCGGCGGGGGAATCCGCGGGGGCATTGTCCACGGGAAATCGGACGAGCATGGCATTCTGCCGGTGGAGGGGGCTGTCCACACCCACGATCTCCACGCCACGATGCTTGCAGCCCTCGGCCTCGACCATGAGCGCCTCACCTTTCGCCACGCCGGCCGGGATTACCGGCTGACCGACGTCGCCGGCCGAGTCGTGCGGGAAGCCCTCCGTACCGCTCCGGGCTGATCACCAACAGACCGCAGATCATGACCTCTCCCGTCATCACAACCCTCGCCGATCTTGTCCGCATCGACAGCGTGAATCCGGAGTTCGGCGGCCCCGGCGAAGGGGGCGTGGCTGACTACGTCGACGAGCGGCTTCGGAGTGCGGGGATCGAGACGCGGCGCACGGAGGTCCTCCCGGGGCGTGACAATGTCGTGGGGATCCTTCCCGGCCGCGACCGCTCCCGGCAGGTCGTGCTCGAGGCCCACATGGACGTCGTCAGCATCGCCGGCATGACGATCCCCCCGTTCACTCCGGCGATCGACGGCGGGCGGATGTACGGCCGCGGCTCGTGCGACACGAAGGCCGGCCTCGCCGGGATGCTCCACGCGGTGCTCGACATCCATCGGTCAGGCGTCGTCCCCCCCTGCGACATCTGGCTCGCGGCGGTGATCGACGAGGAGTATCTGTTTCGCGGCGTGACGCGGCTGTGCGACGACCTCCCGGCGACACATCCGAGCCTCAAGCCCCGGGCGGCCATCGTCGCCGAACCGACGGAGATGCGCGTCGTCGTGGCGACGAAGGGGGTGGTGCGGTGGGAAATCGTCTTCCACGGCCGAGCCGCCCACTCCTCGAAGCCCCATCTGGGGATCAATGCCATCAGCCACGCCGCCACGTTCATCCGTGAAGTCGACCTCCTCCACGCCGCCCTGGC
>JBBAVV010000034.1:20171-54596 GCA_040397545.1 Pirellulales bacterium
GTGGCCCGCGATCTCGGCCTCGACGGTGAACTGGCCGGCGTCCCCTATGGCAGCGACGCCAGCAAGCTTTCGCGGCACGGCCTCGACTGCATCGTGTTCGGCCCGGGGAGCATCGATCAGGCCCACGGAGCGGTCGAATATGTCGATATCAGTCAGGTCGAAATAGCGGCGGAGTTTTACCGGGAGTTTTCCCGGCGTTACGAGTGACGGCAGGCAGCCAGCCACGAGGGAGACGGTGACATGACCGACGTTTCAAGACGTGCTTTTCTGGCAACGACCGCCGTCAGCCTCGGGGCCGGACTGGCTGGTCCCGGCGTGCCGTCAGCCGTCGCCGCCGACAATGACGTCACCGACCTCGTCGATGCCCATGTCCATGTCTGGACCCCCGACACGGCCGCTTGGCCGCTGGCGGCGGCGTTCACAAAGGCCGACATGCAGCCGGCGAGCTTCACCGCCGAGGAGCTCCTGGCCACCTGCCGGCCGCACGGGGTGTCGCGTGTGGTGCTGATCCAGATGAGCTTCTACGGCTTCGACAACTCCTACATGCTCGATTGCATCCACCGCCATCCGCCGGCCTTTGCCGGCGTGGGAATCGTCGATCACGACAAGCCGGGCGTCGCCGCCGAGATGCGGGCCCTGAAAGCGCGCGGCGTCCGCGGCTTTCGCCTCTATGCCAACCGGAAGAATGCACAAGCGTGGGCCGACTCGGCCGGCATGCAGGCGATGTGGGAGTGCGGTGCGGATGAAAACCTCGCCATGTGCCTCCTCGCCGATCCCGACGCCTTGCCGGCGATCGCCGCGCAGGTGGCGCGCGCTCCCAAGACGCCGGTTGTCATCGACCACTTCGCCCGGCTGGGGATGAAGGGAGGGCTCGAGAGCAACCAGGCCAAGGCCGACATGGAGCGGCTTCTCGCGCTGGCCGACCACGCAGAAGTGAACGTGAAGGTGTCGGCCTTCTATGCCCTCGGCGCGAAGCAGCCCCCCTACGACGACCTCGCACCTCTTGTTCGCCGTCTCCGCGACGCCTACGGCTCGAAGCGGCTGATGTGGGCCACCGACTGCCCCTACCAGCTCGACCAGGGCCCGGCGGGGGAAGCGCATTCCTACGCGGCGTCGCTCGAGCTCGTGCGCGACAGGCTCGACTTCCTCTCGCGCGAGGAGCGCCTCGACATCCTCCGCAACACGGCCCGGCGCGTGTTCTTCGACGGCGCGGCGTGACAGTGATCCCGTCCGGTCAGCGATGTCACGGCTGGAGGGGAAAATCCGCCAACCGCTCAGCCGTTGAAAGCTTCCAGACGACGACCCGGCCGTCCTGCGTGCCGGCGGCGACGAGATCGGCTGGCACATTCGCAGCCACGGAGATCAGCCGCCGCCCGGCCCCTGGGTCGTACTCGCGCAGCTTCTCTCCATCCTGGAGCTTGAAAAGGTGCGCCTTCCCGTTGGCTGACGGGACCACGAAAAACTCTCCCGCCGCCACCAGCTGAAACACCTCGCCACCGAGATGGGTGTCGCGGAGGTGGGCCGCGTCGGCGATCTTCCAGCGATCCCACTTCTGGGCGTCGCTGGCGGAAAGGATCTCTTCGCCGGAGGGATGGAAGATCACGCCGCGGACTGGCGCGTCGTGGCGGGCGTAGCTGGCAAGGAGGGCCCCGGAGGCGACATCAAAAACCTTGGCCGTCCGGTCGCGGCTGCCGGTGGCGATCCGGCTCCCATCGGGGCTCCAAGCGACGGCGAGGACCCAGTCGCGGTGGCCGGCGATTGAGCCGACGAGAGTCCCGCTTTCGGGGTCGAAGATCCGCACGGTCGCATCAGACGAGGCGACGGCGATCCTGTCTCCGGACGGGTTCCAGGCGACGTCATGGACGATGTCGGCCCCGGGGGCGAGAACGCGAAGCAGGTCCCCTGCGAGCGTGAACAGCCGCACCTCCCCGAGCCTGCCGGGCACCCCGCCTGCCACGGCGAAGCGGTCGCCGGCAGGGTGGAGCGCGATTCGGCTCGAGCGCTCCGGCAGATTGCCGATTCGACGGCGGACACCGCCACTGACCGGATCGACCACAAGAACCTCGCGCCAACCGCCAACCAACAGGTCGCCAGAGGGGGTGAAGGCAAGCGCCGTCACCGGCGGCAGCGTCGCATAGGTCGAAGGGGCCGGCGGATGGATCGGCGGTGGGATCTGGTCGACAAGCAGGGTGTCGGCCGAGACCCCATCGAAGGGAAGACCGGCGTCGATCCAGCGTGCGATGGTGTCGATTTCCAGGTTGGAAAGGGGCTCGCCGTCGAGCGGCATCCGCAGATCGGCGTCAGTGGAGGTGATGCGGACGAACGCCTCGCTCGCGCCCCGATGCCCCGCCATGAATCCGTCGGCTCCCGACGCGCCGGCCCTCATGAGCGCGGCGAGTGAGTCGGCCCGCCATCCCCCTTCGGCCTTGTTTTCCCCATGGCAGGCGACACAGCGCCGCTGGAGGATCGAGGCAACATCGCGGCTGAAGCTCACCGCAGCCACCGGCTCGACCGGGGCCGACGATTCGACGGTCACCCGGTAGGGATGGGCTTCGCTGCCGGCGTCGTTGGCATCCTGGATCACGAGAAAGATCGGGCCAGTCCTCGGCACGGTGATGTCGAGCTGCGGATCACGCGAACCTTCGCCATCGTCAGCCGTGGCAATCGGAGCGCCGTCCGCATCGTGGAGCGTGAGGAGCGGATCGAGGATCGAGCCGAGAGACTGCGCCGTGACGGAGACCCGCAGATGCTCCCCCGCCTTTCCCACGAGCCGGAAGACATCGACATCCAGCGGCCGCTCGATCGCCCCGAGGATCGAGAGCGGCGCGCCGGCCGGCAGCGAGAGACCTTGAGCCTTGTCGAACCCGGGATTCGGTTCGACTTCGAGGAGTCCCCGCTCCGCCGCGAGAACCGGCAGACGGAGCGGCGTCTCGCCGTGGGGAGCGACGAGAAGTATCGCGATGTCGGTCGGAGGGGGGGCGGGGAGATCGGCGCTGAAGCGGAGCTCGAGCTCGACCTGCGTATCGCCGGCCTTCTCGGCCGAGACACCGGTGGGGAGGCCCACCTTCCCCTGGGAGAGGAGCATCGCGGTGACGCCGGACGTCATCGATCGCACCTCCGTCACCCCCTCGAGGCGCAGCCCCCGGGCCCTGACCTTCACCGGCTCGCCGCCGACAACGCTCAGCGGCACGGTCAACAGGACTTGTGGCGGCTTTGGCGCTTCTTCAGCCCGCAAGCCCGCAGCAACTCCGAGGCCCGCCATGAACGCGATGCACGCCACAAGCGCCCACCGACAGGCCCCCACCCTGCCATGCGAGGCGACCACCGGGAGCCGAGCCCACCACAATCTCTCCACGGTGGTCAGGCTCCAAAGAGGTCGGGGATGGGACGGCCGGCGTCGAGGATCTCGACCGGTCGGCCATCGGCGGTGGAGAGGTGCTTCCGTGGGTCGATGCCGAGGGAGGAGAGGATCGTGAAGGCAACGTCGGCCGGAGCGACTGGTTTCTCGACCACCTGGCCACCGTCGCGGTCGGTGGCCCCGATCACCGTCCCTGCCTTCACGCCGGCCCCGGCGAAGATCAGCGAGGCAGCCGGGCCCCAGTGGTCGCGGCCGGCATCCTTGTTGATCTTCGGTGTCCGGCCAAACTCCCCCATGCAAACCAGGAGCGTCTCGTCGAGGAGTCCGCGTTGCTTCAGATCATCCACCAGCGCGGAGAAGCCGAGATCAAACTCGGGGAGTTTCTTGTCGAGCCCCTCGAAGATCTTGGCGTGATGATCCCAGCCGCCGTAATTGACGGTGGCGAAGCGCACCCCCGACTCGACGAGCCGCCGGGCCAGGAGGCAACTTTGGCCGAACGTGTTCCGGCCGTAGCGATCGCGGATCGAGTCGGGCTCGTTCTCGATGGCAAACGCCTCGCGGGCCCGCGACGAAAGCACCATCGATGTCGCCCGGGCCCGGTATTCGTCGTAGGAACGGATGGCGTCGTTCCCTTCGACGCGGGCGGCGAGGCGGTCGACGGCGGCGAGGAGCGACTGCCGCCGATCGACCCGAACCTGCGGCAGCGACTCCGCAGGGAGGAGATCGCGGACGCGGTAGTTCGCTTCGTGCGGATCCCCTGCCTTGAACGACTCGTAACGCCCCCCGAGGAAGGCGCTCTTCCCCAGCTCCCAAGTGAACGAAGGATTGCGCGGGATGGCGACGTACGGCGGCAACTCACCGCCGAAGCCACATTCGTGGGCGGCGACGGCGCCGATCGCGGGCCAGTCGCCGAAAGGCGTGCCGAATCGGCCCGAGAGGACCCAATTGGTGGCGGTCTCGTGGTGGTCGTTGGTATGGGCGCCGCTGCGCACCAGACACACCGAAGAAAGCGTCTGCGCCATCCTCGGGAGGATCTCGGCGATCCGCACCCCCGGCAGGCTCGTGGGAATTGTGCCGTACTTGCCCCGCACCTCCTCCGCCGCGTCGGGCTTGGGGTCGAAGGAGTCGTGGTGCGAAAGTCCGCCGCCGAGGAAGACGAGAATCACTGACCGGGCCCGGGCTGCCGGCCCTCCCGCCGCCTCGGCGGCAAGAAGCTCGGGCAACCCTAAACCGAGGGGCGCAAGGCCGCCGACGCGGAGGAAACTGCGCCGCGAAAAACCACCATTGGCTGCCGATCGGCCGGTCGTGATGTCGTACATCGTGGCTGTGTGGCGGCAAAAACCGCCCCCCGATCAATGGTTGAACGTGAACTCTTTGGCATTGAGCAGCGCCCAGAGCAGGTCGCAGGCCCCTTCCCCCCGATCGGCCCCCGACAGCGCCGCATCGACCGCCGCCCGCTCCGCTGGAAGTGGCAGTCGGCTGACCGTGGCGAGGAACAGGCCGTCGACGAGCGGATCGGCCGGGCCGGCTGCCGTTGCCGTGAGAAGTCGCGCCAGGGTGCCGTCGTCGCGACGGATCTTCCCGAGAATCGTGTCGCTGTTCTGGAGATGGAGAAGCTGCGGGAGGGTGACGTCGCCCGAGCGTTCGCAGGCACAGGCCGTCACCCGGTCGGAACGGCCGAACGTGGCGAGGAAGTAGGAATCGGCCTGCGGGCCCGGGAGCTGGATCGCGCGCGTCCCCTCCGGCGCCCCGGCGAACGCATCGGGGACGGCCGTCGCCTTGGCGATCGCGTCGGCGAGGACCTCGGCGGGGAGGCGGCGAGGGTAGTAGTGAGAATGGAAGCGGCGGTCGTTGGCGTTGGCGGCGGTGGTATCGGAGGCGAGCTGGTAGGTGCGCGAGTTGACCAGCAACCTCATGACATGGCGGAGATCATGACCGGAGCGGACAAACTCCCCTGCCAGGCCCGCGAGGAGTGGCGCGTTGCTCGGGGGGTTTGTGGCACGGAGATCGTCGACCGGCTCGACGAGCCCAACGGCGAAAAAATGCTTCCAAAGCCGGTTGACGATTGCCGCCGCGAAGGCGGGGTTGTCGGGGGAGACGATCCACTCGGCAAGGCGCTCACGCGGGTCGGCGCCGGCAGCAATCTCCGCGGCACGCCGATCGAGCCCCTGCGGCGGCAGCTGCCGCCCCGTCCGCGGCTGCGTGGCGGTCACCGCCGCGCTCCTGGCCTTCTCGATCTCTCCGGCGAGCTGCTCGATCTGCTTCCCCTTGGCCTCGATCGCCGCCGGATCGGCTGGCTGCCCCCCGTCACCGCTCGGGGTCATGAGCTTCGCCAGCTCCTGCTCCACCCCCCCCTTCTGCCGCTCGAGGTCGCGCTGCTGCCGCGATCCGACCAGGAGGAGCGTCGCCCCTTCAGCCGGCGGCCGCCGATCGAGGGCCACGCGCGAGAAGAAGGCGGTGAAGTGGTAGTAGTCGTCCTGGGTGTATTTCTCGAGCGGATGGTTGTGGCAGCGGGCACAGCCGATCCGCACCCCGAGGAACGCCTGCGCCGCGGAGTCGGCCGCCTCCGATTCGACCGCCTGCTTCTCGCCGACCGTGACGATCCACCACCCTACTGCTGGCGCGGCATCGCGGGCCGTGAGCACGTCGCGCGCCAGGTCATTCCAAGGCCTGTTGACCGCCACCTGGCCGCGCAGCCAGGCGTGGAACGACCGCACCCCCTTCACCCCGCGGACATCGTGATCCCGCTCCTTCCGGTTCTGGAGGAGATCGGAGAGCTGGAGCGTCCAGAAGTCGGTGAACTCCGGTCGTTCAAACAGCCTTTCCACCAGCAGCGCCCGCTTGTCGGGGGAAGTGTCGGCAAGAAAGGCCCGCACCTCCTCTGCATCAGGCAGCGTGCCGACGAGGTCGAGCATCAGGCGCCTCAGGAACGTGGCGTCGTCGCAATCATCCGCCGGGGGAATATGGAGGGCCTGCAGCTTCTCCATCACATGGTCGTCGACGACATTGCGGCGCGCGGCAAACCGCTCCGCCGCCACCTCCTGCGGAAATGGGCTCGAGATCACGACGGTGTCGACGAGGCCGGCATAGGAGACGACGACCGCCACCTCGCCATGCTGCTCCCCACGCACGATGCCGTCGGGCGAGACCGTGGCATACGCATGGTCGTTGGAATGAAAACGGGCCAGCGCCGTCACCTCCTTCTCGGCGCCGTCGCTCCAGGTGGCCCTGACCACAAGCTGCCTCACCTCGCCGGGGGCAAGCACGATCTCCTTCGGCGTGACACTGACAGCCACGACGCGCCGCTCGTCGGCGACCGGGCCGGCGGCACCGCCGGCGATCCAGGCGCGGAGGGTGCCGGCCGCGGTGCTGTCGCGCGCAAACAACCTTCCCCCCCCATGCGGCAATCCGCCGGTGGCCTTGAGGAGGAGAAGGCTCTCGGCCGGATCGAGCCCCCCGATCCGCCGGCCGTATTCCTCGGTCGCAAGCGCCGCATGATCGGCCTCCGGGGCGTAGCCACGCAGCGACAGCCGAAATCCGTTCTGGCCGGCGAGCTTGCCGTGGCACCCACCGGAATTGCAGCCGTAACGCGTGAGCACCGGCTCGACGTCGTTGACGAAGCTCGGGGGCTCGGCGGCGGATGTGCCACGCGGCTCGAGGCAACAAACGGTTGCCCAAAGAAGAACAATCGCCGCCCGCTGGATTTTTCCCATCTAAGCCATGACCCCGTGGTGGACGTGGCCGGCCACATCGGTGAGGCGGAAGTCACGGCCGGCGTGCCGGTAGGTGAGCTTGAGGTGGTCGATCCCCAAGAGCCACAGCATCGTGGCATGGACGTCGTGGATGTGCATCCGGTTCTCCACGGCGTAGTAGCCGTATTCGTCGGTGGCACCGTACCGCTGCCCTCCCTTCACGCCGCCGCCGGCCATCCACATCGTGTAGCCGTCGGGATTGTGGTCGCGGCCATCCTTGCCCTGCGCCACCGGCGTGCGGCCGAACTCCCCACCCCAGACGACGAGCGTGTCGTCGAGGAGGCCGCGGCGCTTGAGATCGAGGAGCAACCCCGCGATCGGCTTGTCGACCTCCGATGCCTTCTCGGTGTGGCCGGCGAGGAGGTCGCCATGCTGGTCCCACTGCACCTTGCCGTCGCTGTGCGTCAACTGCACGAATCGCACGCCCGCCTCGGAAAATCGCCGGGCCATGAGGCACTGGCGGCCGAAATTCTCCGTTCGCGCCTCGTCGATCCCGTAGAGCGCGAGGGTCTCTGGGGTCTCCTGGGAAAGATCCTGGAGCCCCGGCATTTCCGCCTGCATCCGGAAGGCGAGCTCGAAAGATTTGAGCCGGGCATCGAGCTGGCCATCGGCCGGAAGCCCCGCCGCCCCGTCGAGCGACGACAGGAAATCGAGTTGCCGGCGCTGCACGGCCGTGCTCCAGCGGGGATTCCCCATGTACTTCACCCGGGCCTCGGTCGCCGGCCGGCTTGCGACCCCGAGCGGCACCCCCTGATACTCCGCCGGGAGGAAGGCGGAGTTCCAGTTGTTGAGGCCGCCGTGAGCGAGCGTCGGGCAGATCGTGAGGAAGCCGGGGAGGTTGTCGTTGTCGGTGCCCAGGCCGTAATTGACCCAGGCGCCCATCCCCGGCCGGACGAACGTGTCGCTGCCGGTGTGGAGCTTGAGGACGGCGCCGCCGTGGGCGGAGTTGGTGCCGTGGCAGGAGTTCAGGAAACAGATGTCATCGACATGCCGGGCGACATGGGGAAAGAGCTCGCTGACATGGATCCCGCTCTGGCCATACTGGCGGAACTTCCACGGCGACCCGAGAAGATTGCCGGTGGGGGCAAACTGGACCCGCGGCTTCTCGAACGGCAGCTCCTTACCGTCGTCGGCCTGAAGCTTCGGCTTGTAGTCGAAGGTGTCGACCTGCGACGGCCCCCCCTTCATGAACATGAAGATCACGCGCTTGGCACGGGCCGGGACGCGATAGGGGGCGTCGGCAGTTGCGAGAGCCCCGGCCGATTCGCCGGCGAGGAGCGCCTGCGCGGCAAGCCAACCAAACCCGGCGCCACCAGCGCGGAGCATCCCCCGACGGCTCATCGCCGGGCAACAGTCGCGGGAGCGGGTGTCGATGGGGAACATCGTCGTCGGGATCCTTTTTACGCCGATGGGGGGGTCAGCGCACGAACAAAAACTCATTGCCGGCCAGGAGCGCCTGGGCGACCGCCGTCCAGGCCCGCAGCGCTCGTTCTCCCTCCGCCACGCCATCGGCCGCGAGCGCCCCCTCGAGGTCGCGCACGGCCTCGGTGACGAGCCGTCCCTCGTTCTCCGTCGGCATCCTGCCGCACACACGGCGATAGAGGATCGTGGGGCGCAGGCTGGCATCGGCCGGCGCCGCGGCCAAGATCCCCTTGGCGAGCGCCTCGGCACAGCCGAGCTCGAACTCGCTGTTGAGAAGATAGAGCGCTTGCGAGGCGACCGTCGACGTCCCCCGGTTGCCGTTGGGGACGGCGCCGTCGGTGCAATCAAACAGCCAGAAGGCGTCGTAGAGATGGTTGCGGATCACCGGCAGATAGATGCTCCGCCGCGGTGAGTCGTACTTCGTGCCGTCGATCGAGGTGTGGTCGAAAAGGAAGGCCCGGTTGGCGACATGGAGCATCGAGCCCCCCATCGTCGTATCGAGGAGCCCCGAGACCGCGAGCGTGGCATCGCGAACGCTCTCCGCCTCGAGCCGACGGACCTCGCCGCGCCAGTGGAGCACGTTGGTGGCATCGACCTCCTCGGCCCGACTCCTCGTCGCGGTCGCCGCCGGATCACTGGCCAAGCGCCAGGTGCGCGAGCGGAGGATGAGCCGGTGCATCTGCTTCACCGACCAGCCCGATTCGACAAACTCCACCGCCAGCCAGTCGAGCAGCGCCTGATTGGTCGGCTTCTCCCCCTGGAACCCGAAGTTGTCGGTGGTGGGGACGATCCCCCGGCCGAAGTGCCAGCGCCACAGCCGGTTGACAAACACCCGTGCCGTGAGGGGATGACGGGGATCGGTGAGCCACGCCGCCAATTCCTTCCGCCCGCTCCCCGCTGGCGGCGCCGCGAGCGCCCGGTCGATCTCGAGCACGACAGGCACCCCGCGGCTCACCCGCCTGCCGAGGGTGAGATGGCTGCCGCGGACGGCGATCCGCGCCTCCTCCGCCACTCCCTCCTTCACCCCCATCGCCGTCGGCAGCAGAGGGAGTGCCCCTTCGAGCTTTTTTACTTCCTCGCGGAGCGTGGCGAGCTGTCCCTTCACCTCATCGGGAAACTGCTCCTCGGGGATCTCCGCTGTCGCCGCCGTCGCGCTCCCGGTCTCTGCAGCCGCGCCGGCCGGAGCCGCGGCGCCCGCTGGGGGCACGGCGCCGGCCTGGGCGAGCGCTGCCCGCGTCCCGGCCACGAGTTTGTCGATCTGCTGCTTCTGCTCGGCGAGGCGGTCTCGAGCGGCCGCAAGCGCTGCCTGCTCCTCGGGGCTGGCGACGTCGTTCTCATGCCACTTCGCGATCCGCGCCAGCGACTCCATCGTCTGCGTGCTCTTGAAGACGCCGGCGAGCGCGTAGTAATCGGCTTGCGAGACCGGATCGAACTTGTGATCGTGGCAGCGGGCACAGCCGAGCGACAGCCCCATGAAGGCCTTGCCGGTCGTGTCGATCTGCTCGTCGATGATGTCGGCGAGGAGTTTTTGTTGGTCTCCTTCGGCCAGGACTTTGGGCCCCATCGCCAGAAATCCGGTGGCGGTGAGCAGCTCCGCCCGCCGCGCCGGGGACATCCCCTCCTCGACGAGGAGGTCACCGGCCAGATGAGCCCGGAGGAAGGCGTCGAACGGCTCGTCGCGGTTGAAGGCGGCGATGCACCAGTCGCGGTAGCGCCAGGCGTTGCCATGGGCGATGTTTTCGTCGAGGCCGTTGGAGTCGGCATAGCGGACGACGTCGAGCCAGTGCCTGGCCTGATGCTCGCCGTAGCGCGGCGACGCGAGCAATAGGTCGATCACCCGATCCCAGGCCTCCGGTGACTCATCCGCCAGGAAGGCATCGATTTCGTCGGGCGTCGGCGGCAAGCCCGTCAGCACGAAAGACGCCCGGCGGAGGAGCGTCGCCTTGTCGGCCACAGCGGCCGGCTCGATCCCCTCCACGTCAAGCCGGGCGACCACGAAGGCATCGATTGGATTGGCGACATGGGCGGGATCTTTGACGGCTGGAGGCGTTGCCCGGAGCGGGGCCGTGAGCGACCAGAAGGCCCGCTTCGCGACCGGGTCAAACGGCGGCGTCAGCGCCGGCGTTTCGATCCGTCCTGCCGGATGATGGGCGCCGCCATCGATCCAGGCGCGGAGCGCTTGAATAGCCTCGTCGGGAAGCTTCCCGTCGGGAGGCATGGCGAGGGCCTCGTCGGCATACCCCACCGCCCCAGCGAGGACACTTTCAGCCGCCGACCCCGGCACGATCACCGGCCCCGCCTCCCCGCCCGCCGAAAGCCCGGCGAGCGAATCGAGCCGCAAGCCCCCCTCCTGCTTCTCCGAGCCGTGACACGCCACGCAGTGCGTGGCCAGAAGCGGAGCAACCTTGGCGGCAAAAAACTCGGGGCTATCGGTCGCAGGCACGGCCGCAGGCCCCTCGGCGGCAGAGAGCCCGATCCCCGCCAGCCCTGCAAGGAGGAACGACACCGCCGCGGTGCCAAAAGCGCCCCATCGACTCGTGGTTGGGAAACGGGCAGGTGTCAACGGACTGGCCCCCAATCGGTCCGCCCACGCTCTCTTCCCACCCAAACAACCCGCGCAGCGGACTCCCTAAGAATACCACCGGGAAGCCCACTCCGCCGCGCCGGATGGAGAGGCTCGAACGCCAGAAAAAGGGCTCGGCGCAAAAAAAAACTGCCGCCCCCTCGCGGGGGCGGCAGCCATAGAGAGTTCGTCAGCTCAGAGGCCAGAGAGCACCTCCTCGCAGACGGGCTGCGGCAACGGCAGACCCGTCGACCCGCCATCAGCGGCGCAGCCTCCTGGTACAGTCGCTATGCGTCACTGAATCACCTCCTTTGGTTACGAGGAATCCCAGCCGTCGCGGTGCCTGCACGCACGCCGCCGCCGGGTGGCTTTCTCCCCAGCCGTCACTGGGGAACGATCGGTCGGAAACGGCCGAACCGGTACCTGCCCGGTCGGTCGTCCCTTTCCAAGAAAAAGTCTAGGCGGGTCGCGACGGGAAGGCCAGATTTTTTTCTCGACCCCCCGGTCCGCAGGCCGATTCCACCGGACGATTCGACCCGATCAGCCCGACCGCGGCCTCGAATACGTCCGGCCGAGATAGATGTCGGGAAACTGATCGGAGTTCGACCGATCGAGATCGGTCGGAAAGACCTCGTCGCGGGGTACGAATTTCCCCGCATGATCAGCCCGTCGCACATAGCTCACCTCGAGGACCGGCGGGAGCACGAGCCCCCCGATCCACACCGGCACCACGTTGCAGTTGCCGTGGACATGAATCGGCTGGTGCGTCACCGCGAGCTTGCCGAGCGCCGCGCTGATCCGCGCATGACCCTCCGGCGTGAGCGCATCCCCCATCCCGTGGAGCTCCACGGCAATCTGCGAAAAGCTCGCGAGCGTCTCGCTCGACACCTCCTCGAGTACCGGCCACTCCGCCCCCTCGATGTCCATCTTGAGGACGAGATCGCGGCGACCGAGATGCCCGTTGTCGGCCAGCACTTCCTCAAGAGTCTTCTGCCCCGCCACCGGCTTCCGCCCCCGGATCCCCGTGCGGAAAAACGTTGCCCGCGGCACCGGTTCAGGCAGTCGCTTCACTGTGTGGTCATAGAGAAACAGATCAATCCCCCGCCGCGCGACATCGACATCCCACGACACGTCATGCCCGACCCCGAAGCTGTAGCCGGCCGTCACCGTCGGCGGCCGCATCGTATCGAGCATCACATACCCGCCGTCGATCTCCCCGCCGACGCGCACCAAGGGCGTCCCCTCCACGCGACAGGTCTGCAAGAGCTTCACCACGCTCGCCGCCCGCGCATACTCCGGGAGCGCGCGGACATCGGCCGGATCCGCCGCCGCATACTGGATCGCATTGCCGAGGAGGAGCACGTCGCGCTGCCGCTTTTCGTCTGCCACCTGCAAATGCCGCAGCACCGCATCGGTTCCCAACAGACCACGGATCGCCCGTTTGACAGGCCGGAAAAACGACGACATCGCAGGCGAGTCCTGGAAGGACGGTTCGGAACCACGGCCAGAGTCTGCCCCACCGACCAGCGATGACGGAAGAGCGGTTCCCGGGGCCAAGACACCCCGCAACCGCCCCCTCACCCCGAAGGCCGGTTCATCCAGGTCATCGAAAGCTGCAACACCGTCGCGATCGACACCCAGACGAAATACGGCCCTTGGGCCACCGCCACCCACGGGCTGTGCCGCCACACCGCCGCCATCATCCACACAATCGTCCCCCAGATGATGAGGATGTCGACCGCCGCCAGCGGCAGATTCCGCATCCCGAACTGGATCGGCGTGAAGGAGAGATTCGCCACCAGGTTGATCGCAAACGGCACCGCCACGAGCCACGGCATCCGCCCCCGCCCCACCTGCACGAAGACAAACAGGAATGTGACCGCGATCACCGGATAGAGCATCCCCCAGATCGCCCCGATCGTCGCCGGTGCAGGCGTCCACGACGGCTTCCACAACCCCTCATACCACTCCATCCAATCCATCGTGAGTCTCCTGTGGTGCGCGAGCCTGTGGGTGCCGCCTCGTTGCGGCGTCCAAACACAACCTTACGGCAAGACCCTGTCCGGTGACGGAATCAGCGGGCCAATCCAAGACGTCACAGGCCCCGTCTTCCCACAAACGCTCTGCAGCGAGGGGTCGCCCGTGCTCCGAGAGCCGGCCTCGCCGGTCAGCGCAGCCCGGAGGGCGAAAGCGCAAGCGGCGCGGAGAGAGCGGAGGGCAGGGATGCCCTCCGCGAGCGTCCGGCGACGGGGCACGGGCGACCCCGAAGCCACGCTCAGGCCAGTATTCGAGAAGCCCAGATGTCCTCGAACCGCCATCGGCTCGGGCGGCGGCCGACCCCCCAAAATCGATTCGCCCCCAGCACAAATCCCTCCCGCCACCGTACTCCCTGAGGGAACAAAAAAACCACAGCCCGCGGGCATGGCCGCTCGCCGGGCTGCCCGTCTGCGCCGTACGTCCCGGGACATGACTCCCGGAGGAGCGTTCTCCCATGGTTGCCGCCCGCAAAAACCTGCTCCGCGAAATCCGCCGGCTTGCCGTCCGCGACGAGCTCCGGGCGATGCGCACCCGCGGCCAACTCGTAGTGCCGCTGATCCTCCCGACCCCCGGGAATCCCGGGGAAAAAGACGCCCCTCAGCCCCCGCGCCGCCGAATCTAAATTCGAGCGCGTCGAAATCGGGGCCTCAGAGCGTGTAAACAGCAGTGGATCTCCAGTCCCCTGCCGCACGGCCGAGGCGCTCCGTGTCCTTCCCCACCACCGATCCGGGACTCCTCCGGCAGCTCAAGGACCCTGCCGAAACCTCGGCCTGGGATCGGTTTGTCGCCATCTACCGGCCGGCGATCGTCGCCGTCGCCCGGCGGCGGGGGCTCGCGTTTGCCGATGCCGATGACGTGGCCCAGGAGGTGTTCACGGCGGTCGCAGGCGCCGTCCACCGTTTCGACCCTGATCGTGAAGACGGCGCCAGCAGCGGGCCGCGAGCCCGGTTCTCGACCTGGCTCGCCACGATCGCCGACCGCAAGACGATCGACGCCCTCCGCCGCTCCCGCGTTCGCCCTGCGTCGGGCCACGCCTTCGAGGCGGTCGCGGCGCGCGACACTGATTCCCGCCTCCTCCGCTGCGAAGTCCGCAGGCGCCTGTTCCTGGCGGCCGCCGCCGATATTCAGAACGAGATGAGCCCGACGGCCTGGGAAGCTTTTTGGCGGACAGCGATCGACGGCGACTCCGCCGAGCGCGTGGCGAAGACGCTCGGCATGACCGCGGGCGCGGTCTACGCCGCGAAGGCGCGAACGATGCGGAAGCTCGTGAAGCGGATCCGGGCGCTCGAGGCAGAGTGGTCGATCAATCCATCCACGCCCGGTGAACATGACGGGGGGACGCCATGACTCCGCACGACGCCACGCTCCCTCCTGCGTGTGCCGACGACGCCGCGCTCGAAGCGCTCGTCTCGGGCACCCTCGAGCCCGATCGCGAGCGCGCCCTCGAAGCCCATCTCGGCGGCTGCGCCGCCTGCCGGAGCCGGCTCGACGCCCTCGCGGCCTCTCCCGAGAGCTGGTCGACGGTCCGCGAGCAACTCTCGGCCGGCGCCGAGGCCGATGGAGAGGATGCCGTCCCGCCGATTCCGGCACTTGCGTCACTCATCCAAAAGATCCTCGCGCCGAGTGACGACGACCGGATGCTCGGCCGCCTCGGGCCCTACGAGATCACCGGGATTATCGGCTCCGGTGGAATGGGGATCGTGCTCAAGGGGCACGACCGGGCCCTCGACCGCTTCGTAGCGATCAAGCTCCTCAGCCCCCACCTGGCTTCGAGCGGCGCCGCCCGGCAGCGCTTCCTCCGCGAGGCGAAGGCCGCGGCGGCGGTCGTCCACGACAACGTCATCGCCATCCATGGCGTCGACGAGTTCGCCGGTCTCCCCTACCTCGTCATGCCCTACTGCCGGGGCACGACGCTCGAGAAGCGCATCCGCG
Organism: Pirellulales bacterium; assembly: GCA_040397545.1. Classification (GTDB taxonomy): domain Bacteria; phylum Planctomycetota; class Planctomycetia; order Pirellulales; family UBA1268; genus QWOP01. Next base: position 35,236 of record JBBAVV010000034.1, read on the forward strand.
ATGCGGGCCCGATGACTCTCCGCGAGATCCTCCGTGTCGGCCTGCAGACGGCGCGGGGCCTGGCCGCCGCGCATGCCCAGGGGCTCGTCCACCGCGACGTGAAGCCGGCAAACATTCTCCTCGAAGATGGCGTCGAGCGCGTCCGGATCACCGACTTCGGCCTGGCGCGAGCCGCTGATGACGCGAGCCTCACCGTCACCGGCCTGCTCGCCGGCACGCCGCATTACATGTCGCCGGAGCAGGCCCTCGGGAAGCCGCTCGACGCCCGCAGCGATCTGTTTGCACTCGGGGCGGTGCTGTTCACGCTTGCGACCGGAAAGCCGCCGTTCCGGGCCGAGTCGAGCCATGCAGTGCTGCGGATGGTGACCGACGTCGAGCCGGCCGATGTACGCCTCGCCAATCCCGACATGCCGGCCTGGCTCGCGGCGATCATCGGCCGGCTCTTGGCCAAGGATCCCGCCGCCCGCTTCTCATCCGCTGCCGAGGTGGCGGTAATGCTCGAAGCGTGTCTGGCGCACGTGAACGACCCGCTCGCGATCCCGCTGCCTCCCGAGGTCATCCGCGCGGCCGCGGCAAAACCCTCGCCGGCAGCACCGGCGCCCGACCACCAAGCCACACCCCGAACCTTCCTCGATTCCTTGAGGCGACTCATGTCCGACCAGCGGCTCCTGTCGATCGCGGCGCTTGTCATCTTTCTGATGGCGCTCCTCCTCCCCTGGCCGATCCTGGCCCTCGGCCGTGCCGAGCCGGCGATCGTCTACGCCGTCATCGCCACCCTCACGAGCCTCCTCTTCGCCTGGCTCGGCCGGCGCGACTCCCTCGGCCGGCTCGTCCTCAAGCTCGCCGGCACGGCAGCGATCCTCGGTGGCGCCGTCGTGGCCTTTTGGGGCCTCTCCGATTCGGTCCTCTCCGGAGGGCGCCACAACGCCGAGCGCGTCGCCGCGATCCGCGCTCAAAACCTCGCCAAGCAAGCCCAGATGGAGGCAATCGTCGGAACACGAGAAGCCATGCAGCCGATGTCGATCCCGGTGCCAACTGCCCCGCGCGTCGCCTCCGGCCCCGATCCGATGCCGGTCGTCGGCTGGCCTAACCACGTAGCGCCGGCCGAGATGCCGGTTCTGACGGCGACCGTGCCGGCCAACGCGCTGCCAACGGTCGACCCACTCGCGACCCCGCCAACCCTCCCTCCCGCTGCCGGCAACATTGCACCGATTGTGCCGGTCGACCCACAGCGTGTGGATCTCCCCGTTCCCGTCAATCCGGAGTTGCTCCCCACCTTGCCGACCCTTCCCCCGTCCTCGGACCTCCCAGCGGCCAACCCAACACGGGCGCTCGTGCTCCCACCCGAAGGAGACCTTCCGCCGCCCGTCGATGGGCGGATCGTGCCGGCCGACGACTGGGAAATCATCCGCCAGCAATGGGAGTCGAATCTCGAGATGACCGATGAGTGGCTGGCTGACGCCCGAACGGTGGCGAGAGGACGGATGACTGTCCGTGAGCGTGTCATCGATGAACCGTTGGGCTTGGATGTATGGCAAGACTCCTTCAAAGACTTCGAATTCGGCCCCGATGAGCCACCCGCTGCGGAGCGATTGCTCTCCATCGACAGCCCAACGAACTGGCAGAAGGAGCTCACGACCGCGTTCCGGGGCCGCTCCGTGATGTCGATCATCGAGGAATCGGGCGTCCGGCAGGTGGTCGAGGCGGGGAACACGATCACCGTCACGACCGACCCGGAGCCGGGCGACGGCTACGAGCAGCGGTTTCGGTTCACGTTCGACCGCGAGACGGGAGCGATCCAGGCCAAGTCGCACGAAGTCAGGTTCCGCAGAGCAGGGCCATTCCAGCGCATGAACCTCACCCGGGCCGGGGACTTTCGCCCGGTGGCCTCAGAAGTCCCCCTCCCCCATCGGATCACGGTGGAACACTCCGATCTCACCCCCGACTTTTCAGCGGACGAAATCGCCCCCCTCGCCCGCTCAATCAGCATCGACATCGCCGAGTGGAAGCCGTCGCCAGAAGGCACCGAGGAAGACGAGGATCCTCAGGACCCGGCCGAGGAGCGGAGCGACGACGAATCGCCAGAGGACGCGGACAAACCTGAATCCGAAACGGAAGAAAGCGAAAGTATCGACGAAGAACAGGAGGCTCCGGAGGCAAACCAAGTCGGAGTCGACCAAGCTGACATCCCCGACGATAGACTTCCTTAAGGGAATCGATCGACAACTTCCTGCGGGGGACTCTTTCCATGACCGCAGCCCCTTCGGACACTCGCCACGCCGATCCCGCGGCGCGCCTCGTCGCCATCGCCCACCCGCGCGACGACATCGAAGCGCAGCTGATCACCAATCTCCTCGCCGATGCCGGCATCGAGGCGATGGTCACCGGCGGGGCGCTTGCCGGCTTCCGGGCCGAGGCTCCGGCCAATGTCTGTGTTGTCGTGCGGGCTCACGATGCGGCCGCCGCGCGCGAGGCGCTTGCCGCCGCGCGGCCAACGATCGACGAGGCCGACGTCGGCGACGACTCCCCAGCCGATACGCAAGCGCCAAAGGGGCGAGCCCTCGACGTCGTCTTCCCCGCCGCGCTGCTCCTCGGTGCCCTGACGACGCTCGGGATCTTCAGATTGTGGCTCACAGGATTTCGCTCACTGCAAGCGTCGCCACTCGACTTCGTCATCGCCTTCGGCATGCTCGCCGGGCTGTGGCTCCTGTGGCAGAAGCGTCGGGCGTGAGAAAAAGGTGCCAGCCACCATTTGCCGGTCGCCGCAGGCGACACGGCCCTGGCCGGAGGCCGGGGTCTTCAGACAAATGGTGGCTGGCACCTTTTTCATGTGACGTAGACTTTGGGGCGGCCCGATTCAGCCTGCCCCGAAGAGCCCCATGGCCACGAGCCTCCTCCTTCTCCTCGATGACATCGCCAGCGTCCTCGATGACGTCGGCGTGATGACGAAGTTGGCGACCGCCAAGACTGCCGGCGTGATCGGCGACGATCTCGCCCTCAACGCCCATCAGGTCACCGGCGTCGAGCCGGCCCGCGAGCTGGCCGTCGTGTGGCGCGTGGCGCTGGGGTCGCTGCGCAACAAGGCGATCCTCGTGCCGACGGCGCTGGCCCTTTCCTGGCTCGCCCCGTGGGCCGTCGGCCCGCTCCTCATGCTCGGCGGGGCCTACCTCTGCTACGAGGGGGTCGAAAAACTTCTTCATTCGATTCTTTCGGGGTCGAAGCATCGCCATGGCAGCGACGCCTCGGATCATGCTCCCCACGCCGATCCCGCTGCGGCGACGTCGCCACGGGGGGTGGAGCGGGACAAAATCGCCGGCGCGGTGCGCACCGATTTCATTCTCTCCGCCGAGATCATCGTGATCACACTCGGCGTCGTGGCGGGGCAGTCGCTCGGAATCCAGCTCGGGGTGCTCGTGGCCGTCGCGCTGATGATGACCGTCGGCGTCTACGGCCTCGTCGCGGCGATCGTCCGGCTCGACGATCTGGGGCTAACGCTGGCGCTGCGTGGCTCGACGGGGGTGCGGGCAATCGGGCGGGGAATCCTCGCCGCCGCCCCCTGGCTGCTGCGCGGGCTGTCGATCGTGGGGACGGCGGCGATGTTCCTTGTCGGCGGCGGGATCATCGCCCACGGCATCCCGGCGATCCATGCGATCACGTCGTCATTCGCCGGCCATGGGGCAGAGGCCGGGGCTGCCGGTCAGGCCCCGTGGTGGGGCGTTCTTGCGTCGCTCGGAGCTGAAGCGGCCGTCGGGATCGGCATCGGTGTGCTCGCCGTAATGGTCATCGCGCCCCTGCAATGGCTCCGCTCCCGGAGGGGAGCCCCTCGCAGCCAGGCGTGACAGGGGCCCCAACAGCCCGGCCCCCACCCTGATGGAACGGGCCCCCGGGCGTGGGTATCCTCGGCCCCACCCGGCGAGGATCACACCGCCCGGCGGACACCCCCGGGGAGCGGTCTGCGATGGCAAAGAAGCGATCGGCAAAGCGGCCGGCAGCCCCTCGGGCGTCGCGCCGCTCGGGCTACCGGGTGACGCTGCGAACGCCCGGCGGGGCGCGACTCACGCTCCGTCTCCATGGGAACGAGTTCCACCGCGAGACGGTCCGTTGGAATGTCTGGCTCGTTTCAACCCAGCTTCGCCACAACGTCCCGAAGCCGGAGCGGCGCCGTCAGGCACGCGACCTGCTCAAAAAGGTATCTCGCGCCGGTGGGATCTCCGAACAACGGATGAACGCCTTCCTCCATCGGGCGGCAAAAGACGGGATCGTGCAGGTCGAGACCGACTGGGAGGGATTCTCAGCGCCAGACACCGATCGACTCTTCCCCTGGGAGGAGACGCTCGCGCTGGCCTGCCGCGACGCCGCCGGGGGGGCGGCCCAGCGATTCCTCGTCGTCCGCCGGCTCACACGGAAGACCCTGGCCGCGCCCACGGCCTCCGGCCCGGCCGCGATCATCGTCTCGCGCGATGCCGCCGCCGCCTTCGGCACCGACTCCGAAGCCCGCGTCGTGCGCCGTTCCCTGGGGGAGTCGGTCCGCGATTCGCTCGACACGGTCGGCTCGCTTGACGAGCTTCGCCGGTGTCTGCGGCCCCAGGGAAACGATCCTCCGCGGATCATCCATTGGATGCTGCGATCGGTCGACAAGGGGATCGTCTTCGATGCCGACGATCTGACGCTGTCGCTCGATGGTCCGCCGGCGCCGGGGAGCCGGGGCCCCCGGGCACTTTCCAGCGACCAGGATGTGGCCGAGGTCCTCGCCGCCCACCGCCCGGCGCTCGTGGGTTTGAGCTCCTGCTACACCGGTCGCCGTTTGGCACCGTTGGTGATCGGCGCCGGGGCCGATCTGGCGATCGGAATCCACCACGAGGCCGAGGATGCCAACCTGCCGGCGTTCTTCGCGACGTTCTACGCCGCGTGGCTCGCCGGAGCCGATCCGATCGGGGCCCTGCGCCGGGCCCTCGCCTTCAACCGCGATCAGCCCGATCATGACGCCCTCGGGGCAGTCACCCTCTGGTCGGCCCACGACCTGTTCGTGGCCCCCCCGAAGCCCCCGAAAGCGGCACCGCCCCCATCCCCTCCGACCACCAAGGCCGTCGTCGCTGCGCCCCTCGAATCGCTCGTTTTTGATTGCGAACCGGAGCCGGCGCTCAATTATTCGATCCTCCACTGCAGCCGCGGCGGGCTCTTCCGCCGGTTCGTCGTCACGGCCCTCGACCGCCCACCCACCGACCCACTCGACATCTCGGTCCGGCTCGACTCCGGGAGCGACACCGCCGCCGAGTGTCGGTTCATCATGCCGGCCCCCGCGGTCCCCAATGCGAGGATCGATGTTGCGGCGGCGGTGGCCCTCCCGCTCGGAGGGGCCCTCCTCCGGCAGCGCCGTGAAACCCTCAAGGGGTCGATCGAGGTGACCGTCGGCGCGGGCGGCCGGACGCTTTTCCGGAAGACCTGGGGCGTCGATCTCCTCACCTGCGACGAGTGGCGCGACGACTTCTCCGGCAACCACTTTCTCCCCTCGTTCGTGCTCCCGCGAGACCCGGCCGTGGGCGAGATCCTCACCCATGCCCAGGGCCTGCTCCGGGGGATCACCGACAATTACCAGGCTGCTTTCCGAGGCTATGCCGTCGACGCCCGTCAACAGGTGCAGGCTCTCTGGGCGAGCCTCACCGATCACTTCCGGATCGATTACATCATCAGCCCACCGGCCAACCGTCGCTCCTGCCAACGGCTGCGGACCCCCGAGGAGATGCTTCGTTACCGACGCGGCAACTGCATCGATCTTGCCCTTCTCTTCGCATCCTGCTGGGAGTGCATCCACCTCGACCCGGTCCTGTTTCTGATGAGAAACCACAGCCTGTGCGGGTATTGGGCGTCGGGGGAGGCCCGGCAGAAGTTCTTCGATTCGCTCGAAAGGCACGCGCTGGACGACTCATCCTTCGTGTCGAACACGCCGCTTGGCGGCACCGTCGCCAAACGGAGCGGTTCGACCCCCTGGAACCTTACCGAGCATTTCCAGTTCGCAGCCATCCGCGCGGCGATTCAGGAAAAAGCCCTGGTGCCGGTCCAAGCCACCTGCACCGCCTCGAGGGCCAGTCTCCAGAAGGCGATCGACAACGGCACGAGTGCGATCGATCTCGCGCTGAAGGAGGACGACTTCGACGCCATGCTCGATGTCCGCACGGCCCGGGAGCTGGGTGTGACGCCGCTGCCGATCCTCACCGACAGTCCCGTCGCCTGACCCGGCTGTCGCCGGCGTCAGCGCGACGGCACCCCCGCCACCGGCGAAATGGAAAACCGCACCCGGACCTCGGGGTGGGTCGTATAGAGGCGATGCCGCGTGCCGTCGGGAATGAGGATCGAGCTGCTCGTGCCGGGATGGGCGTCGTCGACCGGCACGATCGGATTGCCGGCGTACTTCGTCCAGTGGACGAGGTCGTCGCTCCGCGCGATGCAGGTGCACCACCGCCCCCGTTCCCCCAGGGCACTGGCATGGTAGTAGGCGTAATACCGGCCGCGGTGCTTGACGATCTGATCGACAGCGATCATCCGCGTGTCGTAGTGGCCGGGGCCGAGGGGGATGACAGGGTCGTCGGTGACGTTCGTGAAGGTGACGAGATCGGGCGACGTCGCCACCCAGATCCCCTGATCGGCACGCTCGTAGAACAGCCACCACACCCCCTGCTCGTGCCACACCGCCGGCGTCCCCCGCGGCCCTGCCGGAATCGGCGCCCCCGTCGCCAAGCGGATATCGAGCGGGCCGCGCTCTTCCCAGGCCAGGCCATCGGAAGAGACGAGGAGATGGGCGATGTCCCCTTCCCCTTCGGCAAACATCACCAAGCGCCCCGCGTCGCGAACGACACACATGTCCTCGATCCAGTCCCTCTGAACGAGCGGCCCGGCCGGATCGCGCGTCCAGTTGAGGCCATCTCGGCTCGTGGCGTGGCCGAGGAGCCGCAGCGGGCTCTGGTCGTCGTTGTAGCCGGTGTACCACAGCCGCCAGCGGTCGGGCCCTTCGCGACGGATCCAGCCGCGCTCGCGGATGTTTTCGTCCCAGGCTCCGTCGCCACCGCCGGCAAACAGCGGCACCGCAGAGGCAGGACCGAAGTCGACAAGCTCGGTGGGAAAGTTTTTCGCCTCATCGGCTCGGCAGGGAACGGCCACGACCAAGGCGAGAAGAACGATCAGGGCAACGTACGTTTGGAATAAGCGCGTGATCATGGTGGAGTGATGATACTTGGATTTGCCGTCGCACGAGTGCCCCCGCATGAGCGGCTCTGGGCCTCGTTCTAGCCGGGACCGGGGAAGCCTGGATGGTCGCGGGCCTGTGGATGGTTCATCGGCGGGGCCGGCAAAAGTTTCGTCGTTCTTACGATGACCTCGTCACTCCTCAAGCGTTCGCCGATCCCCGCCTCGCCTCCGCGCTGGAAGGAAAGAGACCACCGCGACGACCTCTGGCGAGGGGTCGCCCGTGTTCCGAGAGCCGGCGTTGACGGCAAGCGGAGCCATGGATGGCGAAGCGCAGGCGGCATCGAGTGAGCGGAGGCCCATGGAGGGCCGAAGCGAACGTCCGGCGACGGGACACGGGCGACCCCGAAGCTCCGTTTGAGCCCGCACCGGAGAAGCCCAGCGGGCCTCGGTCCTGTGGGCACTGCCGTCGGCGGGGCCGGCAAAAGTTTCGTCGTTCTTACGATGACCTCGTCACTCCTCAAGCGTTCGCCGATCCCTGCCTCGCCTCCGCGTTGGCAGGAAAGAGAACGCCTCGGGCGAACCCGAAGCTTCACAAGAGCCAGCCCCGGAATCCGCCCCTCGTTCGCCGCAGTAAGATTTCACGTGGCGCCGCCGTTGATCTGTCGCGCCGCTTTCACCCCCCGAGTCGCTCGATGCCCCCGCTCCCGCGCCGTTCGTCGCTCCGTCGCCAACTGGTTCTGCCGGTGGTGGGGCTGCTGTTGGCCGGGGTGCTCGCCAATGTCGCCTTCGCCTCGTGGCTCGCCGCGCGGCGGGCCGCCGACGTCGCTCGGCTGCGCGAGCGGCAGGTGGTCGAAACGCTCGCCACGTCGCGCGTCACCCTCACGCTCCCCGTCCTCGAAACCCTCGCCCGCCTCACCGACAGCCGGTTCGTCGTCTGGAATCCAGTCGATGGCTCGCTCGGCACCACGACGCTCGAATCGGGTGAGCGCGACGAGCTCTCGGCTGTGGGTGTCGCGGAAGCGCTCGAGCGCGGCACGACGACGCTCGGCGGGCAGGCGTTTCGGGTAGCGACGGTGCGGTCCGGGAGCGTGCGGCCGGAGACGGTCGTCGTCCTCACGCCGCGCCGGTCGCTTGTCAGTCTCGCCCTCGAATCGTCGTGGCCGCAACTCGCCGTCGCCGCCATCACCCTCGCCTTTCTCATCCCCGCCACACTGGCAGCCACCGGCAGGCTCTCGCGCCGCATCGGTGCGGTCGAGCGCCGGGTCGCCGCGATCGCCGCTGGGGAATTTGGAGCGGGGGGCATCGACGATGGCCAGGATGGCGACAGACCGACACCGATCGACGACGAAATCGGCAGGCTCAATCGCGGTGTGGAGCGGATGAGCGGGCAGCTCGGCCAGCTCCGGGCCCGGCTCCTCGCCGGTGAACGGGAGCGGCTCATCGGCCAGCTTGCCGCCGGGTTTGCCCACGAGCTCCGCAACGCCGTCACCGGCGCACGGCTCGCCATCGATCTCCACCGCAGCCGCTGTTCGCAGATCTCTGGCGACGGCAGCCTCGCCGTGGCGATCAAACAGCTTGCGGTCGTCGAGGAGGAGGTGCGGGGGCTGCTCGCCCTCGGGAAACGGACCGAGTCGGCGCCCGAGCCGCTCACCATCGACGATGTGTTCACCGAGGTGGCCGACCTCGTCTCGCCGCGCTGCCAGCATGGCGGCACCACGCTCGACGTCGAGTCGCCGACCGGGATCGGACTCGTTGCCCGGCGCGACAGCCTCCGGGCGGCGCTGCTCAACCTCGTCGTCAATGCGATCGACGCGGCCGGGCGCGGGGGAACCGTACGACTCGAGGCCCGGGCCTCAGGGAACGACGTGCGGCTTTCCGTCACTGACACCGGCCCCGGCCCTCCGGAGCATCTCCAGGCCACGCTTGCAGAACCGTTCGTCACCGGGAAGCCGGAGGGGATCGGCCTCGGGCTGGCGATCGTCACGGCGGTGGCCGAAGAACATGGTGGCAGGCTCGAATGGGGGAGAGTCATCGACCACACCCGGTTCACGATCGTCGTTCCCGCCGGCGCGGTGTCGCCCGCCACTCCCGGCTCCCCTGCCCACCGGTCGAAAGCCACCACCCCATGAACCGCATCTTGATTGTCGACGACGAGCCCGCCATCGGCTGGAGCCTCGGAGAGCTCCTCGACGACCGCGGCCATGACGTGAAGACCGCCGCGAGCGCCGAGGAAGCGATCGAGATCTGCCGGCACTTTCCCCCTCAGCTCATCCTCCTCGATGTCCGCCTCCCCGGCCGCGACGGGCTCTCGGCGATCCCCGATTTTCGGGCGCTGGTTCCCACCGCCCCAATCGTCGTCATGACGGCCTTCGGCGATCTCGACACGGCCGTCCGGGCCGTCGAGGCTGGCGCCGCCGAGTATCTCGTCAAGCCGTTCGATTCGGCGCAGGTGACAACGATTGTCGACCGGCTCCTCGAGCGTGGGGCCACGGCCACGGCGTCGGTCCCGCCCCCCGGCGGCCTTGTCGGCAGTTCAGGCGTCATACAGCGAGTGTTCGCGCGGGTGGCACTGGCCGCCTCGAGCGATCTGCCGGTGCTCATCACCGGCGCCACCGGCACCGGCAAGGAGCTTGCCGCCCGCGCCATCCATGCCCACTCGGCGAGGCGCTCAGGGCCCTTGGTCGCCGTGAACCTCGCGGCCCTCCCGCCGGCGCTTGTCGAAGGGGAGCTCTTCGGGCATGCAAAGGGCGCCTTCAGTGGAGCGACGGCGCGCGACGGCCTGTTTGCGAGTGCCGATCGCGGCGTGCTGTTTCTCGACGAGGTGGGAGACGCGGCGGCAGAGGTCCAGGCCCGGCTGCTCCGCGTGCTCGACGCGCGGGAGATTCTTCCGGTCGGCGCGTCGTCGCCGCGCCGAGTCGACATCCGCGTCATCGCCGCCACCAACCGCGATCTCGTCGCCGACGTCGCGGCCGGCCGGTTCCGGGCCGATCTCCTCCATCGGCTCCGCGTCTTCGCTGTCGAGATGCCGCCACTTTCGGCGCGGCTCGACGACCTCCCGGCGCTCGTTGCCCATTTTCTCTCGGGCAGCCCCGGCTGCGGCCCACTCCAAGCAGCCTCAGACGACTTTCTCGCCGCCGTCCGTGCCCGCTCCTGGCCGGGGAACGTCCGCGAACTGAAGGCCGCAGTCGACGTGGCCGCAGTCCTCGCCCGGGGCGGCACGCTCCGCCCCGAGCACCTTCCGCCGCCGCTCCCCGGTACCGCGGGAGCCGCCATCGCGGAGGGCACCAAAGCCTCGGCCGCCGACAGCGTGGCCACCGCCGAGGCCCGTCTGGAGCGGGCAATCCGCGATTGGGTGGCGGCGCAGCTCGGCGGCACACAGCCACGCGAGGGCTGGCTCCACGAGGATTTTCTCAAGGCATCGGAGGCAACGCTGATCGACGAAGCACTCGCCCGCACCGGCGGCAACCGCACCGCTGCGGCCAAGCTCCTCGGTCTCGACCGCTCCACCCTCCGCGGCAAACTACCACGGGGGTGAAGAGGCTGTGAATCCACCGCCGGCCCGATCGCGCGAGTGGATCGCGATTGGCCTGCCATGGAACGTCCGTTCCGAAAGGTCGTCGGCCAACGGCGGGCCGCACGCCTTGCCGTCGGAAACCTGTGGCCTACCGCGGAGGCACCTGGCCGGCGCCTGGAATCGACCCGATTGGCAGAAACATCGGCTGCGACGCCGGACGGCTGGGCAGCGCCCCGGCCTCAACGACCAATTCGAAAAACCCGAGGCGGGTGTAGAACCCCAGCGCCTCCGGGAGCGCATCGACCACGACGCCGACGCACCCAAACCGGCGCGCCATCTCCAGGGCCATTTCCAGGGCGAACCGCACGAGCCGGGAGCCGATTCCCTGTCCCTGGTGGGTCGTGGAGACGGCCAACCTCGCCAGACGAAGAATCGGCAGCGGATAGGCCGGCAAGCGCTGTCGCTCCCGACGCGGCAGGCGGTCGATCACCATCGATCCCGGCGCGATCGTGACATAGCCAACGACACGGCCGGCGGTCGACGCCACGTAGGTCACGCCGACGTGGAGCCGGAACTGGTTTTGCCCCGCGTAATTTCGAAAGAACCGATCAAGCTCCACATCTCCCGATGAAAACAACGACCGCTCGTCATCCGGCCGCAGGGGCCGGATTTCAATCTCCATCGAAGAGTGCCTTCATGGCCGGCGTCGGTGGCTCTGGCCGCTCGATCCGGCGGACCAAGTCCGCGCCGAACTCGCGAGAAAGCTCGATCACAGGAGGCACAACGACATCGGCCGGCAACTCCTCGAGCGCGGCGAGGTGATGAAGAATGGCTGTTTCGATGAGGTGCGATTTCTTGACGCCGTGCTGCCTCGCGAACCGCTCCAGCCGCTCCCGCGTCGTGTCGGCAATGACGGCGGAAACCTGCGATACACCGGTTGCCATGACTCACTCCTAAGGCCGAATGTGCCGATGTCGGACGCAGTCCAGCGACTATCTTACGAAAACGTAGAATCCCCGGCAACGAGGGATGGCGGTGCGACACCGCAGCGCGGTGAATCGTTCGCCAGCGGGGGGGAAAGTTCCACCGCCTCAGGCATTTCCACAGGCACAGAGCCGATGATGGTGGATGCTCGGCTTCCGGTGGTTTTCCTCCGCCCTCGCACGCTCCATCCAGCCATGCCCCACACTCCCCCACACGATCGTCGCCCGGCGCGGGCCTTCACGCTCGTCGAGCTGCTCGTCGTCATCGCCATCATCGGCACGCTCGTCGGCCTGCTCCTGCCGGCCGTCCAATCGGCGCGCGAAGCCGCCCGACGGATGCAGTGCAGTAACAATCTCAAGCAGTTGGCACTGGCCTTCCAAAACTACGAGTCGTCCCGGAAGCAACTGCCGCTGGCCTACACCAATCCCAATGGAGCAACGAAGAGCCATTCGTGGGCGCCGTTCCTCCTCCCCTTTGTCGAGGAGGCAAACCTCGTCAGCCAGTACACGCTCGCGACCGAGTGGTGGAAGAGCCCCAACCGTGAGATCGTCATCAACCAACTCGCCATCGTCCAATGTCCGTCGACGCCGTCAATCAACCGCATTCAGGACAAGCCGGAGACAACCCCGCCCAACAAGACCGGCGCCTGCGGCGACTACTTTCCGCCCACCGGCATTCATCCCGTCGACGCCAACGGATTTCTCGCCGCCGACGAGAAGGTGACTGGCGACACCCGCGGCGTCATCTGCTGGTGGAGCGACGGCTCGGAGGCGACGGTGGCCGGTCGCAACAATGGCGGTCCGGCCAACACCAGCAACCGCCTGCGGGACGTCATCGACGGGCTCTCCAAGACGATCCTGATGGCCGAGTGCGCCGGCCGCGAGGACGTCTATCGGGGGAGGACCAAGTACGCGGTCGACTACACCGGCGCCTCGGGCAAGAAGATCCGTGCCCGGGGAGGCGCCTGGGCGACCACCGACAACGCCTTCATGATCGGCTCGGTGAAGCCGTGGGACGGCTCGTTCGGCGACATCCCCACCCCCCCGCGGATCAACTCCTCGAACGAATGGGGGCACGCGTTCTACGCCTTCCACCCGCAGGGCACCAACGTCGCCATGGCCGACGGCTCGATCCAGTTCCTCGCCGACGACACGCCGCTGCGACTTCTCTGCACGCTCGTGACACGGGCCGGCGGCGAAACGGCCACGGCGCCGTGAGTGCTTCAGAGTGAGCCTGTGGGTGGTCCATCGGCGGGGCCGGCAAAAGTTTCGTCGTTTCTCGGAGGACCTCGTCACTCCTCAAGCGTTCGCCGATCCCCGCCTCGCCTCCGCGGTGGAAGGAAAAAGAACACCGCGACGACCGCTGGCGAGGGGTCGCCCGTGCTCCGAGAGCCGGCCTCGACGGTAAGCGAAGCCCGGAGGGCGGAAGCGTAAGCGGCGCGGAGAGAGCGGAGGGCAGGGATGCCCGGAGCGAACGTCCGGCGACGGGGCACGGGCGACCCCGAAGCGACGTTTGGGCCGGTGTTGGCCCTCTTGGTGGCGAGCCTGTGAGTGGTCCATCGGCGTGGCCGGCAAAAGTTTCGTCGTTCCTCGGAGGACCTCGTCACTCCTCAAGCGTTCGCCGATCCCCGCCTCGCCTCCGCGGTGGCAAGAACGCTGAACTTGAAACGCCGATTGGCGCCGACCGCTATCGCGAAAAAAACCGGCCTGGCGGGAATCGCCCCGCCGGGCCGGTCTGGCATTCGTGGCGTGAGATCAGCGCCGACTTACGGCTGCTCGGGGAGCCGGCCTGTCTCGACCGCCGGCGTCGGACCGGTGCAGGCCCGCATGAAGGCGACGAGATCGGCTTTCTCCTGCGCCGTGAGCTTGAGCGGCTTGATCTTGTCGGAGAGCGTGGCGTTGGGATGGCCCCCCTTGTCATACCACTCCACCACTTCCTCGAGCGTGGCCACTGACCCGTCGTGCATGTAGGGGGCGGTGAGGGCGACGTTCCGCACGGTCGGCGTTTTGAAGGCTCCCTTGTCTTTGGGGTCTTTGGAGACGACGAACCGACCGAGATCGGGCTCGGGCTGGTCCATGCCGATGCCGAGGTTGTGGTACTTCTCGTCGGCGAGATTCGCGCCGACATGGCAGGCGGTGCAGTTCCCCTTTTCGGTGAAGAAGATGTCGCGGCCGCGCTTGGCCGATTCCGACATCGCAAACGTCGCCGCCGCCCCCTTCGCCTCGGCGTACTTCTTCGCCAGCTCCTCGTCCTCCTTGATGTCGTCTTCGTCGATATCGGCAAACGGACGGAGCTGCTCGCCGAAGTCGTAGGGGGAGGGACCAGTGACGAGGACGCGTTCGAAGGCGGCGATCGCCTGGCCGACGGCGTCGATCGAGACGCCACCGAAGATCTTCTTGAATTGCTTCTCGTAGACGGGAATGCTCTTGAGCCGCGCGACGGCCCCTTCGTGCGTGAAGCCCATCTCCCCGGGGTTGGCGATCGGGCCCACGGCCTGGGCCTCGAGCGAGTCGGCCCGGCCGTCCCAGAACTGCGCTCCGGAAAGGATGCGGTTGTAGGAGACGGGGGAATTGCGGCCGCCGAGCTGATCGCGGATGCCGAGGCCGGTCTTCGTGTGGGCGCCGTAGCCCTGGGCGGGATCGTGGCAGCTGGCGCAGCTCACGGTGGCATCGGCCGAGAGGCGGGGATCGAAGTAGAGCTGGCGGCCGAGCTCAATCTTGGCGCGGGTGAGCGGATTCTTGTCGAGGCCGGTGATCTGACCGGCCCCCTGGGAAAGCCCCAGCGGCAGCACCGGCTCGAGGACCGCCGAGTTCTTCGGCTCGGCGAGCCAGCGGTCGATCTGCTCGGTCGTGATCGGACCGCTGCCGGGAACGCCGGCGGTGAGGGAGGCCTCGCCGAGGATCGCCGTCTCAGCGGTCGCCGATCCCGTGGCGAGGCCCGCCACGAGGAGCCCCCCGAGGATGCCTGCGACGAATCGGGAGCGCCCGCGTGGCGTGATCAGGAACGGAAACAGCAGACCCATACACGACTCCTCGGAAAAGGGTGCGAATCCAGCGGGCTTCCGCCGGCGGAAGCAACGGCACCGGAACAGAGCTTTCCATCGACATCATCGAACAGATTGTAGAATTCTACCACCGCGGCCACGGGTGGCGACCATCTCCGCGCCCCGGCCAGGGAAACCCGGGGGTTTGGCGAACCGACCGATACTTTCCCGCCCCCCACCAACCCGATTCCTTTCATCCCCCAAGGGCCCCCCCTACAATCGAGCTCGGTGCTCTTTCAACGGTTCGATTTTTGCAGTTTTTCCTCCTCGGAGCGTTTTCTCGATGGACATTCTCGGCGAGATCCTCAAGCAGGTTCTGGAAGGTGCTACCCAAAGCCAGCCGCAGCAGCGCGCGCCCCAGCCGCAGCAGCGGGCCCCGCAGCCGCAACAACGTGCCCCGCAGGGGGAGCCCCAGGGGATGCCCTCGCCGAACGATCTCGGCGAGATCTTCAAGCAGATCTTCGGCGGCAACGAGGCCCAGAAGCTCCCCGAGGTGGTGAAGCAGTTCGAGGAGAAGGGGATGCGGGAGGAGGTCGACTCGTGGGTCCGCACCGGCCCGAACAAGCCGATCGACCGCCGCAAGATCGAGGATGTCTTCGGCGATCGCGAGCTCAACGATCTCGCTCGCAGCAAGGGGATCGATCCCAACGATCTCGCCGAGGTGCTCGCCAAGTACATCCCGAGGATCATCGACGAGCTGACCCCTTCCGGGCAGGTCCAGCGGCGACATTGATCCGCGTCCGGCCATCCAGGCTCACCCGGTGTGCGCTGCCGCCCAGGCAGCGCACATCGGGCCGCGGTGGAACCCGCACGACTCCCCCGGGGCGATCCCCCGGACGTATGCTGGTTTGACCCATGCACGATCCTGCCAGCCAAACCGAGAGCCGTCGCCACCCCCTCGCGGGGATTGTGCCGGCGTGGTGCCTACGGGCCCTCGTGACCGCCTCGCTCCTTGTCGGCACCGTCTGGTTGCCACGTCGGACCGCTGCCGGCGAAGAGCCGGCTGCGGCTTGGGAAGCGCGGTATCGCTATTGGTTCGACGATCCGCGGGCGCCGTCGGAGACGTCGGCGGAGATCGAGCCGGCGACGGGCCGACGGTGGTCGTGGCGGTCGCAGCGGCGCGCCAGCCGGCGCCTGGCAGCCGTGAGGGCCCGACCCGGGAAGCCTGTTGGGGAGCCTGCCGGGAACGCGCCTGGCGACGACACCCACAGGGGCGCCGGCCTCACCCTCCGCGACCAACCCTACGCCCTGCCCGACCAGGGTGGTCGCCGACGCTTCGACATCACCCTCCCGGGACGCTGCCCGGGACCGGTGCCGCTGGTCGTATGGATTCCTGGCGACACCTGGCGCGACGGCTCGAAAGCCGACTGCCCCGTCACCTGGCTGGCCCTCGAGGGCTATGCCGTCGCCAGCATCGGCTACCGCACCAGCGACCTTGCCCTTTTTCCTGCCCAACTCGACGACATTCGCGCCGCGCTGGCCGAAATCGTCCGCCGCGCCGGGGAATGGGGCCTCGACCCGACGCGGATCGCCGTCGTCGGCCATGGCGGCGGAGGGCACCTCGCGGCGCTGGTCGGCCTCGCCGACGATCCCGCTGATGAAGAGGCCGCGGCACCACGATCCCCGCCGGCCGCCGTGGCGATGCTCTCGGCCCCCACCGATCTGCCGAGCCTCGGTGCGGAGCACGATCGCCCCCGCTCACCGGCCAGCCTCCTGGTCGGTGGCCCACTGCCGGAGGTGCGGGAGGCGGCCCTCCGGGCGAGCCCGGTGTGGCACGTCTCCGCGGACGATCCGCCGTGCCTGATCATCCACGGCACGGCCGATCCCTCGGTGCCGGTCGATCAGGCCTTGCGCCTCGACGCCGTGCTCCGCGCCGTCGGCGTTCCCTCGACGCTCCTCCTTCTCGACAGGGCCGGTCACGCCGCCACCATCTCCCGTGGGTCGCTCGCCGGCCGAGCGCTGCTGGAGTTTCTCGATGCGGCCCTCCGCCCCGCTGCCGCTGTCGACACGGAGGCCGCCGATGCGTCTGCAGCGCCGTGATCTGCTCCGCGGAGGCGCGGCGCTCGTCACGGGGGGCGCCCTGACGGTGGGCATCGACAGCCTCTGCCTGACCCCCTTCAAGCTCGACGTCAGTCACCATTCCTTCGGGGCCCCCGCGACGCCGACCGCTGGCCCGGCGGCGGAAGCGTCGCTCGCTCCCCCCGAGGGCCGACGGCTGCGGATCGCCCATGTCTCCGATCTCCATCTCCACCGCGTCGGGCCGCTCGAGGAACGCGTTCTCGCAGCGCTCCACCGCCTCGAGCCCGATCTCCTCGTGATCACCGGCGACAGCCTCTCGGCCGCGCGCGGCGAGGGGCCGCTCCTCGACTTCCTTGCTGCCTGTCCCAACGTGCCCCATCGGCTGGCGATCCTCGGCAACTGGGAGATCAGCTCCGGCGTCCCCGTCGAACGACTCCAGCGCCATCACCAACGGCACGGCTTCGAGCTCCTCGTCAACCGCTCGGTGAGGCTCGCTGTCGGCGATCGCTCGGTGCGCGTCACCGGCTTCGACGACATCCGCCAGGGGCGCCCCGATCCGGTCGCGGCGCTCGCCGGCGCGGAGCCCTGCGATCACCATCTCGTCCTCGCCCATTGCCCGGTTCATCGCGACAAGCTCGCGCTGCCGGCCGAGCACCCCGCCGACCTCGTCCTTTCGGGGCACACCCACGGTGGCCAGGTGGCACCGGGAGGCGTCGCCCTCCTCACGCCGCCGGGGAGTGGCCGCTATGTCGCCGGCTGGTATCGCGACGGCGGGCCGCCGCTGTTCGTGTCGCGCGGCATCGGCACATCGACGCTCCCGATCCGCCTCGGATCGGTCCCCGAACTGGCGTCCATCGACTGGCAGCTCGCCTGACCCGGTTCGCCGATCGCGCCGGGCATGACCGGCGGGCATGGCTGTGTCATCGCCACCCCAGCCGTCGCGATCGCCCCAGGCCGCCTCTCTTCTCCTGCTTGTGCAGTCGCCCCCGGGATCCGTCGATACCTTCCCGGCGGGACGGAAGCCTCCCGCCACCATCCATCACCGCACACCGTCATCCATTCACCAGGACCGTCGACACGCCATGCCCACCCCCCGCCGCAAGACCTCCTCGGTAGCCGTCCAGAACCCTCTGGAAACCTATCTCCGCGACATCAACGACACGTCGCTTCTGACGGCGGACCAGGAGAAGGAACTGGCGGTGGCGATCGGCAAGGGGGACGCCCAGGCCCGCGATCACATGGTCCGTGCAAACCTCCGCCTCGTCGTCAACATCGCCCGGGGCTACGCCAACCGCGGCCTTCCGCTCCCCGACCTCATCGAGGAGGGAAATCTCGGCCTGCTGCGGGCCGTGGAGGGCTTCGACCCGCGCGTCGGCACGCGCTTCAGCACCTATGCCAGCTACTGGATCAAGCAGTCGATCAAGCGCGCCTTGATCAACTCCGGCAAGACGATCCGGATCCCCGCCTACATGGTGGAGCTGCTTTCGAAGTGGCGCCGGGCAACGGCCCGGCTCCTCGACTCGCTCGGCCGCACGCCGACGCCGGAGGAGGTTGCCCGCAGCCTCGGGCTGGCCCGCAAGAAGCTCCCGATCATCAAGAAGGCGATCCACATCAATCAGGCCTCGCCGCAGACCGAGCAGGCCGACGGCGGCTGGTCGCTCGGCGATCTGATCCGCGACGAGAACACGAAGTGCCCGGCGGAGGTCCTCCTCGACGAAGACACGATGCGCCACGTGCTGCGGCGCATCGAGCTTCTCGACCACCGCGCCGCCACGATCCTCAAGCTCCGCTTCGGCCTCGGGGGGGGCGATCCGATGACACTCAAGGAAATCGGTGGCGTCCTCGGGCTGACCCGTGAACGCGTCCGGCAGATCGAGTCGGAGACCCTCGCCACCCTCGCCGCCGAGCTCGACGGCGTCCCCCGGGCGAAGATCCGCCTCCGGCACGGGGCTTGACCGTCCCACGGTACCGGGCACACAACACAGTGCCCTTGCCGCCCATCGCTTCCGACTCGCCTCATCCGCGGAGCCTCTTCGTGCCCCACGCCGCCGTCGATCTCGCCTCCTTCATCCGCCCGGTGCCCGACTTCCCCAAGCCGGGGATCTTGTTCCGCGACATCACGCCGCTCTTGGCCGATCCGGCGGCGCTCGCCGCGGCGGTGCGGCTGATGGCGGGCCCGTGGCGCGATGCCGGGATCGACGCGATCGCGGCGGTGGAGGCGCGGGGGTTTCTGTTTGCCACGCCGATGGCGATCGAGCTCGGCGTCGGCGTGATCCCGGTGCGGAAGCCGGGGAAACTCCCGGCCGCGACGATCGAGGTCGAATACGATCTCGAGTACGGCCGCGACACGCTCCAGATGCACACCGGGATCCTGAAGAGCGGCGCCCGCGTGCTCGTGGTTGACGATGTCCTCGCCACCGGCGGCACGGCGGGTGCGTGCATCCGGCTGATCGAGGCGGCGGGGGGAACGGTCGTCGGCACCTCGTTCCTCGTGGAGCTCTCGTTCCTCGAGGGCCGCGCCCGCCTAGCCCCCCACCGGGTCGAGAGTGGGATCATCTACTGACTTCGCCTCCCGCGGCGGCCGCGGGGTACCGGCCTATTCCTCGAGGGCTTCGCGGC
>JBBAVV010000035.1:0-22192 GCA_040397545.1 Pirellulales bacterium
CGCCTTCCTGAAAGGCAAGATTGCCGCGCACTGGACTGGCTGATCGCACGCTGGCTGCGGTGGTCGATGACCAGCGACCGAGGCCGGAACGGCATCAATCGAGCGGCCCGGCGAGGATCCGGTCGTTGTCGCTGTCGGCAACAACGAGGTTTCCCGCCGGGTCGATCCGGGCCGCATGCGGCCGGGCGAGGTGCGTCGTCCGCCAGTCGCTCCCCACCGCGGTACCCGGCCTGCCGGGGATGCCCGCCACCGTCACGATGATCCCGGTGACGGGATCGTAGCGGCGGATACAGTGGTTTTCGGTGTCGCAGACGAGCACGCGTCCCTTGCCATCCATCGCCACATACTTCGGCCCTGCCAACAGCGCCGCCGCGCCCGTCCCACCGTCACCGGCAAAGCCCGCCTTCCCTTCGGCATTCACCGCCACGTTCACGCGCCCCTGACGGATCGCCACCAGCGCGTTCCCCTCCCGCAGCGCCAGCCAGATCGTGCCGTCGGCGGCGGCACAGGCGGCGCGCGGGCCCGCCAACGGCGTGGTAGTCGCCAGCGCCCCCTCCTCCGGCTTCCCCTTCGTGCCGTTGCCGGCAACCGTCGTGACGACGCCGGTGACGAGGTCGATCGACCGGAGCCGGGCATTGCCGATGTCGGCGACGAGGAGCGCGCCCCCTCCCGGCACGAGCGAGCAGCAGTAGGGCTGATTGAAATGGGCCAGAGCCGCCGGGCCACCGTCACCGGAGTCCCCGGCGATCCCGGTGCCGGCGATCGTACGGAGGAGGCGCGTGCGCGGGGCGAGGGCCCGGATCCGGTGGTTGAAGGTGTCGGCCAGGTAGATCGTGTCGTCAGGACCGATCGCCAGATCGTGGAGACCGTTGAAGCGGACCTCCCCGACTGTGGTCGGTCCGGCGGGGGGCTCGGGCGCCTGCGGATCGGCGGGGTGAAACAGCCCCGCCACGAACGTCGGCAGCCCCGCGCCGCCAGCCGGGGCGGGGTCGATGCGGAACACCCGGTTGGCTCGGGTGAACTCGACGCCCCACAGCCGCCCCTCGAGATCGAAGGCGGTGGCAAAGGGCTCATTGATGGCGGCCTCGGCCGGCTCGGCGCTCGTCCGCCCCTCCCGCTTCCCGGCGATCACCGCGACCCCGTCGGCGTTGGCAGCGGTCGGAAGCCCCGTGGCGAACAGCAGGAAAACAGCAGCCAGAAAGCTCGGCCTTTGCCCCATGACGATCCCCTTTGTTTCCTTGCTCATCCGGTCCCCTGCCCCGCCCGGAAGAGTGTCGGGGGCGGGAGGGGGAGAGGTCAATTGCCCTCCCCCCGCGGTCGAGGCCACAATTGCGTTCTGGGCCGTGGATGGGGAAGGGGGAATAGTCATGCACTTCATGAGAGCCGTCGCGTTGTCACGCTCCGCCCCCTTTCGCGCCACGCTGCCGGTCGTCGCGTCGATCGCCGCGGCCTCCTTGTGGCTCTCGGCGATCACCGCCCACGCCAGCGGGCCCCTCGATCACTTCGAGACGACGATCCGCCCCCTCCTGGCGACCCACTGTCAGTCGTGCCATGGCGACGAGGCCGCGAAGGGGGGGCTGCGGCTCGACAGCCTCGTCGAAGTGCTCCGTGGCGGGGATTCGGGGCCGGCGGTTGTCCCTGGCGATCCGGCCGCGAGCCTCCTGATTGCCGCGGTCCGCCACGAGTCGGTGGCGATGCCCCCGGACCGCGACCGGCTCTCCGACGGCGAGATCGCGGCGCTCGAAGCCTGGGTGGCCGACGGCCTGCCGTGGACCGGATCGGAGTCGGCAGCCGACCTGCTCGCCGCCGGGCTTTCCCCCCGCGTTGCCACCGCTCCCGTCGGCCCCAGACTCCGACCGCGGCCGATGGTGGTGACGGAGGAGGATCGGGGATGGTGGGCCTATCGACCGCTCGTCAGACCTGCGGTGCCGGAGGGGGCAGTTGGCCATCCGATCGATCGCTTCGTCGACGCCCGGCTGGCGGCCGAGGGGCTTGTTGCCGTTCCCGAGGCCGATCGGGCCACGCTCATCCGCCGGCTCTTCTTCACGACCGTGGGAGTGCCACCGTCGGCCGAGGAGGTGCGGGCCTTCGTCGCCGACACCGATCCCGCCGCCTGGGAGCGACTCGTCGACCGACTCCTCGCCGATCCCCGCCATGCCGAGCACCTCGCCCGCCACTGGCTCGATCTGGCCCGATATGCCGACAGCGACGGCTTCCGGCAGGACGCCTTCCGGCCCCATGCCTGGCGCTACCGCGACTGGGTCGTCGCCGCCTTCCAGGCCGACCTCCCCTTCGACCGCTTCGTGATCGCGCAGCTCGCCGGCGACGAGCTCAGCGACGACGCCAGGGGGGCGATCGCCACCGGATTCCTCCGCCAGACACCCTACGAATACAACCAGATCGACGTCCCGAAGCAGTGGACCGACATCCTCGACGACGCCACCGAGACGACCGCCGACGTGTTCCTCGGCATGGGCCTCGGCTGCGCCCGTTGCCACGACCACAAATACGATCCGATCCTGAAAGCAGACCACGAGCGTCTGCGGGCCTTCTTCACGGCGATCGAGTGGCGCGACGACGGCGTCCCTGAGCCACAGGCCCTTTTCCCCGGCCAACAGACCTGGGTCGACACGGTCGGGCGCATCCAGCGCGAGCTGTCCGCGCTCCGCGCCTCGGCCCGCGACGAGGGGGCCTGGGGGGGCCTGCAACGCTTCCCGCCGCAGATCAAGCGGCTCGTGATGCTGCCGGCGGCGGAGCGGACGGCGCTCGAGGAGCAGTGGGTGCGGCTCGCTGCCCGACAGCTGACCTTCCAGCCGGAAAAGCTCCCCGAGGCCGACCGGCTCGCCTACGAGCGACTCACGGCCGAACTGGCGACCTTCGAGAAGGAGCACGCCGCCGATCGTCCGCCGTCGACCCCGGCGGCTGTCGTGGCGGAGGTGGGGGTGCCTGAGGGAATCGCCCCCGGCCTCCCGGAGGTTCTCGGCGGCGGCTGCCCGCCGATCGAGCCGGTGGCGGCGCGCGGGCCGTCGAGCGGACGACGGCTGGCCCTGGCCCGCTGGATCGCGGCGCCGACCAATCCCCTCGCGCCGCGCGTCCTCGCCAACCGGCTCTGGCAGTGGCATTTCGGGGAGGGGCTCGCCACCGAGGCCAACGACTTCGGCCTTCTCGGTGCGCCGCCGAGCCATCCGCAGCTCCTCGATTGGCTGGCCGCCGATCTCGTCGAGGGGGGCTACACGGTGCGGAGGATCGAGCGGCTGATCCTCACCAGTACGGCCTTCCGCCGGGCAACGCATGCCCCCGAGAGCCCCTCCTTCACGCTGGCTGCGGCCCGCGATCCGCAGGCCCGGCTCCTGTGGCGCCGCCACGCGCGCCGGCTCGACGCCGAGCAGGTCCGCGATGCGGCGCTCGTCGCCAGCGGCGAGCTCGACGCCACCCCCGCCGGTCCGCCGGTGCCGGCGGCGAAGCCACGCCGGGCGATCTACGTCTCCGTTCTGCGCAACACCCGCGATCCCCTCCTCGACGCCTTCGACTTCCCCGACGCCTCCGCGAGTTGCTCGCGCCGCAACACGACCACCACCCCGTCGCAGGCCCTCCTCCTCCTCAACGGTGAATGGCTCCTGGCCCGCGCCCGGGCCCTCGCCCTGCGGATCGACCGGCAAGGGCTCGGAGACGATCGCAGCCGGGCCGCCGAAGCGCTGCGGACGGTCATCGGCCGTGAGCCGTCAGCGGTGACGATTGAAGCCTGCACCGAGTTTCTCGGGCTCGAGCGAAGCCGGCTCGACGCCGACGCCTCCACCTTCTCCGTCGCGCTCTCCGAGCCGATGCCGCAACGCGAGGGGCTCGCCGCCACGATCGACCCTGCCCGCCCCGACGCCCTGCTGACGGTCCCCGGCAGCGCGTCGGGCGCCAAGCCGGAGGCGGGCCCCTTCCCGGCCGACGACTTCACCTTCGAAGCCGCTGTCGTGCTCCGGTCGTTTCCGGCCGAAGGGCGGCTGCGGACGATCGCCTCGCAGGGCTTCGGCCGCGACGACGCCCCCGGCTGGAGCCTCGATGTCGATGCCGCGGGGCGCCTCGGTCTGAAGGTGCGCGGCGCACGAAAGGATGGCGAAACAAAGATTCCCATCCGGGCCGAGATCGATGCCGGCCTCCGCCTCGCCCTCGAGCGCCCCTATGCGATCGCGGTGGCCGTGCGTATCGTCGATGCCGGCGACCGGCGCGTCGACTTCCAGATCCGTGATCTCTCCGACAACGACGCCGCCGCGAGGCTCGCCACCGTGGCCCACGGTTTCGACGGCAGCCATGCCACGTCGCAGCCCTTCGCGATCGGCGGCCGGAGCGGCTCCGAGGATTCCAGCTGGGACGGCCTGATCGACGAGGTGCGCCTGTCGCGGCGGGCGCTCCAGCGGGCGGAGCTGCTCCAAGAGCAAGGCTCGGCCGGCGACGCGGTCGTTGCCGCGTGGACCTTCGAGGAGACGCCGGGGTTCGCCGTCGACACGGCGGGCCGGGGGCGCGATCTCGTCCGCGGCGGGCTCCAGGTCGCCCCGGTCAAGGATCTCCGCGGCTACGAGGCCCTCGTCGATCTCTGCCATGTCCTCCTGAACTCGAGCGATTTCCTCTACGTCGACTGACGCCCCACCATGTCGAGCCTCGCCCGCCACCACCGCCTTCCGCACCACGCCCCCGCAACCTCGCGGCGGAACTGGCTCGCCCGTGCCGGCTCCGGCTTCGGAGCGCTGGCCTTGGCGGCGCTCGAGCATGACGCGGTGCTCGCGGCCACCAGCGCCCCCCTCGCGCCCAAGCCGCCCCACGCCGCTGCGCGGGCGACGAGCGTGATCTTCCTCTTCATGGAAGGGGGGCCGAGCCATCTCGATACATTCGATCCCAAGCCCCTCCTCCGCAGGCTTGCGGGGCAGCCGTTGCCGGAGAGCTTCGGGCGGGTGATCACGCCGATGGGAGAGGGGGAGAGCCCGCTGTTGGCCGATCGCCGGACCTGGGCCCGACATGGCCGCTGCGGCGCGTGGGTCAGTGACTGGCTCCCCCACACCGCCGGCATCGTCGACGATCTCGCCATCCTCCGGTCGTGCGTCTCCGACGGGCTCAACCACTCCGGCGGCGTCTGCCAGATGAACACCGGCTCGGTTCTGGGGGGACGCCCCTCCCTCGGCGCCTGGACGACCTACGGCCTGGGAAGCGAAAGCCGGGATCTCCCCGCTTTTGTCGTCCTCCAGGATGGCGACGGGCAGGTGGTCAACGGTCCGCGGAACTGGGCAGCCGGATTCATGCCGGCGGTCTACCAGGGGACGCGGCTCGGCACCGGCACGCCGCCGATCGCGAATCTCACCGCGCCGAAGGGAGTCGGCCCCGCCCGGCAAGCGGCGAAGCTCGCCTTCCTCACCGACCTCAACCGGGCCCGCGCGGCGGCCACGCCTGAACAGACCGAGCTCGAGGCGCGGATCCAAAGCTACGAGCTCGCCTACCGGATGCAGGCGGCAGCCCCTCTGGCCGTCGACCTGGGCGCGGAGACCGCCGAGACGCGTCGGCTCTACGGCCTCGACGAACCGGCGACGGCCGTCTGTGGCCGCAATTGTCTCCTCGCCCGTCGCCTCGTCGAACGGGGCGTCCGCTTCGTGCAGGTCTATCACGGTGCCGGCAGCAAATGGGATGCCCACGCCGGGATCGAGAAGAACCACGCCGAGCTCTGCCGGCAGGTCGACCAGCCGGTCGCGGCGCTCGTCCGCGACCTCAAGCGCCGCGGCCTTCTCGACTCGACGCTCGTCGTCTGGGGAGGGGAGTTCGGGCGGACACCGATGAGCGAGAAGGGGGATGGCCGCGACCACAATCCCTACGGTTTCACGATGTGGATGGCCGGAGGGGGCGTGCCGGGGGGGATCGAAATCGGCGCCACCGACGACGTCGGGCTCCACCAGATCGCCGACCGCCTCCATGTCCACGACATCCACGCCACGATCCTCCGCGCGCTCGGCCTCGACCATCTCCGCCTCGAGTTTGCCTCGAAGGGGCGTCCGGAGCGGCCGACGCTCAACGAGGGGCGCCCCCATCCCCGGCTCGTGGGACACTGACGGTCCCCACGCTCACGCCACGATCTCGTCGAGCACCCGGCCGTGGACATCGGTGAGCCGGCGCGGGATGCCATTGTTGTAGATCGTGAGGCGCTCGTGGTCGATGCCGAGGAGGTGGAGCGTTGTGGCATGGAGGTCGTGCCAGGTTGTCGGATCGACTTGAGCCTTGAAGCCGAGCTCGTCGCTGGCGCCGTGGGCCACGCCACCCTTCACGCCCCCTCCGGCCATCCAGGCGGTGAACGCGCCGGGGTTGTGATCGCGCCCCTTCCCCTGCGCCGCCGGCTGCCGACCAAACTCGGTCGAGCCGATGACGAGCGTTGAGTCGAGGAGCCCGCGGCCGGCGAGATCCGTCAACAGCGCGCTGGCCCCGGCATCGAGGATCGGCCCCCAGTAGCCATGATCGCGGACGAGATCCTCGTGCGAATCCCAGTTGGGGCGGATCTTGAGTGCCGTCGTGTTCTCCGCGCCGCAGTAAATCTGCACGAAGCGGACGCCACGCTCGACGAGCCGGCGGGCGAGGAGGCACTGCCTGCCGAAGGGCCCCAGGTCGGGATCGTCGAGCCGGTAGCTGGCCAGCGTGAGCGCCGATTCCCCCGACAGGTCGCCGACTTCCGGGGCCGAGAGCTGGAGGCGTGCCGCCAGTTCGAAGGCCTCGATCCGGGCATCGAGATCGGCATCCCCTCCGCGCTCATCGCGGTGGCGCCGGTTGATCGCGCCGAGGAAACCGAGCCCGGCCGGCTCACCGGCCCGGACATCGGCCCGATCGGCAGGGGGGAAGAGATCGGCGATCGGCGGCTGGTTGGCGGCGGTCCGCAGAACCGTTCCCTGATGGACGGCCGGCAGGAACCCGGCGCCCCAGTTGACCGTTCCCCCCGGCGGCAGGCCACGGGGGTCGGGGAGAACGACGAACGCCGGAAGATTCTCGGCCTCGCTCCCCAGGCCGTAGGTCGCCCAAGCGCCAAACGACGGGAATCCGGGGAGGATGAAGCCGCTGTTGGCCATGAACATCGCCGGCCCATGGAGCGCCGACTTGGCGTGCATCGAATGGAGGAAGGCGATCGAGTCGACATGCCGGGCCAGGCCCGGGAAGAGATCGCTCACCCAGCGGCCGCATTCCCCGTGCTGCCGGAACGGCCAGGCCGACGGCCTACACTCCCCCGGCCGCGAGGCGAAAAACTCGAGCTTCCCGTCGGGATCAAACGGCTTGCCGGCGCGACGGACGAGCTCCGGCTTGTAGTCAAACGTGTCGACGTGGCTCATTCCCCCCGGACAGAAGATCTGGATCACCGCCTTGGCCCGCGCGTCAAAATCGGGCGGCCGTGGCGCCAGCGCCCCCCGTGGAATGCTCCCGGATGGGGGCGCATCGGCCGCGAGGGCGACATCGAGCCCGAGGCACCCGAGCCCGCCGCCGAGGGCGCCGAGAAACGCCCGTCGGGCCGACGGACGGAAGCGGCGGCTCGAGGGGGAAGCGGAAACAAGCATCGGGTAAATCCGTGGACTCGAGACCCCTGTCAGTCGATCGCCGAAAGCTCATTGGCCGCCAGCATCATCCGGCAGAACTGCACGAGCCCCGCCTGGCCGACCAGATCGATGCCGGCAGCGGCCTCCTCCCGGTCGGGCTCACGGCCGAAGGCGAGCTGGAAACCGAGGCGCACCTGATCGGCAGGAAGATTCCCCGCCTCGTGCCCGAGCCGCTCGGCCCAGGCTGCAGCGTGGCGGAGGGTGAAGTCGTTGTTGAGGATCGCCAGCGACTGCAGCGCCGTCGTCGTCCGAGCCCGGACGGGCGCGAGGTTGGCGGGGTTGGGACAATCGAGCGTTGTCAGGAAGACGTCGGGCGTGCCGCGGACGACACAGCGGTAGATGCTGCGGCGCCGCAGGTCGGGGCGGTCGACGGGAATCGACTCGTAGATCGGGGCATAGGCCTCGGTGACCCGGAAATCGCGGAAGCCTGGCCCGCCACGGGTCTGATCGAGCGTGCCGGAAACGGCCAGTACCGTGTCGCGGTACGACTCGGCGTCGAGGCGCCGCGGGCTCATCCGCCAGAGGAGACGGTTGCCGGAATCGACCGCCATCCCCGCAGCCGCTCCGGGCACACCATGGCTCCGTTGCCGCCAGGTCTGGCTCGTGCAGATGAGCCGGTGGATGTGCTTGAGCGACCAACCATGATCGACCAGCTCCGCGGCAAGCCAGTCGAGGAGCGCCGGATGCGACGGGCGTCCCCCTCCCGAGCCAAAGTCGCTCGGCGTGTCGACGAGGCCGGTGCCGAAGTGATGGTGCCAGAGCCGATTGACGATCACGCGCGGCGTGAGTGGATTGGCCCGATCGGTGATCCAGTCGGCGAGGGCCCGCCGGCGCACGGCATCGGTGGCATCGGCCGGCAGGACCGCCGCGGGTACGCCCACCAGCCCCGGCAGCCCCGGAGGAATCTCCCCCAACGGCTTCTCCGGATCGCCGCGCAAAAAGAGCTGCACCGGCGGCGGCGGCTGCACGACCGGCCCGTAGACGATTCCCGTCGCCGGCAAGGCCGCGAGATTCTTCCGCAGCGACTCGATCCGCCCGCGCGCGGCGGCAAGGGCCGGCTCGTCGACGGGGCGGGAGGGGGTCCCCTCGATCCGCGGGTCGCCAAACCAGATCTGATCATGACCGATGCCATCCCCGCCGTCGGTGGCCACGAGGGTGAGGTGGCGGGCGTCGTCAGGCAGGATGATGTCGAGCGGTTCTCCGGGGCTTGCCTGATCGAGCCGGCACTGGATCGCGCTCCGGCCATCGACATAGACGGCGACCTCGGCCCCGGCCGTCTCCGCCCGGCCGCCATAAGCAACCACCGCGCGGAAGCGGCGGTTGGTGGCCGGATGTCGGCTCCGGACCGCGGCCAGGTCGAAGGTGATCGCGGCATTGGCATGGAGACCGAGGATCGCGTGGCCGGCGGTGGCGTGGTCGATGCCGGCGGTGGTCGTCGAGGCCTGGGCGTTGACCGGGCCGTTGCGGATCGCATCCCACCCCTGCCGGGCCGTCGGCGGGAGGCCGTCGATCGGGTCGCCATCGACGACGAACCGGACCGGCCCGCTGCCATCGGGCACGAGCACCGCTGCCACCAGGGGCGAGGGCCCGGGAACGGGCCGATTCGCTTCGATCCCTTCGAGGAATGAAAGCGGTGTGCGGTCGCGGGCCAAACCAGAGCGCGGGTCGATCCCCGCCCCCTTCACGCCGTTCCCCGAGCCGTCACCGCCGCCGACGATGTCGGCCAGATCGACCGGCGCCCCGGCGAGGGCATGGACGTCGGCCGTCGCGGTGCGGAGCGATTCTTCAAGCTCCAGTCGCCTGGCATCCCGGGCGGCCACCGCCGCCGGGCTGACAGGGCGATCGCCGCGCGTCACGCCGGCCAGGAGCGCTGTGAGCGCGGCGTGGTCACGCTGCGGGATCGGATCGAGCTTGTGGTCATGGCAGCGGGCACAGTTGATCGTCACGCCACACGCGGCCGCCATCACCTGCGTGAGCATGTCATCGAGATCATCGGCCCGGGCCTGGCGCCGCAGGACGGCGCTTTGCGTCTCCACCTGCCCGACGAGGTCCCAGGGACCGGCCACGAGAAAGCCACTGGCCACCACCGCCGCCGGGTCATCCGGCGTAATCACGTCGCCGGCCACCTGCTCCCGCAGGAACGCGTCGTATGGCTTGTCGGCATTGAGGGCGTCGATCACCCAGTCGCGGTAGCGCCACGCATGGGGGCGGAGCTGATCGCGCTCGTAGCCATGGCTGTCGGCGTAGTGGGCGACATCGAGCCAGTGCCGGGCCCAGCGTTCCCCGTGGCCGGGCGAGGCCAGGAGCCGATCGACGAGGCGCTCGAAGGCGTCCGGGGCCGGGTCGGCCTCGAAAGCGGCCACCTCTTCGGGGGTTGGAGGGAGGCCGACGAGATCGAACGACGCCCGGCGGATGAGCGACCGCCGATCGGCCTCCGGGGCCGGGGCGAGGCCGCTTTCTGCGCGGCGTGCGGCAACGAAGGCATCGATCGCCGCAGCACCGAGGGCGCCTCCGGGGACGTCGGGGCGAACCACCGGTTGCCAGGCCCAGTGGTCGAGCCGCGGATCGCGCCACGCCCCTTCGGGCCACGCCGCCCCGGCATCGATCCACGCCCCCACCAGCCCGATCTCCTCCGCCGAGAGGGCCTTCCCCCGCGGCGGCATGCGCGTTTCGGGATCGGTCGAGGTCACCCGGTCATGGAGCGAGCTTGCCCCGCGGTCCCCCCCCACGACGACCGCGCCCGGCTCCCCGCCGCTGCGCGGATCGAGGTCGAGCCGCAGCCCCCCTTCCTGGAGGTCGGGCCCGTGGCATTCGCGGCAGCGGCGCGAAAAAAGGGCACGGACCTGCTCCGCAATCCCAAGGCCGCTCCCCTGCCCGGCTCCCCCCGGCTCCGCGGCGCTGCTACCGGCGATCGACATCCCCGCCGCGAAGACAGCGAGGAGCACGATCGGGACCGAGGCACGCGGGCGGGAGGAGCGAGGCATGGGGCTCCACCATTACTTCGTCAGCGGCTTGACGCGGATGTTGCGGAAGTGGACTTCATCCCCGTGGCCGAGGAAGCCGATGTGGCCACTGGTCCGCTTCAACCCGGGATGGGCCTGGCCGTCGAGGGTCTTCTTGCCGTCACGAAACTCGGCGATGTCGCCATCGACGATCGTCGTGCCATTGAGAATCACCTTGATCTTCGACCCCTCGGCGATCACTTCCTGGCTGTTCCACTCCCCCGTGGATTTCAGGGCCCCGCGCTTGGCAGGGATGACCCCATAGACCGACCCGTGCGATTGATAGGGGGCGATCCCGGCATACTTTTCATGCCCATCGTCGAGGATCTGAAGCTCCATCCCGGCAAAGGCGGCGTCGCCATCGAGCGGCGCGCGGATCCCGAGGCCGTTGTTGGCCCCGGGGGTCAGCCGGAACTCGAACTTCAGATCGAAGTCGGCGAACTCCTCCTTTGTCAGGAGCTTGCCGCCGGCCCCCTTGCGGCAGTGGAGCTCGCCATCCTTCACCTCGTAGCCACCGACATCCCCCTGCCAGCCCTCCGTCGATTTGCCGTCGAAGAGCGCCTTGAAGCCGGGCTCCTCGGCCCGCAGGCCGGTGCCGATCGCTACGACGATCGCCGTGGCCAGGGCACCGCGGCCAAGCAGGGTCATCCAGGAGTTCGCGAGCATCCGCATGAAAGGTCTCTCCACAGAGAAAAAATGGTCCGGAAGAAAAAGATGGTCCAGTCCCCGGCCCATCAGCCTATCGCAACGACGACAGCCACGCGACCAGATCGCGGAGCTCGCGGCGGGAGAGTTTCCCGGCCAGATCGGCGGGCATCGAGCTCGGCCCGCTCGCCCGGTCCTCGATCGAATCCAGCGGCACCTCGACAAAACCACCGTCGGCCGTTTTCAGGGTCAGCACCCCCTCCGTCTCGGCGCTGACGATCCCGGCGATCGTCCGCCCGTCGTCGGTGACCAGGACCGTCGTCCGGAACGCATCGGCCACCTTCGCATCGGGGGCGACGATCGCCTCGAGGAGATACTGCCGCTCTTTCTCCTTCGCAATCCCGTCGAGCCTCGGCCCGACGTCGCCGCCGGTCCCCTCCGCGCGGTGGCAGCGGACACACGACACCGCGACTTTGCCAAAGAACAAGGCCCGTCCCTTGGCCGCATCCCCGCCGTCGAGGCAATCGCGCCAGGCGGCGGTCGAGTCCCCTTGGAGGGCCGTGGCGACCCGCTCGGTGGCGAGCCGATCGGCCTCCTCCTGCCCGAGGCGCCGGGCAGCGGCTTCGTTGATCTCGAGCTCCGTGGCCGCGTCGCGCTTCGATCGGAGCCCCGCCACGAGCGCCGCGACGGCGCTCGTGGCGGCCGGGTCATCGATGCGCCCAAGGAGATCGATCGCCGTCTGGCGTTCGCCGACATCGGCAGCCGCCGCCGCCCGGGCCAGTTCAGGCACCGTCTCAGCTGGCAGGAGCCGCCGGGCGCGGACGCTTCGCGCCGCCGACCGCACCGTGGGGCTCGGATCGCGGAGGAGCGGCGTGGAGAGATCGACCGCCGAGGCATCGCCGGCCGCATCGAGCGTGGCGAGCGCCTCGGCGCGCGACACCGGACTCCGCGCCTCGTCGCCGGCCCACTCGGCCAGCAGCGGCCCGACCGAACCGATCCCCAGCTCGGCAGCCCCCTTGAGAAGGCCGGCGCGGAGCGTGTCGTCGAGATTCGAGGCGAGGAGCGCGGGGAGCGCGGCCTCGAGCGCCTCCCGGGCCGGGCGGGCATCGCGCGGGTCGATCGGCTGCCACGATCCGTTGACGCGACTGCGCCGCGGCGGTTGGCTCCAGGTGCGGAGGACGTCGAGGGCCAGGGCCCGCATCGCCGCAGGGGCATCGGAGCGGGCGGCAAGCGCCACGAGGCGCTCGGCATCGGCCTGCGTCCCCGATGCCTCGGCCGCAGCCACCGCCCGGCGGAGAAAAGCCTCGTCGAGCGGTCCGGTGACGACGCGCGCCGCGAGCTCGCTCCAGGCCCCGGCCAGCGGGAGATCATGGATCGCCCGGGCCGCTTCGGCAGCGACCCGCGCATCGGCATCGTCGAGGAATCGAGCCACGACGTCGCTGCCAAGACGCCGCAGCGCGACCACCGCAGCCAGACGCACCCGCGGCGACGGATCGGTGGAGAGTGCCGCGAGGCCCACCGCGTCGCTCATGCCGGCAAGCCCCATCACGATCGCATGGCGGTAATGGGGATCGGCCGCCGCCGCGCCGTCGGCTGCGGCAGCCAAGCCCCGCGCGGCGACCGGATCGGGGCCGCTTTGCCGGCCGATTCGGCCGAGCGCGATGGCCGCAGCCGAACGGACATGGAAGTCGTGATCGTGGAGCAAGCCGATGAGCTGCGCCCGGTCGGCCTCATCGACTGCGGCCCCGCAATCGCCGAGCTCCCGCGCGGCCACCATGCGGATCTCCCACGCCGGATCGCCAAGCAGCGGGGCAAACGGAACGACCCCGAAAGGCCTGAGCACGGAACCTCGTGCCATCTGGGCGAGCCCCTGGATGGCATGGACACGGGCCAGGAGCTTCGCCTCCGGTTCGGCAGCCACCCCCTCGAGCGTCGGGGCGTCGCCGCGCCTGACAAGCTCCCATTGGGCCTCGAGTCGCAGGCGGCGATCGACATGGCCGAGCAGGTCCGCCAATCGGGGAGCCGTCAGGCTCTCCCACTCCCCCCCGAGGAGCTCTTGGACCTCGTCGACCAGCCCCTGCTCTGCCGCTGATCGATCCTTCGGCACGAAGCGCCAGATCCGTCCCTTCCCCTCCCCTTCCCAGCCATGCACCCAGTCGCTCACCCACAGGCTGCCGTCCGGCCCCACCTCGGCATCGGTGGCGAGGACATGGCGAAAGGTCTCCTCTTCGTCGACAGGCGCGAAGCTCGCGCCCTGGGGAGCAATCCGAAAGGTGCGGATCGAGCTGTTGGCCGCCCCGCCGCGGAAATCGCAGAGCAGGAAGCGCTGGTCGAAATGGCTCCCCAGCCCGGTGCCGGGATAGAACGACAGCCCTGATGGCCCGGAGCCGATATGGGCCAGCGGCGGGATGATCCAGGCGGGCTGGCCGTCGTGGGCGGTGTGCCAGAGCTTCTCGCGGTGCCAGGGGCCGCGATCCTCCATGTATTGAAACGACATGTTCCAGCCCGAGTCGCTCCCCGGGAGGACATGGACGAGCCGTGCCTGGTCGCCACCGTCGGAGTTGTTGTCGACGGTGAACAGGTTACCGAGATCGTCGAAGGCGAGCTCCTGCGGATTGCGGAGGCTCGTGGCGAAGATCTCGAAGCCGGTGCCGTCGGGATGGCAACGAAACACGGCGCCACTGCCGGGATCGTGGTACGTCTGGCCATCGCGGGAGATCTTGTAGCCACGATCGCCGATCGAGAAGTAGATCCGTCCGTCGGGCCCCAGCACGAGGCCATGGAGATCGTGGCCCCGCAGCGCAACGCGGACGCCATAGCCGGTGGACAGCTCCTGGCGTTCCCCGGGAGTCCCGTCGATCCGGCCATCGCCGTCGAGATCGCGGAGCCGGTAGAAAGAAGGAATGCAGGCCAGCCACACCTCGCCGCGCCGAGCGAGGATCCCGGCGGCCGTCCCCGCCATCAGGCCATTGAAGCCATCGGCATAGACGCTCGCCTCGTCGGCGACGCCGTCGCGGTCGGTGTCGACGAGCCTCCGCACCCGGTCGTCATCGAGCTCCCACTCGGCCACCGTCGCTTCGTCGAGGAGGCGGCGGTAGAACGCATCGCGATCCTCGATCGACCGGGCGGCGAGATCGGCATTGACCCACGCGTCGTCGTGGCCGCGGTTGTCGTTGACGGCCCGCCCCTGCCGGAACGTCTCGCAGACGAACACGTGCCCTTTCTCGTCGACCGAGAAGGCCACCGGATTGGCGACATCGGGCTCGGAGGCAAACAGCCGGGCCTCGAATCCCTCCCGCATCCCGAACGCGGCCGCCGCCGTCACCGGCTCGTCCGACTTCTCGGCGACGGTCGGCTTTCTCGGCGCCGGAATCGGGCGCCCTCCGGGGACGGCCAGCGCCGTGGCTCCGGCGAGGAGGGCGAGGACGACGGGAAGAGTGATGAGGGGGCAACGAACCGGCACGGCAATGACTCCTCGAGGTTGGCGAGCCTCGAATTATCGTCGCAATCCCGATCGGTGCCAGTCGAGGTTTGCTCAGGGGAGGTGGCGGATCCTCAAGCGGCGGAACTCGACCGGCGCCCCTTCCGACTCCAGGCACAAAAAGCCCTCCGCAGGCTTGCATTCGGTGCCGCCGGAAACCTCGTGGCCATTGACCCACAGCCGCACCTCACCGTCGATGGCGCGGATGTAGTAATGATTCCATTCGGGAGATCCCCGGGAGTGACTGGCGGTGGGGAAGCTCCGCTTGCCACCGGGGGCGACAGGGGGGAAGGGCGTCATGTCGGAGCTGCCGACCGGGAAGACGTCGCCGTCGGTCGTGAACCAATCCGACTTCTTTCCCGTCGACCGCTCGTACTCTTCGGCATAGCCATGATCGAGCACCTGGACCTCGATCCCGCCCGGCGGAAGCGCCCCCGGCTTGAGGTTTTCGAGGACGGTGGCGGGAGCCCAGAGGAAGACCCCCGAATTGCCCCCCTTCGTGAGATGCCGCCACTCGAGCGACATCTCGAGATTCTTGACCGGCTGCTTCGTCTTGATGACGCCGACCGGCCGGCCGGTGCAGTGGACGCCGCCATCTTTCCAGGTCCACGTGTCGGGCTCGCCATTGACGTTCTCGAACTCCGCGCCCGTCAGATCGCGCCATCCCGGGCCGGTCCCCTCGAGCGTGGAGAGCTCACGGATGGCAACGTTGCGGACGCGCATCGGCGCGCCGTGCGTCTGGATCTGGATCGGCCCCTTCTCCGGGAGCGGCGTACCGGCGGCGAAGAAGTTCGCGAGTCTGGCATCATCGACGACGATACGGTCGTTCAGAATCACGGTGACATGCTCCCCCTGCATCCGGACTCTCGTCGTGTTCCACGCTCCCGTCGGGCTGTCGGCGCGCTCCAGCGGCCACTTGCCGGGGCTGTCGGCGGGGTTGTTCCACAGTCCCCCGGAGCCCTTCTGATTGCCATGCTGGAAGTCACGTTCGCAGTCCGGATCCCAGATCTGCACCTGGGGATTGCCGCGCAGATAGATGCCGCTGTCGGCGCACGATTCCGGGAGCATCCACTCGAGGTGCAACTCGAAGTCGCCGTAGTCGCGATCCGTGGTCAGAAACACGCCGTGGCCATCGCTGACGATCTCTCCCCCCTCCACCTTCCAGTGCTGGCGCATGTCGGCATCCCACTCCGCCTGCTTCGCAGCCCGCTCCTCGGGGGCCAGCGCCGCCTCGGCGGCCGGATCGAAATGAGGCCGGCCGCGCCAGCCGGAGAGGCTCTCACCGTCGAACAGTGCCGTGAAGCCGGCAGGAATGCCCGGCTGCGGGAGCCGGCCGGACTTCCAAACGAGGAACCGCCATTGCCCCCCCTCCTCCCGCCAGTTGGCAAGGTAGGAGACGTCAACCCGCTCGACGCCGTTCGCGTTGCGGACCTTGAGCCGGGCGAACCCCGACTCAATCGCCAGTCCAGGCACTGGGTAACGCCACGATCGCGCCCCTTGCTCGTACTCCAGATAGTCGATCACCCCGGAAGAGAGATTGGAAAGGAAGGACTCCTTGGTATCAATGACGCCACTGGAATGGACATAGTGGAGATCGTCGGAGAGGATCGCCCCGAGGGCGGCGACATCCCCTGCCACGAGCGCTGCCACGCGGGCATCGGCGGCGGCATTCAGAGCCCCTTCCCGATCCGTGGCGGTTAGCGCCGCGGCCGGTTCCTGGGCCGATACCTTGGCCGTCAGCGGGGCGCTGGTGGCCAGCGGGAGCACGAGCGCCGCCGCGAAGACGCGGCGAAGGAGGGGGGAAAGCGCTGGGCAATTCATGGGCTGAATCCTCTGCGGGGCTCGATCGGGTCGGGAGGTGGGGGCGTGGAAGGGGCGGGAAAACCGTCAGGCGAGGCGGACGGGGCGGCCCCCTTCGGCGGCGCTCTGGTCGGCGGCAAAGATCACGTCGAAGGTCTTCGCGGCCTCGGGGAAACTCGTCAGCGGCATCTCGACGCCGGCGTCGAGGGCGTCGAAGAAGGCCTGGAACTGCGCCTGGTAGGGATGATCGCTGACGTCGCCGGAATCGAGGAGCTTCATCGCGAGTGTGCTCCAGGCATGCCGATCGGTGTGGAGCTTCTGCGAATGGAAGCGGTTGTCGAGGAGGCTCCCCTCGCTCCCCACCAGATGCGTGTGGAAGTAGTAGGGCTGGAGGCAGTCGACGATCGCCGCCGACTTGCCGACCGCGCCCCCCTTGAACTGAAGGAGGGTGACACTCGAGGTGTCGTATTCGTAGGGGGCGAAGACGTCACTTGACGACTTCGTCGACAGGCTCGTGACGCTCTCCACCTCGCCCCCCATCAACAGCAACAGGGCGTCGAGGGCATGACAGCCGGCAGTAAGCAGCGCGCTGCCGCCATCCTTCTTGCCGGTGTTCCAGCGGAACTGGCCGTACCACGGGCCTATGCCGTGGTAGTAGTCGACTTCGCCGTAGTGGAGCCGGCCGAGGAGCCCTTCGTCGAGGAGGGCCTTTGTGACGCGGAACTGACTCGAAAACCGGCACTCGAAGCAGACGCACCCCTTGACGCCATGCTTCGTTGCCGCGGCGACGATGTCGCGGACCTCAGCGGGCGAGTTCGCCATCGGCTTCTCGAGGATGATGTGCTTTCCGGCGGCTGCCGCGGCCACCGCCTGATCGCGGTGTTCGCTCGGATAGCTCGTGATGTCGACGACATCGAGATCCTTGTCGGCAAGCATCTCCTCGAGCTTCCGGTAGGCCTTCATCGGCCGGCCATGCTTGGCGGAGAGTTCCGCGGCATCGAGGGGACGCGATGAGCAGACCGCCGT
Organism: Pirellulales bacterium; assembly: GCA_040397545.1. Taxonomy (GTDB): domain Bacteria; phylum Planctomycetota; class Planctomycetia; order Pirellulales; family UBA1268; genus QWOP01. Next base: position 17,556 of record JBBAVV010000035.1, read on the forward strand.
CACCTGTCCCTGACGAGTGGCATTGATAGCGTCGATGTGCGCCGTTGCCGCCCAGCCATAGCCGATCACACCGACATTCGTCGTCTTCATCATTCCCCCTTCGCGGCAGACATGCCGCCAGATCGGTCACCCCCACCGTGCCAGACCATCCCGGCAAGGCGTCGCGTCACGCCCCGCCACCGGCGCCATGCCATGAGCGCCCCGCCAATTCCACCGAACGATCAACCGCGATGGAGCACGAAGCCCTCGATCGCTTCGTATTCCGGAAGGCCGAGCCGGTCGTAGATCGAGGCCGTGGCCCGATTGCGATCCTCGGCCCGCTGCCAAAACTCCCGCGGATCGGTCGCTCCGGGAAACAGCGCCCGATCTTTCTGGCTCTCGTGCTTGAAGATCGCCATCCGCTTGCGGCGGACTTCATCCGGCGAGAGGGGAACTGCCATGTCGAGCTCGTGCGGCTCCCACTCCTGCCAGGCACCGCGATAGAGCCAGAACTCACAGTCCTTCGCCCAGGGGCGGCTGTCGAGTTGCTTCATCGCGGCGGTCACTGCCGCAAGGCAGACCCGGTGCGTACCGTGGGGATCGGAGAGATCGCCGGCGGCGTAGATCTGGTGCGGCTTCACGTCGTCGAGCAGCTTTGCGGTGATCGCCACGTCCTCCGGGCCGATCGGCTTCTTCCGCACCCGCCCCGTCTCGTAGAAGGGGAGATCGAGGAAGTGGATCCGCTCCTGGGCGACCCCGGAGAGCCGTGCCGCCGCCCGGGCCTCGGTCCGGCGAATGAGGCCCTTCACGGCCTGGAGCTCAGGGATGTCGACGGCACCGGCCGGCTTCTCCCGGATGAACGACCGGATCCGGTCGACCACCGACGACACCCCTTCGGAGCAGGGCACCGTGGTGCCGGCGAAGGCCCGAATAAACTCCTCGACGAACTCCGCATGGCGCTCGGCTGCACCGTCCCAGACGGCGATGTTGCCGCTGGTCTGGTAAGCCACATGGACCTCGTGCCCCTGCTCGCAGAGCCGGATGAACGTTCCTCCCATGCTGATGACGTCGTCATCGGGATGGGGGCTGAAGACCACGATCCGCTTCGGGAAAGGATCGACTCCCGGCAACGTCGGCGTGCCCGACGTGCGCACGACGCCGTTCCATTTCGCGGCCGCACGCTCCGAAAACCGCTGGCGACGGGGGCGCCCAGGCTTGCCCCCGGGCCAACCGGTGATCGTGTCTTGCATCGAACGGAAGACGTCGATGTTGATGTCGTACGCCCGCCCGCAGGTCGCGAGGAGATCCTGGAGACCGTGCTCGTTGTAATCCTCGTCGGTAAGCTTGAGGATCGGCTTCTGGAGCGTCGTCGCCAGCCAGATCACCGCCTTCCGCACGAGCCCCTCGGTCCACTCCATGCCGAGCATCTCGAGCGGGCCGACGAGCCACGGCGAGACAAACCGCGTGAGGGAAGCAGCGGCGGCCCGATCGAGCACGAACCTTGCGTCCGGATGCTGCTGGAGGGCACTGGCGGACACCTGGCTCGACGGCGTCTGCTCCACCGCTTTGGCGACGACCGGGGCCTTGTGCTCACCGAAGGCCAGCAGCACCACCTTGCGGGCATCGAGGATCGACCCCACCCCCATCGTGATCGCCTGACGGGGAACGTTCCACTCGCCGAAGAAATCGCTGGCGGCGTCGGCCCGCGTCACATGATCGAGCGTGATCAGCCGCGTGCGGCTCTCCGGGGGGCTCCCCGGCTCGTTGAAGCCGATATGGCCGGTGCGGCCGATCCCCAGGATCTGCAGATCGATCCCGCCGGCAGTCCGGATCGCCACTTCGTAATTCTCACAGGCGGCAAACACGTCTTGCCGGGAGAGCGTGCCGTCAGGGATGTGGATCGCCTCGGCGGGAATGTCGAGATGATCGAAGAGGTGCTCGCGCATGAAGCGGTGGTAGCTCTGCAGCGACCCTGGATCCATCGGCCAGTATTCGTCGAGGTTGAACGTCACGACGGATCGGAACGACACTCCCTCTTCGCGGTGGAGCCGGATCAACTCGTCATACACGCCGACGGGAGTACTCCCGGTGGCAAGGCCGAGGACGGTCTTCCGACCGGCCGCAGCGCGCGACTGCACCAGATCGGCGATCTCCCTGGCCACCGCCCGGCTCGCGTCGCCAGGCTGCTCGTAGACCGTCACCGGTAAGCGCTCGATCGGGCTGCCGTGCTGATGCGTCGCTTGCGGTAGCGGCCCGCGGTAGATCGGCAGCAGGGCGTCGGCAGCCGAGCTGCCGCCAGCCTCCCCCCGCTGGACTGCAGGTTGCGTCGTCATGGTGGTTTGGGTATTCCCTTGGTCGACCCCGGAGGCGCCCCGTCCCCCAAGAAAAGTGAGATCGGCGGAGATTCCCCAGGATTGTCGGCTCAATATTTATCGAGAGTGTTCGTTCAGATCAGCTTCGTCTTGCCGGGCACGGCGATCGGCTGCGGAGGAAGCGCCGGGCCGAAATCCCACGACGGCGGCGCCAGATCTTCCTTCGATTCCCACACCTGATCCCAGGTGACATCCTGGCCGGTGTAGGCGCTCATCCGGGCCATGATGGCCATCGCGGTGCTGTTGGTCATCCGCACGCCGTCGTTGATCGGCTTGCCGGCACGGATGGCGGCAAAGAGCTCGTCGTGCTCCTGCTGGTACATGTCGTTCTTCTTCGCGTCACTCTGCCATACCTTGCCGTCGGTGACGATCTCGTGCCTGTCCTGGAAGCCGCTGACAGAGGCGTAGCCATTGGCCCCCATGATGTAGTCGCTGTTGTCGTTGACGCAGTTGGGGAAGTGGCGGCACATGTGGAAGCCGCGGCTGCCGTCGGCATATTCAAAGGTGGCGCCGAAGTGGTCGTAGATGTTATTGCCCAGCGGCACGTCGGGGCGCACTTCGCGGCCACCGGTGCAGACGACGCGCACCGGCGGGACATCCTTCATCGCCCAGGCGATCTTGTCGAGGGAATGGACCGCCTGTTCGGCGATGTGGTCGCCGGAGAGCCAGGTGTAGTACTGCCAATTGCGGATGTAGAACTCGAGGTCGCTCCACCCCGGCTGCCGCGGCACCTCGCCCCGGAAACCGGCGGCGTTGTAGGTGGTGTAGACGGCCCGCACCGGGCCGATCGCCCCGTAGTGGATGCGGTCGAAGATGTCGCGTTCGCGGGCCGAATAGCGCCAGCAGAATCCGGCGACGAGGTTGATCGCCTTCTCGGTGGCGAGCTTCACCGTCTCGCGGATGCTCCGCAGCCCCGCCGAATCGACCGCCATCGGCTTCTCGCAGAAGATCTGCTTCCCCGCTTCGACGGCCGCCTTGAGATGAAAGGGACGGAAGGCCGGGGGGGAGGCGAGGAGGACGACGTCGCAGGTTTCGATGAGCTGCTTGTAGCCGTCAAGCCCGGTGAAGCGACGGTCGGCGGAGACATCAAACCGCTGCGCCCAGGTCGGATCGGCGGCCGCCTTCTCATCGACGACGCGCTGGAGGATGCCGGCGCCACTCTCGGCCCGATCGGGGAAGGCATCGGCGATCGACCACAAAACGACCCCCGGATCAGCCGACATCGCCTGCGACGCAGCGCCCGACCCCCGGCCGCCGCAGCCGACGAGCCCGACCTTGAGGCGGTCGCTTCCGCCGGCGTTGGCCCCCCGGGCCACCGACACCGAAAGCGCCGCCGCGGTGGCTGCCCCGGCGGCAACAAAGCCGCGCCGCGACACGCCGGTGGCGCTTTGCTCGGCTGTCGGCGGAATAATCGATACGGAGCCGTCGGAACGCGTGGCCATGAGTCCCTCCCTTTGATTCGAAGCTCCACAAGGCTACTTTGCCCAGGAAGCCCCCGTCAACCGCCGCACGGGAGTGCGCCGAACCATCCAGGGACCCGCTCATGTCCGCTGATTCCGTTCCCGATCGCCCTCGAGCGCTCGCGCTCATGGCCCATCCGGACGACATCGAGTTCGTCGCCGCCGGCACGCTCCTCCTCCTCGCCGAGGCCGGCTGGGAGATCGATTACTGCAACATCGCCAACGGCGACTGCGGCAGCATGGTCACCGACCGTGCCGAGACGGCGCGGATCCGGGCCCGCGAGGCGCGCGACGCCGCCGCACTCCTCGGCGCCACGTTTCACCAGAGCGTGAGCAGCGATCTGATGATCTTCTACGACGAGCGCCACCTGCGGCGCGTGGCGAGCGTCGTCCGGGCGGCGCGGCCGCGGATCGTCCTCACGCACTTCCCCGACGACTACATGGAAGACCACATGAACGCCTGCCGGCTCGCGGTCACCGCGGCGTTCGTCAAGGCGATGCCGAACTTCGTCACCGAGCCCCCCCTCGCCCCGGTGCCGGGGGACGTGTTCGTCTATCACGCCATGCCGCACGGCCAGTGCGACGGCCTGCGGCGCCCCGTCACGCCCGAGCTCACCGTCGACACGACGAGCGTCCAGCCCCGCAAACGCGCCGCCCTCGCGGCCCACGCCAGCCAGAAGGCCTGGCTCGATTCGACGCAGGGGATGGACAGCTACCTCGACACCTGCGACGTGGTGTCGCGCCGGGTGGGGAGCCGGTGGGGCGGATGCGAACATGCCGAAGGCTGGACTCGCCACCTCCATCTCGGGCTATCCGCCCACGAGGC
>JBBAVV010000035.1:22292-28709 GCA_040397545.1 Pirellulales bacterium
ACGCTCCCCTCCGATCTCATCCGCGAAGCGGCGGCACTGTCGATGCACGACATGGAACGGCTCTCGCGCCCTGGCTTTCGCGTCGTCTTCTACGACACGCTCGAAGACTTCTACCTTGCCGAGGCGCTGGAATACATCGCAGCCTGGCGGCAGGCGACGGCCGACGATCCGGTGGGGATCTGCGGGCCGATCGGGCCGACGGAGCAATTGCCGCTCGTGGCCAGGCTCGTCAACGCGCTCGATCTCGATCTGCGCCACGCGCACTTCTGGGGGATGGACGAGTGGGTCGAGGATGGGGTGGCCGTCTCCGTCACGCACCCGCTCTCGTTTGAGCGGGCCGACCGCGAGCTGTGCTTCGACCGGATCCGACCGGAATTGCAGATGCCGGAGGCCAATCTCCACTTTCCCAAGGCCGACGTCAGCGCGTATGTCGCCAGCTGGGACACGGCGCGGTGCGCCGTCATGCAGGGGGGACAGGGAGACATCAAGCACTGGGCCTTCAACGATCCGCTCCGGCGTACTGGCCTCCACGCCGATGCCCCGCCGACGCCGGAGGTATACCGCAGCCTCGGCACGCGCGTCGTCGAGCTCCATCCGATCACGCTCGCCCAGAACGCCCGCACCAGCGGCGGCGGCAACATCACGATGGTGCCGAAGCAGGCCGTGACCGTCGGCCCCAAAGAGACCTGGCGCGCGGAGAAAGTCTCAATCTGGCATGCCGGCACGCACGACAACCCGCTCGGCCAGCGGCTGACGGCGCTGATGATCTCGAAGCGCTTTGTCGACGCGAGCACGCCAATGTCGCTCCTGGCCGATCATCCCAACGTGCAGTTCAACTACTACCGCGCCGGCCTCGGCAGCTGCGCCGTGGAAATGCACTGAATATACGGGGATGAAGCCATCCCTGGCCTTCATCCCCTGAGGGTGCGCCGCCGCATCCGTGCGGCGGATGGCCTTCGCGTGAGGGATGAAGCCATCCCTGGCCTTCATCCCCTGAGGGTGCGCCGCCGCATCCGTGCGGCGGATGGCCTTCGCGTGAGGGATGAAGCCATCCCTGGCCTCTCCCCCAAACCGAGTTTGAGCGAGGGGCTGCCCGTACCCCGGGAGACGGCCTCGACGGCAAGCGCAGGATAGGAGGGCGAAAGCGCAGGCGACGCGGAGAGAGCGGAGGGCAGGGATGCCCTCTAGGTAGTCCGGCGACGGGGTGCGGGCAGTCCCGAAGCCACGTTTGATCTCGGCTCATCTATGACAGTGGGAGGCCAGCCTGTTGGTGGTTCATCGGCGGGGCCGGCAAAAGTTTCGTCGTTCCTCGGGGGAACCTCGTCACTCCTCAAGCGTTCGCCGATCCCCGCCTCGCCTACGCGCTGGCATCGACGATCACCGCGAGTGCCGCGGGCAGTCCCGAAGCCTGCCACAGCGGCCCGCAGCGCAACGTCTCGCGAAAATTGGTAGCCACCCCGGCGGGATACGGGATAATCAGCGGAGGTTTGTTGCACACACTGTCGAGGTAAGCCCCTTGTCCTCCGCTGCTCCCCTTTCCGAAGGCCTCGCCGTCCGCGGCCTCGTGAAGATCCACCCCGGCCCGGTGTGTGCGCTCAAGGGGGTCGATCTCGATATCCCCCAGGGGATGTTCGGCCTCCTCGGCCCCAACGGCGCCGGGAAGTCGACCTTCATGAGCATCGTCGCGGGCCTTGTCGAGCCGACGGCCGGGAGCGTCTGGCTCGACGGCACGAACATCGTCGAGAAGCCGGCGTTTGTCCGCGAGCGGCTCGGGTTTCTCCCCCAGGATTTCGGGTTTTATCCCGACCTCTCCGGGCAGGCGATGCTCGAGTTTCTCCTGCGCCTGAAAGGGATCAGTGGGCCGAAGGGGCGGGCAGCCCTCGCCGGCGAGCTTCTCGAGCGCGTCAATCTCACCGACGCCGCGAAGCGGAAGGTCGGCGGCTACTCCGGCGGCATGCGGCAGCGGCTCGGGCTCGCGCAGGCGATCGCCGGCAATCCGCGGATCCTGATTGTCGACGAGCCGACGGCTGGCCTCGATCCCGAGGAGCGGCAGCGGTTCTATCGGCTCCTGGCGGAGATGAGCGTCGGCCGGGTCGTGCTCCTCTCCACCCACATCGTCGATGACGTCGCCACCCTCTGCCCGCGCCTCGCGGTGATCCGCTCGGGCGAAGTCGTCTCCGACACAACGCCCACCGCTGCCCGCACGGCCGTCGATGGCCTCGTCCGCGAGGGGTTTGTCGACGATGCCGCGCTGCCCGCTTTCGCCAAGGAGCAGCGCATGCTCTCGGCTGTGCTCGTCGAGGGGCGCACCAACCGGGTGCGGATCTTCCTCCCCCCTGGTGCCGAGGCGCCGCAGGGATTCGCGCCGAGCCCCGGCACGCTTGAAGACGCCTACCTTGTCCTCATGCGTTGCCCCCCCCACGAGATCCCCGGGCCGCTGGCGCGGGCGATCCCTGCTTCGGCCACTGCCGCCGGAGGTGCCCGATGATCGATCGCCTCCTCGCCTTCCCGCGGCTCGAGCTGAAATCGTTCTGGAAGCGGCCGCTGCCGGTGTTCATGTACGCGATCCTGGCCCTGCTCTCGCTCGGGCTCGTGGCCGGCGGCGTGCAGGTCGCGGCCGGCTCGGCCGACACCGGCGGGGCGAAGCTCGCCATCAATGGCGGGTTCAACCTCGCCTTCGTCGATGTCGTGATCTTCGCCATCGTCCTCCCCTTCTTCGCGGCGGTGGCCTGCGGCATGCCGCTGCTGGTCGACGGCGACCGGCGGATCCAAAAGCTGCTCACGGCCACGCCGCTTTCCTGGCAGGAATACGCCTGGAGCCGGTTTTTCGCGGCGCTCGCCGTGCTCGGCGCGGTGCTCGCCGCCTGGCTCGTCTGCCAGATCTCGATCTATCAATCCTGGCCGATCGACACGACGCAGCGGGTGCGGACGACATTCTCACTGTGGAACTACCTGGCGCCGCTGATCTGGTTCGCCCTGCCGATGGTGGTCTTCACCGGCGGGGTATCGATGTGGGCCGGGGTGCGCACGCGGCAGCCGGTGCTCGTCTTCGCGCTCCCGGTCGTGATGGTCGTCGCCGGGATCTTCTTCCTTTGGGACTTCAACCCCGAGTGGCTGCCGCGCTCGGTCGACCGGCTCATGCAGGCCGTCGAGCCGACCGGATTTCGGTGGTTCTCGCGCACGTTTCTGTCCGAGGATCGGGGCGTCGCCTACTACAACTCCGCCCGCGTCGTGCCCGACACCCTCTTTCTTTGCAGCCGGCTGGTCCTCATGGGCATAGGGCTCACGGCCGTGTGGGCCACCGGTCGGCGCCTCGCTCACGCCGAACATGACGACCGGCGCGTGGGGAATGCCGCCAGCCTCCTCGCCGCCGCCCGTGCCGCAGGGCCGACGATCGAGCATGCCGCGGTGGCCGCGCGCGGAGCACTGCCCGCCACGACGATCCATCTGCCGGGATTTTTGGAGACGGTGCGAACGATCCTCCGACAGGAGACCTGGTCGCTGCTGAAGAGCCCAGGGCTGTGGCTGTTTGGGCCGCTGATCCTCGTCCAGACCTGGGCCGCGACGACCTTGAGCCCGGGGACGCTCGACACCGAGACGCTGATGACCACCGGCGCCGCAGCGAGTGTCGCGCGCGGGGCCCTCAGCCTCCTCCTCGGCCTGCTGATCCTCTTTTACACGGTCGAAAGCCTCGTCCGCGAGGAACGTGTGGGCCTTTCCGGGATCCACCGGGCCTGCCCCGTTCCCACCGCCGGCGTGCTCGCCGGCAAAGTCCTCGCCAATGCCGTGATGGCGCTGGTGATCGTGGCCTTCACGGCGCTGGCGATCGCGATCACGCTCCTCGTGCAGCGCTTCCAGACGGGGATCGCGGTGCCGCTGGAGCTCCCGGTGCTCGCCCTGATCCTCGGCGGGCTCCTTGTCCCGACGCTCGTCGTCTGGGCGGCCTGGGTGATGCTGCTCCATGCGCTCGTGCGCAACCGGTTTGCCACCTATGCCCTCGGCGTGGCGACGCTGATCCTCACCGGCTTCCTGACTCGCTACGGCTGGCTCAACTGGCTCACCGCCTGGAATCTCGGCGGCGGGGCCGTCGGCTGGAGCGAGCTCGACCGGCTCAGCTTCATGTGGCCGGCGCTGGTTGCCAATCGGCTCGTGATGCTGGCGCTGGCGGCGGTGCTTGTGGCGCTTGCCCTGAAGATCTGGCCGCGCCGGCTCCCCGATCTCCGCGCCACCTTTGACAGGCTCCGTCCGGCGGCGTTCTTCAAGGCGGCACTGGCGCCGGCACTGGTGGCCCTGCCGCTGGTGGCCCTCGGCATCTACACCGGGCAAAAAGTCCGCGCCGGCTTCGAGGGGAAGCCGCAGACGAATGCCGAGAAGGCCTACTGGCGGCGCAATTCCACCACCTGGGACAATGCCCCCTCGCCAGCGCTCGACCGTGTCGAAGCGACCGTGAAGCTCTACCCCGCCGAGCGCCGGCTCGAAGTCGTCGGCACCTACACGCTCCGCAATCCCCACGCGCTACCGATGCGGGAGCTCCCCCTCACCGTCGGCCCCCACTTCAAGCAGACCGCCGACTGGACGATCGACGGACACTCCGTCGATGCGACGAAGAAAGATCAGCCGGCCCCGTCGATCGAGAACCGTAGCGGGCTGTATGTCGTCAGGCCGCCGCAGCCTTTGGCGAAGGGGGAGAGTGTCCGCGTCGGATTCCGGCTCGACGGGCAGTTCCCCGACGGGTGGTCAAAACTCTCTGGCGGAACGAGTGAGTTTGTCCTCCCCAGTGGCGTGGTGCTCACGAGCTTTAGCCCGAGCTTCCTTCCGGTGCCGGGATTCGTCGATTCCGTCGGCGTCGACAACAAGAACCGGCGCGACGCCAAGGAATACCCCCTCGACCACTGGAAGACCCGCGTCGATCCCGCCTTCGGGCCCGCCTGGTCAAGCGACGTGCAGCTGACGATCGAGGGCCCGTCGGCCTGGGTCATGAACGGCTGCGGCGTCGAGACCGCCAACGAGGAGCTCGGGGAGGGGCGCCGTCGCGTCGTCTGGAAGACCGAACACCCGGTGCGGTTTTTCAACATCGTCGGCGGGCCGCTCAAGGCCGCGCCGGGTCGGCGCTCGACGGTCTATTTTCATCCCCGCACCGAGCACAATGTGCCGACGATGGTGCGGGCGCTCGATGCGGCGCGGGAGAAGTATGGCCAGTGGTTTTGCGAATATCCGTGGACGAATCTGCGGGTCACCGAGTTCCCCGGGATCGCCGGCTATGCCCAGGGCTTTCCGGGCAACATCTCCTTCTCCGAGAATATCGGCTATCTCGCCAAGCCGCTCAAAGTGACCGATCTGGCCACGGGCCGCGAGGAGGGAAAGATCGACGCCGCCTTCTACATCGTCGCCCACGAGGCGGGGCATCAGTGGTGGGGCAACATCGTCACGCCTGGCAAGGGGCCCGGCGGCAACATCATCTCCGAGGGGCTCGCCGAGTTTTCGGCGCTGATGCTTGTCCACCATGAGCTCGGGGAGGAGCAGGGAAAGACCCTCCGCCGCCGCTGGGAGCAGAGCTATGTCTTCGGCCGCCGCGCCGACAACGAGCGGCCGATCAACCGCATCGACGGCTCGCGGCCGGGCGACGGCGTCGTCACCTATCAGCGCGCCGGCTGGGCCTTCTGGATGCTGCGGACGGTGATGGGGGAAGAGGCGATGCTCGCTGGACTGAAGGACTTCATCGCGAGGTGGCGCCATGGCGTCGAGACTGCCGACGGCCTCGATTTCCCCCTCATCGAGGATCTCCTCGAGAGCCTTCGGCCGCACGCCCCCGATCCGGCCGCGTTTGACGACTATGTCGGCCGCTGGATCCTCGGCAAGGATCTCCCCGATCTCGAGGTGCGCGAAGCGAAAGTCGAGAAGACCGCTGCCGGCTACCGGGTCACAGGGCAGCTTGCCAACATCGGCACCGGCCGGGCCGCGGTGAAAGTTCGCGTCGAGGGGAAGAAGCCCGAAGAGAAGGAGGCGAAGTGGCCGGGAAAGGAGGCGACGGTGGAGGTGACGGCGGAGACTCCCGGCAGCATCGACATCGTCACCGACTTCCCTCCGGAGCGGATCGTCGTCGATCCTGATGTCGAGTTGCTGTTCGCAGGGCGGAAGCGGGCGGAAACGGCACTTGCGGCGCCGTGAGCCTGCGGCTGCTGTTCGCGAGCAGTCAGGGAAACCGCCACTGCTCGTTGAAGAATCCCGCGTTCAACACTCGATCCTGCGGCGGCTCCTGGGATTCTCCAGGCTGTTGCCGCGGACACTCGCGACGATCTCCGCCCGGGTGTAATGGCGATCGAGCCCGAGCACCTGCAGCCAATGACAGCGGCCATACTTCAGCGTCCAGGTCACGAACCGCAGTTCCAGCGGGGCATCTTTGAGCCCGCGATCGGC
>JBBAVV010000035.1:28809-44675 GCA_040397545.1 Pirellulales bacterium
GATCGGCGTCTCGGAGAACCGATGGGTGTCGACATACCCGCAGTACGGCCCCAACGCCACGAACCGGTCGGGATGTTTGAGCCCCAGGTGCCATGTTCCCGAGGCGCCCATCGACATGCCGCGGAGGACGATCCGATCGCGGTCGATGCGGTAGCGACGACAGACATCCTCGATGGCCTCGAAAACATCCGTCTCGCCGGACCAGGGGACTGCGCGGGCGACGGCCGCGAAAAAACCGAGCTGGCAACACCAGCCAACACGATCGCCGCGATGGCGAACCACGACCCTCGACGATGAAGACTCATTTCCCTTACCCCCTGAGCCCGAACTTCCCAAATGTACCTCCCCGATGAGGATAGATGGAATCGCAGGCTCAAAACGCACCACGCGCCCAACCCGAGCGCACAGAGACCACGTTCGTTGACGGGTCGGCGGCAGGCTGACACAATTTTTTCGATTCGGTCGGTCTCGAAGCGGTTCGGCGACTTGTCATCTGGGAAATCCCGGTCGAGAGGACGCTCGTGGTCATCGCCAGCGATTTCATACGCGTCATGATTACCGGGAGATGGGCCCACTCGACGGTAGTGCTCTTCGGCGACGGGATCGGGAGGAGGGCCGTCTCCGCCACCGAAGACGGCACGGTGCGGGCCGTGAAGGTGGTGCTCGGTGCCTGAAACGCTCGCCCTCTCCGGACCAGTGTGCGTCGTCGGCCTCGGGCTGATGGGAACGGCGATTACCGGCCGGCTCCTCGACGCCGGCTGCGACGTGCGCGTCTGGAACCGCTCTCCGGCGCGTGCCGACCCCCTGCTCGCACGTGGGGCATGCTGGACCGACGACCCGCTCGGCGAGTGCCACCTCGTGGTCGTGAGCCTTTATGACGGTGCCGCCGTGCGCGCCGTCATGGCGCCCTGGCTCGCCCGTTCGGCTCCGGGACGAGTCGTCGTCGACACCTCGACGGTCGATCCCGCCACGACCGAATCCCTGGCGGGTACGGCACGGGCCCGCGGACTTGCATGGCTCGATGCCCCGATCTCAGGATCGAGCGTGCAGACGGCCCGTGGCGAGGCGACGGTGCTCATCGGCGGCCCGGCGGAGGATGTGGCGGCTCTGGGCGCCCTGTGGGAAATCCTCGGCGGACGCCGGCACCATGTCGGCCCGACGGGCAGCGCCTCGCGGATGAAGCTCGTCACGAACCTCGTCCTCGGCCTCAACCGCGCGGCACTCGCCGAAGGGCTCGTGCTCGCGGACGTCCTTGGGATCGACGCCCAGGCCGCCCTCGACGTCCTGCGCGACAGCCCGGCGGCCTCGCGGCAGATGGAGACGAAGGGGCCGAAGATGGTGGCGGGGGACTTCTCGGTGCAGGCCCGGCTCGGGCAGCATCTCAAGGACGTCGACTTGATTCTCGAAGCAGCGGCGGACGCCGGCGTGACGCTCATGCTCGCCACCGCCCACCGCGCCCTCCTCGAAGCCGCGGTGGCCGCGGGCCTCGGCGACCTCGACAACAGCGCGATCATCGGCGCCTACCGGCCACCCGGGCCGCGGCACGGGGGAGGCCACCGGACGTGACCGCTTCTCCCCTCACGCACCGGTCCCGAGTGATGGTGCTCCTAACCGCGATCCTGGCGATGGTCTTCGACGGTGTGGAACTGGGGATGATGCCGATCGCGTCGCTGGCGGTCTCCCGCTCGCTCCTCGGCGCGGACTGGACACCGACATCGGGCGGAGATTGGTTCGCGCGCTGGACGGCGGCCCTGATGCTCGGGGCGGCGCTGGGCGGGGTGATCGTCGGGATGCTCGGCGACCGCGTCGGACGCGCTCGCGCGATGGGGGCGAGTGTCCTCGTTTACTCGCTCTTCGCAGGGCTCGGAGCGCGGGCGGGCGATCCTTGGGAGATGCTCCTGTGGCGCTTCCTCGTCGGCATCGGGGTCGGCGGCCTGTGGCCAAACGCGATGGCGCTCGTCGCCGAATGCTGGAGCGGAGCCTCCAAGCCGTTCATCGCGGGGGCGACGAGCGCCAGCCTGAACGCGGGGATTCTCCTCCTCGCCCTCGTGACGCGCTTCTGGACGGTGGATGCCGAGTCGTGGCGCTGGTTGTTCGGTCTGGCGGCGGCCCCGGCGCTCCTCGGGGTCGCCATCCTCCTCTTCATCCCGGAATCTCCTGTCTGGAGTGACGCTGCGCGGCGGGTGGAGCGCGCGCCGCTCGCGGTGCTCCTGGGGCCCGGCTTGCGCCGGCGGACGGCCGCGGCGATCGCGGTGGCCGCGGTGCCGATGGTGGGGGCGTGGGCGGCGAGCAAGTGGATGATCCCCTGGGCCGACGCCGTCGCCGGAGCCGTCGACCCCGGCTACAAGTCGGTCACGCAGGGGTGGTGGGCCGCTGGAGCGACAGTCGGGAGCTTCGCAGGCGCTCTCGTCGCCGCACGCCTCGGCCGTCGAACCGGCTACCTCCTCATGAGCGTGGCCACGGCGGGGCTCACGGTGGCAATGTTCCGTTTCACGGCACCGCTGGACGCGGCTTTCCTCCCGGTGGTGTTCGCGCAGGGCCTGGTGGCGACGCTGTTCTTCGGATGGCTGGCAGTGTTCCTCCCCACGATCTTCCCCGTCGCCGTGCGTGCCACCGGCAGCGGCCTGGCCTACAACGGTGGCCGCTTCGCCACCGCCGCCGGCGTGCTCGGCGCGGGATGGCTGTTCACGATCCTGGGGGGGAGCTACCCGAACGTGGGCGCCACCTGTGCGCTCGTATACGCACTCGGTGTGGGCGCGGCCTGGCTCGTACCCGCCGAGGAGTCGCCCCCCGAGCCGTGACACGCCGCCGCGGATGTGGCCCGGCGGCCAAGCGTGCAGCCGAGGCGATCTGTCCCATCCGACGGTGCAAGGTCTACACTCCGTGGCGAGGGCGCTGTGCCGTCATGCCCCGCCTCCCCCGTCGAGAGGAATCCGCGATGCGATCCCCACGCTTCACCTTGACCGCGCCCCTGGCCGCCGTGGCCTGCCTGGTCTTCATCTCTCTGGTCACCAGCGCCCGCGCTCAGGCACCCTCCGCTGGTGACTGGCCGCAGTTCCGGGGGGGACCGGCGCTGGGGCTGGTCGCGGAGGCGGCGCTCCCGCTCGCCTGGGACAAGTCTCCCGGATCGAAGGGAACCGTCGCGTGGCGGTCGGCAATCCCCGGCGCGGGATGGTCGCAGCCGGTGAGTGTCGATGGGCGCATCTATCTGACGACGGCCGTGATCCCGGGGGGACGGAAGCCGAAGGGGATGTCGGGGGGAGTGATGGATCTCTCCACGATGGGGTGGGGGAAGCCGCCGAAGGATCCGGTCCAGTGGCGCGTGCTCTGTCTCGACGCGGCCGATGGGAGCCTGATCTGGTCGAAGACCGTCATCGAGCAGGCCCCGAAGTATGCCACCCATGCCTCCAACACCTACGCCACGGAAACCCCCTGCGCAACGGCCGACGGCGTGTGGGCCTTCTTCGGCGCCACCGGCACTGTCGTCGCCCTCGACCGCGACGGCAACGAGCGCTGGAAGCGCGAGTATGGCCCGCAGCCGATCACGAACGCCTTCGGCACCGGCGCCTCGCCGGTGCTCCACGACGGCAAACTCCTCGTCCAGCTTTACAACGACGACGTCGGCGATCTCCACTGCCTCGACGCCGCCACCGGCGCCGATCTGTGGACGGCCACCCGCAACAAGGGGGCCTCGTGGGCCACGCCCATCATCTGGAACAACGGCGGGACCACCGAGGTGGTGACCGGCGGCCAGGGCTCGATCGTCGCCTACGGCCTTGCCGATGGAAGCGAGCGCTGGCGCTACGGCGGGCTCGACACGTCGTTTGCCTGTTCGCTCGGCGCCGATGCCGAAGGGGTCTACTTCGGGACCTCGAGCCCCGGCTCGAAAGCTCCGGCGGCGGCGATCCTCGCCGGCGCCAGCGGTGATGTCTCGCCCGGGAAAGACGGGGGGACGAGCGCCACTGTCCCCTGGAACCGCAACAAGAGTGGGGCCGGCATGCCCTCCCCCGTCGTCGTTGGCGACTTCCTCTACTTCTTCGGCAACACCGCCGTCTGCTACGACAAGCGGACGGGGGAAGAGAAGTACCGCAAGCGGCTCCCCGGCGGGACGCAGGCGGTCGGCTGCCCGATCGTCGTCGGTGACCGGATCTACGTCGTCAACGAGCTCGGCAAGACGATCGTTCTCAAGACCGGCCCCGATTACGAAGTCCTCGCCGAATCGGATCTGGGCGCCGACGGGGAGGTATTCTGGTCGACCCCGGCGGTGGCCGGCGACGCGCTCCTCATCCGTTCCTCCGACGCGGTCTATTGCATCCGCGGTCAGTGAGCCCCTGACTCGCTCCGCGCCTCCCCCCTGGCACTGAAGGCTCATCATGCGCCCCAATCGGCTCGTCGTCGCGCTCATCCTCGCCGTGGCTGCCTGCTTTGCGCCGGGATCCGCCGCCGCGGCCCCGCCCCTCAAAGTCGGCATGGAACTGGCCTACCCGCCGTTTGAGATGACCGACGCGGCCGGTAAGCCGACGGGGGTGAGCGTGCGGATCGCCTCGGCACTCGGGAAACACCTCGAGCGCGACGTGGTGATCGAGAACATCGCCTTCGACGGACTGATCCCCGCCCTCAAAGTCGGCAAAATCGACTGCATCATCTCGTCGATGACGGCGACCCCGGAGCGGGCCAAGTCGATCGCCTTCTCGGAGCCCTATCTGAAGACGGGGCTGGCGCTCCTCGTGGGGGCAAAGTCGGCGGTAAAAGGGGCCGATGATGTCGACATCAAGGGGCGGACGGTGGCGGTGAAGAAGGGAACCACCGGCCACCAGTTCGCCTCGTCGACCTTCAAGCAGGCCCGCCTCCTCGTCCTCGACAAGGAGTCTGCCGCGGTCCTCGAGGTGGTGCAGGGAAAGGCCGACGCCTTCATCTACGACTCCCTCTCGGTCTATCAAAACCACAAGCGTCATCCCGACAGCACGCGGGCCCTTCTCCGACCGTTCCGCGAGGAATCTTGGGCCGTCGGGCTGCGGCCGGCCGACGGCGACTTGCGCGCGGAGGTGAACTCGTTCCTCGAGGCGTTCCGGGCCGACGGCGGCTTCGAGAAACTCGGCGACGAGTTCCTCCCCGAAGAGAAGGCGGCCTTCAAGGCCGAGGGGATCCCCTTCTACTTTTGAGCCCGTGCATGTCCGCATCCCATCCCGCTCCGACGTCGTTCCGGCAAGCCGCCGCGAACGGTTGCCTCCGCCGGCTGTCGGCCACCGCGATCCTCACCGGCGTGCTCGTCACGGGGTGTGCGCGACCGGCCGCGCCGCCGCCGACAGCCCCCGTCGCGGGCGAGGAATCGCTGCGGCAGTCGCCGCCGGTTGAGCCGGTCGAGGCCTGGGCCGGCCCGACCTGGTTCACCGACGTGACGGCCGCGGCGGGGATCGATTTCGTTCATCACTCCGGCGATTCGGCGGAGAAGCCGTTTCCGTCGGCCAACGGCAGCGGCCTCGGGGCGATCGACTTCGATCTCGATGGCCGCCACGATCTCGTCTTCGTCAGCGGCGTTCCCTTCCCCGTCGACGAGGCCGCGATGAGTCACAGCGCCCGCTGCTTCCGCAATCTCGGCGGCTGGCGGTTCGACGACGTCACCGAGCGGTGTGGATTGCGCTATGCCCGCTACGGCCATGGCGTCGCCGTCGGAGACCATGACGGCGACGGCTTCCCCGACCTGTTCGTCACCGGCTACGGCGGCGACATTCTGTTCCACAACCGTGGCGACGGCACGTTCGAACCGAGCGGCCCGGCGGCAGGCCTCGACGACGGCCGGTGGAGCTCGAGCGCTGCCTTCGTCGATGCCGACGGCGACGGTCTCCTCGATCTCTATGTCTGCCGGTATGGCAAATGGACGCCGGAGACGAATCCTTACTGCGGCGACCGGGCCGCCGGCCTGCGGGTATTCTGCAGCCCGCTGACGGTCGAGCCGGAGGCGGACGTGCTGCGGCGCAACAACGGCGACGGCACCTTCACCGACGTGACAGCGGCGGCGGGCGTCGACGGCCGCCCCGGCCGGGCCCTCGGCGTGATCGCTGCCGATGTCAACGGCGACGGATCGATCGATCTCTACGTCGCCAATGACATGAACCCGAACTCCCTCTGGCTCGGGGACGGCAAGGGGGGATTCCGAGATTCCAGCGACCTGTCGGGCACCGCCTACGATCATGAGGGGCGGGTCAAGTCGAGCATGGGGGTCGACCTCGCCGACACCGGCAACCGCGGGCAGGTCGACATCATGGTCACCGACTTCCAGGGGGAGGCGAGCCTGTTCTTCGCCGGCTCGGCCGACGGGATCTTCCGCGACGTCAGCGACACCAGCGGCGCCGGATCACCGAGCCTGCCGTACGTGAGCTGGGGGATCCAGTTCGCCGACTTCGACCTCGATGGCTGGAACGATGCGGTGATCACCAACGGCCATGTCGGTGACGACCGGCACAAGACCGGCGACAGGGCGCTGCTCCAGCAGCTTCCCCTCTTCCTCCACAACCAGCGCGGCCGGTTCCGCGAGCCCCCCCGCGACCAGCTCGGTCCCTACTTCCTCACCAAGCACCAGGGGCGGGGGGTCACCGCCGTCGACCTCGACAACGACGGCGATCACGACCTCGCCCTCAACCACCGCGATGAACCGGCCACCCTTCTCCGCAACGACCGTGGCCATCCGCAGCAGAAAGGAACAACGAGCACCGTTCTCCGGCTCGTGGGCACGGCGGGCAATCGCGATGGTCTCGGCGCCGTGGTGACGATGACCGCTGGCGACCAGCTCCGCACCGAGCATGTGAAGGGGGGAGGCGGCTATCAGTCGTCGCGCGATCAGCGCGTCCTCTTCTCCCTTCCTGCCGACGGCCCCACCCCCTCGTTCTCGATCCGCTGGCCCGGGGGGCGGATCACGCCGCTGCCGGAGATCGTTGGTGGCGGGCAGTGGCTCGTCATCGAACCGGCCACCCCCGACGCCCAGCCGCTGGCTCTGCGCGAGGATCCCCCCCGATGAGTCGTTCCTTTTCACGCCTCTGTCATTCCCGGCGTCTGGCGGTGGCGTGCCTCGCGATGGTCCTCGTGGCTGTGCCCGTGGCCTGCCGCCCCGGATCCCCGGTGCCGGGTGGGCCGGCCAAAGGGCCCGAGGTGAAGCCGGCCCCCCGCCAGAGCGACGGGGCGCGGAAGACGGTCGTGGCGACGCCGCGGCCGGCGCCCGCCATTCCTCCCCGATTTGTCGATGTTGCCCGCGAGTCGGGGATCGATTTCACCTACTTCAACGACGAAGCCGCCGGCAATTGGCTGATCGTCGAAGTGATGGGAGGGGGCGCCGCCTGGCTCGACGTCGATCTCGACGGCTGGCTCGATCTTTACCTGACGGAGGGCTGCCGGCTGGAGAAGTCAGCGGTCGGGGATGGCGAGCACCGCGACCGGCTCTACCGTGGCCGGGGCGCGGCGGGCTTTCGCGACGTGTCGGCCGTGGCTGGCATCAGCGACGATCACTACGGCCAGGGCGTCGCTGTCGGCGACTATGACGCCGACGGGTTCCCCGATCTCTACCTCGCCAACTTCGGCCCCGCCGTTCTCCTTCACAACAACGGCGACGGCACGTTCAGCGACGTCACCGCCGCCGCCGGGATCGAGTTTGCGAAGTGGGGCACCAGCGCCGCCTTCGCCGATCTCGACCACGACGGCCAGCTCGACATCTACGCCTGCACGTTCCTCGACAATCGGCTCGGCAACAACAAAGCCTGCGACTATCCACAGGGGCGCGGCTACTGCGGCCCCGGCAGCTATGTCGGCGAGCAGGATCAGGTGTGGGTGGGCCGGGGAGACGGGACGTTCGTGGAACGCTCCGCCGACCTCGGCTTCACCGAGACCAACGGCCGCGGGAAGGGGCTCGCCGTATCGGTCGTCGACCTCGACGACGATCTCGTCCCCGAGGTCTATGTCGGCAACGACATGACCCCCAACTATCTCTACACACGGCGCGCTCCGCAGGGGACCCCGGCCCGGTACGAGGAGCTCGCCACCTCGGCCGGCTGTGCGGTCAGCGACGACGGCGAGAACGAGGCCTCGATGGGGATCGTCACCGAGGACTTCGACGGTGACGGCCGCCCCGACCTGTTCCTCGCCCACTTCTACCAGGCGAAGAATACGCTCTACCAAAACCTCGGCCAGCTCCTCTTCGCCGACGTCAGCCGGAAGACGCGGATCGCCGCCACGAGCCTCCACAACCTCGGCTTCGGCACCGTGGGGCTCGATTGGGACCGCGACGGCCGGATGGAGATGTTCGTCGCCACCGGGCATGTCCTCGGGCCCAGTGTCCAGCCCTACCAAATGCAGCCGCAGCTCCTCTGGCAGGCCGCCAACGGCACGTTTGTCGATGTTTCCGACGACGTCGGCGGCGCCTACTTCGGCGGAAAATGGCTCGGTCGGGCCGCGGCCGGCGCCGACTACGACAACGACGGTGATCTCGATATCGCCGTCAGCCACAACATCTCCCCTGTCGCCCTCCTTCGCGACGACACGGCCGCTCCGGGCCGGTTCCTCGGCCTCGACCTCCGCACCCCCTCACGGCTCCCGCCGATCGGCGGCCGGGTCGAGGTGAGCTGTGAGGGCCGGACGACCATCCGGCCGATCGCCTCCGGGGGGAGCTATCTTTCCAGCCCCGATCCGCGGATCCTCGTCACCCTCCCCCCGGGCGAATCTCCGGCCGACGTCACGATTCATTGGCCCTCCGGACAGGTTGACCGCTTCAGCCTCAGGGGGGATGCCTACTACCGGGTTCTCGAAGGGGCGAGCCCGGAGCGAGCGACGGGCGACTCGCTCGACGACCAGGGTACGTACCGCCGGGATGGGCCGGGAACCGTGGGGATGCGATGATGAGGGAGGCTCCGGACTTTCCGCCGCCCGCCCGACCAACCTCCACGACCTTCCTGCCGTGACCCATTCGCCTCCGCCTTCCGCCGAGCCGCCCCGCGTCTCCGGAACCCCGTTTTTCCGCACGCCCCTGCGGAAGCTCTTGGCGGTCGGCGTCGCGATCGCCGCCGCCCTGGGGGGCGTGGTCGCCTGGCAATGGTGGCAGGAGGGCCCGCTCCGCGACGCCGAGGCGGCCCTCGCCCGTGGTCAGGCCCCGCGGGCCCTGGCGCTGGCCGAGTACTACCTCGATCTCCATCCCGGCTCCGAGCGGGCCGAGGCCGATCGGGCCCGGGCGCTCTCCGATCTGGGCCGTGCCGACGAGGCGATCGAGATCTACAAACGCATCGGTGCCGCCACGATCGACGAACTGCGGGCCTGGGCCAGGGCCCACATGGTTCGCAGCGAGTGGTCGCGGGCCGCCCCGCTCCTCGAACAGAGCGTGCGGCTGCGCCCGGCCGATGCCGATGCCCTCTACGAGCTGACCACCTGCCGCACGCGCCTCGGGCTCCTCACGGAGGCCCTCGAGAGCGCCGAGCGGTTCACCGCCCTGCCCGGCCAGGGAGCCCGGGGCAACATCCTCCTCGGCGCGATTCAAGCCGACCGGAGCAATCCCGACGAAGCGATCCTCGCCTACCAGCGTGCCGAGGCCCTCGCTCCGGACGGTCTCGGCCTCCAGCTGCCGCCGGAGGAATTCTTCGAGCAGTTCGGCACGCTCCTCCTCAATCAGGGGCGCGACGCCGAGGCGATCCCGCTTTTCGAGCGGAGCCTCGCCGCCCGCCCGACCGCCTCCACCCACTCCCTCCTCGGCAAGGCCCTGGCCCGCACCGGCGACATCGAGGGGGCGCGGCGCAGTTGGAACGCCGCGATCGAGCTCGATCCGGCCGGCGTCACGCCGCGTGAAGAGCTTGCCAATCTGGCGCTGGTCGCCGGCGATGTCACGGCGGCACGGGAGTGGCTCACCCCGTTCGAACGGCTCGCCGAGCAGCGCTTCGAATCGGCCTATCTCTTCCAGCGGCTGGCGGCGCTCGACAAAGACGACACCGCCTTCGCCCGCTGGAAGGCCAAGGCCGACGAGCTGCGGGACCGGCAGCAACTGATCGCCTCGCTGGAGCAGATGATGGCCAGCTCCCCCGGATCCTACTGGGCGCAGGTTGTTCGGGCCCACAAGTTTGCGACCCTCGGCAACCGCGCCCAGGCGGCCGACCTGATCAACGGCATCAAACGCACCGACGATGAAAACCCGTTCGTGACCGAGCTGCGGGAAGCGGTCCTCGGAGACGGACCGCTCCCCGCGCTCGAACGAGTGCCCTTGAAGCAGTTTTGATCGGGCCGGCGACTACTTCTTCTTTTCCATCTGCTTCCGCATCGCTTCGGGCATTCCCTGCATGGCCTTCGCCTTCGGGTCACCCATCGCCTTCGCCTCTTCCTTCACCGGGGCGATCTCTTTCACCGCGCCACCGCAGCCCGCGAGCGTCAAGGCCCCCACCACCAGCACCGCCAACCCAGCAAAGCGCACCATCACAGCACCCCTTCGTTGAAGAATGAATCAAGCCGTATCAAACGATAGCTACCAAACGATCCACACCAAAAGTCATGGCCGGGCGAACCGGCTCGTCACGATCCGGCCGGCTTGGCCTCAGCCGTAAGTCCGTCACCGCCCGCCTGCCGACCGCGAAGCTCAATGTAGCCGCTCCAGGCTTCCGCTTCCTGGGGCCGGCCGATCTCCCGGTAGAAGGCGACCACCTCCTCGAGGGCGGGTGGATTGTCGAGTTGCCCGAGCACGACCCGCAAGTGATCGTGGATCTTGTCGTCCATGAGGGCCTCGAGCTTGGCAGCTCGCGCGCGCATCGCCGTTGCCCCCTCCTCGTCGCCCGCGCGCGCGAAGCAGTTGGCGGCCCGGTTCATCGTCCGCCAGTCGATCGTCCCGGGCCAGGCGGCAAGCGATTCCGCATAGGCCGCCGCGGCGCCGGCCGGATCGTCGCGGACATCCTGGAGAACACGTCCCCGGGCGAGGAGATAGTCGCGGCCACGGTCTCCGGCCGGCCAACGGTCGAACTCCTCTCCCCCCCGGTCGATCTCGCCGAGATCGAGGAGGACATCGACAAGTGTGCCTCGAAAAAACGACTCCCAGGTCCCTTCCGGTGGATCCGCCACCGGGGTCTTGTCGAGCAGCTCGAGCGCGAACGGCAGATCCCCCTGGGTGCGGAACCACCGCGCCATCGCTCCATTGCACAGCGGCGAATCAGGCTCCGACGCGCGGAAGCGCACAAGCCGGTTCGATTCCACGATCGCAGCATCGTCGATCGGCGAGATCCGGAAGGCCATCATCCGGTCGAGCTCGGAGGTCGACGTGAGCGGATAGAACTGGCTCAAGTACCAGTCACGGAGCACGATCGCCCGCTGCTCCTCCGGCCGCGACGCCAGCACCTTCCAGAAGAACGGCTCTGCCTCCTCGCTCCGCCGGGTCAAGTCGAGGAGCTTCCACATCAGGTAATTCGTGTCGCCGTCCTCAGGATCGATTTTCAGGGCCCGCCGCAACGCCATCTCCGCAGGCGAGGGGCTGTAGTTGAGAAACAGCTGAACCCGCGCCTCGGCGAGACGGGCCTCGACGGCCTGCGGGGCATCGTCGGGGATCGTCCGTAACCGAGCGACCGACCCACCGATCCGCTGGTTGAGTGGAAGGGAGTCGTCCTTGACGAGCGCCTCGGCCCCGAGGAGATTGGCCTCGGGGCTGCGGGGATGGAGCCACAGATAGCGCTCGATCGGGGCGTGGACCTCGCTCCACAGCCCGTGTTTGGCTCGGAGCCGCGCCTCCCCCAGCCCCTGCCCGCTCCAGGCGACCGCACCGACCACCGCAGCGAGCAGCAGCCCCCCCGCCCCGAAAACGAGCCTCGAAAGCCGAGAGCGACTGCGGCCGGTATCGCCGGGCGTTGCCGCGTTGGCTGTGGTGCCACCGGGAAGATGCGCTGCAGACATCATCGGCGTCGCGGGCCTCCCTCCGCCGGACACCATCGGGCTTTCCTCCCCGATGGCAGGAAACACGATGGCATGGAAACAGCCGCGGCCGCCGGAGGAGTCGCCCTCCGGCGGCCGCTTGGAAGACAACAGGACGAGAGCCCCGATCAGTTGTCGTCGGAGACGGACTCGGCACCGTTCCGGGTGCCGAGGGCCCACCAGACCTGATTGGAAACTCCGTCGGTGTAGAAGGCGACCGACCCGTCAGCCCTGCCCACGTTCACGCCACCGGTGTGGGCACTGGTCGCGGCCAGCACGTTCGTCCCCCACCAGTCGCTGTCGGTCGTCTGGCAGCTCTTCTCGTTCGGCATCATCGTGTGGGCATAGGCCGAGCCGGTGGCCGCCATCGACCACGACCAACCACCGCCACGCATGATCCGGCCGCCACCGGCGTCGTTCAGCGACGACTGCTGGAGGCAGCTGGTGCGGACGTCAGCGGTGCAAGTGCCAGCGTTGGCCCAATTGTAAACCTGCGACTTCCAGAGCTTCGGATCGTTGGTGATGTTGCCGCTCCAATTCTCGATGACGAACTCCGAGTAGGCCGCCGTCTTGCTCAAGCCGTCGGTGATACTCGCCGTTGTGACGGGGGCGGCACCGTAGGTCTTTTCGGCGTTGCGGTAGGAAGCGATGCCGTTGCTGCGGATCCGGCCGTCACGCTCCCCCTGATAGACACCACCGGCGGTCGCGTGCTGCGACCACGACGTGCCGTTGTTGATGGAGTAGGTGTGATTCGCCTGACCGCCGTTGATGGCGTTGGGATTCGATGGGCAATTGAAGGCGGGAATGCGGCCGCTCAACCCGGCGGAGTTGTAACCGGCCCAACCGGGGAAGTAGGCACCGGCATCCTTCGGATTCAGGCTCTGGGCGATCCCCCCCTGCTCGATGAAGTTGAGGAGATAGACCTTGTCGGAGAAGTAGTAGGGATCGTACGGAGCCGGCCCCCACCCGACGCTCTGCGGGAACATCTGGTTGGTGTCGTGGTGATTTTGCAGCGCCAGGCAAATCTGCTTGAGGTTGTTGGTGCACTGCGAGCGGCGGGCCGACTCGCGGGCAGACTGGACAGCAGGCAGCAGAAGACCGACGAGCGTGCCGATGATGGCGATCACCACCAGCAACTCGACGAGCGTGAAGCCTTTACGGCGCACGCCAAGGGAACGATGAGACATGAAAACGCTCCTTTTGGGTCCAGAGCGGACGATTGGGAAAAGAGGAATGAGATATAGACACGCAAACTGGAAAAGAAACCCCCTTCAAACATCGTCAAAGCATAGTTGAATGCTTGTCTCATTTGCAAGGCTCAGGCCCCGGGAAAAGGCCGGGAAAACCTGGCTGGAGCGAGATCAACCCCCCTCGATCCCCTCCAAATCGGCCTCGGCCCGATGGAAACCCCGATGGGAGCCCCAGTGGAAGCCAAGCGGGGGGATCCCCGGGCCGGCTTCAAAACCCCTCCCCCCCGCCGCCACCGAAGCCGCCGCCGGAAAAACCCCCGCCGCCAGAAAATCCCCCCCCATCCCCGCCGCCAAACCCTGATCCCTCGCTCGACCGGGGGGCGGAGGTCATCGCCTGGGAGGTCACCTGCCCCATCTGCCCCAGGCTCTGGGTCAGGCCGTAGGGCTGGAAATGCCCTACCGGGCCGGTGCCGGCATACCACTGCGGCGGCTCCTTGCAGATCCCCTCGAAGGCCTTCGCCCAGCGCCCCTCCACCCCCAACGCCATCGCGTAGGGGAGGAAGCGCTCGAACAGCTCGGGCGTCATTGGGAGGGTGGCGAGCCGGTGGGTATCGACACGGGAGAGAAACTCCTGAAATCCGAGGATCGCCGTTCTCGCCTCCCCCCCCTTGGCCGTCCGGGCCGGCATGACCACGGCGAAGCCGCCGAGAATCACGGCGGTGAGCACGCCACAGAGGATCGCCTGCGGGATCACCAGCTCGCTTGGCAGTTGCCAGGCGAGCTTGTTGAGCCCCACGAGAATTCCGGCCACCGCCACTCCCGCCACGGGGGCCGCAACGAGATACTGCGTGAGGACATGATCAGGCCGTTCGGCGTAGTGCCCCTCTTTGACGAGGCTCCCGAAGATCGCCCCCTTGATCCCGGGAAGGTGGGTGTAGAAGCGGTTGCCAAGCTCGGCGGAGGTCACCGAACAGACGACGCCCGGCACCCCGGACTCGCCCGACGTCATGGTGAACATCCCGCCGAGCAGGGCCGCAGCGGCCGGCGAGAGATCCTTCCAATCCTTGGAGGGGACGAGGAGGTCGAAGGCGTACTTGGGCGCCTGAAACCATCCTGCCGGGGCGGTCTCGCGGATCCGGATGATCCCCTTGACGGCGCAGTCAATCAGGAGGGCCATCAGGTCGCGGTTGTCGGGGGAGTTGTCGATGAGCGTCCCCACTTCGGCCGGACCGAGCCCCGCCGGCGGTGCATACTGCACCACCACCGGCCCCGGCCGTGGATCCCGCCCCACCCGCCACCAGTGGCGGAACATGCCGGCAAAAGTCACCAGCGGGATCAGCGCCACCAGCCCCGAGAGCATCAGCGCCCCGGCATTATCGCGGAACCACGCCAGCCTCGTCTCGAAAGCCGTTGGCCGGCGCACCACCCCCGGATTCCAGGCCACCGCGACAGTGAGCCCCTCGCGGATCCCGAGGGGGCGCGTCGCCGACACCTCGACCTCATGCCCGCCCCCCCCGGGCGGCAGCGGCGCCGATTCACCGGCCGCCGTGAAGGCATTCTCCGGGCCATGCTTCTGGCCGTCGACGGTGATCGCCACCGACCGCTCCGTCGACCGGTAGCCCCCGGTGAAGGCGTTGACGCGGATGTTCTCGACCGCCCTCGGCAGGCTGATCCGCGCCCGCGCCGTGCCGATGGGATAAGGCCACTGGTCGCCAGTGACGTTCCAGTAGAGCTCGTCGTGGTCGTCGAAAAACTTCAGCGCCCGGCCGACCGTGTAGCGGATGACGACGGTGCGGACGGCATTGGCCGCTCCCGGTACCCAGATCTTGAGATCGTCCTCCTGGCGCTGCCGCGACCGCGACACCTCGAGTCGCTGCCCCGATTCGTCGGTGACGCCGAGCAGATTCAGCCGCAGGCCGTAGTTTTCGCCGCGGGCATCGACATACCGGATCGGAATCCGCCGGTGGATGCCGTTCCATTCCCCCGTGAACCGCAGCCGGATCGTCTCGGTCACCTCGACCAGCGCCGACTCGGTCACGCCGATCGCAGCGTCGAAATCCTCGATGACGATCGACCGATCCTGCCCCTGGGCCGGAGGAGCGAGGAGGATCCCGAGCAACACCAGCCCCCACGCAGCCAAGGTGCCACGCTTGAGCCGGCCGAGCAGCCCCCCCATGAATGCCTCGCCTCCGTACCCGCTCACGACATCTTGACGCTCGGTACCGCGCGCTCTGCCGAATCGCTGATCTCGAAGAACTCGCGCGGCCGCGCCCCGGCAGCCCCGGCGAGGAGATTCCAGGGGAACAGCCGCACCGACGTATTCAGCTCGCGGACCGAGGCGTTGTAGTAGCGCCGGGCTGCTTGGAGCGCCTCCTCGATCGAGGAGAGCGACTGCTGCAGGCCGGTGAATTGCTCGCTGCCGCGGAGTTGCGGATACGACTCGGCCAGCGCAAACAGGCTCTTGAGCGTTCCCGTCAGGGCGTTCTCGGCGGCCGCGGTCTCTTGCGCCGAGCCCGGGGACATCGCCTTGGCGCGGGCATTCACCACCGCTTCGAGCGTCCCCTTCTCGTAGCCGACATACCCCTTCACCGCCTCAACGATGTTGGGGATCAGGTCGTGCCGCCGCTTGAGCTGGATGTCGATGTCGCTCCAGGCGTTGTCGCAGCGGACGGAAAGCGTCACGAGCTGGTTGTAAAGCAGGATTCCTGCCACGACCGCCGCGGCGATCACGCCGAGCACGATCCACAGAAGCGTCCCGTTCCC
>JBBAVV010000035.1:44775-46444 GCA_040397545.1 Pirellulales bacterium
CCACTTGGCCAAACAAGCCCACCTGGCCAAGCACCCCCACCAGATTCACCATGCACCACCTCCGCGACGATGTTTACCACCTGCCCACTCGAGGCCCCGCCGGCCGCTACCCCCCCATCATCCCATACCACGCCCCCCATTGACAGGGGCCGGCGTCGGCTGCCATGGGCTCGGCCGAGGAGGTACGATGAAGGTCGGTCGGGGAGGGATGTTGGGCACGGGTGGCACTCACGCCGGCTCGCCAGCGACTCCGACGACTCCTGGGAGACGATCACCATGTTCGAGTTCCGTGTGCCGCACCGGGCGGGCCTGTGCGGCGGTCCCTCCCGCCGCGACTTCCTCCATGTCGGGGCCCTGTCCGCGATCGGCCTCTCCCTCCCGCAAATGGTGCGCGCCGCGGCCGAGGGGGGGCTCCGCCCCGGACATGAGAAGCGCTCCTGCATCATGATCTTCAACCTCGGGGCCCCCAGCCACCTCGACCTCTGGGACATGAAGCCCGAGGCGAGCGCCGAGGTCCGCGGCCCGTTCCAGCCGATCCGCACGAAGACCGACGCCTTCGAGATCTCGGAGCTCCTCCCCCGCCACGCCGCCGTTGCCGACAAGTTCTCCCTCGTTCGCTCCTGCCACCACGACGGCGCCGCCGTCCACGACGCCGGCTGGCAGATGATGCAGACCGGCCGGCGCTTCACCGGCGGCATCAATTCCCCCCACGCCGGCGCCGTCGTCTCCCACCTCCTCGGCCGCCGCACCGACCTCCCCCCGTTCGTCGTCCTCCCCCAGCTCATGGGGCGCGGCGGCGGCAACCTCCCCAACGGTCAGGCCGGCGGCTTCCTCGGCAAGGCCCACGATCCCTTCGCCCTCATGGCTGATCCCTCCCAGCCCAATTTCAAGGTCCCCGACCTCCTTCCCCCCGATCAGATCGGCGTCGCCCGCCTCGATCGCCGCCGCAAGATGCGCGACGTCGTCGAAGCCTCCGTGCGCGAGTTCGAGGCCAGCGAAGACGCCCGCCTCCTCGACGATTCCTTCCAGGCCGCCTACCGGATGATGACCAGCCCCCAGGCCCGCGCCGCCTTCGATCTCTCCCAGGAGCCGGTCGCCGTCCGCGAGGCCTACGGGATGAACCGCTTCGGACAGTGTTGCCTCCTCGCCCGCCGCCTTGTCGAAGCGGGGGTCCGGTTCGTCACCATCAACACCTTTCTCACCGTCTTCGACGAGATCACCTGGGACATCCACGGCTCCAAGCCCTTCACCTCGATCGAAGGGATGAAGAACATCGTCTGCCCGATGTACGACCAGGCGTACGCCACGCTTCTCGAAGACCTCCACGACCGCGGGCTCCTCGGCGACACCCTCGTCACCACCCTCGCCGAGTTCGGCCGCACCCCCAAGGTCAACCCCGCCGGCGGCCGCGATCACTGGCCCGGCTGCTTCACCTCCTCCTTCGCCGGCGGCGGCGTCCAGGGGGGCCGCGTCGTGGGAAAAAGTGACACCATCGGCGGCTTCCCCGCCGAACGCCCCGTCGTTCCCGGCGACATCGTCGCCACCATCTTCCACGCCCTCGGCCTCGACCACACCACCCTCCTCCCCGGCCCCGCCGGCCGCCCCTTCCCCCTCTCCGACTTCGGCACCGCCCCCATCTCCGAACTTTTTTGAGCTTCCTCTCCGTATC
>JBBAVV010000035.1:46544-48991 GCA_040397545.1 Pirellulales bacterium
CGGTGGGCCGCGGCCGACAGGCAGACCGACTCAAGCTTCCTCTCCGTATCCACGCGCGGCCTCGACTCCATGAACCACGTCTTTCTCCCCCTCCTCGCCGCCGTCGCCCTCCTCGCGGCCACCGCCCGCGCCGACACGCCGAGCTTTGCCCTCGATGTCGTCCCGATCCTCTCCAAGGCCGGCTGCAATACCGGCGGCTGCCACGGGGCCCTCGCCGGCAAAGGCGGCTTCCGCCTGTCGCTGTTCGGCTACGACCCCCAGGCCGACCACCTCGCCATCACCCGCGAGGCCCTCGGCCGCCGCGTCGACTCGAGCTCCCCTGGCGCGAGCCTCCTCCTCACCAAGCCGACGATGGCCGTCGCCCACAAAGGAGGCCTGCGGCTCGACACGTCAGGCCCCGATTACGCCCTCCTGGCCGCCTGGATCTCCGCTGGCTGCCCCGGCCCTTCCCCCGCCGAGAAGACCCTTGTCGGGATCGACGTCACCCCAGCGGAGGTCACCCTTCAAAAAGATGCCTCCGCCCGGCTCGCCGTCACCGCCCGCTACTCCGACGGCTCCTCCCGCGACGTCACGCGCTGGGCCCGGTTTGCCTCCACTGACGAGTCGGTGGCCACCGTCGATCCGGCCGCCCCGGCCGACCTGACAGGCACCGTCACGGCCATCGGCCACGGCGCCGGGGCCGTCACCGCTTGGTTCTCCTCGCGAATCGGCGTCGCCCGCGTCGTCGCCCCCTTCCCCAACGACATTCCCGCCGCCACGTTTGCCGCCGCCCCCCGGGCCAACCTCATCGACACCCTCGTTCTCGCCCAGCTCGAGCAACTCCACCTCGAGCCCTCCCCCCCCTGCGACGACGCCACCTTCATCCGCCGCGCCTTCCTCGACACGATCGGCCGGCTCCCGACCCCCGAGGAGGTCCGGGCCTTTCTCGCCGATGCCTCGCCGGGGAAGCACGAGCGGCTCGTCGAGCTCGTCCTCGCGCGCCCCGAGTTCATCGATTACTGGAGCTATAAATGGAGCGACATTCTCCTCGTCACCGGCTCGAAGCTCCGGCCCCAGGCCGTCGACGCCTATTACCGCTGGATCCGCGACCGGGTGGCCGCGAATGTCCCCTGGGACCGACTCGCCCGCGACGTCGTCACGGCGAGCGGCTCGAGCCTCGACAACGGCGCCACAAACTTCTTCGCCGTCCATCAAGACCCAGAGACGATGGCTGAGAACACCAGCCAGGCTTTCTTGGGCCTCTCGATCGGCTGCGCGAAATGCCACAACCATCCCCTCGAGAAATGGACCAACGACCAGTACTACGCCTTTGCCAACCTCTTCGCGCGCGTCCGCGCCAAGGGCTGGGGAGGCGACTCGCGCGGCGGTGACGGCCAGCGGACGCTGTTTGTCGAGGATTCCGGCGAGCTCCTTCAGCCGCGCACTGGCAAGCCGCAGCCCCCGGCCCCGCTCGACGCGCCGGCCTTGCCACTCGAGGCCCCCGCCGACCGCCGCGAGGCTCTCGCCGCTTGGCTCACCGCGCCAGACAACCCCTACTTCACCCGCGCGATCGTCAACCGGGTGTGGGCCAACTACTTCGCCGTCGGCCTCGTCGAGCCGGTCGACGACCTCCGTGTCAGCAATCCAGCCAGCAACGAGCCGCTCATGGCGGCGCTGGCTGCCGACTTGGTCGAGCACCGCTACGACCTCAAGAGCCTGATGCGGCTGATCCTCACCTCGCAGACCTACCGCCGCTCGAGCACGCCCCTGCCCGGGAATGTCGACGACCGGCGCTGGTTCGCCCGCGCTTACCCGCGTCGACTGATGGCGGAGGTTCTCTCCGATGCGATCGCCGATGTCAGCGGCGTCGGCGAGGTGTTCACAGAGCTGGCTCTCAACGACGGCTCGACCGAAAAGGTGACCGGCTACGCCGAGGGGACCCGCGCCCTCCAGCTCCACGACTCCGCCGTGAAAAATCCTTTTCTGAAGGTTTTTGGCCGCAACACCCGCGACATCACCTGCGAGTGCGAGCGATCGAACCAGCCGAGCCTCGTGCAGGTGCTCAATCTCGCCAACGGCTCGACGATCAACGACAAGCTCGCCGCCAAGGAGAGCCGGGTGACGCAGCTCCTCGCCACCGATCCCACCCCGGAGAAGATCGTTGAGGAGGCATGGATCACCTGCCTGTCGCGCCGGCCCAGTGACGCCGAGCGGAAGACCCTCGTCGACCTGCTCGCCGCCGTCCCTCCCGAGGAGAAGCGCGCCGCCGTCGAGGATCTGTGGTGGTCGCTCATGACCAGCCGCGAGTTCCTCTTCCGACACTAGTTTCACGTGGGCAAAACCATCCATGGCTTTTGCCCACTGCTTTGCCCGCCGCATCCGGCGGCGGGTAGTTGATGCGATGTCTGCCGATGGTCCTCGGGCAAAACCATTCCTGGCTTTTGCCCACTGTCTTGCCCGCCGCATCC
>JBBAVV010000035.1:49091-52200 GCA_040397545.1 Pirellulales bacterium
GCGGCGGGTGCTTTTGATGTTGATCCGATGTCTGCCAGCCGTCTCCTGTTGCAGGATCCTGTCATGAGCCGTCGATTCGCGCTTCTCCTGGCCTTCCTCGCGAGCATCGCGACCACTGCCGCGACGGCAGCGCCGTCGTTTGAGCGTGACGTCGCCGCGATCCTCCGCACCCGCTGCGCTGGCTGCCACCACGAGGGCGACGCATCCGGCGAGCTCTCCATGGAGACCTTCGCGTCGCTTGCCAAGGGGGGCACGTCAGGCCCGGCCTTCACCGCCGGCGATGTCGCGGCGTCACTGTTCCTCGCGCGGCTCGAGGCCGAGGGCGACGATCACATGCCGCCGCGCGACCAGCCGCAGCCGACGGCCGCCGAAAAGGCGACGCTCGCGGCCTGGGTCGCCGCCGGCGCCGCGCCTCCCCTTACCGACACCTCAATCCTGAAAACTCTCGTCGTCCCCGACTTCCCCGCCGCCGCAGGCCCGAAGCCGGTGACGGCGCTGGCCGTCTCGCCCGATGGCAGCCGCGTCGTCGTCGCGTCGGGCACCGGGATCGTCGTCCTTGCCGGCACCGCCGCGCCGGTCCCCTTTGAGAATCTCCCGCGGCGCGTCAACGCGGTCCACTTCTCCGCCGATGGCGCGCAGCTCGTGATTGCCGGCGGCACGGCCGGGCTCATCGGCGAGGCCCAGCTTCGCGACGCGGCCTCTGGCACGCTCGTCCGTTCCTTCGCCGGCCATCGCGATCTCCTCCACGATGCCGAGCTCTCCCCCGACGGCACGCTTCTGGCCACGGCCGGCTACGACCGGTCGATTCGGCTCTGGAATGTCGCCACCGGCGACCTCGTCCGTATGATCGATGTTCATAACGGCGCCATCTTCGATCTCGCCTGGCATCCCACCGGCAAGCTCCTCGCCTCGGCGAGCGCCGACGAGACGGTGAAGCTGTGGCGGACGAGCGACGGGCTCCGCCTCGACACGCTGAAAGAGCCGCAGGGGGAAGTTCGCGCCGTCCTCTTCACCCCCGACGGCAGTCATCTAGTCGCCGCCGGTCGCGACAAGCGGATCCACCTCTGGAAGCTCGTCACGCTCGACGAGCCGGGGCTCAACCCGCAGCTCCACGCTCGCTTCGCGCACGAGAGCCCGATCGTGGCTCTCGCCCTCTCCGCCGACGGCCAGCGAGTGCTCGCCGCCGCCGAGGATCGGTCGCTCTCGGCCTGGACGCTCCCCGATCTCGCCGCCACGGCGCCGCTGCCGCGGCAGAGCGATGTCGCGGCGGCGCTGGTGGCGCGGCCGCCGGGGGGATTTCTCGTTGGCCGGATGGATGGCTCCCTCGAGCTTCTCGACGCCCCGATCGAGCGGCTCACCGTGGCCGTGACACCGCCGGCGCCAGCCGCGGCCGGGCCCGCGCCGGCATCGCCCCCCGCGGAAACCACAGTCACCGGTCGGATCGACACCCCCGGCGAAGCCGATCTCGTCCACTTCACCGCCCGGCGTGGCGAGCCGCTGCTGGTCGACGTGAACGCCGCCCGCACCGGCTCGAAGCTCGACTCGCGACTCGAGATCCTCCATGCCGATGGTCGGCCGGTGGAGCGGGTCGTGCTCCAGGCGACGCGCGACAGCTGGTTTACCTTCCGCGGCAAGGATTCAAACCAGTCCGACGACTTCCGGATGCACAACTGGACGGAGATGGAGCTCGATGAATACCTCTTCGCCGGCGGCGAGGTGGTGAAGCTGTGGCTCTACCCGCGCGGCCCCGATTCCGGCTTCAAGGTCTACCCCGGCACCGGCAACCGGCAGACGTTCTTCGACACCACCGCCATCACCCATGCCCTCGGCGAGCCGGCCTGGGTCGTCCGCCCGCTCCCGGCCGGCGCCCAGCCAGAGGCCACCGGTCTACCGGTGTTCCCACTTTTTTATGAAAACGACGACGCCGCCAACCGGCGCTTGGGCACCGACTCGCAGCTGATCTTCATCCCGCCTGCCGACGGCGCGTATGTCGCCCGCGTCAGTGACATCCGCGGGTTCGGCGCCACGCTCCCTTCAGACCCCTGGAGCTACACCGTCACGATCCGCGCGCCGCGTCCCTCCTTCACCGTATCCCTCGGCGCCAAGGATCTCGCCGTCAGCCCGGGGAGCGGCCGGGAGATCCCCTTGAGCGTGACCCGCGACGAAGGCTTTGACGGCCCGGTCCGAATCACACTCGAAAACCTCCCAGCGGGCTTCACGTTTCATGGGCCGGTCGAGATCGAGGCCGGGCAGGAGCGGGCCATCGGCCTCCTCCACGCCGCCCCCGATGCCATCGCCCCCGACGAAGCGGCCGACAAGGCGGTCGTCGTGAAGGCGACGGCGACGATCGACGGCCGGGAGGTGATCCAGGAGCTCGGGAGCCTTGGCGATCTAAAACTCGCCGAGAAGCCAAAGCTCACCGTGGCGATCCTCGATGCCGACGGCAAGGGGCCGATCGTGCCTGGCGAGCCGCTCACCTTCCGCATCCGTCCCGGCGAAACGATCCCCGCTCGCGTGAAGGCCGACCGGCACGACTTCGCCGATCGGATCGAGCTCGGCGGCGACGACTCCGGCCGCAACCTCCCCTTCGGCTGCTACGTCGACAACATCGGCTTGAACGGCCTGCTGATCGTCGAGGGGCAATCGGAGCGCGAGTTCGTCATCACGGCTTCCCCCGTCGCCAAGCCCGGCCGCAGGCTCTTCCATCTGCGGGCCACGGCCGACGGCGGCCAGTGCTCGGCGCCGGTGATCCTCGAGGTGCTGCCGGTTGATTGAACCGACGGCCATCCTGATCTATCCGCCGCGAGCATTTCTCTTCATCGAATCGAGTACGTCAGATCCGAGAATCCACCCGGTGACATGTCGTGACCACGATGCGTCACCACACGAAAAACCAACCAAGCGCGCCTGGTCGGCTTCCGTGAATGGAGTTGCGTGCAACTGATGAGGATTCGTCGCCATCGACGCTCTCGATGACGGTCGGGACGGGAGCGACTTCACCCGAACCTTTGGTCGATTTTTCGTCGCCTTATCCGTGAGCGCATGAGCCCCCACGGCCGTCATCGTGTCGTCATCCTGCTGGAAACTCGCGACGGCATCAAGCATGTCA
>JBBAVV010000036.1:0-52001 GCA_040397545.1 Pirellulales bacterium
TCGGCTGGCTGATCGGGGCCAACGCCAGGCCCTCCCCGAGCTGCCCCGCCACAAGCCACCCCAGCGGCAGGGAAGAGCAGCGCGTGAGCGGAGCAAGGTTGGCCTGCCCCCGCGCCTCCACAGCGATCAGGCTGGGACAAGGCCTTGGAACATCGCCCAGATCGGACAAAGCGCGCTCGAGCGGCTCTTCGGCGTGGGGAGCGTCGGCATCTCCTCGGCCGGGCAGGGAAGAATCGCGATCGAAGTCGCCGGCCTACCCTCGCCGCAGCGGATCAAGACGATCATCGACGACCGCCGAGCCGCGTGCGCGCCGCGTGCGCGCGTGATCCCTGCCGCCGGCGCGAGCGCGGGCACCGTCCTGCGGCCGCCGCCTTTCCGAGCGGTGCTTCAGAACATCCCGCCGACGACGATCTGCAGCCGCCGCGGCTGGTAGTCGGCGAACGGCGCCTTGCCGGGGCCCGCCCGGTAGGGGGAATGGGAAGGGGCCGACCGCGCCCGTGAGGCCGCCGCCTGTGACGCCGCGGCCGTCGATGCCCGGCCCGCGGCGGCACGTTCCGCGAGTACCGATTGCTTCGAATCCACCCCCCGCTGACGCGTCTGCAGCTGCGCCTTGAGAGCGTCGATCCGCAGGATCTCCCGCCACAGGTCGTCGGCCGACATCTCGAGGATGTTCGGAATGTCGCGCATCTCGCGGGCACGGCGAGCGTCGGTCATCGCCGAGAGGTATTCGCCGAGCCAGGCCTTGGCGTCGGCCGCCTGCGGGGTCTCGAGGAGCCGCAGCTTCACCGCGATCGAGTCGAGGAGGTACTCCAATTCGTACGACGACATCGAAGCCACCCGGTCGTTGAAGCGGGCCTTGATACGGCGGACCTCGGCGGGGGGATAGACCCTCTGGACGCGGAGCCAACCCGCGAGTTCTGCCACCGCGCGCTGCCAATCGGGGCTCGAGAGAAGGTCGTGCTTGCACGCGAAATCTCCGTCGTCGCCGTCATCGAAGGTCTGACCCGACGCTTCCGCGGCCGCTGCGGTGACCAACGGCAGCGGGCCAGCCATCACGGCCATACAGAGCCAAGCGGCAATCGCCCGGTTCCACGTCGCAACCCGTTCGTTCGAGTGCATCATCGCCCCCCCTCCTTCACCTCACGCACCCAGACCGCCCGGGTCGGCCGGCCGGCGTCGGCGTCGAAAACATCGGGCATGATCCGCCACACGCACCGGTCCGGCCCGTCGGGACTGTAGACGTTGGTCGTCGACTCCTGACGGCCGTCAGTGAGGAACACCGTCTGCACCGCGACCCACGAGTCGCCGTCGCGAAAGAGCGTCGCCTCCGAACGGCTGCCGTCGGACGAGAAGCCCCATGACCGCAACCGCCGGACGCCCGAATCCCAGCCGATCCGTTGGTGGACGTCGATGAACCCCGCAGTCGCGTCGTTCGCCGCGAGGGGAACGCGCACGTCACGGACGAGGAACGCCCGCCCCTCGTCCCAGCGAACGCTCATCCGCGTGGCTGGAGGGAGGTCGTGCCGTCCGTCCCCCTCTCCGAGCGCTTTTTCGTCGACGTCGAGCACCCAGTCTCCGACCAGCCAGTCGAGTTCCTCGAGCATGTCGGGATCGGCGACGACGGGCCGCTCCGATTCGCGCACTCCCGCGAGCTTCCAGCCCTTCTCGCTGCGGACCCAAAGCGCTGAGAACCAACCCTCGACCCGGTTCCGCGTTCCCGGCAGCACGACGTCGACCGAGCCGTCCTCGATCGCCACGTCGGCGGAGAGAAAGCGCAGACGGGTCTCCGGGCGGCGTGCCACCGGTTCCGGCGTACCGCCTTCCCTGACCTCGATTTCCCGGGCGGGGGAGCGATTGCCCCAGCCGTCCACGATGTCGCCGTCGGGCGTCCAAGCCTCCCTGACCGCCTGCGCATCCCCTCGCGCGAGCGCCTCGGCGTAGGCCGCGGAGGCGGCACGGATGGCGGCGACATCGGCGGGCTTCCCGGTGACGGGTTCGTCGGACACCGCCCGGGAAAGCGGGACGAGGGCAAGCAGGCAGGCGATGCGAAGCAGTCGGCTGCTCCAGCGGCCGTTCACCGGGGCTCGCGGGCGAGGCAACGTGGAGGGCATCGATTTCCTCGTCGAGCCGGGGCGGGGCAGAAGGGTGCGGTAGCGTACTGCAACGGCCGAGCACTGTCGAACGACGCCCT
Source organism: Pirellulales bacterium (assembly GCA_040397545.1). Taxonomy (GTDB): domain Bacteria; phylum Planctomycetota; class Planctomycetia; order Pirellulales; family UBA1268; genus QWOP01. Next base: position 2,192 of record JBBAVV010000036.1, read on the forward strand.
TTCTCGATAGTCCGCGCGCTCGCCCCATCGCCAGGCGACCCGAGACGATTGCGGAGCCGTCACGATCGATGACTCGCGGGGGAGCTCGGCGTCAGTGTCGATCGGGGATTCGGCGGCGCGGCACGAGACCGCGGCTCAATTTCATGACGGTCCGCGCACCGAGGAGGGCGCCGGCGCCCTTGCTTGGTCCTCACCTCCCCACCAACCTCCGCATTTCTGCCGAGGCACCTCCGCATTCTTGCCGAGGTTCATCAGCATTCCTGCCGAACCGGTTCCATTTCTTCTTTTGTCCCGCATTTCCCAGATGGCCCCTCGCCGATTGGCATAGGATTTGCGCACGACCCCTGTAAATCAGGGATTTCCTGCCAATTCCTACTCTTCTGAGGGGGGAACCGAATGGGTGACTGCCAAAAGTGTGACTTACGTGTTGATTTCGACCGTACTGTGAGGCTGACATTCGTGGGGAGCAAGGTAACCAGCGACGCTGGTCTGCTTGCGTATCGAGAACTCGACGAGGCGTTGGGACTCACGGCAACGGTGGGGAAGCGGTTGGAGGACTCCCGCACCGGCCGCAACACCCGTCATGCCCTGCTGCCACTCATTCGACAATCGATTTACAGCCGGCTGGCCGGCTACGAGGATGTGAACGACGCAGAGCGGTTGTGCGTCGACCCGGCGATGCGGCACATCGTGGGTGGCCGCGCCAGCCAACCGGAGAAGATGGCCGCGTCGAGCAGCGAACTCGGACGGTTCGAGACGGAGATGCTTGGCAGCCGGAGGAACCTCACGACTCTCATGAGTCTGCCGGGAGATTGGGTCGATTCAGTATCGCAGCGGCAGCCTCTCAAGAAACTGATCCTCGACATGGACAGTTCCTCAAGCGTCGTACGGTAATCAGCAGGGAGCCGCCTACAACGGGCACTTCGAGTGCTGCTGCTACCACCCGCTGTTCCTTTTCAATCAGTTCGGCGATGTGGAACGGGTCATGCTCCGACGTGGCAATCACGCCAGTGCGAAATACTGGCGCCGTGTGCTGTTGCCCGTGATTGCCCGGTACGACCACTGCCAGATCCCGAAGTTCTTTCGTGGCGATGCTGCCTTTGCCGAACCTGCCCTTTACGGCAAGCTCGAGCAGTCGGGGTATCGATACGCGATCCGGCTCAAGTCGAATCCTGTGTTGGAGCGGCGGATAGCCCGCCTGTTGGTCCGGCCAGCGGGACGACCCTCTCGTCGCCCCAAGGTTTTGTACGTGGGCTTTCACTATCAGGCGAAGTCATGGGATCGGAAACGTCGTGTGGTCGCCAAGGTCGAGTGGCACGCCAACGAGCTGACCCGTGCGTGGGCTTCATCGTCACGAATCTTCCGTGGCAAGCAAGGAAAGTGGTCAAGTTCGTAGCGCCCGGGGAACGGCGGAGCAATGGATCAAGGAGGGCAAGAATGCCGTCAGGTGGACTCGGCTCTCCTGCCAGACCTTCCGGGCAAACCACGCTCGTCTGCAACTCTTCGCCTTGGCGTACAACCTCGGGAACTTCCTCCGCCGGCTGGCACTTCCAAAGAGCGTGCGGCAGTGGTCGCTGACCACGCTGAAGGAGAAGCTCGTCAAGACCGGTGCCAAGGTCACCCGGCACGCCAAGTACGTGACGTTCCAGCTTGCGGAAGTCGCCGTGCCCCGACAACTCTTTGCTTCGATCCTCGAGCGGATCGGCAGACTTGAGAATTCGCCCGCTCTGTGTCTGTCTGGTTAGCCACGCTCGCACAGGCGAGATTGAGGAGGAGGTTACTGGCGTACGCGAGGGAGCGGCTTTGCACCCATGGCAAAAAGGATGGATTTCCATACTCGAAACGAGCCAAACGCCCCCCCAATCAAACCCGCCCCCCCCCTGTTGACGGCATGGCGACAGGTTGAGACATTTTTCGGGCGACCATCGGCCCCGAAGCGTTTCGGGGGATGGTCATCTGGGAAATCCCGGTTTACCCGCTTTTCAAAATGGGTCCATCCGGGTTTTTCGTGTTAAGAATATGAAGCAGGAGATTCCTTCCTACATGAGGACAGAGTATCTAACTCGCGAGGATGCTTACGAGAAGATTAAAGTCGTGACCGGTCAGGATTTCGGAATGAATGTAGAGCAGTGGGAGGAGTGGGTTAAAAAGCAGCAGACGGAAGGTGTTTCGTTTGCGGTGTCAAATGGTAAGAGCCAAAGTACTGATCACAATAAAGCGTAGTCGGGCAGTTGCGTCCAAGAAGCAACGGCCTGAGCCTCTCAGTGTCTTTGAGGCTGCTGTCGAATGAAGTTAGTGTCGGGCGGCAGATTGATCCCGTGTCGAAGTGTTGCATTGTTCGGTAGTCAGACATAAACCTCGGCCGCCGAACGCGCGAACAGGCCCCAGCGCCCGATGCGACCACGCCCCAGCCGGTCACCCTCTCCACCTACGATGCCGTCGGCCACCTGACGAGCGTCACCGATCCGCTCAACTTCAAGACCCTCTACGGGTACGACAGCCTCAACCGGCGGACGGCCGTCACCGATGCCCTCGGCACGGGGATTGGCGACGACCCGCTTCAATTTGTGGCCAAGTGCGGGCCTGCCCTCAGCTCGCTACGCTCGCCTCGGGCAGGCCCACACAGGATTTACAGAACGAACGATGCACTAGCGACACGCGGCAGTCTCTATCTTCCGAGCCATCCGTAGCGATTGGCACAGAAGTACGGTCAGCTGACGCTGTCACAGGTCCACATGATGGGATCGAAATTCACCTTTGGTTTTTCCTTGCGATTTTCCGGCCAGCCTGCAGGATAGGCATTGAACGGTTCGACAATTCCCGACATACCTTTTGTGACGCCCCGAGGACATCCGGCAAGACGAAGATGGAGCCATGAGGATGAAATTTGGCCTTTGTATATTTGAGTCCAGTCAAAAACCAAGTTGCCATTGGTATCGAAATAAGTTGGAGAATTGTCTTTCACCTGACGGTTGAAAAGGATGTTCGATAACATCGCTGGATCACCACCCTTTATGAGAGTCTCATGTTTCCGCAAGTCAAAATTTACAGATATCCAAAGCTTTATGTCGTCACCGTTTATGAGAAAACGGGCTCTACTTGGATCACTCATTTGAATCTCCTATTAAAAGACGTTGTGTAAGACCGTCTCAACCGGGGGGAACGATCATTCGTTGCGGAACGGAATGTTGGTCGTGCAGTCATCTGGTGTTGAAGGCTTGAAGCAGTCAGGCCCCACGACCGATAGGCCGAACCAAGCCACAAGTGCTGTCACAGTAAAATTGCTCAATCTAACCAACAAGCTCTGTCAAATCGTCATTGTTGTACCGCCAAGGGCTCTGCGCGGGCTGTTGACCGTGATCCAGAAACGTCGATGGCGATGCCGTTGGCAAGGCCCCGGATTCGATTCGATGCGAACATTCGATGGCTCCTGAGAGGGAAGGCTGCTGAAAACGAAACCTTGGCACTCGGCCGGCCCGCACCTCCGAGGCCTCCGCAGGGGAGGCAACTCGACGGACGGGAAAACCGAACACACCGGTCCCTACAGGTAAGTAGCCGTACTGGGGACAAAACCTGACAGCGACCGCTTCGCAAAAAACCGACGATTTTTTCGGGCACCTCGTTTTGAGCTTGTTTTTGAGCCTTTCTGGCTCGCAGAGCTCCCACCTGGCCCAGCTTGCGATTCCGAAGAAATCGGCTGGTTGGTGGGGGCCAACGCCAGGCCCTCCCCGAGCTGCCCCGCCACAAGCCGCCCCAGCGGCAGGGAAGAGCAGCGTGTGAGCGGAGCAAGGTTGGCCTGCCCCCGCGCCTTCATCCGCCCGGCTCTCGTCCAGCCTTTTCCCCCTACACCGCGCTCGACGGGATGTTCGACGTGGAAGTGAGCTACCCGCCGATCGAGCCGCCGCACTATCTCATCGCACTGAAGCCCGGCGTCTTCGAAGCTGAGCAGGCTCGGGTCCGTGAACGCTTCGAGAGTGCCGTCGAGCTGGCCGAGCAGGCTTTTGCCGGGGAACTCCAGAAGCTCGTCACGCACCTGGCCGAACGGCTCACGGGCCTGCAAGACGGCCAGCCGAGATGGAGCTGGTCGTCGGCTTGGATGGAGGCGTGAGGTGCGTCTACGACGAGGCCTTGGACGGCGGGCACTCGGGAAGTTGCAGATCACCAGGGCGAGCCACGTGGAGCCGGACTTGGACGGCAACTGGTGGGCCGACATGGGGCCTGTTGGTGGGCCGTTGCTGGGGCCCTTCGGGACGCGGGGGGAGGCGGGTCAGGCGGAGAGGGGGTGGAGTACGGCTCTTCGGCGGTGGGCTATGGCATCCGCACTGGCCTGCCCACGGAGCCCTGTCGTACTCCTCGTGATCCATGACTCGCAAGACGGAGAGCTTGTGTGGATAGAGCACGCGACCAATCAAACGGTAGCGGTTGCTGCCCACATCGAATACCACGCAGTTGCCAACCTGATCCGCCGAACCAAACGTCTGCTTGAGCACGGCACAGTTTGCCCACTCAGCCTTCGACGCGATCTTGTACCAGGCGGACAACGCTCGCTCCGCATCCGCACGGTTCCGGCACGTCTTCCAGAATAACCGCAGACGAGACCTGAAAATGACGTGCATGTCGTCCTCATCGACTGCCGGGCGTCCCTGCCTGAAATCATAATCGCATTTTGCGATAACGCCGAGTGCTGGTTCACGACCTGGGCCCCCGTCACCGGCGCCGCCCTCGCAGGCGCAGATCGGGTCCGGACTTTCTCACATCGGTTTTTTCGATGCGACAAACACGCCGGATCGATTGGTTCAATAACCGTTCGAGGCGTACAAATGTCGAGGATATGGGTGGCCCATGGCCTTGGAACCGCTCTCAACGCCCTCGGAGATTCTGACCATGCAGTGGGAATTGAAAGCGGCCGATGGGGCGGATCTCTACGACACAAGCCTGTTGATTCACCGGTTGATCCAAAGGAGAACTCAATGCCCACCCCTTCGCGTAGCCAGCAGAGCATTCTGATCGATGCGGTGTTTTACAATCGCGATAAGTACCTCATGGAGGCGTTTCGCGACCGCCTCGATCAGCTCGAGCGCCGCCAGCAACTCAAGCATGTTTCAGACATCCGTGACGAAGCCCTCCTGGATCGATTGCTGGGGTTGGGGATCACGGCCGAAAGCCTGGCGGCTTTGGGGATGGTGCCGCTGGTCTGGGTGGCCTGGGCCGACGGCGAGGTGGCCGCCGAGGAACGGGATCGAATCGTGGCCATGGCCCGGGCTGCCGGCATCGAGCCGCACAACGGCCGTTATCCCCTCTTGGAGCATTGGCTGAAGCGCCGTCCCGGGCCCGAAGTCGTCGTGGCGTGGCAGGACTTCATCAAGCAGTTGCGCGAGACGATGGCCGGCGAGGACTTTGAAACCTTGCGGCGCGAGATCTTGGAACGGGCCGGCGAGGTTGCCCGGGCCAGCGGCGGCCTCCTCGGCTTCGGCGGAAGCGTCTCGCCCGCCGAGCAAGCGGTGCTCGCGGAGCTCGAACACGCCTTTGGTTAGCTGCCCGTGGAAAAGACATCCCCGATAGCCCCGGCTGCGGGGCAGGTTATCCCCAGCCTGCTATTCTCAGGGATCGCCCTTCCCTCCCGGAGCATTTCCTGTGTCGACCATCGCCCTTGCAGCCACGCAACCCAAGGGCAAGCTTGCCAAGGTGGGGATCGATCTTGGGCCCCTCGGCGATGAGCAAGGCCAATGAGGCGATCGACCGTCTTCGCTCTGGCAAGGCACGCTATCGAGTCGTGCTGACGCAGGATTTGTCATGACTCACGGCCAGTGAGGGAGAAGGCCTTATTTCCTTCGAGGAGCGTGCAAAGGTGTCAGCAGAGAACCCTGACGATCTGTCCCGTCGATCGGTGTTGAAGCAGGTGGCCGTCGGCGGCGCCGGGCTCGTGGCTGGAACAGTCGTCACCGCTGCCGGGAGCGAACGGGCCTCCGCTGCGATCGAGCAGGTCACCGAGAAGGGCTCCTGGCTCGCCGAGCGCGCGTCGTGCGTCAGTGGCAACCGGCTCCTGGGGCCCGACAGCGCCGGGCCGGTCGTGACCAAGGCCCGGGAGATCTTCCTGCCCCGCTCGGCCCAGGAGATCGCCGACCTCGTCCGATCCCTGCCGGCAGGAACGCCGATCGCAAGCGTGTGCGGCGGCCACGAGTCGTCCAACGCCGCCGCCGTCGCCAGCGACGGCGCGGTGATCCTCGACCTGGCGCATCTGAAGTCGATCGAGTTCCACGAGGAGCGCGGGCGGGCGGTCGTCACGGTCGGTGGGGGCATCGTGTTCCGCGAGCTTGTCGAGGCGGTGAAGGAGCGAAAGGGCGCTCTGCCAGTGGGCACGGGGCCCGGGGTCGGGGTCGTCGGGTATGTTGTCAACGGCGGGTTGAGTGGCTATTTCTCGCGCCGGCTGGGATTGCTCGGGCAGCGGGTGACGAAGCTCACGGTGGTGACGGCGGCGGGCGAGATCCGCGTGCTCACCCCCGACGACGAGCTATTCACGGCAATGCTCGGGGCCGGCAGCGCCCTGGGGATCGTCGTCGACCTTTCGCTCGAGATGGAGCCCGAGAGCGTCGTCCGTGGGGCGGAGCAAAGGGTCGTTGCCTTCGAGACCAGAGACCAGGCAGTGGCCTTCGCCCGCGAGGCGCTCCGCTTCCAAGTTGACCACGTCTTCCCCGACGAAGGCGTGTCGATGGAATTGGTGGTCACGGGGACGAAGGTCGTCGTGGCGACGTTCGTGTTTTACGACACCTTCCGGGGGAGCATGGCGGAGCTCGTCGCGCCGCTCGAGGCGCTCGCCCAGCGGCTCGAGCTCCCGGTCGTGGCCTCGTCGCATTTGAGTTCTTGGTACGAGACGGCAGCCGCCCTCTGGCCGGTGATCAACGCCATGAAGGGGAGCCCGCTGGCGATGCTGCAACATTGCATTGGCACCGAGGGCCCACCGACAGACGCGATCCTCGACTTTGTCTGCGATACGGTGATCGCGGAAGCGCCGCTCGACGAGGCGACCTTCTCGATCGTGGAGATCCGCACCCTCGGCGGGGCGGCGATGGCGAAGAAGCCCCTCCCGAGCGGCAACTGCCGACACCGTTTCTTCCTCGATCTGATCACGATGTACGACGCGAAGGACAAGACGCCGGCCCAGCGGCAGGGGATCGCCGACATGACCCGGAGCGTCGTCGAGAAGGCCCGGGGCGTGGAGGGACTCACCGTCGACTTCAGCGGGACGCACTCCCAGCCCGACGATCCAGGCTCCGCTGTCTCGCCCGGGCTGATCTTCGGCTCGGAGGCGATGGCGGAGATGATCCGCGCGGAGAAGAAGCGAGTCGACCCCGGGAACCGCTTCCGCTTCCATCCCTACGCGAAGTTCCTCTGACATCCGGCCCGGTGCCGTTTCGTCTTCGACGCGGTGGCCACCGACCGCTGCCTGCGCGCGCGGCACTCCCTGCCGGCAAACCGCGCGGTTCTGGGCCCCACAGACCATCCGACACCCGGAACTGCGGGCGGCTAAAAACCGGCGAATCGCCGAAAAAACCTTTCTTTTTCCACAATAAACCGGACTTTCCAGATCGGTTGCGTTGCGGCACGAAGGTTGCATTTCCTAGGGCCAGCTGGTTCGAAAACCGGCTGCCGTGGATTTAGGCCACTCCGGAGGTGGCCCCCGCGGCGCCCTGTTTCACCCTTCTGGTGTCGAGCGATGTGTGATCCGAGTCTGGCGGCGCCTTCAGGCGCCGTTGCGTTCCCTCTCCCGCGTTGCGGGGGACGTGCGATCGTTTCCTGACCTTCGCATCGGCCCCTGTCCGGCCCCGCACCGCCCTTGGCGGTCAGGGTCTTCACTCGTGAGGAGCTTTCATGTTTCGTCTGTCGCTTGCGGCGGTCATCGCGACCGTCTGTCTGTTCGTCTGCTGCCCTGGCACTTGGGCCCAGGTGGCCGTCGAGGAGCCGCCCGTGGCCATGGCTACATCCTTGGATATCGTCGCCACGTCTGCCGCGTCACCAGCCCACCTGACCGGCACCTACGACACCGGCTCGACCGCCTGGATCCTCGTCAGTGCGGCGCTCGTGTTCTTCATGATGCCCGGCCTGGCCCTCTTCTACGGCGGCATGGTGCAGGCCAAGAACGTCCTCAACATGTTTCTGCTCGTCATGGTCTGCATCCCGATCGTGGCGATCGAATGGGTGGCCTACGGCTACAACATGGCGTTTGCCGTCCCCTCCGCGATCGCGGTCGATGCCGGCGTCGGGCCCGACGGCAAGGAGCTTCCCAAGCACAGCTATCTCGGCTGGGATCCGGGGCTCGTGTTCATGAGCTCGTTTGCCGAACTGGGGGTCGATGGCCAAAACGCCTACGAGCGGATCGTGACCAGCGGCGACACGGTCGAGGCCGCGCCGAACGGCGTGCCGGAGCTTCTCTTTGCCATGTACCAGATGATGTTCGCGATCATCACGCCGGCGCTCATCGTCGGCGCCGTCGCCGAACGGGTGAAGTTCAGTGCCTGGTGTCTGTTCACGGTCTTGTGGGCGACGATCGTCTACAACCCGGTCTGCCATTGGGTCTGGAACGTCAACGGTTGGCTGTTCCAAAAGGGAGTACTCGACTTCGCCGGCGGCACCGTCGTCCACGTTCTGGCGGGGGTGTCGGCCCTGGCGCTGCTGCTCATTCTCCCCAAGCGGCGTGGCTATCCAGGCGCCCAGTTCGTGCCCCACAGCGTCGGCTGGACGCTCATCGGCGCCGCGATGCTCATGGTCGGCTGGTTTGGCTTCAATGCCGGGTCGGCGATTGCCGTCGGCAAGGACTTCCTGCCGGTAGCCGGCGGCGTCGCGGTGCTCGCCTTCGCAACAACCGCGATTGCCGGCAGTGCCGCCTCCGGGGCCTGGATGTTCGTGGAATGGCTCAAGGTCGGTAAGCCGACCGCGCTCGGCTTCGCCTCCGGCATGGTGGCGGGGCTCGTGGCGATCACCCCGTGTGCCGGCCATGTCAGTCCGCTGAGCGCCCTGCTGATCGGGCTCATCAGCGGGGTCGTCTGCTTCCTCGCCGTCCAGGCCAAGCCGATGCTCGGCTATGACGACTCGCTCGATGTCGTCGGCGTCCACGGTGTGGGAGGAGCCCTCGGTGCCCTCCTCGTGGGGCTGTTCTGCATCCGGCCGGTGCTGGGAGGAACAACGCAACTCTGGATCCAGGCGCAGGGGCTGCTCTGGAGCGGCGGCTACGCCTTCCTCTGCACCCTCGTGCTCGGCTACCTCATCGACAAGACGATCGGGTTCACTGTCAGCCACCAGGCCCAGGCCGAAGGCCTCGATTACGCCGAACACGGGGAGTCGGCCTACCACCTGACCTGATCAGGAGACCCCGATTGCCAGACCGGGAAGCGGCCCGGTCGATTCAAGACGCGCCGCGGGAGAAGGCTCCTGTCGCCACGAGCCCCAGAAGGGTGCCCCAACGGTCCGGGTGTGTACTCCGCAATTGCACACCCGGACCGGGGCATCCCTCGGGCCGTTATCAGGCCGCCATGAGGGAGGCTCCGGTCTTCGCTCGGACGTTTCCGCCGACCGCGTGCCGGAGTTCAACCGCAACGGTACGATGCTGCTGTGGGCGGAGCGACGTTCTGCCGCTTGGCCCCGTGGCCGGTTCCCGCCCCGCTGCCTCCTTGCCATGCCACTCCGCTTCTGGATCGTCCTCGGGCTCTCCTTCCTGGCCGGGCTGATGGTCCTCCGGGCGCCACGGCGTGGCGGCAAGCGCCCCCCCAGCGCGGAACGATGGCGCGGCCGGATCAAGCCGGTGCCGCCACCACCGATCCCCTCCGGCCCCCGCGCCGACTGATGCCGGCGGTGCCGCCTCCCCCCACGCGCGTCGCGCCGTCGGCCTGCTATCGTGAAGGGGCTTTTTGCCATCCACGCTCGCCGAGGTCGTCATGCCGTCTGCCGTTCCCAAGCTCCCCGTAACTCCCGAGAGCTCGCCCCCCGCGGTGGGGCTCGGGCTGTGGAAGATCGACCAGGCCGACACCGCCTGGATGGTCGAGGAGGCGCTGCGGATCGGCTACCGCCATCTCGATTCGGCCTGCGACTACGGCAACGAGGTCGAGGCCGGCGTGGGGATCCGTTCGAGCCTCGCTGCCGGGGTCTGCCGCCGCGATGATCTGTGGGTGACGTCGAAACTCTGGAATACCTACCACGACCCACGGCATGTCCGCGCCGCCGCGGAACGCACCCTCCGCGACCTCGGCCTCGACCACCTCGATCTCTACCTCGTCCATTTCCCGATCGCCCAGCGGTTCGTGCCGTTCGAGAAACGCTATCCCCCTGGCTGGATCCACGACCCGACGGCATCCCGGCCGCGGATGGAGATGGTCAACGTCCCTCTGGCGGAAACGTGGGGGGCTCTTGAGGAGCTCGTCTGGGCCGGTCTCGTGCGCCGTATCGGCGTCTGCAATTATTCGACCGCGCTGCTCCGCGATCTCCTCGCCGGGGCGCGGATCCCACCGGCCGTCCTCCAGGTGGAGCTCCACCCGCTCCTCGCCCAGGAGAAACTGTTGCGATTCTGCCGGGAACTGGGGATCGCCGTGACCGCCTTCTCCCCCTTGGGAGCCCCGTCGTACGTCCCCCTCGGCATGGCCCGGCCGGAAGAATCGCTCCTTGACCATCCGCTGATCCGCGACACCGCCCGGGACTGCGGACGAACCCCGGCCCAGGTCCTGCTGCGTTGGGGAGTGCAACGGGGCACGGCCGTGATCCCCAAGACCTCGCGGCGCGAGCGGCTGAAGGAAAACCTCGAGATCTTCGACTTCTCCCTCACAGGCCCCCAGATGGCGGCCATTTCCGCCCTCGACCGGGGGCAGCGGTTCAACGACCCGGGAGTCTTCTGCGAAGCGGCCTTCGGAGCTTTCTGCCCGATCTACGAATGATTCCCGTGGAATCCCTCCCGGCACACCGGACGGACGCATCCAACCGAGAGGCTTGCCTCCTGCTTTGCGGCCGGCCTGACCAGCAGACAAGGAGTGTCCCGACCGAGTCCGAGCGATCAGGCGGACCTTTTCTTGTGGCCGCTCGCCGATGCCCTTATGATTTCAGACTGGGGGGGCGAATGTGGCGCGGGGGCTCTGCCACCGCTCCGGACCGATCGCCCCGACAATCTCTTCTGTCGACGCGTTCTTTCATTGCCTTCATCGCTCGATTGCTTCCTCTCTTTTCGAGGAGTCTTCTATGCGCCTGTCCTGTTCCAACCGTCCGTCCAAGGCCGGCTTCACGCTGGTCGAATTGCTCGTGGTCATCGCCATTATTGGCACGCTCGTCGGCCTCCTCCTCCCGGCCGTCCAGGCGGCACGTGAGGCGGCCCGGCGAAGTGCTTGTTCCAACAATCTCAAGCAACTCGGACTGGCGCTGGCCAACCACGAGGGGGCCAGGAAGAACGTCCCTGCGTGGGGCCAGGAGTTCACGACCGCCGAAGGGGCGGCGATGAGCCCGCCCAGCCCCTATTTCAACGCCACCGGCGACGCGCGGAAGCCGTTCGGCGTGCTCGGACAGATCCTGCCCTACATGGAAGGGGGCACGATCTACAATATGTTCAACCACAAGCGGCCGCTCCTCGATCCGCTCAACCTGCCGCCGCCCTGGCCGGGCGGCCAGCAGAACCCCAGCGCTCTCGCCACCGTGCCTGTGTTCATCTGCCCGTCCACCCCGAACGTGCCATCGGACTACCAACCCTACTTCGCCGCGCTCGGCGTGACCCAGCCGTTTGTGATGCCGCGTACCGACTACGTGCCGATCCGTGGGCTCCATAGCTCGCTCGCCACGTGCGTCGGCCTGCCGGCCACGACCACCCACAACGGCATGCTCGGCGCCGAGAACATCGTCACCAACCGGTGGGTCAAGTATTCGCAAGTGGTCGACGGCCTGTCGAAGACGATCTGCTTCATCGAGGAAGCGGGCAAGCAGCAGAGGTTTTACCGAGGGCAACCCCTCCCGGCGTCGGCCCCCGGTGGAAATCTGGTGCTCAATTCGTTCTACGGCGACTGGAACGTGGCCCGCCACACGCGCGGTCTGAGTGGGGCCAATCCCGCCGATCCCCGGGCCGCCGGGTGTGGGGTGATCAACATCCTCAATGACGACAACCCGTACGCCTTCCACCCGGGAGGCGTGTCGATCGTGCGCGGCGACGCGTCGGTCGGGTTTCTCCAGCAGGACGTCGACACCTTCGTCTTCGCGGCCCTCGTCAGCCGTGATGGCGGTGAATCCCTCGACAATTCGCAGTGACGGATTCGTCGATTCGCTCACAGCTGGCCCGGCCGGTCGCTTCGCCGACCGGCCGGGCCCCCTGCATGTCGGGGAGCCGCTTCCGACGTCTGTCATGACCGGCCTCCCGGGCCTTCGTGTCCATCTCCTCGATCACCGGAGCTCCACCATGTATCGCGCCCGCCTCCCTTTCCGGCTTCTCCTCATGATGGTGCTCGCGCTTGCCGTCTCCGGCTGCGGCGGTGCCAAGGGGAACAATCTCCCGAAGGTCTTCGGAAGCGTGAATGTCGATGGGAAGCCGGCCGATGGCGCCGTGCTTCTCTTCTACCCCGAAGGGGGCAGGGCGGCCACGGCCACGGGAACGGCCGACGCCTCCGGCAAGTTCACGATCGTCACGAACATGGAGCCGGGTATCGCCTTGGGCCGCTACAAGGTGACGGCCTCGTGGCCCGATCCTTCCCAGCGTGCTACCGCGGAGGATCTCCAACGTGGGGTCTCGAAGGATGCCCCCGACCTCCTCGGAGGGCGGTATGTGAGCGTCGACAAGTCTCCCACCACCGTCGAGATCACCGCGGCGACGAAGGAACTGCCGCCGATCGCCCTGACGACGCAGTGATCAGGATCTTCCGCCCCATCCCCACCTCTGGATCCCCCCATGTCGCTGCGAGCCTCCCTGCTCCTGGTCACCCTGATCGCCCTCCTCGGCGGGCTCCAGGCCGGCCGTCCGGCCGCCGCGGCTCCGCCGGTCGGCGCGACGGTTGAACTGCCGATCGACGACTACCTCGACGACGAGGATGAGGCCTACCACTGGGAGGTGATGAAGGGGGGCGGGGAGGAAGCGAAGACCGTGATCCGGATGAAGAGCCAGTCGTGGCGGAGTCCGGAGGAGGTCGATCGGCAGGTGTGGGAGCACTGGGTGCTCGTGGCGCGGCCGGCGGAGCTGAAGACCGACAAATGCTTTCTCCTCGTCAGTGGCGGTGGCAATGACGGCACGAACATCCCCGACGGCCCGAGCACCCTCGTCACGACCATCGCCGAAGCGACCGGAAGCATCGTCGTCGAATTGAAACAGATCCCCAACCAGCCGATCGTGTTCCACGGGGATGGCACGCCCCGCAAGGAGGACGACCTCATCGCTTATTGCTGGGACAAGTTCCTCGACACCGGCGACGCCACCTGGCTCCCCCGCCTGCCGATGGTAAAGAGCGTCGTCAAGGCGATGGACTGCATCGAGGAATGGTCGGCCAAGGAGGGGATCCCTGTGTGTGGATTCGTCGTCGCCGGCGGCTCGAAGCGCGGCTGGACGACCTGGATGACCGGCGCCACCGACGACCGCGTCGAGGCGATCATCCCGATCGTCATCGACGTCCTGAATCTCGACGAGCAGCTCATCCACCACGGCGCCACCTACGGCTTTTGGTCGCGGGCCCTCGGCGACTACGTCCACCACGGCATCGTCCAGAACCCCGAGCACCCGCGGATGGAGGAGCTCCACGCGATCGAGGATCCGTATTCCTACCTCGATCGGCTCACGCTCCCGAAATACATCGTCAACGGCAGCGGCGATCAGTTCTTCGTTCCCGATTCGTCGCGCTTTTACTACGACACCCTCAAGGGGGAGAAGCACATCCGCTATGTCCCCAACACCGATCACGGGATCGAGAAGAATCCCGATTCCGTCCCGAGCATCATCGCCTTCTACGAGATGATCATCGCCGCCAGGGCCAGGCCGAAGCCGACCTGGACGTTCGAGAAGGATGGCTCGATCCGGGTGCGGAGCGACGTCAAGCCCCAGGCGGCAATCCTCTGGCAGGCCCACAACCCCGACGCCCGCGACTTCCGGCTGGCGACGATCGGCAGCGCCTACAAGCCGACGGTTCTCCAAGCGGAGCCGGACGGGAGTTTCGTCGGCAGGCCCCGCGTCCAGCCAAAGGGCTGGACGGCCACCTTCATCGAGCTCACCTACGACTCCGGCGGCCTGTTCCCCTTCAAGGAATCGACCGCCGTTCGGATTACCCCCGACACGCTTCCGCACGCCGGCTTCGATCCGAAGACGCTTCCCTACGAGGGGGATCTGCCGGCGGCGGCCAAGTGACTTTTGGAAAGCCCCCCGGAGGAGAATCCGATGCGTGATCGCCTGATCGCCTGTCTGCGTGTCGGCTGTTCATTGATGGCGCTTGGCGTCTTCGGTGGAACGGCCGACGCGGCCGACTTCCGGGCCGGGGCCGCGGTGCGCGTGATCACCCCCGAGCCGCTCCTGCCGGTCTCGGGGGGAATGGGGCCCGCCCATCCTGTCAGCGAGAAGCGCGGCGATCTCACCGCCCGGGTCCTCGTCGTGGCCGACGGTGACACGACGGTGGGAATCGTCGGTATCGATGTCCTCGGGTTTCCCGCCGTTCTCGGGGACAAGGTACGGGCGCTCGTCCCCCGGCTCCCACCGGACCATCTCCTCATCGCCGCCACCCACACTCACAGCGCCCCCGATTGCTACGCCTTCCCCGATGGGAAGGGGGGGCACACGGGGAATCTCGCCTGGATGGAGGAGGTCGTGCGGCGGACGGCCGAGGCGGTCAACGAGGCCCTCGACGGCCTCCGTCCGGCGTCGCTGCGGGTCGCCACGGCAGAGGCCCAGGGAAAGATCGCCTTCAACTTTTACGCCCCCGATCTCTACGACCGGCGAATGGGCGTCATCCAGGCCGTCGGCAGCGACGGCAAGCCGATCGCCACGCTCGTCAACTACGCGATCCACCCGGAGGTGCTCGGCAACAAGCGCGGCATTCTCTCCCCCGACTGCATCGGCCCGATGTGCACGCGGATCGAGGCCAGCGGCGGCGGCGTGGCGGTGTTTCTCAATGGCGCCCAAGGGGGGATGGTGACGGCCGACAACCGCGATCTCGACGCCCCCGCCGATCCGCTCCGCGGATCTTGGAAAGAGATCGGCACCTGGGAGGAATGCGAGCGGATCGGCCACACGATGGCCGACGAGGCCCTTCGGATCGTGGCCGGAGCGGAGACCGATCCGGCCCCGGCCGTGGCGGCAACGTCGCGCGACGTCCGCTTCCCGGTCGAGTCGGACGACCTGTGGGCCGTCGTCACGCTCTCCCCCCTGGGATACGGCCACGACGAGGCGACGCGCACGATCACCGCCACGCTCGCGATGGTCGACGTGGGAAAGGCGCGGATCCTCACGATCCCGGGGGAGGCGCTCCCCAACATCGGCGCCTACCTGAAGCGTAAGACCGGCGATAACACCTTCCTCTTCGGGCTCACCAACGACGCCTTCGGCTACATCCTCACCGAAGTCGACTTCCTCGCCTTCCCGCGCTACCAGTATGTCTCGCGGGTGTCGCTCGGCGAGCGCACCGGGACAATCCTCGTCGACAACCTCCTCGGGATGGGGCGCGAGTCGCCCCGCCCCGTGACGAAGTGACCGCAGCCGGCGCCGGCATCTCTCGTCGGCGATCAGGCCGTGAGAGCGGCCCATGGGTCAGTCGGGGAGATGGAAGAACCCGATCGCCAGGATCACGTAGACACCGAGGAGGAGACACCCCTCGAACCAGTTGGCGCGGCCGTCCTGGATCAATTCGCGGGTGATCACGGTGGCGAGAACGATTGCCACCACTTCGAAGGACGTGAAGGCGAGGTCCATCGGCTGACCGAGAAGAATGCCGGCAAAGACCAGAAGCGGGGCGACGAGGAGGACGATCTGGATCGTCGAACCGACCGTCGCGGAGAGGACGAGCGAAGGCTTCCCCTGCCGGGCGAAGCGGGCGCAGGCGAGGATCTCCCCGAGGCTGCCGACCCCTCCGAGGAACACGATGCCGCTGAAGGTGTCGGAGAGCCCGAGGCTCCGCGCTGTCGGCACGAGCGCCTCCGAGAGGGCGTCGCTGACCAGCGCCAGGAGCGTCGCCGACACCCCGAGCACGGTGAGGCTCCGCCAGGAGGATCGCTGGGGCGCGTCGTCGTGGTGCTGTTCCGCCGCGAGCAGCCCCGTGTCGTTCCCTGGAGCGAGGATCGTGACGGCGAGATTGACGACATACATGCCGAGGAGCACGACCGACATCTCCAGCGACAATCCCCGCGTCCCCTCCGGGGCGCCGAGCGTGAACGCGGCGGGGACGATGAAGCAGAAGGCGCAGATCATCAGCATCGAGGCGCTGACATTGAGCCGGCGCCGGTCGATCCGCTGCTCGCCGTGCCGCAGCCCTCCGGCGAGGAGGGCCACGCCGAGGCTGACGAGGAGATTGGCGAGAATCGCGCCGGTGAGCGAGGCTTTGACGACGCCGCTCAAGCCGTTGGAGAGCGCCACCACCCCGATGATCAGCTCCGGCAGGTTGTTGAGGGTCGAGTTGACCAGCCCCCCGGCCACCGGCCCCTGCCGCGCCGCGAGGTGTTCGGTGGCGTCACCAATCAGCCCCACCAAAGGCACGATCGCCGCCAGGGCCGCGATCGAAACGGCGATCGGCGGCGCCCCGCACCAGGCCAGGCCGATGGCCAGGGGGACGGCCGCCAAGAACCACCGTGCTGTCATCCGTTGCTCCCGTCCCGGTCATCTCCGGGATTCCGCCGGGGTTTCGCGAATCGGCCCGGGGAAACCATGATGGTCCTCGCCGTCACGGGAGGCAAGCCGCCACCCGATCCGCCGCAACCCCCACCGCAACCGGCCGTTCAAGGCCGGTCTGCCCCTCGTCAGGTCATCGCCACCATGCCACGATTCGATCCGGTTCATCCGATCGTGCTGATGCTGCTGCTGGCCGCCGCGCGATCGGCGTCCGCGCAGCTCCCAGGCCCGCCCCCCGGCGGACCGGGGGGCTCTCCCGGAGGACCGATGGGGGGCCCGGAGTTGAAGCTCGTCGAACGGTTCGACGCCGACGGCGATGGCCGGCTCGACCGGGAGGAACGGACCCTGGCGCGAAAGGCGGCCCAGGAAGAACGCCCGGCTCGAGGCGGCCGCGGACCGGGTGGGCGGGGGCCGGGTGGCTTCGGAGGTGGACGGCCTCCAGCCGAACCGGGCCCACGGATGACCCCGGCCGATGTGAAGGCATACCCCGACGCCGATCTCTACGACCTGACGGTGCTGCGAACGCTGTTTCTCGAGTTCGACAGCGACGACTGGGAGAAGGAACTGGCCGACTTCCGTCCCACCGACGTCGACGTGCCGGCGAAGCTGACCGTCGACGACCGCACGGTCGACGGCGTCGGCGTCCACTTCCGTGGCGCCTCCTCCTACTTCATGGTCGGCGAAGGGCACAAGCGATCGCTCAACCTCGCGATCGACCACGGTGGCACCAACGCCGATCTCCATGGCTACCGGACGCTCAATCTCCTCAATGCCAACGGCGACCCGAGCATGATGAGCAGCGTGCTCTATTCCCACATCGCCCGCCCCCACCTCCCCGCCCCGAGGGCGAACTTCGTGCGTGTCGTCATCAATGGCGAATGCTGGGGGGTGTATGTCAATGTCCAACAGGCGAACAAGGATTTCCTGAAAGAGTGCTACGGCAGCGCGAAGGGGAACCGCTGGAAGGTGAAGGGGCGGCCCGGCGGACGGGGCGGATTGGAATATTTCGGCGCGGAAACGGAGCCCTACCGCGGCATTTTCGAACTGAAGACGAAGGAGAACGACGCGGCCTGGCAGGATCTCATCGCCCTCTGCCGGATCTTCGATGAGACACCGCTGGGGAAGCTCGAGGAGAAGGTCCGGCCGGTTCTCGACGTCGACGAAGCGCTCTGGTTCCTGGCGATCGACAACGCGCTGGTCAACAGCGACGGCTACTGGACACGGGCCAGCGACTACACCCTCTTCGAGGATGCCGAGGGGGTGTTCCATGTCATCCCCCACGACATGAACGAGTGCTTCGTCGCCGGAGGGCCAGGCGGTCCACCGGGAGGTTTCCCCGGCGGCCCGCCGGGCATGGGGCACGGCGGCCCCGATCTCGATCCCCTCGTCGCTCTCGACGACGGTGGCAAGCCGCTCCGCAGCGGGCTCCTCGGGGTGCCGCGGCTCCGCGACCAATATCTCGATCACATCCGCACGATCGCCCGCGATCAGCTCGCCTGGGAATCGATCGGCCCGGTGATCGAGCAGTGCCGGGAATTGATCAGCGACGCGGTGCGCGAAGACACCCGTAAACTTGCCTCGACCGAGGCGTTCGAAGCCGCCACCTCCTTCACGCCCACGGCCGAGGAGGGGGAAAGGGGCGTGAGTCTGCGCGACTTCATCGAGCGTCGCCGGGTATTTCTTCTGCGCGACGAACCCGCCGCCGTCAGTCGCTGACTCCTTCCCGATCCCTTCCCTCCCGCCGCCGCCGCCGCAGGGCCAACCCGATGCCAACCTGGTTCACCGATGCCTTCCCGAGCGATGCGGAACTGCGGTGGATGAACATTGTCATCCGTCTCCTCGCCGCGCTCGTCCTCGGGAGCCTCGTGTCGATCATCTATGCGACGACGAGGCGGCGTTACGCCGCCGCGGCCACCGACCTCTCGCAGACGCTCCTCCTCCTCGCGGTGGTGATCGCCATGATCACCCTGGCGATCGGCGACAGCACCGCGCGGGCCTTCAGCCTCGTTGGGGCTCTGGCGATCGTCCGCTTTCGGAGCGTCGTTGAGGATCCGCGTGACACGGCATTCGTGATCCTCGCCGTGGCCGTTGGCCTCGCCGTCGGCGCCGGATTCATCCTCGTGCCTCTGATCGGGCTGCCGATCGCCGCGATCATCGCCTGGGGCTTCTGCAAAAACCGGCTCGTTGCCCCGGTCTTGGCCCCTTCCTGCCGGGTGATCCTGCGGACGACGCCGGAGTGCCCTGCCGGGCCGATCCGGGAGGCGTTGACGACGCACCTCGACCGCCCCCAGCCGCGGCGGATCGAGACGGTGAAGAAGGGGACGCTCGTCGATGTCGTCTACTCCGGCCGAATGAATCGCGATGGTGATGGCCATGGGCTTGTCCGGGCTCTCCAGGCCTGTCCCGGGGTCGTCGGCGTCGAGTTGGTGTTCGCCGAGAAGACCATGAACTGACCCCACCGCGGTGGTTATTCGGCGCGGAACGGGCGATCGGCGCGGAACAGCTCACGGTGCCCGCGGATCTCGGCGGCGAGCGGTTCGTCTCCCCCCTGCTCCGCCAGTTCCAAGGCGCGGTCGGCCACCTCGACAGCTTCCGCGTACTCACCGCCGGCCGCCAGGGCCGTCGCCAGCGTGTCGAGGAACGACGGATCGCCGGCATCGGTCGCCGTGGAGGCCCGACGCGCGAGGCCGACCGCCTCCGCCGCATCGGCCACCGCATCACCGTCGCCGGTCTGTCCGGGACGGCTGGCGAGGAGATAGGCCAGGGCATTGAGGGCGTCGGGATCGTTGGGATCGATGGCCAGTGCCTCCCGGTAGCGTGCGGCGGCTTCCCGGTGCCGGCCGAGTTTTTCAAGTGCCAAGCCCCAATCACCCCGGACGCTCACGTCGCGGGGGCGTTTGGCTGCGCCGCGGGCGAAGAACGCCTCCGCCCGCGCCAGGTCGCCGCCGAGCGCTGCGGCCAGCCCGGCGGCCTGGAGCAGGTCGTCTCCCCCGCCCTGGTCGAAGGCAACCTGGTAGGCCGCAAACGCCTCGTCGTAGCGTTTCACTTCGGTGAAGCTCATGCCGAGATCGATCCACGCCGGGGTGGCGGCGGGATAGAGTTCGATCGCCCGCTTCGCCTCCGCGATCGCCGCGGCGGTCTTCCCCTCTTCGGCCAAGGCCCGGCCCAATCCGACGTGAGCGTCCCAGACATCGGCAACAGCGAGATTCTGCGTCCACAATGCCTTCGGGGTGCGGTGGAGAGCCGCATGGCGGAACGTGAGAGCGGCCAGCAGCGTCACGGCCGCCGCGACGACGAGGCGCCCTGCTCCCGCCGGTAACCACCGCTCCCCCCCCTTCACCCCCAGCGCTACGGCCAGTGCTACCGGCGCCACGAGGGCCACATACTGCCAGTGGTCGGCCACGGAGGCATGCGACTTCATGTAGGTCGCGGGGAGGAATCCGAGGATCGGCAGGAGCGCGAGGAGGAAGACCGTCGCGGCGAACAGCCCGGCCCGGGCCCACGGCTCTTTCCGCTGCCACCACAGCCCCGCGACCACGGCCGCGACGACGAGCGTCGGCAGATAGGCCGCAGGACGAGATGTCTCGAGTGGCCACACGCCGTACACCATCGCGAGCTGCGTCGGCCACAGATCCTTCCAGAGGTAGAAGCCCACCGCCCGGCCGGCGAGCACACCTCCCCGTGGGAGCGATGCCAGGACCGTGGCGAGCGGCCCTGAGGAAGCAGCGGCGGAATGGCCCATCTGATACCACAGGGTGACCAGTCCGAGGACGAACGACGCCACGAGGAACGGGACCGTGCGGACGAGATCGACGCGCGTCACCAGGCCGCGCCGCCACCACGAAAGCACCGGCAGGATCAGCGGCAGCGTCACCAGCGACGTCTTCGCCAACAGCGCCACCACGAATGACAGCAGCGACCAGCCGTAGCAGCGCCGCTGTCCGGTGTCCTCATACGACATCCACCCCAGCACCGACAGGCACCCGAAGAACATCGACAGCGTGTTCTTCCGCTCCGCCACCCACGCCACCGACGTCACCGTCACCGGATGAACGCCCCAAGCTGCCGCCGCCAGCCACGCCCCGGGCACCCCCAGCCGGACCAGAATCCGCCACACGAGCACCGTGTTGGCGGCGTGCCAGGCGATGTTCACGGCGTGGTAGCCGGGGGCCCAGTCACCCCACAGCCGGTATTCGATCCAACAACTGGTGAGCGTGACGGGGAAATAGTCGGGGGAGGTGTTGTGGAACCAGATCCCCCACAATCCCCGTGCCTCGGTGACGAGCGGATTGGCGGTGATGAGGATGTCGTCATCCCACAACCACCCACCGCCGAATGCAGGCAGATAGGCAAGCACGACGAGCACCACCAGCCCCGCCCCCCGCGCCGCCACGGAGTCGAGGATCCGTCCGCGGCCGATCAGCCGTTGTGTCATGCGCCGACGATCTCCCGCAGCGCCCTGCCCCCGGCGGTCACCTGCAGCGGGCGATCGAACGGATCGCGGAACTCGTGATCGGGTGGGATACCGAGGAGTTGGAAGATCGTCGC
Organism: Pirellulales bacterium; assembly: GCA_040397545.1. Taxonomy (GTDB): domain Bacteria; phylum Planctomycetota; class Planctomycetia; order Pirellulales; family UBA1268; genus QWOP01. The sequence goes on from JBBAVV010000036.1 coordinate 23,547, forward strand.
CGCGAGATCGGGGGGGCGGACGGGCCGGTCAGCGGGCATCCCGCCACGCTCGTCGCTGGCGCCGATCACTCCCCCGCCGGGCACGCCGGCGCCCGCCAGGGCCACCGAGAAGACGCTCCCCCAATGGTCGCGTCCGCCTGCCGGGTTGATCGTCGGCGTGCGGCCGAACTCCCCCATCACCACGACGAGCGTCTCGTCGAGGAGGCCGCGGGCCTCGAGGTCATCCAGGAGCGCGCTGTAAGCGGTGTCGAACTGCGGGCAGAGGACGTTCTTGAGCCGGCCGGCGTTGTCCTGATGGGTGTCCCAAAGCGGATTGCCGGCAGCCGTGTCCCCCGGCTCGCGCGGCCAGTTGACCTGGACGAGCCTCACGCCCGCTTCGATCAGCCGCCGACCGAGGAGCACGCTCTGGCCGAACTTCCCCCGGCCATACCGGTCGCGGGAGGCCGCCGGCTCGCGCTCGATCTCGAGGGCCTCGCGCGTCGCGCCGGCATGGAGGAGGTCGAAGGCTTCCTGCTGGAAGCGGTCGAGCGCCGCCATACCTGCGCTGTGTTGGAGGCGGTGGAAGCGCCGGTCGAGTTGGCCGAGGAGATCACGCCGGTCGTCGAGTCGCAGCTCCGTCATCCCTGCGGTCGCCGTCAGCCCCTCGATCTCGATCCGCTCCCGCGAAGGATCACAGCGGAGGATGTGCGGATGCCAAGCCGCCCCCATGAAGCCGCCATTTTGCCCCGGCCAGGGGATCGCCGGATTGTTGAAGATCGGCTCGGGGAGGATCACCGCATCGAGCGGCGACCGCTCCGAGGCCCGGAGGGCACCGACGGCGCCGGCGAGGCTCGGCCAGTCCTGGGCGCTGGGGGGCACGCTCTCGGCCACGCTTGTCGGCTCGTGGCCGGTGAGCATGAAGGCGCCGCTGGTGGAGTGGGAATGGATGCCGGTCGTCATCGAGCGGATGACGCACATCCGATCGGCGCGGGCGGCTGAAAGCGGGAGCAGCTCGCTGAACTGGAGGCCCGGGACGCTCGTCGCGATCGGGAGGAACGGCCCGCGGATCTCGATCGGCGCCGCCGGCTTGGGGTCGAACGTCTCGTGCTGCGGCGGGCCGCCGGAGAGGAAGATGATCAGGCAGGAGTTGGCCCGCGGGCGTCCGGCGAGCGCGGCTGCCCGACCGGCAGCGAGCGCCGGCAGACCGAGGCCGAGCGCGGCCAGGCCCCCGGCGCGGATGAGTTCCCGCCGGGAGAGGAGCCGGCTCGTGATGTCTGGCCGAAAAACCGCCATCCTGCCCCCGCCGGTTTGGGCGTACCTGGAAGACCAGCCAGCATTCTATGCTGCTTTGACCGTCCCCCCAACGCGTGCCGCCGCGGTCCGGGGCGCGTGTCCGCGGGTCGCGCCCCAGTCGTGAGTCCTCCCATGCCGACCGATCAATCTCCGCCGCGTCCACCCATCACCGTCGTCGTCGTACGGGGGAAACACGCCGAATCGACCCATGCCATCCACGCCGTGATCGCCCGCGACGACGGCAGCCTCGTCGCCTGGCACGGCGATCCGCAGCGGCAGACGTTCCCCCGCTCGGCCGTGAAATCGATCCAGGCACTCGCGCTTCTGGAGAGCGGTGCGGCGGACCGGTTCGGCTTCACGCCGGCCGAGCTGGCGCTCGCCTGCAGTTCCCACGCCGGCACGCCGCTCCATGTGGAGACGGCCCGGAGCATGCTCGACAAGGCGGGGCTCGAGCCAGAGGCCCTCGAGTGCGGCGCCCACTGGCCCCTCGAGGAGGCAAGCGCCCGTACCTTGGTGCGCTTGGGCGACGAGCCCGGCTCGCTCCACAACAACTGCTCCGGCAAGCATGCCGGCTTCCTCGCCGTGGCTCGCCACCTCGGGCTCGATCCCACCGGCTACGTCGCCCCCGATCATCCGGTGCAGAAGCGCGTCACGGCGACGCTCGCCGAGGTGTGCGGCGTTCCCCTTTCGGCGGCCAACCGGGCCACCGACGGCTGCTCGATCCCGACCTACAAGATCCCTCTGGCAAGCCTGGCGACGGGATTTGCCCGGATCGGCACCGGCCGGAGCCTCTCCGCCGGCAGGCAAGCAGCGTTCGAGCGGCTGCGCCGGGCGGTGGCCGACAACCCGCTCTTGATCGCCGGCCCGAGGCGGTTTGACTCGCGCGTGGCGGCGACCTGCGGCACGCGGGTGTTTCTCAAGTCCGGGGCGGAGGGGGTGCTCTGCGCCGCGATCCCCGCCGCCGGCCTGGGAATCGCCCTCAAGGCGGAGGATGGGGCACTGCGGGGGAGCGAGGGAGCGATGGCGGAATTGCTTTTGAAACTGCTCCCCGCCCCGACGCCCGAGGAGCGAGCCCTCCTCGACGAGCTCCGCCTGCCGCGCTTGAAAAACTGGGTGGGCACGAATGTCAGCCATCTGGGAGTGACCGTCGCCAGTATCCGCTGAAAGCCCCGCGAACCAGCGCTTAAGCCTTTGGCAACAAACCACTTCCGCAGTAAGCGGCAACCCGGGAGGCGTAAGTCTCCCGGAAGTGGCCTAGAATTGCGTGGGAGCGGATCGGCCTCGCCGTCCCCGCCCCTCACCATGCGCCCCATCAGTCTCCCTATCCGCCGTGCCCGTCACCCCCGGCCGGCGGTATTCCAGTTGGCGGGGCTGCTGATCGCGCTGTTGACGGCTGCTCTGGCCGGGCCGCGCCCTGCCGCCGCCATCTCTCCGGAGCAGGAAAAACTGTTCGAGGAGAAGGTTCGGCCGCTCCTGGTCGCCCGTTGCCAGGGCTGTCACGGGGCCCGGGTGGCCGAAGGGGGGCTACGGCTCGACAACCTCCCGGCGGTGCTCAAGGGGGGCGACTCGGGAACGATCCTCACCCCCGGCGACCCGACAGCGAGCAAGGTCTTGAAGATGGTCCGCCGCGAGCTCGAACCGGCGATGCCCCCCGACGAACCTCTTCCGGCCGATGAGGTGGCGATTCTCGAAGCCTGGATCGCGGCCGGCGTGCCCTGGAGCGGGCCTGGGACCGAAGGCCCTGCCGCTGTTCAAGAAGCGATCCCGGCAGACATGGAGGCGCGGCTCGTCTGGGCACGGAATCGTCACTGGGCCTACCAACCGTTCACCCGTCACCCTGCCCCAGAGGCTCCCGCCGGGCTCGATCCCACCCCAAGCCTCGAGTGGGGCAGGCTCCTCGACCGCTTCGTGACCGCGAAGATCGTCGCCGCGGGCCTCCAGCCATCGCCACAGGCCGATCCGCGGGCCCTCGTCCGCCGGCTGTGGTTCGACCTCACCGGCCTGCCCCCACCGGCCGACCGTGTCGATGCCTTCGCCGCGAATCCCTCGGAGGAGGCTTGGGGGGCGCTCGTCGAGGAACTGCTGGCGGCGCCGGAGCACTCCGAACACTGGGCGCGGCACTGGCTCGATCTGGCCCGCTACGCCGACACGATGGGCTATGCCTTCGGCAACCAGGATCCCCGCTATCCCTTCGCTTGGACCTACCGCGACTGGGTCGTGGGGGCACTCGCCTCCGACATGCCCTACGACCGGTTCGTGACGCTCCAACTCGCGGCCGATTCGGTCGAGCCCCCGGCGCAGAAGGCCGACTTGGCCGCGCTCGGTTTCCTCACCGTCGGCCGCACCTTCCTCGGCAATCCCCACGACATCATCGACGATCGCATCGATCTGGTGACCCGCGGGCTCCTTGGCCTGACGGTCGCCTGTGGCCGCTGCCACGATCACAAATACGAACCGGTCAGCACGGCTGACTATTACGGCCTCTACGGGATCTTCGCCTCGAGCCAGATTCCGGCCGAACTGCCAGTCATCGGGACGGCCCCTCCCGGCCCGGAGGCCGATGCCTTCAATGCCAAGCTCGCCGAGCTGAAGGCCGCCGTGCCGGCCCATGAAGACGCCGTCCGCCGGCGCGGGACGACTGCGGCCATCGCCCACGCCGCCGACTATCTCCTCGAGACCGCCCGCCCCACGCCGCGCAAGGCCGACAACCGCCCCCCGCGCCTCGCCGACGACTACGACCTCCTCCAGGGGCTCCTCGATCGTGTCTCGCGCGGGATCGGCGGCGCCGCACCGACCGACCCGATCGTCGGGCCCTGGGTGCAACTGAAGGGGAAGAGCGACGAGGAGATCGGCCCCACCGTCGCGGCGCTCCTGGCGAGTTGGGGGGATCGCCCCGATGCGGCGATCGTCAATCCGTTGGTCGTTGCCGAGCTGCGTTCGCCGGCGCCGCCGACACTCCGCTCCGTGGCAGAAGCCTACGCCCGTCTCTTCGCCCGGGTGGCCCCCGATTGGGCCGGCGGCCCGGCGGCCCAGCCCGATGATCCTCCCGAGCTCGTCGCGCTCCGCGCAACGCTCGGTGCCGCAGGGACAGCGCTGGTCGTCCAACCCGGCGAGGCGATGCAGCTGGCCTCGATCGAGGAGGGGAACGAACACCGCCGGCGGAAGATGGAGATCACCAGGCATGAAGCGGAATCCCCCGGTGGGCCGCCGCAGGCGATGGTGATGATCGACCGGGAACAACTCTCCGACAGCCATGTCCTCGTGCGCGGTAATCCCGGCCGCCCCGGTGAGCTCGTCGAACGACGGCTCCCCAAGCTCATCGGTGGCAGCCCCGCATCGCGGACCTCGAGCGGCCGCCTCGACCTTGCCCGTGGGATCGTCGATCCGACCAATCCGCTCACCGCCCGGATGATCGTCAACTGGGTCTGGGCGCACCACTTCGGCCGCGGGATCGTCGATCCGGTCGGTGATCTGGGGCTGCGCGGCGAACCACCGAGCCATCCGGAGCTTCTCGACGATCTGGCGCGGCGCTTCGTGGACGACGGAACGTGGAGCCTCCGCTGGCTCCACCGCGAGATCGTCACCAGCCGCGCCTGGCGGCGGTCGGCGGTCGCCACGGCCGATCAGCTGGCCGCCGATCCTGACAACCGGCTCCTCGCCCGTGCCAATCGGCGCCGGCTCGACTGGGAAGCGTGGCGGGATGGCCTGATGTCGGCGGCAGGGGTCCTCGACACGCACACCCGTGGCGGCCGTGGTTTCAATCCGCTCGCCCAGGATGCCATGCACCGGCGCACCCTCTACACGCGGCTCGACCGCCAGGACGTGCCGGGCATCCTCCGGATTTTCGACGTTGCCAACCCCGATGCCGCAACGCACGAGCGGAGCCGGACGAGCGTCCCCCAGCAGTCGCTCGCAGCCCTCAACGCGCCGCTGGTGATCGACGCCGCCCGGCAGGTCGCCGCGCGGTCGCTGCGGGAGGGCGGAGCGCTGGAAGACACCCGGATCGAGCGGCTGTGGCGCGCCTGTCTCTCCCGTTCCCCCGATGGCGAAGAGATCAGCGCCGCGAAAGGATTTCTGGCTGTCGCCGGTTCCACGAACCCCGATTTCGGTCCCTGGGAGCAACTCGCCCAGGCGCTCCTCGCCTCGGCCGAATTCCAATTCACTGACTGATGGCCCCTCGCCGGGCCCTTCGCTCCTCGGCTGCGCCACCATGAATCCCCCGCGCCCCTGCCATTTCGCCCCGGTCACCCGTCGGGACGCCCTCCTCCGCACCGGCCTGGGGCTCGGTTGGCTCGGGGCGGCGAGCCTCCTGGAGACCGAGGCCGTCGCCGCAAACGCTGGCGTCGCCCCCGCGCCGGAGCGGATCCACCGCTCGCTCGCGCCGCGGCCGCCGCACTTCCCCGCGCGGGCCAGGGCCGTCATCCATCTGTTCGCCAACGGGGGCCCGAGCCACCTCGACACCTTCGATCGCAAGGTGGCGCTGGAAAAGTATGCCGGTCAGGAGGTCCCGGGAACCCTCCCCACCGAACGCCGCACCGGTGCCGCGCTCCCCTCGCCGTTCGCCTTCCGTCGCTACGGCGAGAGTGGCCTCGAGATCAGTGATCTGTTCCCATCGGTGGCCCGTCATGCCGACCGGCTCCTCGTCGTCCGCTCGATGCACGCCGACGTCCCCAATCACGAGCCGTCGCTGATGCTCATGAATTGCGGTGATAGCCGGCTCGTCCGCCCCGCCGCCGGGGCGTGGGTGACCTACGGCCTGGGAACGGAAAACCAGAATCTCCCCGGCTTCGTGGCGATGTGCCCCGGAGGGTATCCGATCAAGAGCACGGAGAACTGGCGCAACGCCTTTCTTCCCGGCGCCTACCAAGGAACCTATGTCGACACCGCCAAACGGAAGGTGGAAGAGCTTGTCGAGAACGTCCGCCACCCATTCCTCGACCGCGATGCCCAGCGCCGCCAGTTCGATCTGACGACGGCGCTCGACCGCAGGCACTTGGCCGCCCGCGACCACGACCCGCAGCTCGAGGCCAGGCTGGCCTCGATGGAGCTGGCCTGGCGGATGCAGTCAGAAGCGGGGGAGGCTTTCGACGTCACCCGCGAGCCACAGCATGTCCGCGACCGCTACGGTGACGACACCCAGGGGCGGCAGATGCTCATCGCCCGCAGGCTCGTCGAGCGCGGCGTGCGCTACGTCCAGGTGTGGCATGGCGAGGGGCAGCCGTGGGACAGTCACGACGCGATCGGCAGGAATCACGCGCGGCTGGCAAAGGAGTGCGATCAGGCGATCGGCGCGCTCCTCGACGATCTCGTCGCCTTGGGGCTCCTCGAGAGCACGCTCGTGCTCTGGGGGGGCGAGTTCGGACGGACGCCGACGGTGGAGCTGCCCCAGCCGGGGACCGACATCAAAGAGATCTCGGGGCGCGATCACAACCACCACGGCTTCAGCGTGTGGATGGCCGGCGGTGGCGTGAAGGGGGGGACGGCCTACGGCGCTACCGACGAGCTCGGTTTCAAGGCGGTCGAGAAGCCGGTCCATGTCCACGACCTGCAGGCCACGCTCCTCCATTGCCTCGGCCTCGACCACACCCGCTTGACGTTCCGCCATAGCGGCCGGGATTTCCGCCTCACCGACATCCATGGCCGGGTCATCGAGGACTGGCTGGCGTGAGACCAAAGCGCCCCCCGAACCGCTCGGGAGCGCGCCCGATGCGGCCCCCGAACACTTCGCGCGGTCTGCCGTCGCGGTGGCGGCCGTGGTGGTTCGCCGCCATGGCGGTGGCAGCGGTCGGCACGGCGGCGGTGGAGCGCTGCCGGATCCCCGACGCCGTCGCGCGCCCCACCTGGACGGCGCGCCTCACCTGGACGGTGCTCACCGTTCACGATGGCGACACGGTCACCTGCGTCGACACGCAAGGGGGGAAGCACAAGATCCGTCTCCTCGGCATCGACGCCCCCGAAGCGGCCCAGGCGTGGGGCAGGGAGTCGTCCGAGGCACTGGCGCGGAAGGTGGCCGGAGGCCGGGTCGCCGTCGTCTCGCGCGGCTACGACCAGCACGGCCGCCTCCTCGGCACGCTGTGGATCGACGATCGCGACATCAACCGCGAGATGGTGGCCGAGGGACACGCCTGGGTGTTCGGGCGAATCGCCCCCGATCCCGACCTTGTCGAGGCCGAGTCGGCCGCCCGGCGCGAGGGGCGTGGCCTGTGGGCCGAGAGCCATCCCGAGGAGCCCTCCCACTGGCGGTCGTCCCACCCGTGGCAGCCTTGATCGCGTCAGCTGCCGCCCCACCGGGCGTTCCACGACCATCCCGGAAGGCAGGGGCGATGCCGCCCCACTTCCGCGCCACGCTCGATTGGTTTAGGTTTCGATCATGAGCAGCCGTCGCGAGGTCGTCGTCACCGGAGTGGGTGTGGTCAGTCCGATCGGGATCGGCAGTGACGACTTCTGGACATCGCTCCTCGCCGGCCGGTCGGGGATCCGGCCGATCACCCGCTTCGACTCCAGCAGCCTCCCGGTCGCGTTCGGCGGCGAGATCACCGACTTCGACCCGAAGCTGTGGGTACGGCCGAGGAAGAGCCTCAAGGTGATGAGCCGCGAGATCCAGTTCGGGTTCGCCGCCGCCGATCTGGCAATGGGCGACGCCGGGATCACGGCCGGAGCACTCGCCCCGGAACGGTTCGGCGTCGTCGTCGGTGGAGACATGATCTACGCCGATCTCGAGGACCTCGAGCGGACGTACCGGCGGGCGCTGGCGGGGGGAGGGTTCGACTTCTCCGTCTGGTCGGAGGCGATCCACGAGGATCTCCATCCGCTCTGGCTCCTCAAGCATCTCCCCAACATGACCGCCTCGCACATCGCCATCGCCCACGATGCCCGCGGCCCGAACAATACGATCGTCCTCGGCGACGTCTCCGGGTTGCTCGCGATCGGCGAGGCGGCGAGTGTCATCCGCCGCGGCTGGGCCGACGTGATGCTCGCCGGGGGGACGGGGTGCCGGCTCCATCCGATGGCGCTGGTGGCCCGTGGCGACGCCCTTCTCTCCCGGCGCCGCGACGACTGCACGCGGGCCAGCCGTCCCTTCGACCTCGAGCGCGACGGGCTCGTCAACGGCGAGGGGGCGGGGATGTTCGTCCTCGAGTCGCGCGACCACGCCTGCCGTCGCGGAGCAAGGATCCGCGGCCGTCTCCTCTCGGTCGCCTCACGCTGCGAGTCGGCGGCGGGGTACGGGGCGCTGTCGGGATCGGCGCTGCGTCTGGCCATCCGCACGGCGATCGAACGGTCCGGCATCGGGCCCGGCGACATCGGCCACGTCAATGCCCACGGCGCCTCGACGAGGGACATGGACCGGGTCGAGGCGGCCGCCATCGCCGCCGAGCTCGGTGCCGTCCCGGTGACCGCCCCGAAGAGCGTCTTCGGCCATCTCGGGGCCGGCGGCGGCGCCGTGGAGTTGGCCGCGAGCATCCTCGGCTTCGACGCGGGGCTCGTCCCGGCGACGCTCAACTACGAGTCGCCCGACCCCGACTGCCCTGTCGCCGTCGTCCATGGCGGGCCGCTCGCCGATCGCCCCGGCACGGTGGTCGCCGTCAACCTCTGCTCGACCGGGCAGGCGGCGGCAGCGGTGGTCGCCGCGGAGTGAGCCGCAGCGGGCCCTCGGCTCACCAGGTCTGGTTGTAGCCGAACGAGAAGCCCATCATGAACGACTGGCCGCCCGGATCGATCTGGTTGTAGCGCGTCTTGTTGACGCTGAACTGCCGCGTCGCGGTGGCCACGCCCGCCACCCAGAGAATGTCGTAGCCGACCTGGATGGAGGAATTAGGAGTCATGTTCCAGCCCGTCAGGCAGGTCAGATCGCCGAGGAAGCCCGGGCCAACCTGCTGCGCGGCCATCTTCCAGATCTCGGTCCCCTCGGGGAACGGCAACCGCGGCTCGCCACTGGGGGGAAGGGGTGTGCCCTGCGCGGGCACCGCATTGGGCTGCTGATAGCCATTGTTACGGGCATTCATCTGCTGCTGGGTGCCGGCGAAGGAGATCGCCGGAGCGGCGCGGCCACGGAGCCCCCAGTAGAAGAACTCGTTCCGGCTGATCAGCTCGCCACCGAGATTCAGCCCCAACAGCCAGTTGTCCGTCTGGATCAGATAGTCGCCGCTGAACTTTTCGATCGGCGTCGAATAGGCCCTGCTGCTGAAGGAGAAGGCCTCGTTGTAATTGGCAAGCCGCGCACCGACGAGGATCGCCGGCAGCCAGCCACGCTCGGCGTGCCGCGCCCATTCGCCGTTGGGCACCATCGTCATCTTGTCGCGACCGAGGCGCCGGTGAAGCTTGAAGTTGGCCTCGATGCTGTTGAAGTTCGCGGCGCTCGTCGTCAGATACTGCTGGGCACCGGTAAAGCCCGGCGTCGCGTCGGACAGGGGGGTGACGAGATAGCTTTGAGTCTGCGAGGTGAGAATCGAGTTCCAGCCATCGTTTTGGTAGAAGGAGAAGCCGCCGTAATATGTGACCTCCACCGACCGGTCGCGGTCGAGGTAGTCGCGGCCCAGGAACTCGCCGACGGTGATCCGCGCCCCAGGGGAGACGTTGTAGGGGAGCGAGTCGGTCGTGAAGGTTCCCTGCTTCGACCTGAGGATCAGGTATCTGTCGAGTGCCGACAGGGTGAGGAGCTCGGAGTCGTAGCCGATCACCTTGCGGTAGTTGCGGCCGCGGTTGAGGAACACGAGCTCCGCGGAGCCGTAATACTGCCCGGTGCCGAACCAGCCCCCGGAGCTCACCTCCTCCGGCATCTCGTCGCCGAGGAGCCCGTCCATCAGCGATGGCTCAGGGCTGACGAGCGGCTCGGAATATCCCTCCGGGAGCGGCTCGCCGACGACACTCCGCAGCGCTCCGTCGAGCGGGTCGCGGCCGGGGGTATCCTCGGCTGCGGCATCGAACAGATCGATCACCGCGTCGGGCTCCGGAGCGCGGAGCGATTCGGTCCCGAGCAGCAGACCCCCTTCGTCAGCCGGAGCGATCGACGCCCCGGACGGGGGCGCGGCCACCACACGGCAGGCGCTCAGAGTCGATACCGCCACGAAAGCGATGCCGAGGAAGCGGGCGACGAAACGAGGAAGGAAGTTGATCACCACTGACCCCTTGACCGAGGGTGATGGGCCGGACAATCGTCCCTATCGGAATCATTGATCGTCACGGGAAGACTCCGCTCTACACGAAAATGCCCCGGAACTGCTATAAACCTTCCCCTCTTCCCAGGCCCCCCGTCCACCAAAGTCTCATTCTTCCCAAGGAGTGTTCACATGGCCACCGGACTCGCCTCACTTGTCGCCTCGGGCACACGTCTTTGGCTCGATTCGGTCGATCCCGACCTCGTCCGGCAGGCGCGGGCCGCCGGCGCGACCGGAGCCACGAGCAATCCGGCGATCATTGCCGACCTCGTGAAGAGTGGCCGGTTCAACGACCGGATCGCCGCGCTGACCGCCACGGGGAGCGACGATGAAGGGGTTGTCTGGGCGCTGGCGGACGAATTGGTCGCCGAGGCCGAGGGGGAATACCTGGAGGTATGGGAGGCTTCGGGTGGGGATGACGGGTGGGTGAGCTTCGAGCTCGATCCGCTCATCGAGGATCCCGCCCTGCCGATGACGCACGACAAGCGTGTCGCCCGGTATGTCGAGCTCGGTTTGGCATGGTCGCGCGGCCACTGCAACCGGATGATCAAGGTGCCGGCGACGGCGGCAGGAATCGCCGCGCTCGAGCCGCTCGCCGCGGCGGGTGTGCCCCTCAATGTCACGCTCCTGTTCACGCAGGCCCAGGTCGAGCAGGCCCGGGCTGCCGTCTGGCGCGGTGCCAGCCGGCTGCCGTCACTCGCTGCCTTCAAGAGCGTCTACAGCGTGTTCGTGTCTCGGGTCGACGTTTGGGCCGCGAAACAGGCGCCAGACCTGTCGGCGGCGGCCCGGGGCCAGACGGCGATCGTCAATGCCAAGCGGATCTGGAACGCCAACCGCCTCTTCTGGGAACGGCATCCGACCCCGCTGGCTCAGTCGATCGTGTTCGCGAGCACCGGCGTGAAGGAGGCCGGGGTCGATCCCTGCTTTTACGTTGCCGCCCTCGCCGGCGCCGACATCCAGACCAACCCTCCGGCGACCAACCGGGCCGCCGACGAATCGGGGAGGGCGTTCACCCGCCAGGTTGATCGGCTTCCCCCGGCGGAAGTCCGCGCCGAGCTCGACACCCGGATCGACATTGCCAGGATGGGCACGGAGCTGATGTCGGAGGGAATCGCGAAGTTCGTTGCCCCGCAGCACGACCTCCTCGCCCTCGTGCGGGCGAAGCGGACGGCATGATGCCCGGCCGGTGCGACCGCGACAGTCGATCCCACCACACTTCCCGCCGCGGAACTGGAGCGGACAAGCCCGGTGATACGATCCTCCGGTGATGGACGGGGTGCTCGGCACCCGTCACGGAGGCTTGTCATGGTTCCCAAACGATCCCATCTCCTGTTCGCCGGGCTGCTCCTGTTCCTCGTGGGGGTGCAGTTCCGGATGGTGGAGTCGTTCACTTTGAGCGAGAAATCGAGCAAGCTCCTCGTGGCGCAACTCGGCGACAAGGGCTTCCCCCAGCAACCGTCGCTGTTCGGCGGCGGAACCCCCGCGGGGCGGCGAACGGTCGAGCCGCCGGCCTGGCTCGGCCTGGCGCTGATGTCGGTCGGCTCCGTGATCACCCTCAAGAGCCTGTCGATGAAGGGCTGATTTCCCTGTCAGCCGAGCACGTCGCGGATGACGTGGCCGTGGACGTCCGTCAGCCGCATGTCGCGGCCGCTGAAACGGTACGTCAGCCGCGTGTGATCGATGCCCATCAGATGGAGCATCGTGGCGTGGAGGTCGTGGATTTGGAATTTCTTCTCCACGACCCGGTAGCCATAGTCGTCGGTCGCCCCGACCGTCACGCCCCCCTTCACGCCCCCCCCGGCCATCCACATCGAGTAGGCCTGGGGATTGTGGTCGCGCCCGTCGCCCCCTTGGGCAAAGGGCGTGCGGCCGAATTCACCGCTCCAGACGACGAGCGTCGAGTCGAGCATGCCGCGCTGCCGAAGGTCGCGGATCAGCGCCGCGATCGGTTGGTCGACCGCACGGGCGTTGGCGGCATGCCCCTCCCGCAGATTGCCATGCTGGTCCCAGCGGTCGGTGCCGACCGAAGTGCACGTCAATTCGACGAACCTCACCCCCCGCTCCACCATCCGCCGTGCGAGGAGACACTCGCTGGCAAAGATCCGCGTCGGCTCGTTCTCGGAATCACAGCCGTAGTCGTGCTTGATCGACTCGGTCTCCCCCGAGAGATCGAGGAGATCGGGGACTGACGTCTGCATGCGGTAGGCGAGCTCCTGATTGGCGATCGCGCTCTCGAGGGCGTCGGGCGCCCCCCCTTCGCCGCCGAGCCGGGCCGCGAAGGAACGGTCGAGCCCGCGGGCGAAGTCGAGTTTGGCGATCTGGCCATCCCTCGAACCGTCACGGCGGCCGACATTCGCCAGCCCCGTGGCAGTCGGCTTGAACACCGAAGCCTGGAACGTGGCGGGCAGGAAGCCGTTGGTGAAGTTGTCGAGCCCGCCCGGCGGGATGAGGCCACCGTTGACAACGATGTAGCCGGGGAGATCGTCGTTCTCGCTCCCTAGGCCGTAGGTTGTCCACGCCCCCATGCTCGGCCTTCCCTGGAGCCCGCTACCGGTGTGGAGGAAGTAATTGGCGTTGGTGTGCTCGGGGAACTCGCTGGTCATCGAGCGGATCACCGCCAGCTCGTCGGCGACCGAGCCGATGTGCGGGAAGAGATCACTGACCGGCAGGCCGCACGCCCCGTACGGCTTGAACTTCCACGGGCTGGGGAGAATCGTGCCGACGTTGTTGAACTGTGTCTGGTCGACCTTGAACAGATCGCGCGGGTTCTTGCCGGCATCCTGTTCGAGCCGCGGCTTCGGGTCGAAGCTGTCGACCTGCGACACGCCGCCGTCCATGTAGAGGAAGATGACGTTCTTCGCCTTCGCGGGGTGGTGGTTCACCGGCGCCACAGAATCGGCCCGGGCCGCTTCGGCGTGGAGGAGGGCCGCCGCCGCCATCCCTCCGAATCCGCACGACGCCTGGGCGAGAAGGGCACGGCGGGAGAACGCTGTGGTGCGATAGCGCCCGCAGTGGTGACCGGGGCGGCTACGGGAAGGATTGCGGCTCATGGGATGAAGATGAACTCCTTGGCGTTGACAAGCGCATGGGCGAGATCGGCCCACGCTGACGGAAGCCGCTGATCAGCGGCGAAATCCCCACCCTGGAGCGCCGTCTGGGCGACGAGGAATCCCCGCGCCGCGGCCACCTCGTCGGGCGATGGCGCGCGGGCAAAGGCCTCGCGGTACATCCTCGCGATCGAATCGTCGACGCCCGCTGCGGAATCGGCGAGGATCCGCGCGGCCCACCGCCCCGACTGCTCGACGACGAATGGATCATTCATGAGGGTCAGCGCCTGCGCCGGCACGTTGGTGACATTCCGGCGCCCCATCGCCTGGAACGGCACCGGCATATCGAAGGCCAGGGGGATCGCCGGGAGGAAGTTGCGCCGGATCCTCGTGTAGATGCTGCGGCGGCCATCGCCATCCAGCGGCCCCGATCCCGGCTTGCCGCGCCCTTCGTGGAAGTCCGACAGCGCCACCTCCACCGGCGGGCCACCGATCTTCGGATCGAGCCGGCCCGACACGGCGAGGATCTTGTCACGGACCGCCTCCCCTTCGAGCCTCCGGAGCGGAAAGTGGTGGAGGAGGAGGTTCGTGGGATCGCGTTCCACCGCCCGCGGATCGGCCACCGATTGCATCCGCCAGGTGCTGCTGGTGACGATCTCCCTCACCAACCGCTTCATGCTCCAGCCTTCCTCCCGGAAACGGACCGCGAGGGAATCGAGGAGGGCGCGGGCGCCGGCGTCGGCCAACGGCTCGCCGAGCTTGCCGAAATTGTCGGGCGTGGGGACGAGACCGCGTCCGAAGAGGTGATGCCAGAACCGATTCACCGCCACCCGGGCCGTGAGGGGATTCGACGGATCGAGGACCCGGTCAGCCAGTTCGCGGCGCCCCGACGACAATGCCGGCCAGACGGGCTGTTCACCGCCGTCGACCGCCTCGAGGAATCGTCGGGGCACGATCGCCGCGGGACGGGCGGCCGACCCCTTGGCGAGGACGGCATGATCGACGCCGTTGCCATCGAGGATCGCCGGGGCGATGGCCGAGGCGAGTTTGGCCGTCGCCGTGATCGTGGCGCGGGCCCCCTCCAGTTCCCGGGCCTGGGAGAGAAGCGTCGTGGCCGGCCCCCCCTTCCAATCGATCGCCGGATCGGAGAGCAGCCGCTCGAGGACCGCGGACCGTTCCAAGGCACGGGGGCCGGTGGAGAGCGTTCCATCGCGTGCCGCCACGAGGGCCTCGGTGACGAGCTCGCGGACAGCCGCGGCGATCGCAGCGTCGTCAGCCCCCTCAGCCGGTAGACGCCGCGCCACGGCGGCAAGGAATGGATCGGCGCGCTTCGGCTCGGTCGGCGAGGCGACGACTTCGGCAACGTCGGCGCCCCCGGCGATCGGCACGTACTCGACATGGATGAGGTGCCCCCGCTGCCAGTCGAGGTCGCTCCCCAGATCCTGCCGCACCCACTTCCACTCCCCCTGGGTGTCGACCGTCTGGAGGGTGGAGCCGTAGAGCGGCCCGACAAGGAGGACGTGGCTGTCGACACAGGTGAAGATCTGGAGATGCCCACGGACTCGATGCCAGACGGTGCCCCCCTCGATCCGCACCTTCGGCGTCCGCAGGACACGCCCGGCCCGATCAACGCCGCCGAGGGACCCGGCTTCCCGCTCTCCGTTCGACTGCAGCCCGGCCCACAGGCTGTCGAAGTGGGCGGAGGAGGTCGGCTCGAGGCGGAGGCGGTCCGGTTGCCCCTCCGCGCCGGCCTCCACCCGCACTTGCCCGGCCGGCCGGGGCCGCAGCCCCCAGGCGAAGCCATCGCCGATCAGTGGCGTCGCCTCCTCCGCCCGGGAGTAGTCGGCGATCACGATCTCGCCGCCGGCCCTCTCTCCCTCGTGCTTCAAGCCTAGGAGCGCCTCGCGGGGAGGGAGCGCCGCGGCCACGCGCGCAGCGAGACCGGCGGATTCAGCGACCGTCTCCCCGGCGAGCACGACCGCAGCCGCACGGCCGAGCCGGAGCCGCGCCTCGGCATCGTGGTTGTCGAGGCGTCTGGCGACTTCGCGGTTGGCGGCCATCGATTCAAACGGCACCTGCCGGTAGCTGCTCGACGCGAGCGTGCCGGCGATGGCGTAGTAATCCTCCTTGGAGATGGCGTCGAACTTGTGGTCGTGGCAGCGGGCGCATCCCAGCGCCATGCCGAGGAACGCCTTCCCGAAGGTATCGACCCGGTTGTCAGTCCGGTCGGCCGCATCCTGGGCAATGTCGACCGGCGAATGGATCTCCTCGCCGAGATACCAGAAACCGGTGCCGAGCACCGACAGGTCGGCGCCGGCGGCGTTCAGCCGGGGGGAGTCGAGGAGGTCCCCCGCGACCTGCTCGCGGACGAACTGGTCGTAAGGAAGATCGGCGTTGAGGCTGTCGATCACCCAATCGCGGTACCGCCAGGCATTGGGAATGGGGAAATCGAACTCGTGGCCGCGGGTCTCGCCATAGCGGACGACGTCGAGCCAGTGGCGGGCAAACCGTTCGCCGAAGTGGGGGGATGCAAGCAGCCCGTCGACATACTTCTCATACGCGAGCGGATCGGGATCGGCGACGACGCGATCGACATCGGCCGGATCGGCCGGAAGGCCGGTGAGCAGCTCGGCGGCCCGGCGGACGAGTTGCGCCCGCGAAGCCTCGGGCGCCGGGGCGAGCCCGGCGGCCTCCAGGCGCGCCAGTACGAAGCGGTCGATGTCGCTGCGGCACCAGCCGACGGCCCCAACCGGGGGGACCGGCACGGCACGCGGCGGCTGCCAGCACCAGTGATCGGCCTTGCGGGCGGCGATGTCGAAGCCCGTCGCACCGGCCTCCACCGCGCCCTCGACGGGCCACGGGAGGCCGCGGCGAACCCATTCCTCGAGCGTGGCGATCGCCTCGGGCGGCAGCCGGCCTTCGGGGGGCATCTGGAGTTTGCCGTCGTAGCGGACGACCTCGACGAGCAGACTCTGCTCCGGCTTCCCAGGCGTGGCCAGCCCTTCGTGGCCGAGGGTTTCAGCGCGCGTGTCGAAGGAGAGATCCCCCTCCGGCTCACCGGCGGCACGGGAATGGCAGGCCGAGCAATGCTCGAGGAGCAGCGGCCTGACCCGCGATTCGAAGAACTCGGCATCCTCGGCCGACGGTGCCCCGGGCAACTCGGCGGCGGCCCCTGTCAAGCCAACGACGGCCGCTCCAAGCACCACCCCCCAAAGCGCCCCCCAAAGCGCCCCCCAGACCGCCCCCCAGAGCGCCAAGACGATTCCCCAGCCGCCGACCTTGAAACATGCCACGTCGATGTCCTCCGAGGGCCACGGGGACCGGGGGCTCGACGTCCCGCTCGCCCCCGGTCGGCCGCCACGCCGACGGCGGGCAGACGAAAACCTATTTTACCTCCCTGCAGCCAGATCGGTACCGCGAAAACCGGCCTCGATTCCCACGGCATTTCACCGCAGCGGCGGGCCGGCGAGATCCTCGCCGTCGATTGACAGGACCTGGAAGTGGTGGACGGCCGGCACATCGGCCTTCCACGCCCACACGACCTTCCGCTCCGGCGACACCTCGACGAGGCGTTCGCCATGCTTGCCGACATGGTAGCTGGCGATCATCGTGTTGCCGTTGGGGAGCCGCTGGATCCCGCAAGCGTCGGCAATGGCACCGTCGACAACGCTTGTGTCAATCTGCCAGCGGATCTTCCCCTCCTTGTCGAACTCGACGACCCGGTTGCCGTTGGTGAGGCCGGCGAGGATGCCGCCGTCGGCGAGCGTGATCGCCGTGAACGGCCAGGTGTTGAGATCCGGGGCGGAGGGATCGCGTGTGCTGATTCGCCCGAGCTCTTTGCCGGTGGCGTCGTAGCGGATGATCGCGAAGTCGAAGAGGTGGGGGCAGAGGTAGGTGCCGTCGGGCTGCTTGCGGCTCATCCGGGTCTGCATGTGGCCATTGGCCCGCTGGCAGGCAAGCGGAAACTCGACCTTCACCGTGCCGTCAGCGGCGATCTCGAGGAGCCGCGGATTCGGCCCCGCCTCGGTGAGGACGTAGGTCCCCTCGGCGGTCTTCTGGATACTGTTGACCTCCTCCTGGGTGCCGTCGTAGCGCCACACCACCCGATCGGCGGCGCCATCCCGGCCAGGCTCGATCTCGACCGCCGCTCCCCCGGGGCCACCGTCGCCGCGTGAGAGGGCGAGGAGAACGTTGCCGTCGGGGAGGACCCACCCCTCGCGCGTGTTCGCCGGATGGCTCCATTCGACCTTCCCATCGGGGTGATCGGGGGAGATTTCGACAATCGCCGTCCGTGGCCCGCAGACGAGAACGCGGCGCGACGGCGTCGGGGCCCCCTCGGCAACCACCTCGGCGAACACCGAGTGAAGGGCCGCGGCCATCAAGGCCAGGAGGAGCGTGGAGGAACGGAAGGAAGACATGGAACGGCTCCGACGGCGAAAGCGGTGATCGGCAGGCGCCGATACCGGTGCATGCTACCCGATGACCGCATGGGTCGTCCCGCGGCGGCAGACTTCAGGTGCACGGCCGCCGCCCCCTTGCCGTGGCTGTTCACGCAAAGAGCTCGCGAATGACATTCCCGGCGACGTCCGTGAGGCGGAAGTCGCGGCCGGCGTAGTTGTAGGTGAGCCGCTCATGGTCGAGCCCCATCAGCGCAAGCAGGGTGGCATGGAGGTCGGTGGTGTGCATTCTCCCCTCGACGGCATGGATCCCGAGCTCGTCGGTGCCACCGTAGGAGAAGCCGCGCTTCACGCCCCCCCCGGCCATCCACATCGGATAGCCGGTGATGTTGTGATCGCGGCCGTCCTCTCCCTGCGCGGTCGGGAGGCGGCCGAACTCGCTCCCGAAGAGGACGAGCGTGTCTTCGAGCAGGCCGCGCTGCTTGAGGTCGGCCAGGAGCGCGGCGGTTGGCTGGTCGGTGGCAGCGGCGTTGGCGATGAGTCCCTTGTGGAGATTGTTGTGATGATCCCACCCCGGCTGGCGGATCTCCACGAACCGCACCCCTGCCTCGGACATCCGCCGCGCCATCAGGCACTGCCGTGCGAAGCTCCCTTCCTTCCCGGGCTTCACGCCATAGGCGTCGAGCACCGACTGCGGCTCGCGCGACACGTCGAGGAGGTCGGGCACGGTGTCCTGCATGCGGAAGGCGAGCTCGGCCGAGGCGATCACGCCGTCGATCTCGCGGGGCGCCACGGGGCTCGCCTGGAAGGAACGATTGAACCGCTGCACGAGGTCGAGCTGCGAGCGCTGCAGGTCGCGTGGCAGGGCAGCCCGGAGATTGGGGAGCTCGCCGGTGTCGGTGATCCGCGTTCCCTGGAACGACGCCGGAAGGAAGGCGTTGCCGTAGTTGATCGCACCGCCGAAGTTCGGCGCGGGATTGATGGCGATGTAGCCGGGCAGATCCTCGTTTTCGCTCCCCAGGCCGTAGAGGAGCCACGATCCGAGCGAGGGGCGCGTGAGCGAGGCATTGCGGGCGCCGGTGTGGAGCTGGATCACCGCCTGCGGGTGGGCGGGGGTGTCGGTGTGGAGGCCGCGGATGAAGCACAGGTCGTCGACATGACGGGCGACATGGGGATAAAGCTCCGAGACCCAGCTGCCGGTCTGACCGTGCTGACGGAACGAGAACTTCGATCCGACGAGCTTGCCGCCGCCGGGGCTCGGCCTCCCGTTCCATGCCTGGAGCGCGGGCTTGTATTCGAAGGTGTCGACCGCCGACATCGCCCCTTCCATGAACAGAAAGATGATCCGCTTGGCGCGGGCCAGGGCGTGCGGGGGACGCGGCGCGAGGGTCGTCACCGGTCCTGCGGCCGCGGACGTTCCCCGGCCTTGGAGCCCGAGGAGCCCGGCTAGCGCGACCAAGCCGAAGCCGGCTGCAGCGGATCGGAGGACATCCCGGCGGGAGGGCGCGGCGTGGGGGACAAGATCGTTCGGGGACGGGCGCGACATGGTCGAATCGACTCCGAATGGGGTGAACAGAAGCGACCGGTGGGGACGGGGGACCATCGGCTCACGGCAGATAACGGAACTCGGCGGAGGCCAGCATCGCCTGGACGAACGCGGCAAACGCGGCGCTGCGGGGATCCCGCGGACGGGCCAACTCCTCCACCACCTTCTCCGACTCCTGCTCGACCTGATCGGGATCGAGGTTCGGATCGGGCGCCGACGGGGCCGTTGCCACCGCCTCCTCCGCCGCCTCCGCGACGGGCGCTGGTGTGGCGGGGGCCTGGGCCTCGAAGGCGGCGAGGAATGCGAGCACGTCATCGATCTCCGCCGAGGTGGGGAAGCGCCCGAGGACGAGACGGAAGGCACTGGCGATGCGCTCCCGGTCGTCGCCTGTCGGCCGATCGAGGAGTGTCTCGGCCACCGCCAGCGACTGCCTGGCAACGAACGGGTCGTTGAGGAGGTAGAGGGCCTGGGCCGGCACGGTGGTCGACTCCCGCTGCCCGGTCACCTGCCCCTGATCGGCGAAGTCGAAGGCCTCGAGCGCCCCCGGCACGACCGTGCGCAGCAACGGCAGGTAGACGCTGCGCTGGGCGCTCGCCTTGGCGAAGGAGAGGATCGAAGCGATCTCGCGCCCGTTGTTGCGCAGCTCGCGCACCTCGAGTTGCCGCGACGGCCCCTCGGCGGGCCGCGATCGATCGAGCCGGCCGGCGATCGCCAGCATCGTGTCGCGGATCTCCTCGGCGTCGAGCCGGCGCGGCGAATGACGCCACAGGAGCCGATTGGCCGGGTCGATCGCCAGCGCCCGTTCCTGAGACGACGCGGAGAGCCCGTAGGTGCGCGAGAGGACGAGGCGCCGGACGAGACGCTTCGTCGACGACCCGTCGGCGACGAAATCGGCAGCCAGCCGGTCGAGCAATTCGGGATGGGATGGGGCGTTCCCGGTGACGCCGAAGTTGTCGACGGTGTCGACCAGACCGGTGCCAAACAGCCGCTGCCAGACCCGGTTGACGTAGACCCGCGCGGTCAGCGGATTGTGCGGATGGGCGAGCCACCGCGCGAGCTGGAGCCGCCCGCTCGCGGCCGGGTCGATCGGTTCAGCGCCGGGTACCTCGACGGCAGAGGGAAAGCCCCGCGGCACCACCGGTCCGAGCTGCTCCGCCTCGCCGCGGACACGGATCTCCGTGTCGCCGATCTTCTCGGCGTCGCGGAGGCCCATCGCCACCTTCCCGGTACGAGCCGGATCGGAGAGCCGTTCAAACTCCTGCTGGGCCCGGTTCCACCGTTGCCGGTAGCCCTGCTGGATCGGCCTCCCGTTCTCCCCCTTGGCGAGCCCCTCGGGTTTCCCGCGGATCCGTTCGAAGGCCGCCTTCGCCGCTTCGACCTCGGCTCTGGCGATGGCGATTTTCGCGGCCGTGCCTTCGTCGGCCGGAGCAAGGACGACGAGCATCGAGGCGTCGTAGTAGTCGAGGCCGGCCCCCCCCATCTTGTTGCGCACCCCGGCGCACTGGTCGGTGCTCGTGAGGATCCCGGCCAAGGCGTAGTAATCGGTGGTGGGGATGGGGTCGAACTTGTGGTCGTGGCAGCGGGCGCAGCTCACCGTCAGCCCGAGGATGCCGCGGCTCATGGTGTCGATCTGCTCATCGACGTTGTCCATCACGAACCGCACCTTGAAGCGCTGATTGACGTCCTTGACCCCGATCGCGAGGAAGCCGGTGGCGATCAACTGCCGCTCCCGCGCCGCCGGATCGGCGGCGGGGAGGAGATCGCCGGCGATCTGTTCGACGAGAAAGCGGTCGTACGGAAGGTCGGCGTTGACCGCATCGATCACCCAGTCGCGGTAGCGCCAGGCATGGGGGTAGGGAAGATTGCGGGCCGACCCGGTCGATTCACCGAACCGGGCGATGTCGAGCCAGTGGCGGCCCCAGCGCTCACCGAACGCGGGCGACGCCAAGAGCGCATCGACGACGCTTTCGAGGGCCCCGGGCGCCCCATCACCGACGAAGGCATCGATCACCTCAGGCGCCGGAAGGAGGCCAGTGAGATCAGCGGTGAGGCGCCGGAGGAGCCCGGCCCGGTCGGCATCGGCGACGGGGGCGATTCCCTTTGACTCCAGGGCTGCGAGGACGAAGCGATCGACGTCGTCCCGGGGCCAGGCGACGTCCGACACGGGAGGGGTTGCGGCCGGCGACACCGGCCGGAAGGCCCAGTGCTCGCGGCGGAGCGCCTCGTAGTCGGCGTTCCATCCCCCCTGCCCCTCCGACAGCTCGACCGCCGGCCAGACGGCGCCCTCCGTAATCCAACGCTCGAGATCGGCGATCTCCTCGGTCTCGAGCCCCCCTTCGGGCGGCATTCTCGGAGCCCCCGCTTCGTGGCGAACCGCCTTCAGAATCAGGCTCGTCGAGGGCTCGCCAGGAACCACCGCGGCGCCGCGTTTACCCCCTTCGAGGAGGCCATTGCGGTCATCGACCCGGAGCCCCCCGGCCGCCTTGTTGTCAGCGGAGTGGCAGTTGAAGCACTTCCCCGCCAGCAAGGGCCGAATCCGCCGCTCGAAGAACTCGAGCTTCGCCGGATCGACCGCTTCCTCCCCCTGGGTCATCTCCGGAGCGAGCATGGCCAGCGACAGGAGCAGCAGGGGAAGGAGCAGTCTGGGGGTTTCCGGTGGGGCGAGCATGGCCGGGCTTCCGGGTTGGCGAAACGGGGGGTGGAGTCGGAGCGGAGCGGTTGCGGGATCGTTGAATCGACGTGGGAAACCATTCAGCGGGCTTACGAACTGCCGGTCACAAGGCCGCGGCGCCAGCGCGTCGTGGCTGCTGCCGTCCCCGGCCGGGCCTGGTCTGCTTGGTCCAAAGCGGAGCGGTGAGTTGCCCGTTCCAATCGCGCCAGGCCGATTCGAGATCCCGACGCTTGTCCGGATTCGCGGCGGAGCGATCGGTCGTTTCGCCGCCATCATCGACGAGGTTGATGAGGATCGGATCAGAGATGCCATTGGCCCTGACGAGCTTCCAGTCGCCGCTGCGGATCGCCTTCTGCTCGCCAAACCGCCAGAAAAGATGCTCATGGGGAGGCGTCTCGACGCGCCCGGCGAGGTGTGGCACGAGATCGACGCCGTCGAGCTTCAGCCCTTCCGGGGCCTTAACTCCGGCGGCAGCCAGCGCCGTCGGCAGGATGTCGAGCTGGATGACCGGCCGGTCGAAGGTCTTGCCGGCAGGGAGATGACCGGGCCAACGGACCACGAACGGCACGCGGATCCCCCCTTCCCAGGTCGAGGCTTTGAAGCCCCGGAGCGCACCGTTGCTGGAGGCGTTTGCCGGCGGGCCGCCATTGTCACTGATGAAGACCACCAGCGTGTCGTCGGCAAGCTTCGTCTCGTCGAGTCGGTCGAGAACCCGCCCGACGGCCACGTCGAGCTCGGCGAGCATCCCGGCGTAGGCCTTCCGCCGCGGATCGGCGATTTCCGGAAAGCGATCGGCGCCGTCGGGGGGAGCCTGGAGCGGACCATGGACGGCGTTGAAGGTGAGAAGGAGAAAGAATGGCTCCTCGCGGTGGCGGTCGATGAACGACACCGCCTCACGGGCAAAGGCCCGCGTCAGGTATTCAGGCTCGTCGACCGGGTCGTGACCGCGGCGGATGGCATTGACCCCATCTTCAACACGTCCGGCAGGAAGGTAGGGATGCGCTCCGCCGAGAAAGCCGAAGGATTCCTCGAAGCCACGGCTCTGGGGAAGAAACGGCTCGGCATGGCCGAGATGCCACTTCCCGACCAGCCCCGTGCGGTAGCCTCCCGCGCGGAGCAGTTCCGGGAGTGTCCGTTCGGTGAGGGGGAGCCCGACCTCGACGTTCGCCGCCGCCGGCGGGCCGGGATTGAACTCGTGGCCGAATCGCTGCTGGTAGCGGCCGGTGAGCAGCCCGGCGCGGGTCGGGCTGCAGTAAGGGCCCGACACATAGCCCGACGTGCAGCGCACGCCCGAGGCGGCGAGAGCGTCGAGCCGCGGCGTGGGGACGTCACGCCCTCCCTGGAAGCCCGGGTCGGCGTAGCCGAGATCGTCGGCCACGATGACGAGAATGTTGGGCCGCCGCGCCGTCCCGGCCGCCAGGGCAGAGGGGAACGGGACGGCAACGGCGGCCAGAAGGATCAGGGGCAGGAGCCGGAAGGAGAGCATTGGGGCATCCCAGGTGAACGGGTCGGGATCTGGTGAGACGAACGACACCACGCCATGGAACGATCAGAAGTCGGCGAGATTCGGCTGCGGCACGGGGCCGGTCGACTGGAGGGTGAAGTCGATCCTGTTGCCCCCCGGGCCGACGTCGGCCCGAAGCTCGGAATCACCATTGAAACGCGGCGGCGCCTTTTCTGCCACCGCTGGCCGGGGATGCTCGGCGTCGGGATTGGCGGAGCGGAGACGATCGTCACCTTCGCCTGCAGCACCGGCGAGCGCTATCTCTCCACGCCGCTCTACAATTTTGTCGGCAGGAACGGATCAGCGGCGACGAACGACTTCACGATCTGAGCTCCGAACGAACCTCCCCCTTCTTCCTTTCGCGCCCCCGGCCCGACTCGGCGGCACCACCGCCACGCCAGAGGCCTTCGCAGCCGCCGCCGAGGGGCGCTCCTCCGGCGCCGGTGCCGCGACGCTGCCGATCACCGCGGTGCGGAAATCGGGCTGATCTGCGGCGGCGATCGTCCCGTCGCGGCGCACCGGTGGTGGAGTCCACGAGCCATCGAGGACGGCGTCCTCGGGCCAATAGATGCGGAGGTAGAGCGAGAACGAGCCGGTGGGGGTGACGAGCCGGTTGGGGCGCGCCCGATCCGCCCCGCTGGCCAGCGCCGGACCGACGAGGATCGAGAGCGATCCATCCTCCGCGAGCTCGATCCCCGCGGTGTGCGACCCGATCGCATGGGGACCGTCGCCCTCGGGGAGGGCATGGCGCTCGTCGTAAATCGTCACCGACCAGAAGGCCCGCGCCGGGGGGAGCGTCCCGGCTGGGAAGGTCAGGCGGTAGTGCTCTCCCCCTTCGAGACGCTCTCCATGGGCGTCGAGATCGAGGTAGTAGTAACGGGCCTCTTGGGCCGTGTTCACGAAGACGTTCGACTTCGCCACTGCCGTGCGTGTGAGATAATCGCCACCGAACGAGGCGCCGTTGTCGACCGTTGTCCAGTGTCCCGGCAGCGAACGGCCGACATTGCGGAAATGGAACAACGGCTCGACGATGTCTCGATCGGCGTCGCGGGCCGCCGCGACGGCGTGGGCCATCATCTCGGGGCGATTCTCCATCGCCCGGATGAGCCCGTGGAAGCGGGCATAGAGCGACTCCTCCCCCGGCAGCGGCGGCACCGCGGCGAGGACCTCGGGCAGAGCCTCGAAGAAGGCCTCCGGCGAGACGCCCCCCTGATGCCGTCCCCGGCTGGCGAGATTCGGCAGCCAACGCGACCGCGACCAGTCGTGGCTCTGCGGCGCCCCGTCGAACTCTGCGAGCGGATAGGCGACGATCTGGTTGACCGCTGGCAGGGCGGCCTGGCGATCCTCCTCGGTGCCGTTGACGTGGACGCGGGGCAGGCAATAGCCATAGCGGGTGGGGCAGCGGAACACCGCGGCGATCCCGGCCGGGATCGTGCCGCTCCAGTCGGGCCCGACGACGAGATAGCACCCCGGCTGCGTGCCATGCATCCGCCCGACCCGGGCGAAGGCGTCGGTGCGGTGGTCGCCGAGTTGATAGAGCCAGAAGCGATCGCCGAAATCGGGGATCTGGATGACGACCGCATCCTCGGCCAGATCAAACATCCCGAAGCCGTAGATCACATCCTGGTTCGCACAGGGAACGACGGTCGTCCGCGGCCGGATGATGTCGGTGAGCATCGCCAGGCGGTTGACCGGAGCGACCGGGATCCCGCCGCACCGCCCCGGGGCCGGCACGCGCTCGAGCGCCGAGCGGCAGTGGTGGAGATAGACCAGCGCCCAGCCCCACACGTAGGCCTCCCGGGCGGTACGGCGGATCTCATCGAGCCCGATCGGTTCAGCCCCGGTGCCGTCCGCGATCGTGGCCCGGGGGATCGGCGTGGCACAGAAGGCACGCGGCCGGCCCAAGATCAGCGGAAGCGTGACAATTGCCAGAAGGACCGCTGACGCCAGTCGGAACGACATGGGTGCAGACATGATCGAAGCCCTCGGGAAGGTGGGTGGTCGGTGGACGCGGAAATGCAATCACCTCCGCGACAACAGCGATCCAGACGACACGAACCCATCCCGCTCATCCGACACCCTTTCCCACCTGGCACCGTGGCTCGATCATTGATCGACGAGCTGACCTTTTGGTTGTTTCGGGTAACCGGCAAGGATCCCCTCACGACCCCCGGCGGAAAACCGTTTGGGATGGTCATGACACCTGGAGCGTCTGCACGGCTCCCGATCGGCCTGTTGCTCGCGGCCAACACGGCGCCGCTCCTGGAGCCGGCGACGACGCGGGGAGACGGCGACGACGAGCCCAACCTTCGCCTCGGCCTCAAGGCCAATTGGCGGAAAAAGCCGATCCCCAAGGTCTCCCTCCACCGCTGATGTGGCCCCGCCGGGCCCTCACACGGGAACCAGCCCCGGCCGGCCGTTCTCGATCCGGAAGCGCGCGGCGGTCGAGACCTTCCCGTCGGGCTTGTCGACGAAATCGACCACCTCGAAGTCGGCTCGGGCCGCCTCGGGCGTCAACTCGCAGCGCACGTAGCCACGCTGCTGGGAATGGAAGCGGAGACAGGGATTCTCCGCCAGGATCGCATCGAGGCCGGCCGGAGTCGCCGTGCCGTTGCCCCCCGACGAGATCGACGTCCCCACGAGCTCCGCCCCGACCTTCCGTGGCGGACCGCCTTCGAAATCGATGACGAGGTCGTTGGCCCAGTGGCTGTGGATGTCGCCGGTGAGGACGAGGGGGTTGGCCTCGGGGCGTTCGGCGAAGGCGCGCAGAATCCGCCGCCGCTGCTGCTCGTAGCCGGGCCACTGGTCCATGCTGTAGGCCTCGCCCGGCCCCGGCGACCGATCGATCCTGGCCATCATCACCTGCTGTGCGAGCACGTTCCACCGTGCCGTCGATGCCCGGAAGCCGTCGAGGAGCCAGGCCTCCTGCTGGCTCCCGGTGAGCGTGGCGTCGTCGCGCATCTCCTCGCCACAGGGGGCCTTGTTGCCGTCGCCGCAGGGCTGATCGGTGCGGTACTGGCGGGTATCGAGGACGAAGAACTCCGCCAGCGTTCCCCAGTCGCTCTGCCGGTAGAGCTTCATGTCGGGGCCGTCGGGGAGATTCGCCGCGCGGAGCGGCATCTGCTCCCAGTATGCCCGGTAGGCCCAGCTGCAACGCTCGAGGAGATGCTCGGGGGTCTGTGTGGCGGAATGGGGGGTGGCGGAAGCATAGTTGTCCTCCACCTCATGATCGTCCCAGGTGACAAGCCACGGGCAGGCGGCATGGGCGGCCTGGAGGAGCGGGTCGGTCTTGTAGAGGGCGTGGCGGATACGAAAGCCGGCGAGCGAGTCGGTCGGGGGACCATGGCGACGGACGCGCCCCTCACGCCCCGGGTATTCGTAGATGTAGTCGCCGAGATGGAGGATGAGATCGAGGTTGGCGCTGGCCATCGCCCCATAGGCGGTGTAGAGCCCCTCCTCCCAGTTTTGGCACGAAGCGAAGGCGAAGGCCAATCGCTCGGGCATCGTCCCGGTGGCTGGCGCCGTTCGCGTCCGCCCCACCGGGCTCGTGGCCGCTCCGGCATGGAAGCGGTAGAAGTACCACCGCGCTGGCTCCAGCCCAGCCAGCTCGACATGGACGCTATGGGCCCAATCGGGGGTGGCCGTGACGGTGCCGCGGCGGACCCCCTTCGTGAACGCCTCGTCGTCGGCGATCTCCCACGACACTTCGACCGCTTCCGCCGGCATCCCCCCATCGGCCTCGAGCGGCCGTGGGGCCAGACGCGTCCAGAGGACCACGCCATCCGGCGTCGGCTCGCCGCTGGCGACGCCGAGCGCGAACGGATCGGCGGAGAACGACAGCTTGGCAAGCACGCGCCCCTCCGCCCGCGACGCCCACACCGCGGCGGCAGCCAGCGAGGTCGTCGTGAGGAAGCGGCGCCGCGACCGGCTCGCGGAGAAAGGCTCGGCGGGGAAGCGCATGGGAGGCTCTCCTGGGGAAGAGCCGGCCATGCTACCAGCCGCATCGATCACGTCCCATGAGGCTCATGGGGAAAGAAAAACGTGTCAGCCTCAGGCCGCCCGATCGCCGGAGGCCGATTGGGCCGTGGGCAGAAGGCTCTGCCCCGAGGGCCCGATCGGCGGGGCCGATGTGACCGGCGACTCGCCGAAGTAGTACTTCTTCGCGTCGGGGTTGTTGAGCACCTCGTCGGCGGTGCCGTGGCAGAGGACCTTGCCGGCGCGGATGACGTAGCTGCGGTCGGTGATGGCGAGCGTCTCGCGCTCGCGGTGGTCGGTGATGAGGATCGAGATCCCGTCGTCCCGGAGCTTGACGATGATCTTCTGGATGGAGTGGATCGTGACCGGATCGATGCCGGTGAACGGCTCGTCGAGGAGGATGATCCGTGGCTTGGTGATGAGGCAACGGGCGATCTCGAGGCGCCGCTTCTCGCCCCCGGAGAGCGACCCGGCGCGAGACTTGCGGATGTGCTGGATCGAGAACTGCTCCAGGAGCTGCTCACAGCGCTCGCGGCGCTCCTTCCGGCCCATCCCCACCAGCTCCATGATCGCCAGGAGGTTGTGCTCGGTGGAGAGCTTGCGGAAGACGCTCTGCTCCTGGGCGAGATAGCCCATGCCGCCGTCGCGGGCCCGCTTGAACATCGGCCAATCGGTGATCTCCTCGTCGTCGAGGAGCACGCGCCCCGCGTCGGGGATCACCATCCCGCAGGTCATCCGGAAGCTCGTCGTCTTGCCGGCGCCGTTGGGACCGAGGAGGCCGACGATCTCCCCGGACTCAACATGGAAATCGACCCCGTCGACCACCCGGCGCCGGCCGTAATTCTTGACCAGGCCTTCGACCTGCAGCAGCGGCATCGGGACCCCCCT
>JBBAVV010000037.1:0-50516 GCA_040397545.1 Pirellulales bacterium
CCACTGCCGCACCCCTCCTGACAGCGCCGACTAGGCAGCCGGTTTTCCCGGCAGGCAATCGGCGGCCCGGAGTGCGGCAATGATCGTATCGACCGATTCGGCTGTGGTCTGCTGATCGGTCCGGACCGTCACGTCGTACTGCAGGCCATGCGTGTGGCAGATCTCATCGCTTCTGCGCGCCATTCCCAACGGGCGGCCTTCCAATCGCCCGTCGGCGCGGGAGGTTTCGCGCCGCTCGAGCTCCTGCAGTGAGCAGTGAACCCCCACCAGGAACAGGCGCGCCCCTGAATCCTTCAGGACCCCGAACAGCTCTTCGGACCACTCCCTCTCCTGCAGAAAATGATCGATGATCAGATTCGTGCCGAGTTTGAGATGTTCACCCCAGCCGCGGTGGATTCCCGTCAGCAATCGCCGGGTGTGAGGGTTGAGAACGAGCCGGACGCGGGGGCTCCCCCCGTGCTTTCCCTCTGCCGTGCCGTCATCGATGTATTCCCAGGCGGCACGACCGTCGTTCGGCTCGCGGGAGGCAAGCCGATTGAGGTCGCCACCCGAGCATTTCACGAAATCGATGGAATAGAGCTTGTCGGAGATCAATCGAAACTTGTCGTCAAACGCGACCGATGCAAAGGTGGCGGTGAGGTCACCGTCTGCGAGATCGGTCAGCCGTTCCTGCAAGGCGCGACAGAGCGTTGATTTTCCCGATGAGCTCGGCCCGTTGACGAGAATGCCCACGGGAACGGGAGAGGATTCGGTGCTCATCAGACGCCCTTGAGATGAGGAGTGTCGCGAGGTTGGCGCTGGTTCCGGATGACCTGTCACGGCTCGGATCGAACCGGCCGGCTGGCCGCCGCAACGTGAGACGGATGTTACCCCAATCGGTGGGGCGCGGCGACGAGCCTCGCGCCGTTGATTGGCGGCCGGCGACCCGGAGCTGGATCGCGGTCATGACGCCGGGCGATCGAACGAACTCGACTGCGCGCATCGACTCTCGAGCTCGGTCCTGTCGATCATCCCACCTCATGCCAGGGCGGAGCGTGCCTCTTCAAACGCCGCTCACCGGCCGCTCGGCGAAGGCCTCGATCCCCACCACCTCGACGCCCGGGGCGAGCGGAGCACGGACCGAGCCGGGGCAGATCACGAACAGGGCGTCGAGCCGCAGGTCTTCCATGGCGACGCGCATCGAGCGGGTGAGGCGCGGCTGTTCGGCATACTTGAACTCGTACCCCACCCGCCGCCCCTCGTGGAAGAGGAGGAGATCGAGCTCGGCCCCACCCTGCGTGGCCCAGAAAAAGGCCTGATGCGGGCGCGTCTGCCGGAGGACCTGCTCGAGGGCGAATCCCTCCCAGGAACTGCCGACCTTGGGGTGCGAGTGGAGCTGGGCGGCCGTGCCCAGGCCGAGGAGATGATGGAGGAGCCCGGAGTCGCGGAGATAGACCTTCGGGGATTTGATCTGGCGCTTGCCGATGTTTTCAAACCACGGCTGGAGTTGCCGGACCATGAAGGTCTGGTCGAGCTCGTCGAGATAGCCCCTCACGGTCTTGTCGGAGAGCCCCATCGCCCGGCCGAGCTCCGAGGCGTTCCACACCTGCCCGTGGACGTGAGCGAGCATTGTCCAGAAACGGCGCATCGCCGTCGAGCCGACACGGATCCCGAATTGCGGGAGATCGCGCTCGAGAAACGTGCGCACAAAGCCCTCCCGCCAGGCGACGCTGTCTGGCTCCGACGCGGCGAGATAGGCGCGGGGGAATCCGCCGCGGAGCCAGAGTCGAGCGCTCGAGTCTGGGCCGGTCTCGGTGAGGTCGAAGCCGTGGAGATCGACATACTCGATGCGCCCGGCGAGCGATTCGGCAGAGTGCGCCACGAGCTCGGGAGAGGCGCTGCCGAGAATCAGGAACCTGGCCGGAGCCGAGGGGCGGTCGGCCAGCACCCGCAGCAGCGGGAAGAGATCGGGGCGCGTCTGGATCTCGTCGAGGACCACCAGGCCCGAAAGCCCCTCGAGGGCCAGCTGTGGATTCTGGAGGCGGAGCTGATCGCGGGGGGATTCGAGATCGAAATAATGGCTCGTCGCCGCTGCGGCGATCTCCCGGGCGAGGGTCGACTTGCCCGATTGGCGCGGGCCCATCAGCCCACAGATGGGCGATCGCGTCAGGGCCGTTTCAACGGCTTTTCGAGAGGTTGGGCGGGAAATCATCCTTGCATTTTCGGAGCGGCACTCCGAAAATGCAAGGGAAATCGGGGCGGGACCGGGACGGGCGACGCCACCGGCCCGTTCCGCTCACGGGGGCCCGGGCGCGGCTCGGGGAGAGTTTTTTGACTCGGCCCCCACTCACATCCCGAAGGCGAGGACGGCGCTGACAAGGTCGTGGACGGCTCGGGCAAACTGGCTCTGCGTGCCGAGCTCCTGGCCGAGGCGGATCAGGACGAGCGCCTGGATGGCGGTGTTCCAGGGAACGGTTTTCATGACAGGCCCTCCGTGGCGAAAGCGACCCGCTGACGGCCGCACAAGCGACCCCGACGGCTTCGATTCCCGCCACGATTCTAGGCGCCGCGGGCAAGCCCTCACCGCCCGCCACAGGCAAGCGCCCCGCAGACCCCGGTTATTTTTCCCCCGGACAATTGGCCGCCGGAACCTCGTTGCCCCTTCCCCCCCGCTTTCCAGTTTTGAAAAGCCCGCGTCAATCGACGATTCTTCGTGCTCGATGAGGCCAGGGCCAAGTCCCTGGCGACGGATCCGACGCCACCGGGCATGATGGAAGCGGTCGCTGCTTGGCAACGCCCACTCACTTCGATAGGCCCCACCCCTTCTGGCTCCGCCCGTGACGCTCCCCCGGCCAAAAACGCACGCCATCCTCGTCGCCCTGGGAAGCTCAGGCGATGTCCATCCCTTCATCGGGATCGGCCGGGAACTGTCGCGCCGCGGGATGCGCGTCACGCTTGTCGCTGCCGGGTGGTTTCGCGAGGTGGCCGAGAAAGCTGGCCTCGAGTTTGTCGACCCGCTCCCCGAGCTCGACTTCGTCGCGTCGATCGAGGACGAACGGATCTGGGACCCACTCCGCGGCACTCCGGTGATCCTCGAGCTCTTCGTCCGCCCCCTCCTCGAGCCGGTCTACCGCGTGATCGAGCGGGCGCTTGCTGCCGACGCCGCCGCCGGCGAGGCCACGGTCGTCGTCGCCTCGAGCCTCGCCTTCGGGGCCCGCGTCGCCCAGGAGCGCCTCGGCGTGGCGCTGGTCACCGCGCACCTTTCGCCGTTGTTGTTTCGCAGCCTCGACGATGCCCCGCGAGTGCCCGGGATCTTCGTCCACCGCGGCCCGCATTGGTTCCGCAGGCTCCAGTGGGCCCTTGCCGACCGGCTTCTCATCGATCCCATCATCGGCCGCTGGCTCAATCCCTTCCGCGCCTCCCTCGGCCTGCCACCGGCCCGCGGGCTGCTGCGCGATTGGATCCATTCGCCCCTGCGGACCCTCGGGCTTTTCCCTGATTGGTTTGCCGCGCGGCAGCCGCAGTGGCCGCCACAGGTGCGGCTGACAGGCTTTCCCCTCTACAGCGAGGAGGGGGTGAGCGATGCCGACGACCAGATGAAGGCTTGGTTGGCAGAGGGATCGCCCCCGATCCTTTTCACCCCCGGCAGCGCCCATCTCCACGGCCACGAGTTCTTCGCCGCCGCCGCTGCCGCCTGCCAGAGGCTCGAGGTGCGCGGGCTCCTCCTCACGAGGTTTCCCGATCAGATCCCCAGGGCGCTCCCCGCTGGCGTGCGCCACGCCGCGTTCGTCCCCTTCCGCTGGCTCGTGCCGCGCTCGGCGGCGCTGGTCCATCACGGCGGCATCGGCACCCTCTCGCAGGGGCTCGCCGGCGGTGTGCCGCAGATCGTGATGCCGATGGGATTCGATCAATTCGACAACGCTGCCCGGATCGAGCGCCTCGGCGTCGGCAAGGCGCTTGCCAGGAAAGCCTTCCGCGGCCCCGCTTTGGCAAACCTCCTCGGAAAGCTCCTCGCGGATGAGAACGTGGCCGACCGCTGCCGCGCCGTGGCCAACCGGTTTGCCGGCGCCGACGGAATCGCCGCCGCAGCCGATGAGGTCGAGGCCGCGGTCCGGTGAACGTCAGTCGCTGGGAACGGCGTCGCCAGCCAGCGCCGGCCGTGGGAAGGCCTCGAGTTGCCGCATGCTCGTTCTGCCGACCGCCACGTCGACGAGCCGCCCGAAGCGGCGGAAGACGCTCTCCTGCCGATAGGGAATGCCATGCTTCTCGCACAGCGCCTTCACCTCCGGCTGGATGCGGGAGTATTGCCGCATCGGCAGATCGGGGAAGAGGTGGTGCTCGATCTGGTAGTTGAGCCAGCAGCTCATGTAGTCGGTGAATTCCCCGCCGCAATGGTAGTTGGCCGAGCCCATCACCTGGGTCACGTAAAACTCCTCCTTGCGGTCGTAGTGGAAGGAGAAACGGTAGAGATCGTCGGCCGTGTGATTGGGGGCGATCACGAGGAAGGAATGGACGTTCGTGATCGCCTCGGCGAGGAGCTTGTTGAAAAGCACGTACCAGGCCGCGGTCACCCCCAGGGGGAGGAATGCCAGCGGCACCAGTCCGAAGTGGAAGATTCCATACGGCAGGTAACAGCTCAGCCACAACCGCCGCACCGACCGACGGCGGAAGTCGACGAGATTCCGGACCGTAAGACGGGTGATATGCTCGTGTCGCAGCCGCTTCCGGCTGTCGGGGTCGAGCACGCTCAGCGAGTTGGGGGCGTAGTAGATGATCTTCCAGGTGCATGCCAAGACCGCGATCAGGGCGAGTTTCATCCACACCGGCAGGGGCATGGCGCGGAGCGATTCCATGTTCCGCTCGGCCACGTCCGGGTCGGCATCCTCGCCGGTGTGGTAGTGGTGGAGGAAGTTGTGCTCATGATCCCAGGCCGCGGGGAGGAGCCAGTCGAACCAGTCGACAAACCGGCGCCAGCCGCGGGCGAACACCCGGCTCGTGTAGCGGGCGGGGATCCCCGGCACCCGGTCGTAGCCACGGTGGGTGATGTGATGCGCGAGCAGCCAGCGGGTCATTTGCCCGAGGCTCAGGGCAAAGGCCGTGAGGGGATTGGGGAACACCCAGGCGGTGGAATACCCCAGCAAGGTGGCGAGCTTGCCGTACGTTTCAATCCGCCGCAGGTGGGCAAAATCGGCCGGGCCGATCTGGCGGTAGGCGTCGGCCTTGAGCCGCTCGATGTCGGCGCAGAACCCGGCGACATTCATCCCTCCCAGGTCGCCAAGGGGCGCCGGTGGGGGAAGGCGACGGTGCCGGCGGGGAGCTGCTTGTGCAGGGGCTTCGGTGGGAGTCATGGGTCATTCGGGAGTTGCATGCGCCAAGGGGGGGCGGTCAATCGGCACCGTCGCCGTCGATGAGGCCGCTCAAGCCGGTGCCCGACGACGCGGGATGCCACACTTTCCATGCATCCTGACTGCGGAGCCGGCCATACTCTTCCCAGGAGATCTCCGCTGCCACCGGCCAGGGGAGGGTGTTGGTTTCCGGGGAGTGAACGATCGAGAGGGAGATGTCGGTGCGCTTCCGTGAGCCCGGCTTGCTCTCCGAGACGACGGCGAGGAAGTCTGACGGGAGCACACCGGCCACATCCGACGATCGCCACGACGACGCGAACGCGCAGCGGTAGAGCGGCGGTCGCGACCTGGCCGCGGAGGCATTGACGGCCGCGCTGATCGGTTGGCCAGCCACCATGGTCGACTGCATCGCCCCTTCCTCCATGAAAGGAAGGATTTCCCATGTCCAACCGCTGGGAAACCCGGGGCGCGGGGGAGGGGGGAGTGCCTTGTTTGCGTCGGCGTACATCTGCAGTGCGAGGTTGATCTGTGATTTGTGGTTGACGCACACCGTCCGCTGCGACGACATCCGCACCGCATGGATCGCCGGCATGAGCATCGAGATCATCAGCCCGATGATCGCCAGGCAGACGAGCAACTCGACGAGCGACACGCCCCGGCGCTGGGGAGAGCGGTTGGTTGGAAACAAGGTTCCGTCCTCCGGAAGCGTCCTATTTCGTCACGTCGACCCGTTCGAAAACGACGAGCATCCGTCCGCTCCCCGCGGTGGCGGAAAAGTCGGCGGGGCGGGGCCTCCCCGGTTCGGCGATGCACAGCTTCCTGTTCTTGCCGGTCATCTCGTAGATGCCAAACGACGTTTGGCCCGCGTTGTTCCCCTTCGTGGTCTTGAAGTCGATCGTCTTTGGGGTCACCGTCGGATCGATGGTGCTCGTCCCCTCGGCAACGTCTTTTCCTTCGACGAGGAGCGTCCATTCGCCGTCGCGGCCGTTCTCGGTCGAGATCTTCTTGACGTCGTCGGCCCCCACGGCGTTGCCGTTGACCTCGAGCGAAATCGCCTGCCAGGTCCCCTCGATCGCCAGATGATCTTTCTTGATCGCCTCCTCCTTCGTGTCGGCCGCGGTCTGGGCCGGGGCGACAAGCGGAGCGAGGCAGAGGATCGCGGCGCCGATGGCCGCAACGCGGAACGAGATCGTGTTCATGGATGCCCCCGGAGAAAAACGACGGAAAGCCCGAGGCCACACTGTAGCCCACCAGCGTGGCTCTGGTGAGCCCTCCGGCTCAACGCCCCGGTTGCGGCGGACCGGCGGGGGCGAGCCTCGTCGACCCTTGATGATGGCGGGGGAAAAAGGGGCAGTGCCGGCACCCGCTGCCGCAGCACTGGCCGCGGCGGCGGTGAAAAGCCGCGGTGAAGACGACGTATCCCTGCTCGACGGTGAAGTCGGGCTCGGCGGGCTCGACCGGCGGCGGGGCTTCGTCGGGCATGACGGGGGCCGGTTCGAGCGGAATGAAGGCCTCGGAAGGCCAGCCGGCCAAAAAAGGGGGCCACAAAAAAGAAAAGGGCCCGTGGTTGGGGAAACCACGGGCCCACGAGCGGCTATCGAGGTGAGGGTCTTTGGGGGGGAACAGCCGCTGAAGAGAAGCACTTGGACGGTTGGGCGGGCTGCCGGACGGCGCTCGCGACTTCAGAACTATAGCCGACCAGCGTTCCCGTGTCGAACACTTTTTGCACCACGAAATGCCCGTTTTCCCCGCCTGGACGGATTTCTCGCACAATTCTCACACTCTGCCCCAAGCGGCTGCAGAAGCGGGGTCTTCGCCGGGGGGTCGCGTGGCCGATACATTGGGCACATTCAGCCCGATTCACCGCCGCACTGCACCGGAGCCCTGCTCATGGCCGCCCGCCCCGTCGATCCGTTCTCCGCCCGTGGCACGTTCGAGACCGGTTCCGGGCCGGCCACGCTCTACCGGCTGCGGGCGCTCGACGACGCGGGGGTGACCAACACCTCTCGGCTTCCCTATTCGATCCGGATGGTCCTCGAGGCGCTGCTACGGACCTGCGACGACTACGAGGTGACCGAAGCCGACGTCCGGGCGCTGGCGACGTGGAACGCCGTCAAGCCGGCAGAATCGGAGATTCCTTTCAAGCCGGCGCGTGTCGTCCTCCAGGACTTCACCGGCGTGCCGTGCGTCGTCGATCTCGCTGCGATGCGCGCGGCGATGGAGCGGCTCGGGGGAGACCCGCGGAAGATCAACCCGCTGGTGCCGGTCGATCTCGTCATCGACCACTCCGTCCAGGTCGACCACTTCGGTACCCACCGGGCGCTCGAGGAGAACATCGCCATCGAGTTCGATCGCAATGCCGAGCGCTACGCCTTCCTCCGCTGGGGCCAGCAGGCATTCCAAAACTTCCGCGTCGTTCCGCCGGCGATCGGGATCGTGCATCAGGTGAACCTCGAATACCTCGCCGGCTGCGTGTTTCTCCGCGATGATCCGGCGGCCACCGGCACGACCAAGCTCCCCGTCGCCGTCCCCGATACCCTCGTCGGCACCGACAGCCACACGACGATGATCAACGGCCTGGGGGTCGTCGGCTGGGGTGTCGGCGGCATCGAGGCGGAGGCGGTGATGCTCGGCCAGGCGCTGTCGCTTCTCCTCCCCGAGGTGGTCGGCTTTGAGCTGACGGGCCGGCTCCCCTCCGGCGCGACCGCCACCGACCTCGTTCTGACGGTCACCGAGATCCTCCGCAAGGCGGGCGTGGTGGGGAAGTTCGTCGAGTTTTACGGGGCTGGGCTGGCCGGGATGGCGCTCGCCGACCGGGCCACGATTGCCAACATGGCGCCGGAATACGGGGCCACGATGGGATTCTTCCCGATCGACGACGAGACGCTCACCTATCTCCGGCTCACCGGCCGGCCGCACGCGACCGTCGAGCTCGTCGAGCGCTACATGAAGGAGCAGGGGCTGTTTCGCACCGCCTCCGCCCCGACGCCCGAGTTCACGTCGACTCTCTCGCTCGATCTCTCCACCGTCGTCCCCTGCCTTGCCGGCCCGAAGCGGCCGCAG
This sequence comes from Pirellulales bacterium, assembly GCA_040397545.1. GTDB lineage: Bacteria > Planctomycetota > Planctomycetia > Pirellulales > UBA1268 > QWOP01. The sequence continues at coordinate 8,388 of JBBAVV010000037.1, forward strand.
GACCGGGTGGTGCTCGGGGCGGTCAAGAAGACGTTCGCCGAGTCGCTCACCGCCCCGACGGCGAAGCGCGGCTTCGCGCTCGATGCCGCCGCCCTGGCGAAGACCGGCACGGTGAAGGAGAACGGCCACAGCTCCACGATCCACCATGGCGCCGTCGTGATCGCCGCCATCACCAGCTGCACCAACACGAGCAACCCGAGCGTGATGGTCGCCGCGGGGCTCGTGGCGCGGAAGGCGGTGGCCCGCGGGCTGACCGTCAAGCCGTGGGTGAAGACGAGCCTCGCACCGGGATCGCGCGTCGTTACCGACTACCTCGAGAAGTCGGGGCTGGCCACCGACCTCGACACGCTCGGCTTCGAGACCGTTGGCTACGGCTGCACGACCTGCATCGGCAACTCGGGCCCTCTCCCCGACCATGTCGCCAAAGCCGTGCAGGAGGGGGATCTCGTCGCCGCGGCCGTCCTCTCCGGCAACCGCAATTTCGAGGGCCGAGTCAATCCGCTCGTGAAGGCCAACTGGCTCGCCAGCCCCCCGCTGGTCGTCGCCTACGCCCTGGCCGGCACGACCGACATCGATCTCGAGCATGAGCCGATCGGCACCGGCTCCGACGGCAAGCCGGTCTATTTGCGGGAGATCTGGCCAACGGCCGAGGAGGTGCGGAAGACGGTCGAAGCGGCCGTCGAGCCGGCGCAGTTCCAGAAGCGCTACGACAACGTGTGGGAATCGAACCCGCGCTGGAACGCCGTGCCGACGAGCACCGGCGAGCTCTACGACTGGGATGCGAAGAGCACCTACATCCAGGAGCCGCCGTTCCTCTCCGACCTGACGCACGAGCTGAAGCCACCGCAGAGCGTGTACGGGGCCCGCGTCCTTCTCGCTCTGGGGGACAGCGTCACCACCGACCACATCTCCCCCGCGGGGAGCATCGCCAAGGTGAGCCCGGCCGGCCACTACCTCGTCGAGCATGGTGTGCCCCCCGTCGACTTCAACAGCTACGGGGCCCGCCGCGGCAACGACCGGGTGATGACCCGAGGGACATTCGCCAACATCCGCCTCCGCAATCTTCTCGTTCCCGGGACGGAAGGGGGGATCACCCGGCTCCTCCCCGGCACCGAGGTGATGCCGGTCTATGACGCCGCGATGAAGTACCGGGCCGACGGGACACCGCTGGTGGTCCTGGCCGGCACCGAATACGGCACGGGCAGCTCGCGCGACTGGGCCGCCAAGGGAACGATGCTCCTCGGCGTCCGGGCGGTCCTGGCGGCGAGTTTCGAGCGGATCCACCGCTCGAATCTCGTCGGAATGGGGGTCCTGCCGCTGGTCCTGCCCAAGCCGTGGCAGGAGCTCGGGCTGACCGGCGAGGAGACGTTCGACGTGCCATTCGAGGGGCTCACGCCCAGAGCGACCGTGCCGGTCGTGGCAACGCGCCCCGATGGCTCGAAGCTGACGATCCCGTGTTTGGCCCGGATCGACACGCCGGTCGAGCTCGATCAGTTCCGCTCCGGCGGCATCCTGCCGTTCGTGCTGAGGAAATTGCTGGCCAGCTGAGCGTCGCCTGCGGAAGCGGGGAACGACAGCGCCGGAATGATTCCGCGATCGCTTCGACCGTTTCCATCGGCAGCCATGGCGTCATGCGCACGGATTCACGCTCGGCTGTTTTGTCCGGGCGCCGCAGCCGCGGGCCGCTGCGGCGCGGCCGGGGCACCGGCGAAAGGCGCGGGTGAGGGGGGTGCGGAACGGAATCGTTCCTGTACAGTATCGCGTGCCGTGAGGCGGTCACGGCAGGCGGGGCGTGGGAGACGCATCGTCGATGGCGCCGGAGGGAATCCGGCGTGCAGGGACGCGACGCGTCCGCCCGCGTGGGGAGTCGAAAAGCGTGGTAAGGGAGTTTTCGCCGGAGCACGGCGGGCGGGGCTTGGCGATCGGTGCGGCACCGCGGCAGGGGGCGGAGGCGTTCGTCCGTTCGCGCTCGAAGACGGCGATCACGCGTCTGGTGATCGAGGAGCTCGCGCGCTTCCAGCCGCGCGGTCGGCGCGGGGGCTTCTCCGACCGCTCGACCCTCGCTGACGCCGGCCTCGACGATGCGGCCTTCCTCGACGTCGTCAACCGGATCGAGGGGCGCTACGAGATGCGCTTCCGCGACGACTGGCTCCGCGGCATCCAGACCTGCGGCGATCTCGTCGACTGCATCGCCCGCCACATGGTCGATGCCGGCGATCCCGACACCTCCGCCGAGCCGCTGGCCACCGGCAGCCAGCGCCCCGTCCACGCGCCGATGACGCCCCCTCCCACCGGGGCCGATCCGTTCCCGGAGATCGGCGCTCTCGAGGCGCGGCTGCGTGGCCTCGAGCAGGCAGGCCTGGCCAACCCCTTCCTCCGGGCCAACGAGCGCGTCCGCGGGCGCACGGCACGGATCGGGGGGCAGGATGTCATCAGCTTCACGAGCTTCGACTACCTCGGGCTCACCGGTCACCCGGAGGTGACGCGGGCGGCGAAGGCCGCCATTGACCGCTTCGGCTGCAGCGCCTCGGCGAGCCGGATGGTCGGCGGCAACAACACGCTCCTCGACGACCTCGATCGGGAGCTGGCGTCGTTCCTCGGCACGCAGCGCGCGACGGTCTTCCCCTGTGGCTACGGCACGAATGCCTCGGTCTTCGCCCACCTCTTCGGGGCGGAGGATCTAATCCTCTATGACGAGCTGGCCCACAACAGCATCGTCCAGGGGGCGGGGGCCTCGAAGGCGGGGAAGCGCCCGTTCCGCCACAACGATCACGACCAGCTCGACGGCCTGCTGCGGGACCTCCGCCCGAAATACCGGCGTGTCGTCGTCGCCATCGAGGGGGTCTACAGCATGGATGGCGATTACCCCGATCTGCCGCGGTTCCTCGAGGTCAAGCGTCGTCACGATGCGATGCTGTACGTCGACGAGGCCCATTCGGTGGGCACGATGGGGCCGGGGGGGCGAGGCATCTGCGACCACTTCGGCGTCGATCCTGCCGAGGGGGATCTGTGGATGGGGACGATCAGCAAGGCCCTCGGTGCCGGCGGCGGCTACCTCGCCGGGAATGAGCGGCTCATCCGCTACCTCGGCTACACGACGCCGGCGTTCGTCTTCTCCACCGCCTGCTCGCCGCCAAACGTGGCGGCGGCCCTCGAGGGGCTGAAAGTCATCCAGCGCGAGCCGTGGCGCGTGACGCGGTTGCGGGAGCGGTCGGAGCTGTTCCTGAAGCTCGCCGCCGACTGCGATCTCGACACCGGCTCGAGTGGCGACACGCCCGTCATCCCCGTCATTGTCGGCGGCTCGAACCGGGCGATCCTCGTCTCGCAATTGCTCCTCGAACGGGGCATCAATGCCCAGCCGATCCTCTATCCGGCCGTCCGTGAGTCGGCGGCCCGGGTCCGATTCTTCCTCACCGCCGAGCACACCGAGGATCAGATCGTGCGCACCGTCGAGGCGCTCGCGGAGGTCGTGCCGATGGCCACCCGGGCGATCGGCTGATCGTCGTCGGGGGTGATTGAGTCGCGGATGAAGATCCCGTCCTGCCAGGGCGGAGGGAAGCGGCGGACGATCCGGTCGGTAACGACCAGAAGCGCAGGCAGCATGACGAGCTCGGCCACCGTGGCGGCGGCCACTGCCGCGCAGGCGAGGATCCCGAAGCTCGCCAGCGACGGCACCCGCGAGACGGTGACCGCGGCGAAGCCGATGGTGAGCACGACGCCGCCGAGGATGATCGCATTGCCCGTCTCGGCTACGCCCCGGCGGATCGCCGACTCGATCGACAGCCCCGGCCGGCGCTGCCGGCGCAGCGCCGTGAGGACGTGGACGGTGTCATCGACGGCGAGGCCGAGGCAGACGTTGAAGACGATCACCGTCGCCGGGTCGAGGTGCCTGCCGGTGGCGACCATCACCGCGCCGATCACCGCCAGGGGGAAGACGTTGGGGATGAGGCTGACCAGGCCCGCCAGCGGGGAACGAAAGGCCAGCGCCAGGATTGTCCCGATGACGACGACCTCGAGGGCCAGGCTCGAGCCGAGATCGCGGACCAATTGCCGGACATTCCGCGCCGAGAGGACCGACATCCCGGCGAGCTGGAATCGCCACCCCGGGTGGGAGGCCTCGAGGCCGACGAGCCCGGCATCGATCCGGTCATAGACCCGCTCGAGGGTCCGCGAGCCAACGTCGCGGATCCGCGCCCGCACCACCGCCACCCGCGCCGCCGGGTCGACGAACCCGTCGAAGTCCGCGGCGTCGAGGCGGCGCCGCGCCCGCTCGCCGATCGTCCCGGCCACCGTCGAGAGCGACACGGCTCGGATCGCCGGGTCGACTGCCTCGAGAACGCCGTGTACGGCCGCGATCCCGTCGAGCACCCCCGCCTCCCGCCAGTCGAGCCCCTCCGGCCAGCGGACGACGACATCGGCCCCGAACGCCCCACCGAACTCCTCGTCGACATGGAGGAGGGCCCGCGACGAGGCGGCGCCGCGCGGAAGGGCGTCGGCGACCCGGTTGTCGGCATCGAGCCCGGCGGAGAGGAGGCCGAGGCCGAGCGTGGCGAGGAGGCCCACCGCGGTGATCCCCCCGGCGTGGCGCACCGACCAGCCGGCGAGGAACGCCGCCAGCCGCGTGGCCCCGCGCGACGATCGTCCCAGCCGCATGCCCCGGAAGGCAGGGAGGGAGGCGAGGAGGGGGGTGAGGAGCGTCACCGCGGTGAAGCTCGCCAGCGCCCCCGCCGCCGCGGCGATGCCGAAGGTGCGCACCGCCTCGATCCGCGCCGCGGCCAGCGACGCGAAGCCGATCGCCGTCACCAGGCTCGTCAGGCCGCAGGCCGTGCCGACGCGCCGGATCGCCCCGGCCGAGGCGGCCGACGTCCCGATCCCCCGGCGGGCGCTGCGACGCATGTCCTCGATGAAGTGGATCGAGTCGCACGTCCCCACGACGAGGGCCAGCGACGGCACCACGCTCGTGAGGATGTTGATCTTCGCGCCGCACAGGCCCAGCACCCCCATCGCCCACACCGCGCCGACCAGCGGGGGAATGCAGGCGACGACCGTCGAGGAGAAGCTCCGGGCCACACTCGCCGAGAGAATCAGGGCCAGCGACATCCCCAGCGCGTTGAAGACGAGAATGTCGCGGCGGAGTGCCTGCGACGCCTCGGCCCGGAGGGCGGGAAGGCCTGTCAATTCGGCCTCCAGCCCGTCGCGTTCCGCGAGCGCCCCCGAGATCCCCGCGAGGACCCCCTCGGCGGCCGCCGGGGTGTCGCGGCCGGGGAGGAGCCGCACGAGGACCAGCGCGCTTGCGGCATCGGCCGAGAGGAGGTGGCCGGTGATGAGTGGATGCCTCGAGCAGCGCTCGAGCGCCGCAGCACAGGCCTCCTCGTCGAGCGGCCCGGCCACCCGGGGGATGACCGGGAGGAGGGCGCCGGCCAGGCCCTGCCGCCGGACATCGAACATCGAGCGTACCCCCTCGACGCCGTCGATCCGCGCCAGATCGTCGACGAGGTCGCGCAGGTTCCCGAGCGTGACCGGGGCGAAGAGTGGGCCCGTCGTGGCCCTGACGCGGACGATACAGTCGCGATCGGGGGCGCCGAAGCGATCGGCGATCTCGTCGATGACAACGAAGTCGTCGCTGCTGTTGCGGAGGAGCGACCGGAGATCGTCGTCGATCCGCAGCCGGGAGAGCCCCACGGCGGCGAGGATCGAACAGACGACGGTCGCCAGGATCACCCGGCGTCGCCAGCCCGGGTCGGGGCCACCTCGGTCTCCTCCCGGCATGGGTCGCGGTCCTTCAGGAGGTGGAGTTCATCCGGATCGACGATCCATCCCCGGCAATTGGGTGCGCCGCAGCGGCAGCGGATCGAGGCATCGGCCGGCCAGCAGTAATCGATGAGCACTTCCCCTCCCGGCTCGATGTCGCGGATCGTCTGGAGCCAGAGGCGGTCCTCGACAACGACCTGCGGATCGTCCTCGTCGAACCAATAGAAGAGTTCGCAGTTCGGATCGCAACTGTGATTCAGGAAGCGGAGCGGGGCGGAGGGCTCGAGCACCTTGCCGCTGGGGAGCTCCATGCAGTAGCTCGGGTCGGCGGGGTGATCGTCGCACACCTGGCCGAAGATCTCCCCCAGCACGATCCCCGATTTCAGCCGGCGGCGGGCGAAAACCCCGGTGCCGACGTGGGTAGGGCCGGGCTGGACGAGCGTCAGCAGCCGCTCGCGGTCGGCACGGCGGGACGGCACGGCCTCGTGGCTCATCGGTGGCAGATCCGGGGGAGGTGGGGCGGGAGGAAGCCGGGCGGCCTACGACCGTCGGAATCTAGCCGTCGGCCGCGACGGACGTCAACCATCCGACCGGGCAGGACGGTGTGACGAAGCGGCGCGCACCAGCGCCGCTGGCTCGACGGCCAAGGTCGAGCGGGTTGTGCCCTCGGTCGAACGACTTCCCGCGGGTATCCTTGCGTTCGGTCCTGAATCGCCATCGGCTGCGGTGGCCGCCCATGCCGGAGGGAGACTTGATGAGCCGCGACAACCAGCGAGAGTTTCAGCCGGGGCACGTGGCCAAGCCTGAAGAAGGGACGATCCTCGGTCACCCGCCAGGGCTGTTCCTCCTCTTCCTCGTCGAGATGTGGGAGCGTTTCAGCTACTACGGGATGCGCGGATTGCTGGTCCTCTATCTGATCGCCGGCCTGTACTCGGCCAAACTGCCCGACGGCACCGAGGCCCGCTTTGCCACCGGCAGCGTCGTGGAGGTGACCACCGCCACGGGGGTCGCCAAGGGGAAGGTCGTGCGCGTGTTCGAGGATGAACAGGCGGTCGACAAGGGGCGGATGCTGCAGTTGAGCGTCCCCGCAGCAGACGGCACCTCGGAGAGCCGCACGATCGCGCTCTCGGAGATCACCGCCATGACCGTGGGAGCGGGGGCCAATCCCGGGCCGGGGTGGACCAAGAAAACGGCCAGCACGCTGTACGGGTGGTACACCGGGCTTGCCTACCTGTTCCCGATCTTCGGCGGGATCATCGCCGACAAGCTCATCGGCACCCACCGCTCGATGGTCGTCGGCGGCCTCCTCATCGCCATCGGCCACGTCGTTCTCGGCTTGTCGGGTTTCGGGTCGCTTGCCCACAGCGATCTGGGGATGTCGGTGTTCGTCGCCGGCCTGGCGATCATCGTCCTCGGGACAGGCCACTTCAAACCGAGCGTGTCGGTGATGGTGGGGCAGCTCTACAAACAGGGGGACCCGCGGCGCGACGGGGCGTTCACCATTTTTTACATGGGGATCAACCTCGGGGCCTTCCTGTGCGCGTTCGTCTGCGGCACCCTCGGCGAGAAGGTCGGCTGGCACTGGGGCTTCGGTGCCGCCGCCATCGGAATGATTGCCGGCCTCGTCATCTACACGATCCTCCGGCCGAAATACCTCGCCGACATCGGCCTACCCCCTGACGGCCGTGGCGCCTCGGCGCCGCTGTTTGTCGTCGCGAGCCTCGTTCTCGGGGCCCTCTGCGGGGTCGTCTACCACTACGGCTTGTTGAACGCCTTTTCCGATCTCCTCTCGCCACTGGTCGTGGCGGTACTCGCCATCGTGATCCTCGGGCTCGTGATCTGGTTTGTTTTCATCCAGCGGCCCGAGGATCGTGGCCCCACCGCCTCGATCTTTCTCTTCATGGCCTTCAATGTCTTCTTCTGGATGGCCTTCGAGCAGGCCGGGTCGTCGATCAATGTCTTCACCGAGCAAAACACCAACCGCACGCTGTTCGGCAGGGAGATCCCGGCGACCTGGTTCCAATCGGTGAATGCCGGACTGATCTTCATGCTCGCCCCGCTCTTTGCCGGCCTCTGGACGCGCCTCGGCAAGCATGGGCTCGATCCCAGCCAGCCGATGAAGATCGCGCTGGGGCTGATCTCCCTCGGCGTCGGGTATCTGTTCATGGTCTGGGCAGGGATGTCGGTGAAGGATGGTGCGAAGGCGTCGATGGCGCTGATCTTCCTCACCTACTTTTGGCACACCGTCGGCGAGCTCTGTCTCTCCCCCACCGGCCTGTCGTACGTCACGAAGGTCGCGCCGAAGCGATTCGTGTCGCTGCTGATGGGGGTGTGGCTGGTGTCGAGCTTCGTCGCCAATCTCGCCGGGGGGCTGATCGCCGCGAAGGTCGAGGCGATCGAACGGGGCGAGATCAAGCTCCCTTGGAACTCTTGGAACTTCGGTGGCCAGGCCGATTACTTCTTCCTGTTCGTCGTCACGTCGATCGGGGTGGGCCTCGGCGTGGCGCTGGCCACGCCGCTGCTGAAGAAACTGATCCAGGGGCGTGACCAGAACGACGCCCCCACCCCCGGGCACTGATTTTCCAGGACTGCATCCATCCCTGGCCTTCGTCCCATCGCAGTCCGCCGCATTCAGCGGCGGATCCGTTCGTGTCCTGCCAGCCAACTCCGAGCTCGCGAATGCCCCCGCGGCTCCTTCTTGTCACCATCGACCGGCTCCCGGCCTGGATCCTCCCGGCCTGGGGGGCGACGTGGGTGTCGACCCCCGCGCTCGATGCCCTCGCCGGCCGTGGCGTCGTCTTCGATCGCCTCATCAGTCCCTCCCTCGATCCGCGGCAGACCCTCGACGCCCTTGCCGGGGGCTTGGTCACCGCGGCCGCCGTTGCCGGACTCCGCCCGGGAGTGGTCACCGACGAGGCCTCCGTCGCAGCGCTCTTCGCTCCCGAGGGGGACAGCACGGGAGTGGCCGTGACGGTCGTCCCCGCGCTCCTGCCGCGCCGCTCGGCCCGCCGCGCAGAGGAGACGAATCTCGGCCGGTTGTTCGCCGCCGCCGGCGGGCTCGTGGCCGGCGCCGATCATGGCCTCGTGTGGATCCATGCCGCCAGCCTCGGAATTGCCTGGGACGCGCCGGAGTCGTTCCATGAGCCGTATCTCGATCCGGATGACCCGCCGCCGCCGGAGGGCGTCGCGCTGCCATCGCTGCGGCTGGAGGCCGACACCGATCCCGATCTCGTCATGGGGCATCGCCAGCGGTTCGCCGCCCAGGTCTCGCTCCTCGATCGCTGTTTCGGTGAGCTTCTCGCCGCGCTCCCGCCGCCGTTGCCGACGTCGGAGGAGTGGACGATCTGCGTCGCCGGCGTGCGCGGGATGCCACTGGGGCTCCATGGTCTCGTCGGCCCCCCGGACGGGCCCGAGATGCCCTTTGGTGAGAGCATCCATCTGCCGGCGATCCTCGTCGACGGCCGGGGGCGGATGGCCGGGCAACGCCATCCGGGGCTCGTCATGCCGGCCGACCTCGGAGCGACCCTCCGCCGGGTGCTCGGCTTTCCGGAGGACCGCCGCGCCGTCGATCCCGACCCGGGGCGGGCGTTGTCGGGGCTGTTCGACACCTGGACGCACGAGCAGCGCGATCGCGTCATCGCCGCCACCGAGGCGGGGACCGCCGTCGTCACCCCCCACTGGTTCTATCTCGAGTCACCCGGCGCCGATGGCGAGCCCCACCGCCGGCTTTACGCCAAGCCGGACGACTTCTTCGAGGTGGCGGATGTCAGCAACCGCTGCCCCGCGGTGGTGGCGGCCATGGCGGAGGTTGTCGCGGCGGCCCGCGTGGGGGACCGCCGGGCCTGGGTGCTCCCCCTCGGCGCCGCCGGTGAGGTCGCCTGAATCTCCCCGCCGGTCGACGGGCCGGGGCAGCGAGCGCCGTCCCTGACCGGGGCCTTCAAAGACGGGCTTGACGCGGCCAAAAAGGGCATTTCGGCCGGGGAAACAGCGGTGGTGAGGCCCGCCACCGACCGCTATTCTCCCCCTTCCGTCCGCCCGCTTCCCGCCCCGTCCGCGCGCCCCATGCCCGACCGCCCCGTCATTCGCTGTGTGCCGCTCATCATCGCCCTCCTGGCGGGCTTGGTGGCTGGGCGCGGTGCGCCGGGATGGGCGGCGCCCCCGGCGCTTGCCGATGCGGTGACGCCACTTCCCGTCGTCGGCCACGATGAATCCCCGGCGCCAGATCCGGCCGTGGCGATCCGCGTCATCTGGGGTGGGGGGAAGCCGCGTCGCTGGTCGGGGACGATCCGCGTCGTCGGCGCGACGCCGGGCGACGCCGCCCCGAACGCCGCTCCCTCCGCCCCGCCCGGCGTGGAGACGCTCGCCTGGCGACTGATCTCCCCCGATCCTCTCGCCGCGGCGCGGCTCCATGCCGTCGGGCGGACGGTGTTCATTCATCAGCCGGCCGAATGCCCGCTCGACGGCGTCGAGCTCGGCATTCCCGACTGGCAGACGGCGCGGGTCGTGGTCGACCTCGTCCCGGATGGACGTGCCGATCAGGCCCGCCATGCCGAGATCCGCGTCGCGGAGTTGATCGAGACGCCGGTCCACGACCCGCTCGACGACGATGCCAACCGGCTCACCATCCGCCGCGCGCCTGGGAACGAGATCCGGCTGGCGATCGGGGGGGGCACGCTCCGCTCCCCCGGGGAGACTGTCCGGATCGGCGTCGATCCACTTCTTCCTCCACGGGCCGCGGCTGGGGCGACGGCCGAATTACGGGTTCGGGTCCGCGATTCCGCCGACGGCAGTGAGACCCACAGCCGCTCCTGGCTCCTCCACGAGTTGGCACCGATCGCCGGGGAGGAATGCCCGTCGGGCCCCCCGCAGCGTTTCCAGCCGATCGCCGTCGACGTGCCCCTCCCGCCGCGAGAAGGGGCGTACGACGTCATGCTCGAGATCACCGAACGCGGTGGGCTGCGGTGGGCCCGGCCGCTGGCCTCGAGGATGGTTCAGCTCGTCGCCGTAACGGCATCCGCGCCGCGGCCGCGCGGCGAGGGGGACTGGCGCGTGATCCAGGAGCTCGATCCGGCCAGCCCGCGGCTCATGGAGCGCCTCAGGCGCCTGCCGACGATGGGGCGCCAGGCGGCCCAGAACCTCCCCCACATGCCGCTGCCGCTCAGCATTCCGAGGGTGCCGCTGCCAGCGGTGACGATCCCTCGGATCCCCGGCGTCGGATCGGTCGTCCCCCGGCTCACCGGATTGCTCCCCGCCGGGCACTCCCTGCTCGATTCGCATCCCGCCGGGGCGCTGTTCAGGCTGCCGCCGTCCCGGTCGAGCGACGAGCCTGCCTGGGAGGCGATCCAGCTCTCGGGGGCCGTGCCGGGAATGCCGCACCGGCTGGAGATCAACCACCCGCTGGCCGACGACGAGGCGGTCGCGATCACCGTGCTCGAGGAAGTGGGGGCGGGGGTCGTGGCGACCTACGAGGGAGGGTTCGCCGTGGAGGGACTTCCCGGCTCGACCGGTGTCGCCCGCCACACCTGCACCTTTTGGCCGCAGACGCGTGCGCCGATGGTCGTGATCGCCAACGCGTCGCTGCGTCTGCCGGCCTCGTTCGGAACGGTGCGGATCCTCGCCGGCCCCGCCCATCTCCCCACGGCGGCGGTGCTGCCCGACGGCAACCCTCCGCGGCGCTCGACCTACGGGGTCATCGGGCTTCCCGATCTGGACGGCTTCGGTGGCCCGCTCCGCGTCGAGGCCGCCGGGGGGAAGGTGCATGCCGACTGGCGGACGGCGCTGGTCGCGGCGCGGACCAGCGCCGAATGGTTCGCCGCGCAGGGCGCGTCCGGCGCACTGGTCACCGTCTACGCCGACGGCGCCGCGGCCTGGCCGTCGCCAGCCACGGGCTTGGCACCGCGGTGGGACGGCTCGGACACCCTCGAGGCTCCCTTTGATCCGGTGCCCAAGGATGTCGTCGAGTTGCTCTGCCGCACCTATCTCCGTCAGGGGCTGCGGCTCGTGCCGGCGATCGCCTGCAACGGCCCGCTGCTCGCCGTTGAGGCCCGGCTCGCGGGCGACGCGGCCGACGCCACCGGGTTGGTGTGCGTCGGGCGCGATGGCCGCCCCCGGCGGAGCGCCGCAGGAGGGGCGACGCCCTACAACATCCTCGATCCCCGCGTGCAGAGGGCGGTCGAGGGAGTGATCTTCGAGCTCGCGGCCCGGATCGAGGGGCGCGAGGCGGTCGACGGGATCGCACTCCTCCTCCCCCACGACGGCTGGTTCCATCTCCCCGGCGTGGCTTGGGGGCTCGATGACGCCACCTTCGCCCGGTTCGTCGCGGCCCATCCGGCCGCGGCGGCGGCCATGGCGACCGCCGGGCCCGAGGCACTGGGGGACGATGACCGGCGGTTCGCCGTCCGGGCGGCGCTCGTCGAGGGGCCGCTGCGAGACCTGTGGCTCGACTGGCGCTGCGACGAGCTCACCCGGTTTGTCGATCGCCTCGTGTCACGCCTCGTCGCCCACGATCCGTCGTGGACGCTGTCGATCGTCCCCACCACGCTGTTCACCGCCGGCGACCTCGCGCCGCGGTTCCGCCCCGTTCTTGCCCAGGAGCCGGCGACGGCCGACATCGGCCGCGAGATCGGGCTCGACCCCGCCCGGCTCACCGCGATCGACGCGGTTGTCTGGGTCTCGCCGCACGTCCATGTCGCCACCGACGACATCGTCGAGCGCGACACGCTCCGCGCCATGAATCGGACGGCGGGGACCGAGGCGTCCCGTGCCCGCCGCCGGGCCGCGATGGCGCTCGAGCCACCGGGCGCGATCGATCTCCGTCCGGTCCTCGCCACCGGCGCCTTCGGCGGCACGGCCAGCGCCGCGCCGGCCCGCGTTCATGCCGTCCGCACCGGCGTGGCGCGGGAACGGATGCTCGCCGAGATCGTCTCGGCGGCCGACTGCGAGCACCTCTACGATGCCGCGCTCGCCTTCCGGCAGGCCGACGATCTCGATCACCGGCTCGCTCGAATGCTCGCCATCCTCCCGGAGAACCGCCTGGAGGCGATCCCCGACATTCCCCGTCCGCTCGTGGTTCGGGCCGCGTCGGCGGCGACCGGAACGGCGGTCATGGTCACGAACCTTTCGCCGGTCCGGTGCCGGGCGCGCCTCGACACGTCGGGGGCCACGGCGCGGATGTTCGACGGCGTCGACACGCTCCCGCTCCCCTCCGATCCCGGCGGCATGGTCGGGTTCGAGCTGGGGCCGTGGCAGACACGGGTGGTGACCGGCGTCGGGCCGGCGGCCCTGCGGGGGGCGGAGGTCGCATTCGATGACGCCCTGGCGGAGCAGGTGGCGCGCGATCTGGCCGGGCTGCGGCGCCGGCGCGCCGCCCTCGAGATGCCGGCGCCGCTCGAGGTCCTCGACAACCCCGGCTTCGAGTTTCCCGACCACGACGGGGGCGTGCCCGGGTGGGAGCTTCTCGAACCGCAGCGGGGGAGGCTGCGGATCGTGCCCGGTGCGCCGGGTGGCACCGGCCGGGGCGTGGCCTTCGGCTCGGACCATGGCCTGGCCACGCTTCGCAGCAACCCGTTCTCCCCTCCGGCGACCGGCCGGTTGAGCATCGCGCTGTGGCTGCGGATCGAGCCGGGGGAACCGCAGCCGGCGCTGCGGATCGCGCTGGAAGGGCTGGAGAACGACCGGGAGTATTACCGGTTCGCCGTGGTCGGCCATGGGCCGGCGTCGCGCCCGTTGACGCCCCACTGGTCGCAGTTTGTGCTCCAGGTCGACGACCTGCCGACGCGCGGGATGGAGTCGCTCCGCGTTCGCCTCGATCTCCTCGCCGGCGGGACGGTGCAGGTCGACGACGTCCGGATCTTCGATCTCGCCTACGACGAGTCGCAGCGGGTCCAGTTGTCGAAGGTGCTCGCCCTGGCCGACCACCATCTCGCCTCGGGCGACCTCGGGGCCTGCGTCCTCGACCTCGACAGCCACTGGCCTCGGTTCCTCGCCGCCTTCGTCACCGACGACGCCGCCGACCGGGCCGCACTCGCCGCCGGGATCCGCGTCCCGAGCGCCCCGGCAGCTGATGGGAACGGCGCGGCAAGCAGCGCCCGGGCGCCGGCCGACATGGCAGCGGAGCCGAAGCCCGGCGCCGATCGGCCCCGGACCGGGTTCCTCGACCAGGTCCGTCGCCTCTGGAAATGAGGCCGGTGGGACCCGTCAGCCCGGGGGCCAGGTGAGCGGCCGGCCGGCGAGGAGATGGAGGTGGAGGTGGTCGACCGACTGGCCGCCGTCGCGCCCGCAGTTGAACACGAGCCGGTAGCCGTCGGCGATCCCGAGCTTTCTTGCCACCCCGGCCGCCACGAGCACGAGGTGTCCTACGAGCGATGCATCTTCCGCTTCGAGCGCGGCGACGTTGACGATTCCCCGCTTGGGAATGACGAGGAGATGGACGGGGGCCTGCGGGTTCACGTCGTGGAACACGAGGCAACGGTCGTCGTCGTGGACGATCCTCGCCGGAATCGTCCCGGCGATGATTTTCGAGAAGATCGTGTCACCCGTGGCATCACGCTTGGCTTCAACCTTGGCTTCACTCATGGCATACCTCCCCTGGGCTCGGCCCGGGACACCCTTTCTCACCCCGCGGCCGGCGGTTCGACGGCGGCGCTCGCCTCGGCGGGCGTGGTGGCCGACTTCCGGACGCGACGGCGCGGGGCCTTGGGGATCGCCCACTCCTTGGTGAGGCATTCGAACACCTCGGGCGTCTCGTAGCGGATGACGTTGTTCCCCTCGGGCATCGGCCCGACGAGGGAACGGAACACCGGCGCTCCGCGGAGCTCGAGGTCGGTGCTGCAGTCGTCGATGCCGACTTGGACATGCGTCTGGAGGAGTGGCTCCGGGGAGTCGAAGTCGCGGATCAGCAGTTCACCGTCGACGCCCCTGGTCACGATCCGCCATGTGTTCTTCGCCATTGCCGTCGTCGCTCCTGCTGCCGCGGCGGAGTGCCGCTCCCGGCAACCCGCCGCGTTCCCCGTCGGGGAACGGCGCTGGGCTGCCTGCGGAATTGATCGACCACGCGACGGGCGGGGTCCACTCAACGGCGTTGGGGCGTTGCCGTCGGCACCCGGTGCGTTCCCGTCACGATGCCTACAGGCGGACCGGACCCGGTCGCTGTCACCCCACCGGGCTGCCGGCCGCCCCCGGCACGGCCCCGACGGCGCGGGGTGACGACCGGGGCGCCCGGCCGAAATCCTCTTCGATGGCGAACCGCGCCATCCGCATCAATCGGGGGTGGTCGAGCGTCGGGCAGGGGAGATGGCCCGCCACCGCCTCGGTGTTGCTCCGATCGAAGGTCGGGTCGTTGCGGAAGTAGGAGCGGTAGACGTCGAGTTGGGCCGCGAGGCTTTCGGCAAACCACTGCTCGTCGCAGCGCTGCGGATCGTCCGGGGAGGCCGCCCGGGAGAACCGCTCGACGGCCTCCTGCACGAGCGTGCCGATGGCCACGGAGGAGACCGGCTCCGGGTGGGTGACGTGAAAGGTGCGGCCCCGGGCCTCCGGCCTCTGAACGCAATGCGCGATGACCTCCGACACCCAGTCGACCGGCACGAAGTTCTTGCGGTTGGCAGGGTCGATGCCGAGGAGCCGGAGGATGGCCGGCCCGCTCGTCGTGCCGAGGGCGACCTTCGTCTGGAGCGTGTGCCCGAGACGCAGCACCGCGAACAAGCCGTGATAGGTGGAGGTGAAGCCGGTGTGGGAATCACCGACGATGATCGAGGGGCGGTAGACCGTCGTGGTCGCCGGGCCCTCGGCAGCCCGGACCATCGCCTCGGCCTCGACTTTGCTCCGCTCGTAGTCGTTGCCGAATTCCTGCCCGACCATCAGCTCTTCCTCGGCGACCGTCCCGGTCCGCAGGCCGCAGACGTAGGCGGTGGAGACGTGATGGAGATGTTCGAGGTCGGCCGCGCGGACCACCTCGAGCATGTTGGCGACGCCGGTGACGTTCGAGAGCCAGGGCTCGGCCGCGCGGTCGCCCCCCCGGAAGCTCAAGCTCGCGGCGTTGTGAAGGAGGCCGGAACAGTGACGACCGATCCAGTCGAGATCGACGTCGGCGAGCCCACAGCGCGGCGTCGTCAGGTCACCGGCGAACACGCGCGGGCGGGGGAGCCGCTTGCCGAGCTCGTGCTCCCAGTGGGCCACGAGCCGTTCCACCCGCGCCTCGGGCGACTCCCTCCGGCTGCGACGGACGACGACCGCCAGGGGCTGGCCGTCGAGGAGGAGATCACGGACGAGATACGAGCCGAGGAGGCCCGTGGCGCCCGTCACGAGCAGGTGGTGGCGATCCGCCGCGGGAAGATCGATCATGGATGGTCGGTGCTTCGGCTGGGGGAACCCCCGCGTGGTCGTTCATGCGGTGGCAGGGACGAGAATGTAGGAGTTTCACGGAGGCTGTCGCAATCCCCCTCGTCATCCCTGCTCGCGACATGCGGCCGCGGAGTCGGGGGCGGACCGGGCTAGCGGTTCCCCAGGGAATCATTGTCGCCCCCCGCGATCGGGGCGGTGGTCGAGACTCGGGCGCGGTGGCCTGTCAGGGCTCGTCGCCCGGTGGGGACCTCGCCGGGCGGGAGGACGACGCGGGGAGGGAGTCCGCACAGCGGAGGATGCCGGCGTGGATCGCTCCGGCCAGCCGGGCTGCGGCCGCCGGCCCGAGCGCGGGGCTGTCGGTGATCGTCGTCACCTGCAGCCGACCGTCGTAGATCACCAGACCGACGCCGAGTCGCGTTCCCGGCCTGATCGGCGGAACCCCGCGCACGGCCCTGATGCGCAGCCCCCCGGGGAGGTCACAGCCACCGTCGCGGGGGACGTTGGCGCGCATCCTCGGCCCGACATTGCCGACAAAACTGACGACTCCCGTGGAGAGGGGGAGGGGGAGACGCGTCAGGAACCACAGCAGAGGCGGACAGCGATCGATGAGGGCGAGGGTCTCGAGGAACACGGCGGCGGCGCGGTGTTCCTGGATCCAGCGACTGGCGGTGGCGAGGGAGCGGATGAGGTCGGCCGGGTCCTGGCCAGGCTCCACCGTCCGGTCGAGGAAGGCGTAGCCCATGTCGTTGCAGGCCGGTGCCCGCGTCCCCGCCGCTTTCAGGCTCACCGGCATCGTGATCCGGATCTGGCGGGCCGGGTGCCCGGCGTCGTCGTTCCATGCCGCCACGGCCCGCATCACCGCCGCGATCGCGACGTCGTTGAGCGACGCCCCGGCAGCCGCCGCGCGCTGTTTGATCGTGGCAGTCTCCTCCGCCGTGAAGCCGCAGGTGTGGTAGGGGAGTGGGGGGCCGGCGGCGAGCGGGGCGCGGCCGGCGCCCTCCGGCCGGGATGGCGGCGGAGCGGCTGGTCCACGGGCGATCCTGGCAGGGAGGAAGCCGGCGAAACGGGCGGTCTCGCCACCGAGATCACCGGCGGACGGAGCCTCGACGGGGAGTGGCGGGGCGACGTCGGAGGGGGATTCGGGGGTGGTTTTCCCCCCGTCGGAGCGGCGCGTGATGACCCGGGAAGGGGTCCGGAACTGGGCCGGTTCGCTGCCGTGGTAGCGCGACCACACATCCCCGAAGAACTCGAGCCCCGCGAGCCCGTCGCAGGCTGCGTGTTGGATCATGAGGACGACTTCCCACATCCCGCGGGCCCGTTCGAGGGCCACCATCCGGACGCCACTGGTGCGCCGGAGGTCGATCGGGCGCCACGGAAATCCCGCTTCGCCGCCGGCGGGGATGGGGGAGCCGAGGGGGAAGGCCTGGAGCTCCGGGAGGGTGTCGGGAAGGCGCCACGCCGGCCGCCACCAGGTGTCGTGGACCCGGCTGCAGAGGAGCGGGTGACGCCCCGCCGCCCCCCCGAGGGCCGCCTTCAGCCGGCCGGTGTCGAGTGGCCCCTCGACATCGCAGGCGAGGAAAAAACACATCGGATAGCCCGGGCGGCTGTCCCGCAGCAGGAGTTGCTCAAGCGGGGTGAGCGCGCGGGGCGTGGACATGGGGCCGGGGAGGCGTGTCGGGGGGAGGGAAGCCGGAAACCCCGGCCGTATCGGCAGCCGGGCGGCGGGGGATCGGCTCGGAGTATAGGCAGCCGCGGGCTCGGTCTCCGCCCCGCCCGGGTCAATCCCGACAACTCCCCACGGCTGCGGGAGCGGTTTGGGGGTTTTCTTGACAGTCAAAGGCCCCTATCCATACTGGTTTTCCCGCGTCTGATCCGGGACCGCGCCTCTTGGCCGCCATCGACTGCCCCCCGACGGGGCTGCTGACCGGTGGACCAGGAAGTGCCGTCGCCGGTCGTGCGCGGTTTCAAAGCGACGGTGTATGGACAAGCCTCCGTGGCCGGTGATGGGTGTTTTTCCCCTTTCCGGCCGGCGCGATCCCCGAGGAATCGGTGGTCTTGGCCGGGGGTCGGTGTTGATCCCACGGACGGGTTGTTGGCCGACGAACATCCCGATCCGCGCCCGGGCCGGATCGACCCACGACTGAAGTTCACCCCGAACGCACGACGTACTCCGCTGGCGCTGCCCTCCTCCGGGCGGTACGCGGCCGTTGATGATGCCCCTCCAGGACGAGGACCGAGCTTTGCACGATTCATTGGCGATTGTCGGCATGGCATGCAGGCTCCCGGGCGCCGACGGCCTGGAGGCCTTCTGGGACCTCGTGGTGCATGGCCGCACCGCCTGGGGCCGTCTGCCCGACTCCCGCCTTCCCCGCGACCTCTACTTCGACCCCGAGAAGAGCAAGGTCGGCAAGAGCTACTCCGACCTGGGGGCGATCGTCAGCGAGCGTTCGGCTGATCCGGCCGTCTGTCCGATCCGCCCGGAGATGCTCGATCGCTACGACGTCGCCCACCACATCTTCCTCGAGGTTGCTTCGCTGGCCTGCCGGGACGCGGGCCTCGACCCCTTCGCGATGCCGCGCCAAGCCCGGACCGGCGTCTATGTCGGCCACACCGGCGGCAGCACCCGGATCGGCGACTACGTCTATTCCACCGGGATCGACGGGAGCACTGCCTGGCTCGGCGAGGTGGAGGCCGCCCGCGAACTGCTCGGCGCCGCCGTCGAGAGCCTCGCGGCCGAGGTCACCGCCTCGATCCGTCACGATTATCCCGGCCGCCGTCCGGGGGAGAAGCTCGACCTCGGAGCCCTCGGGGCCGCCAAGATCGTTCGCGAGGCGCTCCAACTCGACGGCCCGTATCTCGTCGTCGACGCCGCCTGCGCGTCGTCCCTCCAGGCCCTCGCCATCGCGGCCCGGGCGCTCCAGCAGGGGGGGATCGATCAGGCGATCGTCGGCGGAGCCTCGTACTGCAAGTCGGACAGCCTCGTCCTCTTCTCCGCCGCCCAGTCGGTCAGCAATGTCGGATCCTGTCCGTTCGGGCGCGATGCCGACGGCCTGGTGACCGCTGAGGGGTACGTCGCGCTGGTCGTCAAGACCCTCTCCAAGGCGATCGCCGACGGCGATCGGATCCGGGCGGTCATCCGCGGGATCGGCGTGGCCAGCGACGGCAAGGGGAAGAGCCTGTGGGCACCGCGCCAGGAGGGCCAGAAACTCGCCGTCGAGCGAGCCTATCCCGACAAAAGTGAGCTCGGTCGCCTCGATTACATCGAAGCCCACGCCACGAGCACCCAAGTCGGCGACGCGACCGAACTGGGGGCACTGTCGGCGCTGGTTTCCGCCAACCTCCCGGCCGGAAAGAAGATCCCGATCGGCAGCGTGAAGGCCAACATCGGCCACACCCTCGAAACCGCCGGCATGGCGAGTCTGGTCAAGGTCGTGCTCGCCATGGAGCACGGCATCATCCCCCCCGGCTCGACCTGCAGCGACTACAACGAAGACTTCGATTGGGAGCAGGGGCCGTTCGTCGTTCCCAGTCAGCCGCTCCCCTGGCCGAAGCGCGCCGACGGGGACGTCCGGCGGGCGGCCGTCAACGCCTTCGGAATCGGTGGGCTCAATGTCCATCTCTCCCTCTCCGAGCATCGCGCCGACGCCCCCGCGGCGGCCGCCTCCCGGCCGGTGCCGAAGGGAACGGGTGACGATCAGGCCGTGGCGATCGTCGGCATCGGCAGCGTCCTCCCCGGCGCCCTGACTGTCGATGCCTTCCGGACGCTTCTGCGCGAGGGGACGCCGATCATCGGCCCGGTTCCTGCAGCCCGCTGGAATGTCGCCCGCGCCCTCGATCCCTCGGCGCCCCACAGCTGGCGGACGCGGTCCGGCATGGGAGGCTTCGTCGAAGGCTTCGTCTACGACTGGCGGCGGCACAAGGTCCCGCCGAAGCAGATCGCCGCGGCCAACCCGCTCCAGTTCATGCTTCTCGAGGCGGCCGATGCCGCCATCGCCGAGGTCGGCGGGGTGGGCTCGCTCGACCGGGTCCGGACCGGCGTCGTCGTGGGGACGATGTTCGGCGGCGAGTTCTCCAACGACCTCCAGATGGGGCTCCGGCTCCCGGAAACCTCGCGCTATCTCCGCGCGGCCCTCGGCCGCCGCGGGATCGCACCGCGCGACATCGAGCGGATCGTCGAAGGCTACGGCAAAAAGCTCCTCGAGAAGATGCCCGCGCTGGTCGACGAGACCGGGAGCTTCACCAGCTCCACCCTCGCCAGCCGGCTGACGAAGTCGTTCGATCTCATGGGTGGAGCGCTAGCGCTTGATTCCGGTGACTGCTCCGGCGTCTCGGCCCTCTCGGCCGCGGTCGACCTGCTCCGGGAAAGCCAGTGCGATGCCGTGCTCTTTGCCTCCGGCCAGCGCTACCTCGATCTGATGGCCTATGAGGGGCTGTCGCTCCAGGGGTTGCTCGCCGATCGGCCTTGTTCGGTCTTCGACGCCGCGCATCCGGGGCGGGTTCCCGCCGAGGGGGCGGTGGTGTTGGTGCTCAAGCGCCTCGCCGATGCGCGCGGAGCCGGCAACCGGATCCACGGCGTGATCCGCGGCGTGGCGGTCGGATCGGGGGCAACGGTGGCAGACGCCGCGTCGCGCGTGGTCCGCGAGGCGCGGCTCCAAGCGGGGATCGTGCCGGGGGCCGTCGCGGCCGTGGAGATCACCGGTTCGGGGACCGCCGAGAGCAACCAACAGGAGCTCGGGGCGGTGGCTGCCGAGTCCGGAGCCGGGGCGGTGGGGGGCGCAGTCGAGACGCTCGTGGGGCACCTCGGCGCTGCGGCCGCAGCCGCCGGGATGATCAAGCTTGCCGACGTCCTCACGTCGGGGCGGATGCCCGCGATGCCGGCCGCCGGCTTGGCCCGGCCAGGGCTGCCCGCGGCATCGTCCGAGCCCGTGGCGGTGCCGGCCTTCGATGCGAGCGGCTATCGGGCCGGATCCGTCACCGTCGTCCACGAGACGCTCGTCGGTCATGTCGTCATGGACAACGGCCTCCCCGTGCCGGCCGCGGCGCGCGAGCCTGCCACCGTGGCGGCCACCCAGGCCGTCTCGCCGGCACCGTCGCGGGCCAGGGCCGACGCCTCCCCGGGCTGCCGGCCCCTCGTCGCCGCGCTCTTCCCGGGACAGGGATCGCAGTACACCGACATGTTCCGCGGACTTTCGGCGGAGTCGGCCGTGGCCCGCCAGGCCGTCGAGCAACTCGACAGCGAGGCCCGGGCGGCCGGGCTCGAGACCCTCGCCGGGATCGCCTGGCAGCCCGGCAACGGCATGGGGACGGTCGTCTGGGACACCCAATGGGGGATGTATCTGGCGGACCTCCTCGCCTGGACCGTGCTCGAGGGGATGGGCTTCCAGCCCGACGTGATCGCCAGCCACAGCTTCGGGGAGTTTCCCTCGCTCGTCGCCGCCGGCGCCTGGAGCTTCGCGGAGGGGGCCCGCGCCACGCAGGCCCGGGCCGCGGCGGTCGGGCAGTTCGGACCGAAAAAGGGGGCGATGCTCTCGGTGATCGCCCGTCGTGACGAGGTCGCTGCGGCGATCGAGCCGTTCGCCGGGCAGGTGTGGGTGTGCGCGGAGAATGCCCCCGAGCAGTCGGTGATCGGAGGCCAGGCCCGCGCCGTCGATGCCGTCGAGGTGGTGCTCGAGGGGCGGCGCATCCGCTCCAAGCGCCTGGCCGTCCCCAGCCCGTTCCACACCCCGCTCCTCGACGCCGCGGCGGTGAAGCTTGGCGAGGCGATCGGCAGGATGGCGATCGTGCCCCCGAAGCGCCGCGTCTACAGCAGCACGACCGCCGCGCCGATGGTCACGGTCGACGACGTCCGGCAGAGCCTCGTCCGGCAGATGACCCAGACGGTGCGGTGGGTGGAGGTCGTGGAGAAACTGTGGGCCGAAGGCGTGCGAACGTTCGTCGAGGTCGGACCGTCGGGGGTGCTCACCGGGCTCTCGCGGCGCGTCCTCGAGGGGCGCGAGGGGGCGACGTTCATCCAGTTCGACCAGCGGGGCCGAGACATTGCCGGGCACCTCGCCCGCGTCCGCGACCAACTCGACGCCGCCGGGGCGCTGCGGGCCCTGCCCGCGACCTCCCAGCCCGTCGGCTTGGTCCCCCGGCCACCACGGCCGGGGACCTTGCTCGCGTTCGACGCCACCGCGCGGCGGCGGGCGAGGAACCGGGCCGGTGGTGGCCCGGTTCGCCCGTCGGCGCCGGCCCGATCGTCGCAGCCGTCCCCGGTGCCAAGCGCCTCGGTCGCCAACGGTCGGCCCGCCGCCGCCGTCCAGGTGCCGGTCGTGATCCCACCGATCACCCTCCAAGCGGTGACGCTGAAGCCGGTTCCCCTCCCTGCTGCGCCGCCGGTCGTCAACCGACTCGCCCCTCCGGTCGCCGGGAAGCCTGCCGAGGCCCGTCCGGCCGCGGCCATCGAGCTGGAGCGGTTCCTCGTCGACTTCGTCGTCGAGCAGACGGGTTACCCCACGGAAATCGTGGAGCTCGATGCCGACCTGGAGGGTGATCTGGGGATCGACAGCATCCGCAAGGCACAGCTTTTCGGCGAGATCGGCCAGCGCTACGGGCTGTCGGCCGACTCAAGCGTGTCGCTCGATGACTTCCGCACCCTCCGGCACCTCCTCGGCTACATGCTCCCGCGCATCGGGGGGAAGACGGAGCCCGCGCCGGCCGGGCCCGCCCCCGTCCACGTGGCCACCCCTGCCTCCCCGCGCGGCAACCATCCTTCGAATGGCCATGGCTCCCACGGCTACTTGACCAACGGGCATGCGGCGCACGGCGACGAGGGGAATCGCCATGCTGCCAACGGCCATACGACGGCCGTCAACGCCACGGTGCTTGCCGAGCCATCGACCGAGCGGGGTGCCGGTGCGGACTTGGAGCGATTCCTCGTCGACTTCGTTGTCGAGCAGACGGGCTACCCCACGGAGATCGTGGAGCTCGATGCCGACCTGGAGGGTGATCTGGGGATCGACAGCATCCGCAAGGCGCAGCTTTTTGGCGAGATCGGCCAGCGCTACGGGCTGTCGGCCGACGCGAGCGTGTCGCTCGATGACTTCCGCACCCTGCGCCATCTCCTCGACTACATGCTCCCGCGCGTCGGGGGCGCGGCGCCGCGGGCGTCAGCGCCGCTGCCGGCTTTGGCCAAGCCCGCGGTGTTGGCGCGGGGGGGGGTGGCCGTGGCCCTTCCGGCGCTCGCCGAGCCATCGACCCAGCGCGGTGCCAGCGGGGAGCTGGAGCAATTCCTCGTCGACTTCGTCGTCGAGCAGACGGGCTACCCCACGGAGATCGTGGAGCTCGATGCCGACCTGGAGGGTGATCTGGGGATCGACAGCATCCGCAAGGCGCAGCTTTTTGGCGAGATCGGCCAGCGCTACGGGCTGTCGGCTGACGCGAGCGTGTCGCTGGATGACTTCCGCACCCTGCGGCACCTCCTCGACTACATGCTCCCGCGCGTCGGGGACGGGGCGCAGCGGGCCTCAGCGCCGCTGCCGGCTCCGGCCAGCACCGCGGCGCCGGTGATCGACCCGGTCGAGGCGGCCGCCATCCGCAGTTGGGCCCGAGAGCTCGTGGCGGCAGCCCCGGCCGTGGCGACGCCACCGCAAATCTCCGCCGAGACTGCCGCGCGACTCCGGGCGACGGCGGCCGGCGCCGGGGTCAACGTGGCGGTGCTCGAGGCGGCCATGGCGGCTCCCACCGCGGCCATCGGCGGACTCGATGTCGTCGTCGGTGGATCGGCTGCCGGCGGTCGTGGCATCGCCGTCGGATTCGGCCGTCATGCCGCCCCCTCGTGCGCACCGTTCTCCGCGGACGGCGTGTCGGGGCATCTCGTCGGTGTCGAGGGGCTCCCGGGCGGGCTTCTCGGCTGGAACGACGCCGGGTTGATCGTGGTGGCCGGCCGCGGAGCCGGCCTTGCCGGCGGCCTGCCGCTGACGATCGCCATCGAACGGCTCTCACGCTGCCGCACCCTGGCCGACGCGCGCCGCCTCGCCGCCACGCTCGCCCCGCTCGGGGGCACGGCCCTCGTGACGGTCGATGGCGCGATCGGCCTGATCGATGCCCAGGGCCGGATGGTCGATGGCGGGGCATGGCGCTGTGAGAGTGCGGCGCTGTCGGCGCTCGTGAAGGTCGCCGGTAATGCCACGGGACATGTCGATCTCGGGCGATTGCTGACGGCGACGACCGGGGCCGGAGTCCGCGACGGGCTCTCTGCGACTGCCACCTGGCTGGCGGCCGGAGCCGTGGACGGGGGGACGGTGTCGTTCGCTGGCGGACCGAGGGGAAGTTGGCTCCCTCCGGCGGCAGCGATCACGCTCGCCGCCACGTGGCAGAAGGCTGCCGCCGGGCAGGCCGCTTCGGCGCACCCCCTGGCAGTTCCGGAGGTAACCGGGCGATTCAGCTTGGCGCTGTCGGCCCTTCCCCCCGCGGCGGCCGCGCGGAGCCTCGCCGGGGAACGGATCGTCGTTCTCACCGGCGCCGATCGGGCCGGTCGCGCCCTCGCCGCGGAGCTCGTCGCAGCGATCGCCGGGCGCCGGGGTGAGGCGATCCTCCTTCCTCTCACGACGACCGTGGAGGTCGTCGCGGGGATCGATGCGGCCGAGGCCCGCGGACCCGTTCGCCACCTCGTCATCGCCGCCCCCTGGTCGGCCGGGGAGGATTGGATGGCCGGCCGCGCGTCGGCCCTCAACGCCGGCTACTTCGCCTGCCAGCGCTTCCTCGCCACCCGCAGCCGTGACGGGGATGCCGATCGCTCGACCCTCACCGCCGTGACCGGCTTGGGAGGGGATTTCGGGATCGGCGGGGCGATCGGTAGTGCCGTCGGCGGGGCCTACGCAGGGCTCTGCAAGAATCTCGCCCGGGAGTATCCGGAGGTTCAAGTCCGCGTTGCCGACTTCGCCACGACCAGCCCGGCCGCCGAGATCGCGGCCCGCGTCCTCGGCGAGATCGAGAGCGCTGGGCCGGTCGAGGTGGGCTGGCGGGAAGGGAAACGCGCGACGGTCGTGGCGGTGGCCGGTCGACCGCGGGCTGCGGCTCCGCTGGCCGGGCTGGCCCCGGGAAGCGTGTGGCTCGTGACCGGCGGCGCGCGGGGCGTCACGGCGGCGTGTGCCCGGGAGCTCGGTGCGCGCCATGGGCTGACGCTCGTCCTCGTCGGATCGACCCGGCCGCTGCCGGTCGAACAGGGCTGGCTGACCCTCGACGAGGCGGGGCTCAAGGGGCTCAAGAGCAGCGTCATGCTCGATGCCAAAACGCGCGGTGGCGACCCGCGGCGGGCCTGGCGTGAGGTCGAGAAGTCGATCGAAATCGCCGCGGGGCTGGCGAAGTTCCGTGCGGCCGGGGTGCAGGCCCGCTACGAGGCCTGCGATCTCGCCGATGAGAAGGCCGTCGGACAACTCGTCGGCCGGGTGGAGCGCGAGGTCGGTCCGATCCGCGGGATCGTGCATGGAGCCGGTTGGGAGTCGGCCTGCAAGTTCGAAAAGAAGACCGCCGCAGGGCTCGAGGCAACCGTCGGACCGAAGTGTATCGGGCTGGAGCTCGTCGTCGCCGCGGTCGATCCGCGCCATCTCGAGAGCGTCGTCGCCTTCGGGTCGACGAGCGGTCGGCTCGGTGGACTGGGACAGGCCGACTACTCGCTGGCCAACGACATGCTCGCCAAGATCGTCGGACAACTGCGTCACGGTCGCCGGGGGCTCCGCGCCACCGTCTTCCACTGGCATGCCTGGGACGAGGTGGGAATGGCGAGCCGCCCCGAGAGCCGGTTCGTCCTCGAACAATTCGGGATGAAGTTCATGCCCTTGGCCGAGGGGGTGGGGCGGTTCATGGCCGAGATCGAGGCCGGGCTTCCTGATGCCGAAGTGCTCGTCACCGAGCCGGTCTTCTGCCTCGATGCCGCCACGGCCGGTGCCGGTCAAACTCCCGCTCGGCCCCGCGGCAGCCTCGTCGCACGGGTCGAGCGGGCCGGGCAAGGCACGAACGTCCACTTTGTCCTCGATCCGACCGCCGACCGGTTTCTCACCGAGCACCTCCAATATCAGCGACCGCTCCTCCCTGCGGTGATGGGAGCGGAGTTGCTCGCGCAAGCGACGCTCGCCGCCGTCGGCTGCGAGCGTGTCGAGGAGATCCGCGACTTCGTCGTCGAGCGGCCGCTCGGATTCCCCACCGACCAGCCGCGCGAGGTGCGGGTGGAGGTCGAGTCCGGGGATTCCGGCCGCGTAACGGCCCGGGCCTGGTCGACCGCGCCGGGGGCCGATGGGACCGAGGGGGATCTCACCCGGGGCCATGCGTCGGCCACGCTCCTCACCGGTGCCGCCGAGCCGGTCACAGCCGAGCTCGATGATCTGCTGTTCCCCTGGAACCCGATGGTCTATCAGGATGACGGGCCGATGTGGCACGGGCCGTCGTTTCGGGTGCTGACCGGGCTGTTCCTCGATCGCAGTGGCGGCTGGGGGAGGCTCGCCGCGCCGAATGCCGATACCGTGGCCCATCCCCGTAACGCGGCGGGGTGGACCGTCCCGGTGGCGATGCTCGACGGGGCGATCGTCGCCTGTGCCGTCTACTCGTACATCCTCTGTGGCAAGCGAGTCGAGATCCCCGTCCGCTTTGACCGCCTCCGCATCGTCGGACGCGCCACGGCCGCAGAGAAATGCACGGTCCGCCTCTTCTTCCGCTTCCAGGATCCCCAGAAGACGGTTTACGACTTCGTGATCTTCGGGGCGGATGGCCGGGCGCTCGTGGCGGTCGATGGCCTCCATCTGGCGGTCCTCTCCTCGGAGCGGAGCCGCCCCTCATGACGGGAGCAACCGCGGCCCCCGCCGGCCGCACCGAACGGGACCTTGTCGTCGGCCCATGGCGTGTCGATGTGGCGATAGCCCTGCCCGCGCCGGGGGAATCGCTCTCGGCGGCCGCCCGGCGGCTGGCCGAGCGGGTCGCCGCCACCCGGATGGGGCTTCCCGCCGGGGCGGTGCGCGTCGCCTCGCTCCTCCCCTCCGGCCGGCCGATCGCCTCTGCCGAGGGCGGCTTGCTGCCGCTGTCGGTATCGATGGCGCACGAGCGCGGGCTCGTCGGGGCCGCGGTCTGCGACGGAGCGGGCGTCGGGATCGACATCATCGACACCTCGGTCGTCCGCGCGGGCCTCGATCACTGGCTCGACGACGGGGAACGGGCCGCCGCATCACCGGGGATGGTGTGGGGGGCGAAGGAGGCGGCCTACAAGGCAGCCGGCCTCGACGCGGCCTTCCGTCCGCTCCGGGTGTCGATCGAACCGTCGGGCGACAGCGAGTTCTCCTGGACGCTCCGCGACGAATGGCGCACGGCGACCGGAACGGGCCGGTTCCTCAAGACCGGGCGCTACCTGGTGGCGGTGGCCTGTACCCACGAGGCCCGTCGACCGTTGCCGCCTCGACTGGAGGAGGGCTCCCCGATCGGGATCGACGCTCCCACGGCCTTCCTTCCCCCTACCCGGCCGAGTGACGCCGCGTCCGCGCCTCTTGATCCCCCCTCTGCTTGATCCCCGCTTGCCACCGTTCATCCCCATCCCTCCACCGTGTCCCCCAGGGAGCCGCAGTCATGATTGATCTTCACGGAAAGGTGGCGCTCGTCACCGGGAGTAGCCGGGGCATCGGCCGGGCGTGTGCCCTGCGGCTGGCCGAGGCAGGGGCCGACATCGTCGTCAACTACGTCACCAGCGGCCGCGAAGCCGATGCGGTGGCGGCAGAGATCGCCGCGATGGGGCGACGCGTGGCCTGCATCCGCGCTGACGTCGGCGAGGAAGAGGATGTCGAAGACATGATCGGCTTCGTCCGCGAGCAGTTCGGGGCCCTCGACATCGTCGTCCACAATGCGGCAACCGGGGGCTTCCGTCCCTTGGCCGCCACCTCGCAGCGGCACTTCGACTCCGCGATGCACACGAATGTCCTCTCGCTCGTCCATCTCCTGAAAAGCTCGGCACCGCTGCTCGAGGTGGGGAACGGCCGCGGCAAGGTGGTCGTTCTCTCCAGCCATGGCACCCACATGGCGCTGCCGATGTACGGCCTCATCGGCGGAACGAAGGCGGCGCTGACGGCGCTGGCGCGCCACTGGGCCCTCGAGCTCGGCGACCGGGGGGTGAATGTCAACGTCGTCGAAGCGGGGCTTGTCGACACCGATTCCACGAGGCGTCTACCCGGTGCCGATCTGATGTTCGCCGGCCGGACGAGCAAGACGATGGTGGGGGAGCGGCAACTCGAGGCCACGGATGTCGCCGACGCCGTTCTCTTCCTCTCCAGCCCGCTCTCCGATCTCGTTCAGGGGCAGACGCTCGTCGTCGATGGCGGGGCCGCGATCCACGTCTGAACCGTATCTCACCACCGTTTCTGCCAGGACCGCCGCCATGGCCACGAACCACAACTACCTCCTCCTCACCGGAGCCACCGGGCTCCTCGGCCGGTCGCTTGTCCGCGACCTCGCGGCGACCGGTCGGCGCGTGGCGGTGCTCGTCCGTGGATCGAAGACCGCCACGGCCGAGGCCCGGGGGGACGAGATCCTCGACGATTGGCGGGAGGTGGCCGGGGTGACCGTCGAGGCGCCGGTCGTGCTCGCCGGCGACATCACCTCCCCCGGGCTCGGGCTCGACGCGGCGAGGGCCGCTTGGGTGGGGCGAAACGTCGACGAGGTGGTCCACTCGGCGGCGAGCCTGTCGTTCCAGATGCGCGAGAGCGACGGCGAGCCGTGGAACAGCAACGTCAACGGCACGGCCAACGTCCTCGCGCTGTGCCGCGATCTCGGCATCCGCCGCTACCACCACGTCTCCAGCGCCTATGTCTGTGGCACACGGCGGGGACGGATCCTCGAGCGCGAGCTCGACGTCGGCCAGACTCCCGGCAACGACTACGAACGGAGCAAGATCGAAGCGGAGAAGGCGGCCGTTGTGGCGCCCTTCCTCGATGCCTGCACGGTCCATCGGCCGAGCATCATCGTCGGCGACCTCGTGGCGGGATTCACGAATACCTTCCATGGTTTCTACAAGCCGCTGCGGATCGTCCAGCCGTTTGTCGAGGCGTTTCTCGAGTCCGACCTCGAGCCGGGCTCGCTCCTGGATGTCCTGGGAATGACCGGAAACGAAGTCAAGAACCTCGTTCCCGTCGACTGGGTGTCGGCAGTCATGACGCGGATCATCGGCGATCCCTTGCTCCACGGCCGCACCTACCACCTCACTTCGACCCGACCGACGCCGGTGAGCCAGCTGTGCCGGGTGTTCGAGGAGCTTGTCGTCGAGATGGCCGCCGAGCTCAAGGCAGCCCGCGCTGCGGCCGGTTCGGTGAAGGGGGCCGTCGGCTTCGACGCGGTCACACTCGCCCGTCTCTTCGAGGACCAGATGCACGTCTACCGTGCCTACTGGAGCGACGATCCCCGCTTCGACAGCTCCGCGTGCACCGCCGCGGTCCCCGATCTGCCGTCCCCACAGCTCGACGACGAGACGCTCCGCCGCCTCTGCCGGTTTGCGATCGCCAACCGCTTCCGCTGGCCGCCGCCCGGGCGGGCCGTGAGGACGGTCACGGCGCGGGGCCTCCTCGAGCAGCGGCTCGGGCATGCGTCGTGGCAGGCTCCGGTCGGCGGGCAAGTCGTCGGCCTGTCGGCGGCGGGGGGCGGGGGTGGTCAGTGGACGATCCGCTGCGCGGCGGGGCGGCCGGTGGCGCTCCATGTCGGCCTGCCGCAGTCGGCGGCACCGTCGATCCAGACCAGCGCCCCGTCTCTCGAGTCGTGGCTGCGGGGAGCGGTCGTCGCCCGCGGCGCGGTGATCTTCGGCGGCGCCGATGAGCCGGCGCGACAATTTGCCGCGCAGATCCTCGAAGCGCTGGCGGCCACGCCGCTGTCGACGTCCCGTGAGCGCGGTCCGGCCGGCGCGTTGGCTGCAGCGGTGCGTTGAGCGACGCCGGACGGCCGTCGACGACACGCCCCGGCCCCGTTGCTCCGGGCGGTCAGGAACAGGCCCGCTTCACGTAGTCGTGGAAGCACCAGATCCGTTCTTCACGGGTGCCGATGCATCCACGGAACGGCGTGGCGCCGATCCCCTTCTGCTGGGCGCTGAACACGCTCGCATCCTCGCGCTGGATGGCGGAGTTGGCCTTCACGCCGTGCCGCGCCGTCAGCCTGGCGATGACCCGCGCAAACACGCTCCGCTTCGTGCCCTCGAGGCTGAACATCCAGGCCAGGGTCCGCGACGTGGTGGGGCCGGTGGGCAGATAGACCTGGCAGTAGGTAAACAGGTCGGAGAAGGTGAAGACGAGGTTCGGGAAGACGTGATGGTGGACGTACTGGTCGGTGGTCGTGCCGCCACCGAGCCAGCCGACGACCTGCCGCTGCTTCTTGACAGGTTCGCTCTCGCTCCCCAGATCGAACACCAGCGTCGTCGACTGATTCTCGAGCCAGTGCTTTTGGGCCTCCTCGGGGATCAGGCCGAAGCCTCCGAGGGTGGTCGGATGGACGAGGGGGAGGTGGTAGGTCTCGACCGTGTTCTCCACCGGGATCTTCCAGTTGCAGTCGAAGTCGGCGGCGTAGCGCCAGTTGCAGCGGTAGGGGGGGGCGAATGCGGCGGCAATCCGATCGTGCCAGTCGCCGAGCCAGGTCCGCAGGTCGCTCCCCTCCGCGGCGAGGCGGACGAAGACAATCTCGCCGCAGGTGTCGACGGGGAAGACCTGAAGGGCGGCATTCTCGCGATCGAAGGGCTTGAAGCAGCCGCCGTCGGGAACCTTGTCGATTTTTCCGCTCGCCTGGTACTCCCACCCGTGGTACTGGCAGACGAGCTTGGGGGAATGCCCCCGGGCCGCCCCGGTGAGCATGCAGTGGCGGTGGGAGCAGACGTTGAGGTAGGCGTGGAGTCGACCGTCCTGGCGCCGCAGCAGGAGGGGGCGGCCGAGGAGGTCGAGGGTGATGAAGTCGCCGTCGTTGGGGAGGTCGCCCGTCAGCGCCAGCGGATGCCAGGCGGGGAGGAAGAGCCTGTCGACCTCGGTGCGCAGCACCTCGGCGGAGAGGTAGTCCCCCGCTTGGAGAACGTATTCGAGCCGCTCCTTGTGGATAAACATCGTTCTCCGACACTACTTCGCCGGCGGGGGCCGATCAACTCCCCGGCGCGGCGACCCGGGCCCCGGGGCAGGAGGACGGAGCGCGCGGCGACAGCGCGATGTCCTCGGGAGCCTGCCGGATGTGCCGGATGGAGGACCGAACTTGAGTGGCCTCCATTCGTGTTCTACATTGGAGGTGCCGGTTCGGAGGGTAAGCGAATTGGCCAGCGGTCTGACTCGAAATCAGATGTCCCGAAAGGGATTGTGGGTTCGAATCCCATGCCCTCCGCCTTGACGTTATTCTTCGCCGGTGTTGATCGCCGGCTGCGATGTTTTCCCCGGGGCCACGATCTGTGTTGGCCCCCCCGGTTCGTCGGTCGACCGGACGCTGCCTGGCCCCGGGCCCTCTGTCCGGGAGCCGGGCCCCCGCCTGCCGTTTCCCCACTGCCGCGAGCCGGATCCCTCCGGTGTGGCACTCCCCGGTATCGTGGAATCCAACATGGCCGCCCGCCGCTTCAACCCCCGTTTGGCGATTCTCGTCGTGCTGCTCCTCGTGGGAGCGGTGTGCGGGGTCTGGGTCCTCCACCGGTTCCAGGTGCGGCGCAACGCGGCCGCACTCCTGGCCACCGTCGATGAGAGCGTCGCGGCCGGGAACCCCGCCGAGGCGATCAACCCGCTCCGCAAGTATGTGACACTCCGTCCCGCCGACGAGGGGCGTTATCTCCAACTCGCGGGGATCCTCGCCGACCGCGCCTTCTCCGGCGTGCGAGTCCCCGAGGACTGGGCGTTCACGAAGGACGTCCTGCGGACCGCCGTCACGCGTGATCCGGAGCAGGATGCGCTCCGGGAGAAACTGGTCGTCCTGCTCCTCGAAGCCGATGAGATCGAGGCGGCGATGTTCCATGCGGCGGCTCTCCGCAAGCGGAGCGATCCCGTCAAGGATCCCGAAGCATTCGGTCGGTACGGCATGCTCTACGTGCAGGCGGCGATGAAGGCCGGGAAGCCCGATGAGGTCGAGCAGACACTCGTCGAGCTCACCAACGTCGTTCCCGGAACGCCGCTGCCGCCGGAGCGGATGGATGCCTTCATGTTGCTCGCGGCGATCCAGTCGGAGGGGAGGTCACAGTGGCAGGCCGCCGAAGAGGTCCTCGGCAGGATGGTCGCGGTGTTCCCCGAATCCTCGCGGGCGTGGAAGGTGTACGCCGGATGGAGTCGGCGCAACGGCAAGATCGATCAGGCCGCCGAGGCGATCGCCAAGGCGCGGGCCCTGGCACCGGACGACGAGGAGGCGATCCTCATCGCTGCCACCGTGGCCCTCGCGCAGGGAAAGCCCGATCAGGCCGAAGCGCTCCTGGCCTCGATCCCGACCGATGCCCCGCTCACCGAGTCGCTGGTCATGGCCAGGGCCGAGCTCGCCCGCGTCCGCGGCGACAACGACGCCATGATCGGGATCCTCCGGGCGGGCGTGGAGGCGTTGCCGACGAGCAAGCCGCTGATGTCGGAATGGATCGTGTTCCTCGCCGATTCAGGCCGGATCGAGGAGGTTCGCAGTTCGCTGGTCGAGGGGCGCAAAGCGCTCCCCGAGGATGCCCCGGCGATCCTCTACGGTGAAGCAACCGTGGCGATGGCCGAGGGGCGGTGGTCGCAGGCGCTGGCGATCTGGGAGCGGTTGGGGGCGATGGTCTCGTCCGATCCGTCGCTCGCCCGCCGGGTCGATATTGCCAGGGCCAATTGCCACGATGCCCTCGGTGACACGCTGCGGGCCGCGGAGGCCCGTCGTCGTGTCGCCGCCGGGGCACCCGGTTCGGAGTTGGCGAAGTTTCTCGAGGCGACCGATCTGGAGCAGGCGGGTCGCCCCGACGAGGCGATCGAGATCATCGAGAAGCTGGCCGCCGGTCTGCCGCGGGAGAAGCTCGTCACCAGGCCGGAGATCTGGAGAACCCTGCTGCGGATGCGGCAGGCTGCACAGTTGCGCCGTCCGGCGGACGAGCGCGACTGGACCGAAATCGATGCCTTCGTGGAAGACCTCATCGGGGACGGCGGGCTCCCCCCCGACGCGGCGGCCCGGATCCGCATCGACGTGCTCTCGGCGCGGGGTGACCTCGAGGCGGCTCTGGTTGCCGCGGAGGCCGCGGTGGCCGCGTATCCCGATGACCTCCAGTTTTTCAATCAGCTCGTCGGCCTCCTCGCAGCGGCCAAGCGGGGCGATGAGGCATGGGCCCGGATCGACGCCGCCTCCGAGGCGCTCCGCACCCAGCCGGCGTTCCTCGGGGCCGAGATCGACGTCCTCACCCGTACCAACCGCGGCACCTGGGGGGAGCGAGTGGACGACATCGACCGTCGGGTGATGGCGCTCTCCGGGCCGGGGGCCCGCGACGTGAAGGGGCAATGGATGGCGTTTCAGATCGGCCTGGGCGCGGATGAAGCCGCCCGGACCCTCGCCGAATCGATTCTCGCCGAGGATCCCGACGACGTGCGGCTGCGATTGCTGCTGCTCGCTGTCAGCGCGGAGAGCGACGACGCCAAGGCGGTCGCCGAGCAGGCCGCATCGATCGAAAAACGGTTCGGGAGCGACACGGCGATCAGTCGCGTCGCCCGGGCTGTCCAGGGGATCATCGAGGTTCGGGCCGCACGGCTGGCCGGCGGCGACGCCGATTCGCTGTCGGAGGCCGAGAAGAAGACGCTCGCCGCGGCCCGCAAGCTCCTCGATCAGGCGGTCGCGGAGCGCCCCGACTGGGATGCCCCTCCGCGCTTCATGGCGTCGATCGCCGAGCTCGAGGGGGACCGGGGCGCCGCGATCGGGTATTTGCGCCGCGCGATCCTCGGCGGCGAACCCCTTCCTTTCGCCCGGCGTCGTCTTATCGTCATGCTCGTTGCGACCGACCGGTTCGACGAGGCGGCGCCGGTGATCGCGTCGCTCGGCGAGTTCGGAGGCCCGGCCGTTGACCGGATCCGCGCCGATTTTCTCGCGGCCACCGGCAGGAATGATGAAGCGCTCCGACTTGCGGCCTCGCTGACGGAGAACGAGCCGGAGAATGCAAAACAACTCCTCTGGCACGCCGGTCTCCTCACCCGTTGCGGTTGGTCGGAGGAGGCCGACGCGATGTATCGGAAGGCGATCGTGGCTGCCCCGCAGACCCCGGCGCCCTATTTGGGGCTGCTGCGGCTGCAGGTTCAGCGCAATCTCGATGGGGACGCCCTCGCGACCCGGGATGGCGCGCTGCAGGCCCTTGAAGGCACGGCCAAGGACCGGTTCAGGATGATCGCTGCCGAGCTGCTCGGGAACGGGACCGAGCTCGAGGCCGGCTACCGCGAGGCCGTCGCGGCCGACGGCAACGATCTCGAGGCGGCCCGGCGCCTCGTCGAGCAGTGTCAGGTGAGCGGACGGCTCAAGGAGGCCCGCCGGGAGTTGCAGCGGATCGTCGGGCTGGAGGCAGCCAAGGGCACCCCGACGCTCGTTTGGGCCCGGCGACGGCTGGCCGAGCAGATGGCGTTGGGGGGGAGCTACCCCGAGTTCCAGCAGGCGATCGCCCTCCTCGCCCTCAACCTCGACGAGGGGGGAAAGCAGTCCGAGGATGACATGGCGCTCGAGGCCACGCTCCTCCTGCGGCGCAATGATCCGTCGAGTTGGCGGCGCGGGCTCCAGGTTCTCGAGCTCCTGGGGGAGCGGCGGCCATTGAAGGTCGGGGAGAAAGTGATGCGCGAAAAGGCGCGGGCGACGCTCGTGCCGTCGCTCCGTCCCCAGTCGATCCGCAACCTCGGCGAGGTCGCCCTGTCGGCGAACGGCAGCACGGCGATGTTCGCGATGCTCGTCGAGATGTGTCTCGACGACGGCGACATCCCCGCGGCCGAAGATTGGCTGGCCAAGCTCCTGGAGGTCGCGCCCAACGGGGCGTTGACGCTCCGTCTCGTCGCCAAGGTGGCGCTGGTGAAGGGGGATTCGGAGACCGTTGCAGGGGTTCTCAAGACGCTGCTTCCGGACGTGCCTGTCACCGAGGCGAATGCCAGTCGGATGGTGCCGGCGGCGCGGGTCGTCGAGGATCTCGGATTTCCCGAGGAGGCCGGCCGGGTGTTCGCAAAGTGCGCCGAACTGTCGACCGACGGAGTTCTTCTTCATGCCCAATCGCTCGGTCGTCGCCACCGCACCAAGGAGGCGATTGCCTTGGCGGAGTCGGTCCGCGCCGAAGTCTCGCCACAGTCGTTCCTCGACACGCTCCTGGCGATCTCCCGGTATTCCGATGCCGACCCGGACTCGGACGCGGTCGACGACATCGAGCGGATCGCGGGGTCGCTCCGCCGTGAGAATCCCGGTGTGCCCGGGGTGGCGTTCTCGGCGGCGGTGCTCGAGGACGCCTTTGGCCGCACCTCGAGGGCGATGAAGGGCTACCGGGATCTGCTCGCTTCCACCGACGTCGAAGCGGGCCTGCGGGCGGTGATCTCCGCGAACCTGGCGTTCGACATCGCCCATCCGGAAACGGCCGATGAAGCGACGAAGCTGATCGACGCGGCCGTCGCCGAAATGGGCCCGACGACCGATCTGCTCGACTCGCGCTCGATGGTGCGCCTGGCCCGCGGCCAGACCCGGCAGGCGCTCGAGGACGTGAGCGATGCGATCCTCCTCCAGCCCAGCCCGCGGAACCTCCTCCACCTCGCCCTCATCCGGACGGAAATGTCCGATCTCGACGGGGCCCGCGAAGCCCTCGCGGAAGCGGAGCGGAAGGGGTTGGCGGAGGAGAGGCTCTCCCCGGACGACCGGCGCCGACTGGCGAAGGTCGAGGCGGCGATCGAGGGGAAAAAGTGACGCGCCGGTCCGGCGGCCCGATGGCGGACGTCAGCCCCGGATCCGGGGCCCGTCAGCCATCGATCGCCACGATGTCGCCCGATCGCATGAAGACGAGTCGGCACGACACCCGGGCCGGGTCGAGGGCATGGAGCGCCGCAACGGCGCGGCGGTAGGCCCGGAGTTGCGGCGCGTAGAACGCCGTCTTTTCGGCGAGGATCCGGGCGCCGATGGCTCCCCGCTCGGCCCCCCCCATTCCGTCGAACTTGAAATCGACCACCTCGGCGGCGACCGTCTCCCCTCGGCGGCGCCACACCACCAGCCGATCGATGATCCCCTCGAGTGTTCCCTCGCCGTCGTCGATGGCGAAAGCCTGCTCGCGGTGGAGGCTCGGTTCGGCAGGCCCGGCGGGCAGGTTGTCGGTGACAAACCGCTCCGGTACGCGTGGAGCCGGTGCCGCCAGGATTGACGCCACGGCGGGGTTGGCGCACATCACCCGGAAGGCACCGATGAGCGGCTCGACGTCGGGCGCGAGGCCCGGCTCCCGGCTGGCGATTCGGCGCAGCAGGTCGTCGCCGGGGGGAGCCGAGTCCCAGCCGAACTGTTCGATCCAGGCATGGAGCAGTGTGCCGGCGCTCCGGGCGGCCCGTGAACCGGTATCGAGCAGCGCGGAGGCGCTGGTCATCCGCCCCCCTTCGGTGGCGGAAGGGGTGTGCCGCGGACGGGCGCGCCGGCGCTGACCTACCCCCAGGGGGCGGAGGTGGATCGGCGCGGGGCGATCGCCGGTCGCGGCTGGCCCGGGGAGCGCAGGAGCCACGCTTGCCACTTCGGCCGGCGCGGACTTGGCGCGGGCCTTGGAGGGCGGTTTGCGTTGCGGGAGCGGTGCTGATGTCGGTCCGGTGGTCGGGGCTGCCGAGGGAGGTGGTGCGGCGGGCCCACGCTCCGGGAGTGTGTCGTCGGCCGGATCGGTGAGATGACCGTGCGTCCAGAGGATCGTCTCGGGGGGGGCGTCTGGGGTCTCGGGGAGGGTGCAGCGGATGACGCCGGCGAGCGTCTTCGGCACCGATCGCTCCCTCGCCGTTGCCGGCCGGATGAGGATCTCCATCCCCTCGGCCGCACGGGTGAGGCCGACGTAAAGCGTGGCGATCGCCTCCCGGACCACCGGGGCACTCGCCGCCGCACACACCCCCTGCCATTCCGCGGGGAGGAGCGGCTGGTACTCCCGCGGGACATGGACGAGGATCCCGCGGATCGGCTCGAGGGGGCTGGCGCGATCGACGACGACGCGCGGGGGGCGGGCGATGAGCCGGTGATCGAGGTCGGTGAGGACGACCAGATCGAATTCCAGCCCCTTCGCCTTGTGGATCGTCATCACGCGGATCGGCGACGCGACCGGATCGGCGACGTTGACGGTCCGGCAGTGGTGGATGAAGGGGGCGGTCCGCACCAGTCCAGCGCGCGAACGGCCGCCTGCCATGTCCCATTCCCGGGCCGCTGCGACGAGTTGCTCGAGGCGCCGCAGATCGCGGTGCGAGCCTGCCGTGCCGACCGCCGCGGCGAGGCGCGAAAGCACCGGGCCGTAGCCGTCGTCGACGAGCGCACGCCGGAGCCGATCGAGCGTGCTGGTGCAGGCGGCAGGGACCTCCCCCGCGGCGCCGGACGGGTCGAGGCCGAGGAGCGGCGCCAGAGGGGAGGTGGCGACATGGAACCGGGCCGCCGAGTCGGAGGGATGGTCGACGAGGTGGAGGGCCGAGAGAAGGACCTCGACGGCCGGTGAGTCGGCGAGCGGTTGGCCCCCTTCGGCGCTCGCCACGATCCCCTCG
Organism: Pirellulales bacterium; assembly: GCA_040397545.1. Classification (GTDB taxonomy): domain Bacteria; phylum Planctomycetota; class Planctomycetia; order Pirellulales; family UBA1268; genus QWOP01. The sequence goes on from JBBAVV010000037.1 coordinate 46,142, forward strand.
AAACCTTTCAGTCGGGCGATCACCCGTTCGGCCGCCTTGTTCGTGCGGACGAGGACCCCCACCGACCTGCCGGGGTTGGCCCGCGACAGCACCGCGGCCCGCGCGGCCGCGGCGGCGAGGAGGAGATCCGCTCCCTTCTGCCCCTCCTCGGGGGCGGCGCAGGTGCGCAGGCGGACCCAGCCGGGGAGCGTTTGCCGCGCTAGGGCCGCGACGTGCTGCGGAAAGTCGCTGCAGGCACCGGCCACGACCCGGGCGTGGTCGGCGAGCGGCTCCGCGCTCGCCAGCCGCCCGAACACCCGGTTGACCGTGTCGAGGATCGCAGGGCTCGAGCGGTAGCTAGCCGCGAGGTCGAGGGAGACCAGCGGACGGCGCCCCGCCGCGAAGAACTCCGGCAGGGCATCGATGAGCTCGGCGGCGCCGCCCCGCCAGCCGTAGATCGCCTGCTTCCGGTCGCCGACGGCGAAGAACGACCCCGAGGCGGTGACGGCATGCTCGGCGAGCCGCTCGAGGACGCGCCACTGGCTCGGGGAGGTGTCCTGGAATTCGTCGATGAGGAGATGCTTCGCGAAGCGGATGCCGCGCCACCGAGCGGCGTCGAGGGTGCCGTCGGCGGCGGCGCCGCCGACGAGCCGGGTGACGTCGTCGAACGACACCATCCCGTCGCTGGCCATGAGCCGGTCGGCGGTGGCAGAGTAGCGGTCGAGGAGATCGCGGATGGCCCGCGTCTGGGCGGCCGTGCGGGCGAGGATCACCGATCGGGCCAAGCCGATGATCGTCCACAAGGCCCCCGCCACGGCCGGGTCGATCGGCTTCTTCTGATATTTCGTCTCCCCGGCGAGGAGCTTCGGCACCATCCCCTTCGAGAGCAGGCTCTTCCAATCGGAGGCTTCGAGGGCGGCGATGGCGTCATCCCGGGCATCGCCGACCCGGGAATCTTCGAAGTCGGTCGCACGCAGGGTCTCGACCGCGGCGGTCAGTTCCTCGCCCGACGGAGGGCGAGGCACCGACAGCCTGTCCCAGGCGGCCGGCTCGGCATCCCGGTGGAGCGATGCAAGATCGGTGACGATCGACTCGATCGCCTCCTCGAGGCCGGTCGTCGTCGTTCCCCCCGACAGTTGCACCATGAGCGTCGCCAGGAGCTTCGCGGGGGAGTCCCCCGGCTCCTCTCCCGATGGCCCGGCCGCGAGCGCGTCGGAGATCGTCCGGTGGATCGCCCGGCGGCGCTGGATGGCCAGATCGGCCTCGGTGCCGATCGACCAAGCGGGCGGGAGCCCGAGTTCGAAGCGGGCCGCGTCGGCGCAGGTCACGAAAAACGAGTCGAGCGTCCCCACCGCCAGCCGGTCGACATTCGACGTCACCCGGACGAGGAGATCCCGAAAGAACGCCGCGTCGGCCGCCGGCCGATCGATTGCCGCCGCCAGCGATCCGGTCGCCTCCGGGGAGGAGGGATCGGCGGCGTTGGCCAGCCGCTGGAGAACGCGGGCGAGGATCTCCCCGGCCGCCTTCCGCGCGAAGGTGGCGGCGAAAATGTCGTCGATGTCGGCGCCGTCGGCGAGGAGGCGGATGAGCCTCGTCGAGAGGGCATGGGTCTTGCCGGTGCCGGCGCTGGCGAGCACCCGGACGATCGGTTCCAGCGGGGTGATGGCCGGCGCGGGATCGGTCGGCGACTGGGGCGCCGCCGGGCCGGAGTCGGCGCGGTCGCGCGTGCCGCCGGCTCGGCCGGAGCGACCACGCTGATCGGTCGGTCGGGGTGTCATCCGGCGTCTCCCTCGTCGTCGTCGTCGCGGATCGTGTGGGTCTGGCAGATGGCGTCGAATTCGGGGAAGGCCCCCGCGGCCTCGTCATTCCGGGGCCAGAACCTTCCCTCCCGGACGGCGCGGACGACGTCGCGAGCGGCGTCATCGGCCGATGCGTACTCCTCGGTCGACCACGAGGCGGTCTCGATCCGGATCTCCTCGACGCGGGCCGCGACGTTGAAGTAGCCGACGCCGACCCGGAGGGGATTGGCCAGATCGAGATCGGGCATCGCTCCGACCTCGACGAGGAGATGCCGGTAGAGCGGCAACTGGAGGTCGATCCATCCCTGGGCATCGCGGTGGGTGCGGTCGGGTGATCTGCCCCGGGCCGAGGTCTTGTAGTCGAGCACTTCCCACCGGTCGTCGTCGGGGTGGTGGTCGATGCGGTCGATCTTTCCCGACAGCACCACCGGCACGCCATCGACGACGAAGGCCGACGAGCGGACCACCTGTTCGGTGGCGCGGATCACCCATCCGGCGGCGGTGCGCTCGGCCTGCACCCGGGCGAACTCGCGCAGCCTCCGCCGCGCCAGTTCCGTCTGCACGAACACCGCCGGCGCGGCGCCGAGCCCGTAGCGCTCGAGGACGAACCGATCGAGCGCGGCGGAGAGCCAGTCGCTGATCTCGCGGGCGTCGGTGCTCGCGGCGATCGGCGCGTGCTTGCCGAACCGGTCGAGGCATTCGTGGATCAGGTTGCCGAAATCCCCTGGGCCGAGCTCGAGGGCCTCGTCACCGGCAGAGTCCAGACCGAGACGGTGGCGGAGCCAGTAGCGGTAGGGGCAGGCGAGGTAATCGCGGAACTCGGTGACCCGCATCGGGGGAAAGCCGGAAGCGGGGGCCGTCGCCACGATCGCCGGCGCCGGCACGGCCAGACGGGAAGGCACCACGGCCGGCGGGCCCGCCGGGGCGGGGGCCCGGAGGGGGGCGAAGAGTCGCTTCGCCGCGTGGACGACGTCTGCGGCACAGCGCCGGAAGAGGAGGCGGCTGGGCACCACCGGTGAGCCGTCGGCCCCGCGCCGGGGGACGACGACGAGGAGGTCGTCGCGGGCGGCGGCGACGGCGAGCATCCAGGCATCCCGGGCCGCCGTCCGCGTCGCATTGTCGAGGCCGAGAGCCTGACGGAGCGGCTCGGGGAGGAGCGGATCGCGACCGGCACTCCCCGGCAGGCATCCCTCCACGCAGCTGGTGATCGCCAGCGCCGGGGCGTCGTCGAGCGCCACCTCGAGCCAGCCGACGAGCTCGATCGCCTCCGGATGCTGCGGCGGGGGGAGCTGGCCGCGCCCCCAGGTCGAGAGGAGGAGCCGTTCCAGGCCCGCCGACCCCGCCGCGGCGGCGAGCCGGTCGGGGAGCGCTTCGAGGTCGGCCAGCGTCTCCCCGAGGGCCGCCAGCGACCGGGAGAAGATCCGGGTCGCCGGGTCGTCACGGTCGATGTCGATCCCCTCCACGGCCGCGCTACAGATGCTGCGCACGGCCCGCACCCAGTCGGCCGCGAGCGTGCCGGCCGGAGCCGACGCGGGGCCCGCTGCCTTGGCCCGCCGTGGCCGCGGGGGGCGGGTCGACGCGCTCTGCCGAAGCGTCGACCGTTGGGCGGCATCGAGCGCGACGGCGGCGGCGCGGAGCGGCTCGAGCCACTCGTCGATCGCATCGAGGATCCTCACGAAGGCGTCGTTCTCGGCCCGCTCCGCCGGATGGGATGCCGCCCGGGTGAGATGCGCGCGATCGACCTCCCAGGGGAGGTGGCGGAGGGCGATGGCGTCGGCGATGGCGGCGGGGCTCGCTTCAACGCCGCGCCGGCGCAGCAGCGCGATGCAATCGGGGCAGCGGAGGAGGTTGGCCAGGGCCGCAAACTCGCGCCGTCGCAGCCAGGCGAAAATCGCATGGACAAACTGCCACGGGCTCGAGCGTTCGACGGTTCGGCCGGCGGCGTACCGCCCCGCCAGGCCAGCCGCGGCGAGCTGCTGCTCGAGGGCGGGGACGATGGCCGGGTCGGGGACGGCGACGGTGATCTCGTCGGCCGAACGGGTCGCCGCGAGGCCCCGAATCCAGTCGACGACCGCCGCGGCCTGGCTCTCCCCGTCATCGACGACCGCGATCCGCTCCAGCGGCACCGGGAGCGGGCGATCCTGCCACGCCTCAGGGACGAGGCAACCGAAGTCGTCGAAGCCCTGCTCGGGATCGGGGCCGATGCCCTGGGGGAGGGGGACCAGCGCGTCGATCCGTCCACGGACACCGGCCAGAAGGGTCCGCTGGAGCGGATCGACATCGACGGTAGCGAGGAGCACGAGCCGTCCCTCGAAGGCGACCTCGCCGTTCTCGACGGCGACGCGCCGGGCGGTCTGCCGATCCCAAAATCCGAGGCGGTCGATCTCGGCAAGATAGTCCTTCTCGAGCCGGGCCAGCGCCTGCCAGCGGGCATGGTCGCCAAATCCCGGCAGGACCTCGTCGGCGGCATCGGCGAGATCGGCAAACGAGAGCCGGTGGGCGGCCAGTTCGCGGTGCATCGAGACAAGCATCCGGGCCGCGTCGAGGGCACCGGTGGCGATGGTGGCGTCGCGATCCGCGCCCGTCGACGGGAGGGC
>JBBAVV010000038.1:0-37051 GCA_040397545.1 Pirellulales bacterium
AGCCTCCGACCGGCACCGTGACTTCGTGCGATTCGGTGAGAATCGACTTCAGCCTTTCTCCTACGAGTGAGTAAAGGAATTGCCGTCGGTCGGCCGGTCGTTCGATTTGAGAGTAGAAATTGATGCTTTCCGGCTCGATAACGACCCCACTGATTCGCGTCGGTGGTCGCCCCGGTCGATCAGGGAGCGGCGATTCAAACGCTTTGGAGCGTGCGGCGGCTTCAAACTCCGGGACGTCGTTGACAGACAAACGCCTTCCTCGACCTTCTCGGAAGGCAATGCTCGAATCGCCGAGCGGGTAATTCCCACAGGTATGCATGGACGTCCCCCGTGACCCTACGGAAGGCTCCGGCCGCCATTCAACGTCATTCAAGGCATGGCGAACAACAAAATTGGAATCATCCGCGTAGAGGCTCGTTCCCGTCGGCGGGCAGGGAAAAGCGATTGTTTTCCAGCATGGCTCCGCCCAGATGATGTCATAAGCAATGGCCCGAGGGGAGACGGTGTACTCAAGAAACAGGAGAGTCTTTGCGCCCGCCAACGGCGCGTCCTCCTCGATGACGCCATCGAAGGCGATAACGCCCACATCCTTGCCGAGGGGCCAAGGGGACCCGCCACCCCGAAGACGCGAGTCTCCCGCAACAGCGACGAGGGCGCCGACAATCGTGAGCCACGTCGCACTGACCAATGGCAACCGGCGAACCGGAAGCAGCCGTGAGCGCCAGTCACTCTTCAGGATAGCTGACAATGTCCCCCTCCGTGATGGCGCCTTGAACGATGAGCGCGGGCGTGAGGAGAAAGTCGACGTTCTCGCGCATCTCGAGGGACAGCATCGACGGGCCAACGAATGTCCCGGAAGCAATTTCACCGGCAAGGCCGATGCGATTGACTGGCAGGCCCCGAGGATCGATCGACTGAGCCCAACCCGACGGAACTGCGACCTTCCCAGGAGGGCGTTCGGCCGTAAATACGAAAACGAGAACGTTCGCGATGACGAACACACTCCCGACGCTGATCCATGGCAAATGTTTCCGGAACAGGCTCATGCCGATCCCCCAAGAGTTCGTTTGTCGTTCAGCTTGCGATTGGCATCTCAACGTCGCGGGATCACCCCGCTGAAGAGCCAAGGACCTCCGTCGACCGAAGTTCCAGCCCAGATCATCACCACTGCCCGGAGCGATCAACCATCATCGAAGCATCGACCTGTCATGCAGGCAGCTTGCGACGACGCCACCACACTACCGCGGCCAGCAGGGCGACGATCGCGGCGTTCAGTGCGACAAACATCAACCTGCGGTGATCAGGCGATCCGATGGAAGACGGTTGCGCTTGCGACTGCGGCAGGCGGGCGACCACTTCGGCGAAATCACGTCGCCTCTCCTCAACCCAGCGATCTTGGCTCGCCTTGTCGAGAGCCAAAAGCTCGTCGATTCCTGTCTTTATGGCGACCGTGTCGATCATCGACTCGAGAACTTTGGTGTGTTCGCGAAACTCAGCCGCCACGGCAGGGGGAATCGTATCGCCGTAGGCCTTTGCAAGGATTGCTTGAGGCAAATCGTTTGACCGCCACCCGAAAGCCATGTGCGTGATCAATTCGATTCGAAGCCCCCCTATGAGCCGTGCTACTTCAAGGTCATCACCGGCGGCCCTCGCGGCGATGAGGGACTCCGCAATTTCGCCGTGGATCGGAATCGTCCGCGTGGGATGAAAAGCCTCGGCCGCAGCCTGAACACGTCGCTTCGTCTCGGAAAACACCGCCGAAGGGAGCGGGATTCTCGGCCCCGGACTCACGTCGTCGTCCTTTGGTAGGGCCGCGCTCATCAGAACGTCGTCGATCACGGACTCCGTCAGGATGTCGATATCATCCGAAGAAAGGCCCGGCGATTGACCGTCGGTCGACGTGCATGCCTCTGCGACGTATGCCCGGATGCGGGTGCCGAGTGCCTCGGAGACCAACTCGCGAAACTCGCGGAGTTGGCTGTCGATGACCAGAGCCGCATCTGGAGGAGTGTGCCTCGGCGGGACCACGAAGAGCGGCGCGATCATCTGCATGATGCCCCACGTATGACCGCGAGTCGTCGCTTCGGTACGCCCCTCTGGTCCAGGGAAACTTCGCGCCCAGTCTTCAACGGCTGCCAGCAATCGATCGCGTCGCCACTTGGACATGCCGTCGCACGACACGATCGCCCGCTGCGACTTTTCGACCTCCGCAATTCTCGCGATCAAAAACTCGGCGTCGGCTTCCGGAATGCCATGGACCTGTGCGACGCGTTTGACCTCGCGATCGGTCTCCGGAGAGGCGACTGCCACCTGCGCGACCGCGATCGCTAGGAAGCAGCACAGGCCCGAAAGCGTCACGACAGCGGGGCGCTTGACTCGGATCCTGAGGCCCAATTCCAGTGCTGCCTCCGGCCTTGTGTCAATTTTCGGTCGGACCATGGACAACCTCAATCGAGACATCGGACACCTTCGACTCCAAGGTAATTGTGCCTTCCGATTGACTGCTTCGTAGCCATCCCGGCGTTGCAAAAGCGGTGATTCGTGCTTGCGCGTCACATTGCCACTTAAATTCAAGAGTAGGGGAGTTTATCTGTGTATCGGTGATATGATAGGAGTATGGGAACACCTGTGGCCCGGAGTCATATCGGCCGATTTCAGACTTGAACCCCTGAAAGCCAATGTCCCTGAAGTTCCCCCGCACTACAAGGACATCCTCCGAGCCGGGATGGGCCAACATGGTGCCATCGGCCCGCTGGCGGAGGAGGGCGATGTCAGGCTCCGAATCGCTTGAATCGTCGAGCCGGTTGGGTTCTGGCAGCGGACAACCACAGACTCGTCCACACTCCGACCGAAATGCCTCACGAGGCAGTCCACGATTGCGGAATGGAGGGCTCCGATCGGCGGCAGGTCGATGACCTCTCCGTCGATGAGCTCCAACCTGTCGATGGACGAGAGTATCCCGGCCTCGGTCATGCGTTAGAAATAATTCACCGATAAACGATCGTGGGGCGGGACAGCCCGCGGGAGCGTCCCCACGGCGGACCCCGGGAAAGGCTTATCCGTGAAATCATACGCGACTTGTGTCGGCCGCATCGCCCCGGGGCTTTACGGGCGTCGCCCGGAAGCCGATTTCCGCCGTGACCACATGAATCCGACGATCGCAACAACAAGCAGCCCATTGAGCACAAGCAGCGGCATTCTCCATGGCGAGGCCGTCCTGTTCCGATCGATGTCCGCGGAGGGGGGCCCCGAGTCCGAGGAGAGGTCGAGCGATCGCCTCGCCATCGCCCGGAACTCTTCGGGGTAGTCACCGTCCCTGACGCGGGCCGTGTTGGCTTTCGACTTCGCGTCGTCACCGGCCTTGGAGTACAAGACCGAGAGTCGAAGTAACTGCTCTGCGGCGCGTGGGGACAACGGATAAGACTCCGTCAATCGTTCGAGAACACGAATCGCTTCGGCAAGATTTCCCGAATCCTCCTCACAGAACGCGAGATTGGACAGAAACCGCTCTGTGCCCCCGAAGTCGCCACTGTTTTTCCCGATCCATCGATTTGTTTCCAACCACGCCGACTTGTGTCCGCGAATGGCGGCATCGGCGGCGAGCGTCTCCAGATACTCATAGGCCCGTTCACTGGGACGACTCTTTGCGGCCTCAAGTCCGAGTTTGATTCCCTCGTCAACTTTTCCAGCTTCAATCAAGCCCCGCCCCGCCCTGTAGGTCAACTCGGCATACTCGAGGTCCGATACATCCGGCTTGTCGCGAAAGGCCAAAGCTCTTCGTTCGACGTCGCTTCCTTTCCCTGTCTCGGTCAGTAGGTCGAGCAAGCGCCCCCGCGAAATGGCGTCAATTTCACTCGAATCTGTTTCCACGGAATTCGAAACTCCGGCCTTCTCGAAATAGACGAGTGATTGTTCCGTGTCCCCCAGTTTGGCCAACAACTCGGCAATCGAGAGATAAACCCGCCTCCTCGTCGCCTCGTCCTTGAACTCAGCGACGTGCTCCAAAAGAATCTTCACCCCTCCTTCCTCGCGTCGATCATCTGGAAGCACCATGACCTGCTCCCTCAACCGTAGCATCAAGGCCACATCTTCGTCGGGGGGTGGCGACTGTCCGTACCCGACGCGCGCTGTCACCATGAGCATCACCGCCCCAAGTGCCAGCGCCAGGCTCATCGCATTTCCTCCGCGGAGCGCAGCGGGGGAGACCTGAACCGCGTCATTGATTCCGATCATCGCGGCCTCCTGAACGGCAGCCAGTCTCATAGGAGCAGAGAGCGAAACGCCCAGACCAAGAAGCCACGCACTCTTCATCACTTGGACGTAGCGAAATGCAGATCATTTTCGTTTGCAGTAGGTGTCGACCGTGAAGAGAACTGGTTGATAGGGGACGGGGGTGTTTATCACCTGATCCGCGGGGAGCAGTTCTGGGGCTGGGAAGCGGCAGAGAACCGAGAATCGCTTTGTCTTATCACTGCAGCCCGCACATGTTTCCCAACTCGTGTACACCGGCACTGTCGACCCTTCCAGAAAGAACCACACCCTGGCGATTTCACGATCTCTGACACACTGGAAGTAGCTGTACCTGCAAAACGCTTTCAGTGGCTTCAGGCAGCACCCAGCCGTAAGGCAGCTGTTTTTGACGGTCACAGAGGTGGAAGATGTCTTCGTGTAAGAAACCGTGAAATCCAGCCCGAAGTCATCCCAGCCGCCAGTCTTGAGTTGATACATCAGCCTTGAACCCATCTCTAATGACACATCCTCGGACCACGGGAGAGCTGATTCCAGTGGATGGCAGGAGGCGCTTCCCTTGTCTCCGACAGCTTCACGGTAGTAGCCAGTCTGCACGAGACGGGCAGGTGCCCAGCGACACACGGGGCTCCATGGCCACATGTCGCCACAAGCCGTGCAGTCTGCTCCTGTGTAACCTGTCTTGTAGTACTGGGCCCTTGCATCTCCCATCGTCAGGGCAAACCCAACAGCGACAACCATGAGAACGAGTCTCAGCATTTGATGCCTCCTTGTTGTTACTGCGCAATTAACGCCGCCCTAAACGGGCGAACCGAAAAGGGTCGACGCAACAGCTCCTCGACCATCCGCTAGATCGTAAATTCCCCCCCCCCCCTCCATGTCAAGAAAAAAACTCTCTAGCACAAACGGCCCCACGGTTCATCGATCGACTCGGGGCTTCGCTGCCATTGGGTTCCCGCCAGCAGCCTGTCACTTTTTCTCGCCACGCGCCTGCCTTTCGGAAGCCGCCGCCGACGCGTAGCCGCCCCACCCTCACGGCTGCGGCGGGAGGAGTTGGGCGAGAGCGAAGGAGACGGCCGCGCCGGTGTCGTCGGTGAGCAACGCGCTCTCGAGCCCCCCTCCGGTGCGACGAGCGACCCCCGGCGGTAGCCCTCGTCGCTCGGCTTTCCGCAAGAAGCGGGTCTGCCGCATGGCCGCGGATTATAGACGCTCGGGCCGGCGCCGCCCCGCAACCGTTGGGAGGACTGGCGGCCATCAGCCGTCCTGGCACATGGAGCCACCTCTGCTCGAAGCGATCCGCGGCCGAAGGCCCCGTCATCTGCCCGCGGAAAACGTCGGCTTTGGACGGTTCCAGTCGAAGGAGCCACGCACTGCCAAGGCCATCTGCATCGGCGGCCGCCGTCTCATCGAACAGACCAGCGCTCTCTCCTGCCCGCCCTATCTCCGATCCAGCGGGAGGCCAGTAGAACCACGGGCGTTTCGGGCCGCGAGCGAACCTCTCCGCGCCAAAATGAACGTCAGGATCAGTAGGACGAGGACACCGTTGACGACGAGCAGTATGAAACGGCGAGTTGGCTGCGTGCTGGCTGGCTGGAGTACGGACACTGGCTTACTCTCATCAGCGTCGATATCTAAACCCCGTCGTGCCATGGCCCTCAGTTCATCCGGAAAATCCCCGTCCCGGACTCGAATGGCAATCGCTGTCGACTTTTCTTCATCACCAGCCTTGGAATACAGCACGGAAAGCCTCAGCAATTGCTCTCCGAGTCGCCGTGATGTCGGATGCTCTTTCGCCAATCGTTCGAGCACGCTGATCGCTCGCGGCAGGCTACCGGAATCCTCTTCCACATGAGCGAGATTCGACAGAAACCGTTCAGTAGCGCCGAAGGCTCCGCTGTTCTTCTCAAGCCATCGATACGTCTCCAGGCAGGCGGTCTTGTGCCCGCGAATATCGGCATCACCCGCCAAAGTCTCCAAGTACTCGTACGCGCGTTTGCAGGGACGATGCTCTGCGGCTTCGATGCCGAGCAGCATCCCCTCGTCGACTTTCCCCAATATGATCAGTTCTCGGCCTGCTGCGTACGTCAACTCGGCATACTCGTCGTCGGAAACATCTGCCCCTTCGCGGAACTTTAAGGCACGTTGAATGACATCTGTCGTTTTTCCAGTCTCGACCAGCATGTCGATAAAACGCCCCCGCGAAAGAGCATCAAATCCACTTGGGTCCGTCTCCCGAGACTTCGACACACCGGCCTTTTCGAAGTGCACGAGAGACTGCTCCGTGTCCCCAAGCTTGGCAAGCAACTCGGCGATCGACAGATGAACCCGCCTCCTCGTCGGTTCGTCCTTGAACTCATTTACATGCTCCAAAAGAATTTTCACGCCGTCTACTTCGCGCGAGTCTTCCGGCAGCGCCATAACCTGCTCCTGTAGCCTCGTCATCAAGGCCACATCATCGGCCTCTTCGGCGGAAAGAGGCGATTGTCCCTGCGCAACATCGCCTACAAGCAGCACCATAAGCCAAAGAAACGGGCCTGTGACTAAGACCAATAACCTATAAGGACGTACGCCTAGCTCACGAAGCACGTAATAGATGCCAGGCACTCGCACCTCCTTGACGTAAGACGTCACCACTTCACAGAAAACTCAACGAATAAAGCTAAGTCGCCATGAACTCACTTACGCAGCGAACTACAGATCATTGACAAGCGCAGTAGGTGTCTATTGTTTCCAGCGGTGGATGGTATGGCAAGGGCGTATAATAGGCTTGTGCCGCACTTATCATTTCTGGCGACGGATCTTTACAGAGGACCGAAAACCTTTTCGTCTGAGGACTACAGCCGCTACAGTCTTGCCAGCCCACATACACCTTACAGGCAACGGGATCTCCATTAGGGCCGGGGGCATATACAACGATCGTCTGTGATGCAATTTGGCGATCCGAGACTTGCTGTTGGTATGAATACCTACAAAAAGCCTTCAAGGGCGTAAGACACCTCTCACCCTCCCCACACTTGTTGGGTTGAGTGATCTTTACGTTCCGTGTCGTTGTGAATCCGAACGTAAAGTCAAGCCCAAAATCGAACCAATTGCCTTGCTTGAGTTGGTACGAATACTGGGACCCCATCTCTAACACTATCTCCTCCGTCGGCTTTTCCTCTTCAAATCCCTGACACTTAATGCTGCCCTTATCTCCGAGGCCGACACGATACCATCCGGCCTGCAAGCGACGGGGGCTGCTCCACCGACAAGCGGGGCTCCATGGCCACATGTCTCCACACGCTGTGCAGTCTGCGCCCGAGTAACCAGTCTTGTAGTTTTGAGCTTGTGCCTCTCCCATCGTCAAGGCAAACCCAACGGCAGCAATCATAAGAACGAGTCTCAGCATTTGATGCCTCCTTGTTGTTACTGCGCAATTAACGCCGCCCTAAACGGGCGAACCGAAAAGGGTCGACGCAACAGCTCCTCGACCATCCGCTAGATCGTAAATTCCCCCCCCCCCCTCCATGTCAAGAAAAAAACTCTCTAGCACAAACGGCCCCACGGTTCATCGATCGACTCGGGGCTTCGCTGCCATTGGGTTCCCGCCAGCAGCCTGTCACTTTTTCTCGCCACGCGCCTGCCTTTCGGAAGCCGCCGCCGACGCGTAGCCGCCCCACCCTCACGGCTGCGGCGGGAGGAGTTGGGCGAGAGCGAAGGAGACGGCCGCGCCGGTGTCGTCGGTGAGCAACGCGCTCTCGAGCCCCCCTCCGGTGCGACGAGCGACCCCCGGCGGTAGCCCTCGTCGCTCGGCTTTCCGCAAGAAGCGGGTCTGCCGGGTGGCCGCGTCGATCACCCGCGCTTCGGGGATCCCGTGCCGGGCGTAGAGGGGCACCTTCACGCCGAGGTCGTAGGCCAGGCTCGTGTCGGCCACCTCGATCACGACAAGGACATCCTCCGGCCCCGGATGGGCCGACATGTAGCCATCGGCCCGGGGGCGGAGGAGGGCGATGTCGGGCTCCGGCTCGCTCACGTCGTCGAGCCGGATCGGGTTTTGGCAGTGGACAACCACCGACTCGCCGACGCTGCGACCGAGATGCCTTGCAAGGCGGTCGACGATCGCGGCATGGAGGGCTCCGATCGGCGGTAGGTCGATCACCTCTCCGTCGATGAGCTCCACCCGGTCGCCGGCGGCAAAGATGCCCGCCTCCCCCATCCGATGAAAATCGGAGACCGTCAGCCGGTGCCGGCAAGGAGCCGTCCGCGGGATCGTGGCCATGGAAGGGGTATCCGGGAAGGACAGGGGTATCCGGGAAGGACAGGGGTATCCGGGAAGGACAAGCAGTATCCGGGAAGAATGGAAGACGAGGATTGCGGGCGGGGGACTCGCACCAACGCCCCCGAACAGGCCATGGATGGCTTGGTCCATGAACACCCACAGCAAGGGTACGGCTAGCGTCGAGGGTGCGTCAATCAAACGGAGATCCCCGCTGCCGCCCTCGCGCCGACGGCGAATCCTCAACCCCGATCCATCCGCGCGCTCGCGCCGAGAAAGCGGCCGCGGAGAAACTCCCCGACGGCCATCGACCGCCGCCCTTCCGGCACGATCCGGCGGATGATCACCGTGCCACCGTCGCCACAGGCGACCACGATTCCCGCATCGTCGGCCGTGACAATCGAACCGGGGGGCGTGCCGGGGGGCGCCGCGGGGCCAACGCTCACCTCTTCGAGCACCAGCCGTGTCGAGCCCGTGCCAGAATCGCCCCCGCCGGCGTGGAGGAACGTCGTCGCCCTTGGCCAGGGATCGAGGCCGCGCGGCATCCGCGCGATCCGCGCCGCAGCGAGATTCCAATCGATGATCCCGTCGGCCTTGGAGAGCCGCGGTGCCTTCGTGGCGAGCGCCGGGTCTTGCGGCGTGCCGACGGCGCCGGCCGGCCGGTGCGGCGCGGCGACGCTTTGAATTGCCTCGAGCACGAGCTCGGGCCCGAAGGCCGCCAGCCTCGCCTCGAGCTGCGCGGCGGTCTCCATCGCGCCGATCGGCGTCGATCGGGCATTGATCACGCTGCCACCGTCGAGCTGCGGGGTCATGTGGATGCAGCAGGCGCCGGTGACTTCGTCGCCGGCAAGGATTGCCCACTGGACCGGCGCGGCGCCGCGGTGCCGGGGGAGGAGTGAGCCGTGGAGATTGATGCCGCCCAAGCGAGCCACGCCGAGCACGGCCGGCGCGAGGATCTGCCCGTAGTCGCAGACGACGAGAAGATCGGGTGCGAGGGCCACGAGCTCGTCGATCGCCGCGGGATCATTGATCCGCTGCGGCGCCGTCACCGCGACGCCGGCCGCCTCCGCCGCCTCGCGCATCGGATTGACGGGGGCGCGCCGGCCCGGCGCGGCTTTGTCGGGGCGGGTGACCAGGGCGACGACCTGGTGAGCGGAAGCAAGGAGCGCCCGGAACATCGGCACGGCAAACGGCCCGGTGCCCATGACCACGATCCGCAACCCGGCACCGCTCCCCGGCTTGTGTGCCGGCTCCATCAGGCACGCCCCCTGGAGCGCGCCGAGGAGGAATCGCAGCGCGCGGCCTCGAGTCGCGCGAGCTCGGCATGGTAGTGGGCGTCGGGAGGAAGCTCCCCACGCGATTGCTTGCCGACGTACACCTCGTGCATCGTGTCGAGGACCCGGCGGGCTTCGAGCGCCGCGGCTTCCGGGAGGCGGTCGGTGAACAGGCGCCCCTCGAGGTGGTCAAACTCGTGCTGGACAACGCGGGCAAGGAATCCGTCGAGATCGAGACGAACCTGCTCCCCCTCGAGCGTCCAGGCCTCAATCACCACCTTCTCCGGCCGGCGGACGTCCATCCGCAAGCCGGGCAAACTCAAGCATCCCTCCTCCTGGAGCGCCGTTCCGCGCGGCCGGGAGAGGGTCGGATTGATGAACACGAGCTCCTCTCCGGAGTCGGGGTTGGCCTCGAGGTTGACGATGAACAGCCGGTAGGGGAGGCCAACCTGATTGGCCGCCAAGCCGACCCCGACCGCGTCATACATGATCTCGAACATCTGATCGATGGCGTCGCAGAGGGCGTCGTCGATCCGCACCAGCGGGCTGGTGCGCCGCAGGAGGGCCGGGTGGGGATATTCGACGAGCTCGATCCTGCCGATGCCGGCAGGATCGGCGGGGGCGGGCGTGCTTTCCATGATCGCCTGTGCGGAAACTCGGGTGGGGGGTGGGGCGGAGCATTCTACCGCACCGCTCTCCTTCCGGTACGGAGGACGGGCCGCGAACGGGGCCGTAGACTGGAGCCCGGTCGGATTGGCATCGCGACCGCGACCGCCCCTCCCGCGAACACGTTCCCTGGCCCATTCCCGATGACATCGCCCCCCCCAGCCCGTGCCCCCGGGGCAGCGAACGCCGCCGAACGCGTCCCCTGGTCGCAGCCGGCGGTGGTCCTTGCCACCTGCGGGTGGCTGGGGCGGATCCCCCGCGCCCCGGGCACGTTCGGGGCCGCCCTCGGCCTCGGACTGTCGGCCGCAGCCGCAAGCTTGGAGTGCCCCATCGGGGTCGAGGCCGCCGTGGTGGTCCTGTTGTGCGTTGTCGGCATCCCGATCTGCGGCCTCGCCGCGCGGCAGATGGGGCGCGGCAGCGACCCCGGCGCGATTGTTTGGGACGAGATGGCGAGTGTCCCCCTCGGGCTGCTCCTCGTGCCGGCCGGCGAGCGGTCGCCGCCGCTCCTCCTGGCGGCGTTCCTCCTCCATCGTCTCTTCGACATCTGGAAGCCCTTTCCCTGCCGTCAACTCGACCAAGGGCACGGCGGCCTGGGGATCATGGCGGACGATTGGGGGGCGGCCGCGTGGATGGCCCTCGGACTGGCCGTCGGCCGACAGGCCGGGTGGTGGTGAGCCGGTTTGAAGAGGCGACGATCGGTATGCGGCTGCTCCTTGTCGATCACGGCTGTTGCGATCCACCCCACAGCCGGGTGTTCCGCTGCCGTGACTGGCTCCTCCCGGAGCGAATCGAGGTGCTGGCCTGCGGGCCGGCGTCGGTGTCGGCGCTCGCGGCCCCCACGCCGGGGCTCCACGGCATTCATCTGCGCGACATCGCCGCCGCCAACCGCAAGTTTGCCCGGGCCGTCCGCGACGGCGCCCCCCAGGCCTTTCTCGACACCAGCCCGACGATCCCGGCCCCGCTCCTCGGCCTCGTCCGCGAGACGGCCCGGCAGGCGATCGCGGAGGCGGTCGACGGCTTCGATCCCGCCGTGATCCTCGTCCTTCATGCGGGGATCTTCGCCGATCTCGCGGTCGAGACTGGCGTGCCGGTCGCGATCCATGTCGGCCCGGCCGATCTCCCCGCGGCGCGGCAAGACGAGCGGGTCCACGCGCTGGTGGCGGCGGCGCTGGTGTCGGCCGAGGTCGTGATGGCGGCCGACGCCACGACCGAGAGGCTGCTGGCGGCCGAATGGCTCGACGCGGCGGCCACGAACGTCGGGCCGGTGGCCGGGGTCGACGAGTCGGGCGGACCCGCCCTCGCCGCGGCCGTCAGGCTCGCCGCCCGGCGGCGTGACGGAGGAGGAGGCGGTCGATCTCCCCTTCCGTGAGGGCCGCCTCGAACGCCTCCTGGTCCCGATACACCGCCAGGCTCGTCAGCTGGACGACCCAGTTGTGCACCAGCGGCGTGATCGTGATCACCGCCCTACCGTGGCGGCAGGCCTCCCAGATCTCGATTGCGGTCCCCATCGAAGCCTCGGGCACGAACGCGATGACGAGATCGAACTCGCGGCACATCGCCACGTGCCCGTCGAAGACCTCGCGGGCACGCTCGAGGGAGTAGCCGACCGAATTGGCATGGCCGGCATGCGGGTCGTAGACTTCCGCCTCGGGCCAAGCCCGCTGCACGACGTCGCGCAGCCCGGCCCGATAGTTCTGATCATGGACCAGCGCCGCCACATGCGAGCCCTGCATGATCCCCGCGAGGAACACTCTCATGGCAGCCTCCAAGCCCTCCCGTCCGGTCAAGTCCAAGCGCATCGCCGCCAGTGTACGACAGCCTGCGGGGGAAGCCGTGCCGACGCCCGATCTGACCGCGGCGCGGAAGCTCGTCATCGATCTCCTCGCGATCCCCGGCGTCTCCGGTGACGAGAAGGCGATCGCTGAACGGATCGTCCACCACCTCGAGGCCGCCGGCTGCCCCGCTGCCGCGATCCACTTCGACAACGCCCACACGAAAACGCCCACGAAGGGCAACGTCGGCAACCTCATCGTCAAGCTCCCCGGCACGGTGCCCGGGCCGCGCCGGCTGTTCATGGCCCACATGGATACGGTTCCGGTGTGCGTCGGGGCCAAGCCGGTGGTCGCCGGAAGGTTCGTGAAGAGCGCCGACCCGAACACCGGCCTCGGCGCCGACGACCGGGCCGGGGTCGGCGTCGTGCTGACGACGGCACTGGAGGTCCTGCGGCGCGGCCTCCCCTGCCCGCCGCTGACGTTCCTGTTCGGGATCCAGGAGGAGGTGGGGCTGTACGGGGCCCGGTATGTCTCCGCCGTCGATCTCGGCAAGCCCGCTCTGGCCTTCAATTTCGACGGCGGCGCCGTCGAGAAGATCACCGTCGGCGCCACCGGCGGCTACCGGATGGATGTCGCCATCGAGGGGATGCCGAGCCACGCGGGCGTCGCCCCGGAGAAGGGGATCTCAGCGATCGCGATCGCGAGCTTGGCCGTCGCCGACCTCGTCGAGCACGGCTGGCACGGCCTGATCGAGAAGGAGGGGAAGCGGGGGACGAGCAATGTCGGCATCATCCATTCCGGCGCCGCCACGAATGTCGTCGCCGAGTCGGCCCAGCTGCGGGTCGAGGCCCGCAGCCACGATTCCGCCTTCCGGAAAAAGATCGTCAAGGCGATCGAGACGGCCTTCAAGGACGCCGCCAAGCGGGTCAAGAATGCCGCAGGGAAGTGCGGCAAGGTCGTCTGCGACGGTCATCTCGACTACGAAGCTTTCCGTCTCGGTGATGACGAGCCGTGTGTCGTCGCGGCGATCGATGCGGTGCGAGCCGTCGGCCTGAAGCCGCGGACGGAGGTCTCCAACGGCGGCCTCGACGCCAACTGGATGGCGGTCAACGGCGTTCCCACGGTGACGCTCGGCTGCGGCCAGATGGAGATCCACACGACGAAGGAGCAGCTCGATCTGGCGGCCTACGAGACCGCCTGCACCGTGGCCCTGCGGCTGGCCGTCGGAGGGTGAGCATGACCGCGCTCGGTCGGGGGCGCCGGTGGACGATCGGCCTCCTGGCCGCCACGACCCTCCTCGCCTTCGTGCCGGCGCTGCGGGGCGGATTCGTCTATGACTCCCGCCTCCAGATCCTCACCGATCCTTTCATCCACGATGCTGCGAACTGGCCGGCCGTGTGGAGCGGGCGCGTGCTGGGGATGGATGTCCTCGACTTCAACCGGCCGGCGATGCTCGCGTCGCTCATGCTCGACGCCGCGCTGTGGGGGAAAAGCCCCTTCGGCTACCACCTCACGAGCGTGCTTCTCCACGGGATCAACGTGGTCTTCGTCTGGCTTCTCCTCGATCGGCTCAGGGACGATCGCCTGGGAAGCGGGCTGCCGGACCGGGGGCTGCTCACGCCAGCGGTCGCAGGCGCGCTCCTCTTCGCCCTCCATCCGATCGTCACGGAGACCGTCTGCGAGCCGAGCTACCGGGAGGATCTCCTGGTCGCGACGTTCACCCTCACCGCGCTGGTCCTCGCGCTGGGCCGCGCCCCGGCGCAATCCCACGACGCGGCCGAGAGACCGGCGGACGGCACCGCGTGGAGGGTGGCGGCCTGCATGGGCTGCGCCCTGTTGGCGATCGCCAGCAAGGAATCGGGGATCGTGCTGCCGCCGCTGCTGCTGGTCGCCGGGGCGCTCTTCGACCGGAGCGGGCCGCGGCGCTTCTGGGGGATGGCGATCGGCGGCACGACGCTCGTGGTGATCGCGTTCCTCACCGTCCGGTTCCTCCTCGAGCCGGCGGAGTCGCGGATCTTCGGCAAGCCGATCCCCCTCGGCGGATCACTCCCGGCGAGCTTGGCTCTTCAACCGCGGATCCTCGCCCTCGATGCGCAGCTCATCCTCTGGCCCTTCAACCAGAGCGCCGACTACCAACGCTCGTCACTCGATCACCTCCCCCTCCCCCGCGCCATTCTCGTTCTCGCGCTGCTGACCGCGGCGCTCGCCTGGGGGGCCCGTCGCGACCGGCGGATCATCCTGGCCACCGCCGTGATCGTCCTCTCGATCCTCCCCGTGGCCAATCTCTGGCCGATCTTCCAGCCGGCTGCGGACCGCTATCTCTATATGCCCCTGGTGGGGGTGGCGATCATCGTCGCCAGCCTCCTCGACCGGCCTTGGTGGCCGGCAGGGTCGGCAGGCCGCCGTGGAGCGGTGGTGGCCACCATGGCCGCAGTCGCCCTCCTCGCCCTGGGGTGTGTCCGACGGCAGGCGGTCTGGCACGATCCGGTCGCGCTCTGGGAGGACACGCTCCGCAAAGAACCGACGTCCTTCTCCGCGGCCTGGGGGCTGGGCGAAGCGCTCCTCGATGCCGGCAGGCCCGCGGAGGCGGAGCGGGCCGCGCGCCTGGCGGTGAAGCTCTCCGGCGGCCATGACGGCGGCGCCTGGGCAACGCTGGCGGTGATCATCGCCGAGCGGGGGCGGATGGAAGAGGCCCGCGACCATCTCGCCCGAGCGCTCGCCGCCGATCCGCTCCTCGCCGATCCGGACGACCGCGTCGCCTCGCTGACAATGGAGCGGCCGTGGGCGGAGCGGCTGAAGAAGCTCCTCGCCGAGATGCCCCGGTCGCCCCCCCCCTGATCGCCTTGCCGTCCCCTTCCCATCCCCGCCGCTGACCGCGGCCGATCACGGCCAGTTTTCCTCCGCTCCCCGTGGTGCTATTCTCCCCCGGAACACCGTCCCAACCTCGCAGGGAAGGAACCTTCGCCATGCTCCGCTTTTTCCCCGGTGCCCCCCTCATCAGGAGCTACCCTCTTCTGGTCGGGTCCTCCCTCCTCTCCATGGTCGCCATGCTCGCCTCCTCGCTCCCCGCGGCACCTCCGAAGTCGGTCGCTGCCGTCGAAGGGGTGGCCGAGTACGTCTTCGACAACGGCGCCCGGCTCGTCCTCTTCCCCGATCCGTCGCGGCCCACGATCACGGTCAACATGACGGTCCTCGTTGGCTCGCGTCACGAGGGCTACGGTGAGGCGGGGATGGCCCACCTCCTCGAGCACCTCGTGTTCAAGGGGACGCCGACCTTCCCGGAGGTGCCGAAGGCGCTGCGCGATCACGGTGCGAGCTTCAACGGCACGACGAACGTCGACCGCACGAACTACTTCGAGACCCTCCCGGCCACCGACGAAAACCTCGACTTTGCCATCCATCTCGAGTGCGACCGGCTCGTCAACAGCTTCATCAAGCGCGAGGATCTGCTCAGCGAATTCACCGTTGTCCGCAATGAGTTCGAGCGCGGGGAGAACAGCCCGGAGAGGGTTCTCTCCCAGCGCGTCCAGGCGGCGGCCTACGAATGGCACAACTACGGCAAGTCGACGATCGGCAACCGCTCCGACATCGAGCGGGTGCCGATCGACAACCTCCGCGACTTCTACGAACGCTTCTACCAGCCGGACAACGTCGTGCTCATCGTGACGGGGAAGTTCGAGCCGGCAAAGGCCCTCGAACTGGCAACGAAATACCTCGGCTCGATCCCGAAGCCGACGCGGCGGTTGAATGCCACCTACACCGAGGAGCCGGCCCAGGACGGCGAGCGGACGGTGATCCTCCGCCGCGTCGGCAAGGTCGGTGCGGTGATGGCGGCCTACCACATGCCGGCCTCGGCCCATGCCGACTGGGCCCCCCTCTCGATGCTCGCGAGCATCCTCGCGGAAGACAAGATCGGGCGGCTGGAGAAGAACCTCGTTGAGCCCGCCATCGCCACCAGCGCCAGTGCCTTTGCGGATGACGCCCACGATCCCGGGCTGTTCTCCTTCACGGCCCAGCCGGCCGAGGGGAAGCTCGAGGAGACGGAGAAGGTGCTCCTGGGGATCGCCGACAAGGTCGGGGAAACGCCGTTCACCGCCGAGGAACTCGATCGGGCAAAGGTCCGGACGAAACGCGGCTACGACACCGCGATCGCCAATGCCGCCTCGATGGCCCAGGCGCTCTCCTCGGCCGCGGCCCTCGGCGACTGGCGGCTGTGGTTCCTCCAGCGTGACCGGATCGCCGCCACGACCATCGACGACGTCAATCGGGTGGCGAAGACCTATTTCTATCCCCACAACCGCACCGTCGGGATCTTCATCCCCGCCGATGCCCCTCAGCGCCTCGCCGTGCCGGCGGTCGAGTCGATCGCTGATCTCGTCAAGGATTACAAGGGCGGTGCTGCGGTCGAGGCGGGGGAAGCGTTCGACCCCAGCCCGGAGACCATCGAGGCCCGCACGCGCGTCATCGACCTCGACGGCGTGAAGGTGGCGCTCCTCGAGAAGAAAAACCGGGGTGAGACGGTCACCTTCTCGCTGTCGCTCCACTACGGCAACGAGAAGTCGCTCGCCGGGCTCGCCACCGCCAGCGGCATGCTTCCCTCGATGCTCATGGCGGGAACGAGCAAATACGACCGACAGCAGCTGCGGCAAAAGTTCGACGAGCTCGGCGTCCGCATGGGCGGGGGGGGTCGCCGCGGCGGACGTGGCGGCGCTGGCGGAGGTGCGGGCGTGCTCTCGTTCAGCATGGAGGCGAAGCGGGCGACGCTGCCGGAGGCGATCCGTCTCCTCGGCGAGGTTCTGCGTGATCCCGCCTTCCCGGCCGACGAGCTCGAGCAGATGCGGGCCCAGTCGCTCGCGGGCCTGGCGCAGATGCAGACCGAGCCGCAGATGCTCGCCGGCGTCGCCCTCGGCCGGGCCCTCTCCGATTACGCCAAAGGTGACGTGCGCTACGCCCGCACCATCGAGGAGAACATCGCCGATCTCAAGGCATTCTCGCTCGACGATGTGAAAGCAATCTGGCGCGACCAGCTCGCCGCTGCCACCGGCGAGGTGGCGATCGTCGGCGACTTCGATCCCGAAGCGGCCGTGGCGGAGGTCCGCCAGGCGCTGGCCGGCTGGAAGAGCGCCACGCCCTATGAGCGGATCGACCGGACGGTGAAGGCGAACGTGACGGGGGCCAAGGACGACATCCTCACGCCCGACAAGGCCAACGCCATGTTCACGGCGGGCCTGGCCTTCCCCCTCGACGACGATTCACCCGACGAGGTGGCCCTCGAGATCGGCAACTTCATCCTCGGCGGCGGCGCCCTGTCCAGCCGCCTCGGCGACCGGATCCGGCAGAAGGAGGGGCTCTCCTACGGCGTAACATCGTCGGTATCGGTCCCCGCGCGCGGGAACGACGCCCGGTTCACGATCAACGCGATCACCAACCCCGCCAACATCGACGCGGTCGAGACAGCGGCGCTGGAGGAACTGAAGCGGTTCCTCCAGTCGGGCCCGAGCGAGCAGGAGTTGTCCGACGCCAAGACCGCCTGGCTCGAGGCCCGCAAGACCGGCCGCTCGTCCGATGGCACGATCGCCAGCCAGCTCGCCGCGAACCTCGATCTCGGCCGAACTTTTGCCCGCGTGGCGGAGGACGAAAAGCGGGTGGAGGCCCTCACGCCGCAGCAGGTGCAGGATGCCTTCCGCCGCCACATCGACCCCGACAAGCTGATCATCATCCGCGCCGGCGATTTCAAAAAATGATTCCCGCGGGCATCGCCCCTCCGGCACGTTTCGGTACGGGCCAGGCGCTGGTGGCCGCCAGCGCCCTGGTCCTTTTTGTGGTGCTCCTCTCCTCCGGCGCCGCCCGGGCCGAGGGGCATGAGGATCTGCGGGCGACGCTCGATGAAGTCCGTGCCAGGCATGACCTCCCGGCACTCTGGGCAGGGCGATTCCACGCTGACGCTCGGCGGGTGTTCGCGGTCAGCGGCGTGCGGAAGCATGGCGAAGTCGATCCGGCCCGCCCCGATGATCTCGTCCACATCGGCTCCTGCACGAAGGCGATGACGGCCGTGATGGTCGCCCGGCTCTCGACTGCCGGGAAGCTCTCCCCCGACACGACGCTCGCCGAGTGCTTCCCCGCGGTCCGCGCGGCCGAAGGGGGGGCGCTCGCCACGTCGCGGTGGGGCAGCGTGACGATCGACGATCTCCTCCGGCACACCAGCGGCGCACCGGCCAATCTCGATTGGTGGGCTCTCCATCGCGCTCATCCCGGCGACCCGGTCGCGGCGCGGCGCGGGCTCCTCGAATGGCTCCTCTCCCAACCACGCCCGGCCGAGCCCGGCTTCCTGTATTCGAATGTCGGCTACGCCCTCCTCGGTCATGTCGTTGAATCGAGCGCGGGAAAGCCGTGGGAAGACCTCGTCGCCGAGGAGGTCTTCCAGCCGCTCGGGATCGGGACGGCCGGCTTTGGCCCCCTGCCTGAGGAGGGCCGGGCGGGAGCCTGGGGGCATGTCGTGCGGGAGGGAGTCACGGAGCCGGTGAGGATCGACAATCCCCCGCCGCTGGGCCCCGCCGGGCGCGTCCATCTCTCGATGGAGGATTGGTCGCGCTTCGTCCTCGCCTTCACCGGCGACCGGAGGGAGGGCGACGCACCACGTCTCGGCGTGTTGCCCCGCGAGTGGGCCCGCTGGCTCGCGCCCCGCGACGGGGAGCACTACGCCGGCGGCTGGGGTCTCCATGAGCGGGCCTGGGGGGGCGGGCGGGTGCTCTCCCACTCCGGCTCCAACACCACCTGGACCTGTGTGGCCTGGGTGGCTCCGGGGCGCGATTTCTGTCTCCTCGGGGCGACCAACAGCGGCGCCCCAGCCGCGGCGCAGGCCTGCGACGAGGCGGTCTCGGCCTGCCTCGATCCGCGGCTCCTTCCCTTTGCCGACACCGCGGAACGTCGCTGACGCGCCTGGGGGCTTGCAGCCCCGACAGCGAGCGGTTCGATTAGCGTGATGATCGGGCGGCGCCGGTGGTCAGCGGCGCCCCGAGATGATCGACGGAAAGGAGTCCTGCCGATGCCCCGCCGCGCCGCTGCCGACCAGTGCGTTCCGGCGCCCGAGGTGACCCCGGTCCGGGAGATCCCCGCCAATCGCCTCCTCGAGGGGGACTGCCTCAAATCGCTCGCCAGTCTCCCGGACGGCTGCGCCCATCTGGCGTTCGCCGATCCACCGTTCAACATCGGCTACGACTACGACACCTACGACGATCGCCGCTCCGCCGACGATTACCTGGGGTGGTCGAAGCTCTGGATGGGGGAGATCGTCCGTGTTCTGCGCCCCGATGGCACCTTTTGGCTGGCGATCGGCGACGAATATGCCGCCGAGCTCAAGGTGCTGGCGACGCGGGAGCTCGGGCTCACCTGCCGCAGTTGGGTGGTGTGGTACTACACGTTCGGCGTCAACTGCCGGCAGAAGTTCAGCCGGTCACACGCCCACATCTTCCAGTTCGTCCGCGATCCCGCCACCTTCACCTTCAACACCGAGGCAATCCGCGTTCCATCGGCGCGTGAGCTCGTGTATGGCGATCGCCGCGCCAATCCGCAGGGAAGGCTCCCCGACGACACCTGGATTCTCAGGCCCCAGGATCTCCCCGAGGGATTTTCCGCCGCCGAGGATACCTGGTACTTCCCCCGTGTCTGCGGAACATTCAAGGAACGCTCCGGCTGGCACGGCTGCCAGATGCCGGAGCAACTCCTCGGCCGGATCATCCGGGCATCGAGCCATCCGGGCGACCTCGTCATCGATCCCTTCGCGGGGAGCGGCACGACGCTCGCCGTGGCCTCGAAGCTGGGGAGGCGCTACCTCGGCTGCGAGCTCTCGCCGCAGTATGCCGCCCGGATCCGCCAGCGCCTCGCCTCGGCGCAGCCAGGGGACCCCCTCGACGGCGCGCCGGAGCCTCTCAAGAGCGTCCCCGCCACGAGCGAAGGGCGCCGTGTCGGTGAGCGGCGGGAGATGAAAAAACGGGGAAAACGCTCGAGCAAGGGGACCGAGCCACGCTTGTTTCCCACCGATCAGCCATGATTGCATCGGCCGGGAGTCGGGAGGGATCACCCTCCAGATCCCCGCGCCGCTGATGAGGGCCAAGGATGGCAACGTCGAAGTCGCGACGCACGGCGCAGGACAAAGCGGTGCCCCCACCGGCCACGCAGCCGGACGGCCGGCCACCGACCCCGGTCGCGGGGGGCATCACCGCCGCGCCGGCCGACGGCGGGCTGTCGATCGACCGACTCGCGCGGGCCTTCGCCTCGATGATGGGGGTGGCCGATCCGTATGGCGGCGCAACGCCGGCCGACGGGGATGCCGGTGTCGAGGTCGATCCCTCGCCGAACCTCGACGAGGATGATTTCGGGTCGGGGGAGCATGACTCCGCCTGCCGGGTCAGCCCGGCTACGATTCTCGAGGCCCTCCTCTTCGTCGGCCTTCCCGGGGGGGCTCCGCTCGGGGCGAAGCAGGTCGCCACGCTGATGCGCGGAGTGCGTCCGCAGGAGATCGACGAGATCGCCGCCGACCTGGCCCGCCGGTACCGGGCGAACAACTGCCCCTACGAGGTCGTGTCGCTCGCCGATGGCTGGGTGATGCGGCTCCGCGAGGACTACGCCTCGCTCGGCCGTGTCATCGAGAGCCGGGCCCGGCTCGTCCGCCTCGACGCCGATGCCCTCGACGTCCTCGCCGTTGTTGCCTGGAATCAACCGGTGGTGCGGGATCGGTTCGTGGAGCTCGGCTGCGACGCCTCGCCGAGCGTCCTGCGGCTTCTCGTCCGCCGCGGGCTCCTCGAGTTGTCCCCGGGCGACGACGGCGCCCCGAGCTACCGGACGACGAGGAAGTTCCTCGACGTCTTCCACCTCACGCGGATCGAGGATCTGCCCGAACCAGACGCCCCGCCGGGGTGACCGGGGCGTCAGCCCGGGGCCCCCCGCTCCGCCAACCAAGCCAGCGCCTCGGCCGAGGAGGTCAGCATGCCGTCGAGCTGCAGGGCCCTGATCCGGACAAGCATCTCCCCCAGAGCGGGGCCAGGGTCACAGCCGGCACGGATCAGATCGTGGCCGCCGAGGAGCGGCGGCGGGTCGAGCTCGGCGCGGGGCCGCAGCAGGCAGGCACTGGCCCAGGCGGCGAAATCGGCCCCGTGGCCGTTGACGGCGGCACGGGCCCGGAGGGTGTCGGCCAGGCGCGGAGCGTCGCGATGGGCGAACCAGGGCTGGAGGCTCGACCACGGTCGGTTCATCGGGAGCTCGTCGACGCTGCGCGGGGCGAGATCGTCGAGGGCAGCCCGCAGCCAGCAGGCGCCGTTCGCCTCGCGGTTAGAAAGCCGCAGCCGGGCCGCGACGCGGGGAAGGGCTGCCCCCTCCCCCTCGGCGAGGATCGCCAGCGCCGCCTCGAGCGACGGCTCATCGAGGGCCTCGACGACGCGGGCCGAAAGCAGCCAGGCCGAGTCGGGCCCGGCGGGCCCCTCCGGAGGAGTGAGCTCCGGCAGAACGACCGGCGCCAGCCGCGTCTCGGCGAGGAGCTCGAGCGCCCGGCCGCGTCCGGAGCGGGAGAGCATCGCCCGCAGTTCGGCAGCGATCCGCTCAGGGCTCACCGTGGCGGCAAGGGGGGCGAGCCGTTCGATCGCGGCACGGGTCTCGGCTTCGAGCACGAAACCGAATCCGGCCGCGAACCGCACCGCCCGGAGCATCCGCAGGTGATCCTCGCCGAAGCGGAGGGCCGGCACCCCGATGGCACGGACGACCCCCGCCGCGAGATCGGCCCGCCCACCGACATGATCATGCACTTCACCCGTCCGGGGGTCCATGAACAGCCCGTTGATTGTGAAATCACGGCGTTTGGCATCCTCGGCGGCAGTCGAAAAGGCGACGCCGGCAGGGTGCCGGCCATCGGTGTAGGCCGCGTCGGTGCGGAACGTCGTCACCTCCACCTGACCGCTCCCCCGCCGCCCGACGACGGTGATCACCCCGAACGCCGCACCGACGGCGAGCGTCCGCGCGCGACCGAACAGCGCGCGAACGACATCCGGCCTGGCCGAGGTGGCGACGTCGTAATCGGCCGGCGTCCGGCCGAGGAGCTCGTCACGAACACACCCTCCGGCCCACAGGGCCTCATGCCCGTCGGCGCGCAGCCGATCGACGACGCTCCGCGCGAACTCCCTCGCCTCGACCGGATCGGATGCAATGGCTGCCATGGAGATTGATAAGTTGACACCATTCCAATCCACTCATAAACTACTCATAATTCCGGTTTCTGGGGATCGGTGCCCGAACTTTCCGTGACGTTTCCGCGTACGGTGAGAGGTCATCTTTGGGTTGATGGGGTTTTTTCGATCGGCCGGGCGGTTGTCTGGCCACGGCTGGGAAACTGCCGGGCCCCACGTTCTCGTTGAGGCGTCATTCTTTATTTTTTCATGGCTGCCCTAATCGGGTGGAGGTGTTGAATGTCTGTCCGGACCACCGGTTCCCATCGACGCGGCTTCACGCTCGTCGAATTGCTCGTCGTGATCGCCATCATCGGCACCCTCGTCGGGCTGCTGCTGCCCGCTGTCCAATCGGCCCGTGAGGCTGCCAACCGCAGCTCCTGCGGCAACAAGATGAAGCAGCTCTGCCTCGCGATGCAAAACTTCCACGATTCCCGCAAGGTTCTGCCGGCGGGGTGCGATCGCTATCCCTACACGGCGACAACCTTCAACTCGAATGCCAACGCCACCTCGCCAGCGGCCTTCAGCTTCATCTGTCACATTCTCCCCTACATGGAGGAGACGAACCTCTACAACAACCTCTCCTCGTCTACCAACCGCTTCGGGCGCGGTGCCGTTCCGTTTGCGGCCACCACGCTCAACGGCACCACGCTTGCCGCGCAGACCTCAATCGCCGGGCTTCTTTGCCCGTCCTTCGGTGGCCAAGGGGTCGTGCAGATGGCTGCCGGCAGCAACTTCAAGTCGTTGCTCGCCGGTTCGCTCCCTGCGAACCAGATCGCAATCACCAACTACAAGGGGATGGCCGGCCTCCTCACCTATTCCAAGGCGGGAAGCTTTACCTCCGCGCTGACCGACAATGGCGCCATGGCCAATAAGCCGGCCCGGTTCGCCAATGCCGACACCGATCCCTGCCCGCAGTACGGCTTGGGGTTCGCCGCGATGCGCGACGGCACATCGAAGATTATCCTCCTCAGTGAGTCGAAGGAGGCCGGCAATTCTCCCTGGATCGACGGCCCCTCGACGGTTGTCTATGGGGTCGCCGACGACAGTGGAGCGCTCCCGGTCAACAACAACGGTATTTGGGTGACCGCCGGCGTCCAGTCGGCCCTCGCCTACGGTCCGTCGCAGACCGCTCAGGGACGGACCTCCATCAACTTTGGCACCCGCGGCACGCTCGGCAACTCCGGTTGGGGCCCGAGCAGTGACCATGCCGGTGGCTTGGTGATCAACGGGTTCTGCGACGGCCACCAGAGCACGCTGACCCCCGACATCGATCCGGGTGTCTACTTCTCCCTCATCACCCGCGACATGGGTGAGACCGCCGGCGAGTGATCGGGTGATGTGTCGCCCGCGATTTCGGCAAACATCTGCCTGCAGTGCGGCAGCCGGGGGGCCTCCCTCCGGCTGCCGCTTTTTTTGGTTCGTCGGCAACGTGGCGTTGCTCGTTGCGAATCGCCAAGGCATCCTTGATGCCATTTTGAGCCATCCTTCCCGGAGACGTTTGCGCGATGAGTGCCCCCCGCCACGATGAAGTGCCCCTCGAGATCTCCCCTCCGGAAGCCGCCGAGATCCTCGCCGCCCCCCGAGCCGAGCCCTGTCTCCTCCTCGACTGCCGCACGCCCGAAGAACATGCCACCGCTCGGATCGAGGGCGCCGTGCTCCTGCCGATGCAGGAGATCGCCGCTCGCATTGGGGAACTGGAAGCCTGGCGCGGCAGGACGATCGTCGTCCACTGCCATCACGGCGTCCGCAGCCTCCGGGTCACGCAATGGCTGCGGGAGCGCGGATTCGCTTCCGCCACGAGCCTGCGGGGGGGGATCGATGCTTGGAGCGCCGAGATCGATCCTACGGTGCCGGTCTACTGACGAATGGCGGCGCTTTCGCCGGCCGGTTCAGCCCCGACCAGCCGATCGAGGAGCTCCAGATGCCGCGGCAGAAAAGGGACGGCGCCATCGAGGAGCCCCGGCTCTCCGGCCTCCGGAACAAGGTGGGCCACCACGGCGCCGACGAGATCCACGATCCCGGCGCCGCTGCGTGACGAGGTGGCGATGACCCCCGCAGGAACGACGACCCCGGGCCACAGATCGGCTTTCGACCAGACGACCAGGCCGGCGGGCGTCGCCACCGGCTCCCCGACCTCGACGACCTCGACAACGAGATCGGCCGCCGCTGCGGCCGCCAAGGCGCGGGTGATCCCGGCGCGCTCGGTCGCCCCCGACGCTTCCGAATCGCGATCGCGGAGGCCGGCGGTGTCGACGAGCACCACGCTCCACCCGCCGAGGACGACCGCCGTCTCGATCACGTCGCGGGTCGTTCCCGGCCGGGGGGAGACGAGGCTCCGGGCGTGGCCGGCGAGGACATTGACGAGACTGCTCTTGCCGACGTTGACCCTCCCGCTGACGACGACGCGCCACGGCTCCGCCAACCGCAGACCGACCCGAGCGGCCCGCCGGAGGCGATCGGCACGCCGTCGGGCGCTGTCCGCTTCGCCCTGCCCCACCAGCGCCGCGATCCCAGCCAGCTCGTGGTCGAGCGCACCGGCCAGTTGCCGGCAGAGGATCCGCGCTCCGCGCGGAGCATCGACGTTGGCAAGGAGGGAGAGCGCCTCGGCGGCCGTCGTCGGAGCACCGTCGGTGTGCCATGCCCCGGAGGGCACACACCCGGCCCCGAGGCGCACGAGGTCTTCGACGACTGCGGCCGCTGCCGCGTTGCCCCCGTGGCACTGCACCTCCCAACCGCCGATCACGCGGACGACGATCACGTCCTCGGCCGCCAGGCCCCCCGGCACGCTGTCGTGGCCACGCCATCGTCCGACGCCGATCCGTCCGATCTCCCAGGCGTCGACAGGACTTCTCCCCCGCGGCAGGAAGAGCGCCGCCACCATCGGCGTCGCCTCTGGCCCCCGCAGCCCAACGACCGCCAGCGCGCCCCGGCCAGGGGGCGTGAGGAGGGCGACAGCGGTGGCCGACGGACGGGCTGGCCATGCGCCGGCGGGAGGGCTAGAACGTTGCAGCATGGCATCGACCAACCGGGAGGAGACCATCATGGCCGACTGGATCGAGGAGGGAACGAAGGCCCCCGACTTCACGCTCCCCACCGACGGCGGCGGCCGGTTGAAACTTTCGAGCTGCCGGGGGAAAGCCGTCGTCCTCTATTTCTACCCCAAGGACGACACGCCGGGGTGCACGAAGGAGGCCTGCGGCTTCCGGGATACCTCCGCGGCGCTCGCCGCGCACGGCGCGGTCGTGCTCGGTGTCAGCCGCGATTCGGCCGCCAGTCATGCGAAGTTCCGCGACAAGTATTCCCTTCCCTTCACGCTCCTGGTCGATACCGATCATGCGGTCGCCGAGAAATACGGGGCCTGGCGGGAGAAGACGCTGTACGGCAAGACCTCGATGGGGATCGTTCGCAGCACGTTCATCATCGATCCTGCCGGCCGGGTGGCGAAGGTTTTCCGGAACGTGAAGGCTGAAGGGCATGCCGAGAAGGTGCTCGAAGCGCTCGTCGAGCTCGCCTGACCGGCCTCACCCTGCTGCCATGCCTGACCCCGAAAACCGCCACCACCCCACCGCCAGCCCACGAATGCGATCCCAGCCGGGTCGACCGCGCCCCGCCGGCCCGATCCCCGGGGCTACAGTTACCGGCAGGCGCGGGGTGTCCGGGGCCTGTTGTGGCCGGGAGTCGTGCGGACAATGCGGACGCTGCTGGCCAAGTGCTGTATTCTCTCGCTTCTTGCGGGGGGGTTCGCCTTCACCGGGGACGCGGGACGGGTCTTCGCCCGCGGCCGCCGGGTTCTCGAATCGACGACGCTCCCCCGGGATGCCGTGGAAGCCCCGGTCGATCTCCCCCACGAACCTGCCCCGGCGCCGACCGGAATGCCGTCGCCGCCCCGCGTTGACGCGGCGCCCGCTGTGCCGCCTGAATCCGACGGCCCAGCGGTGACGGTCGCCACGGAGCCGGTACCTCCGTCGGCCTCGACAGAATCCCCCCCGGAGCAGAAGCCACCGGCCGACGCGCCGATCGGCACCCCGATCCCCCCGACCTCGCCTCCGGCCACTTCGCCGGAAACGATCGATCTGCCGACGCTCTCCCCCGGCGACCGGGTGATCGTGTGGGTCGGGCGCGGCGGTGCCCGCACCGGCAGAGGGGGAAGCATGACGAT
This sequence comes from Pirellulales bacterium, assembly GCA_040397545.1. Lineage (GTDB taxonomy): Bacteria > Planctomycetota > Planctomycetia > Pirellulales > UBA1268 > QWOP01. The sequence continues at coordinate 26,592 of JBBAVV010000038.1, forward strand.
CGCCCTGGACATCATCGACCCGGCGTCGGCCGAGGTCCTCGAGCAGGGGCACGCCGGCACCGGGGAGCAGGGAACGAACCATGCCCCGCTGCGGCGGATCCGGATCCTCGGCACCGCCACCGAAGGACTGTTCGGCGGTGTCACGCCGATTGGGCCGGCGGGGCGGATCACGCGCGGCCTGTCACTGCGGATCGTTCCGGTCGAACCGTCGACTTCCCCGCAGGGGGTGGAGGCGACCGGTGCCGAGGTCATCGGCCCGGTGCGGGCGATGGCCGTGGCCCGCGCCACAGCCGCCGTTCCCTGACACCGGCGCCGATCCTCGACCCACGGCCCTTGTCCATGGCCGACCGGCACCCTTCGGCGCGGGAGGGTCGGTCAGACCTCCTCGGTCCCCTCGGCGGCCTCGCGTTCCTGCGACCAGCTGACGCGCTTCTTCGACAGGCCGATTTTCCGGTCGTCGGTGTCGACGCGGAGGATCTTCACCTCGATCGGGTCGCCCACCTTCACGAGATCTTCGGCATTCTCGATCTTGTCCTCGGAGAGCTCCGAGATGTGAAGCAGCCCCTCGAGACCGTCCTCGAGACCGACGAAGACGCCGAAGTTGGTGATCTTCGTGACGTTCCCCTTCACGATATCGCCGGGCTTGTAACGGGCGGGGATGTCGGTCGTCCACGGATCCTCGTGCATCTGCTTGAGGCCGAGCGCGATGCGGCGGCGCTGCTGGTCGACCGAAAGCACCTTGCACTCGATCTCCTGCCCCTTGTCGACCATCTCGCTGGGATGGGTGACCTTCCGTGTCCACGACATGTCGGTGACATGGAGGAGACCGTCGATCCCGTCGTCGATTTCGATGAAGGCGCCGTAGTTGGTGAGATTGCGGACAACCCCTTTGACCACCGCACCGGGCGGGTAGTCGGCGGCGACCTTCTCCCAGGGATTCTGCTGGGTCTGCTTCATCCCCAGCGAGATCTCCTGCTTCTCCTTGTTGATGGCAAGGACGACGACCTCGACCTCGTCACCCGGCTTGACGAGCTCGGAGGGATGACTGACGCGCTTCGTCCAGCTCATCTCGCTGATGTGGACGAGCCCCTCGACACCATCCTCGAGCTTCACGAACGCGCCGTAGCTCATGACATTCACGACCGTCCCCTTGCAGACGGTGCCGACCGGATACTTGTCGGCGACCTTGGCCCACGGGCTCGCGGTCCGCTGCTTCATCCCGAGGGCGATCTTCTCGCGCTCGCGGTCGATGTGCAGCACCTGGACCTCGATCTCCTGGTCGATCGCCACCATCTCACTGGGGTGGCCGATGCGGCCCCAGCTCATGTCGGTGATGTGGAGGAGGCCGTCGATGCCGCCGAGATCGACGAACGCGCCGAAGTCGGCGATGTTCTTGACGATGCCGCGGCGCACCTGGCCGACCTCGAGGGTCTCCATGAGCTGCTTCTTGCGCTCGGCACGCTCCTGCTCGATAAGGGCCCGGCGCGAGACGACGATGTTGCGGCGCTGCTCGTCGATCTTGAGCACGAGGCACTGGATACAGCGGCCACAGTAGTCGCCGATGTCGGCCGGACGACGGATGTCGACCTGGCTGGCGGGGAGGAAGACGTTCACGCCCGAGATATCGACGAGGAGCCCGCCCTTGATCTTCCGCGTCACGAACCCGGTGACGACGTCATTCTCCTTGACGCTCTCCATCACCCGCAGCCAATCCTCGATGCGGCGGGCCTTCCGCTTCGAGAGGGTGATCAGACCGCGCTGTTCCTCGAGTTGGCCATCCTCGAACTCCTCGAGGAGTACCTTGACGGTGTCGCCCACCTGCGGCGGCGGCTCCGAATCATCCCACTCGTTCCGTGGGATGTGCCCCTCGCTCTTGTAACCGACGTCGACCAGCACAAACTCATCATCGACCCGCAGAATCTTGCCGTGAAGGACCGAATTGACCGACAGGGTGGCGGTGCCAATGGCATATTCGCCACTGTCGGTTCCCCCCATTGCCAGTTCGATCTCCTGATCGATTTCGTCGCCAAGTTCCAGTTCGCGGATGAGGTTGCGGTTGACCATCGTGTGGGGGTTTCGGGAAAACGGGTTGAAGGAAGGGGGAAAACGGGCCACGAGGTGGAAACCTCGGAGTGTAGCAGCCACGGCAGCCCTGAACAATTCGTCGTTTTGCCCTTTCCTCCCCAATTTCCCCATCGAATCGGGACCGGCCCGACCACAGTCCCCCCCTCTCCCGGGCCGATGCCACCTTCATGGATGCCACCCGCCCCACCGCTTCCCGCCCGTCCGCCTCGCGCTCGGGAATGACGCGCCGCAGCCTTCTCCACGCCGCTTGGCTGACTGTCGGGCTGCGCCCCTGGATGGCGCCCCTCCGAGCCCTCGGCCAATTCGCCGACGAACCGCTGGCGGGGAGCGGGCCTACGCTCGGGGATGTCCGCCGCCAGCCCTACCGCGTCGGGCTCACGGTCGTCGCCGCGGGGGGGCCTTGCCGGGGGATCTATGCCTCGCTGCCGGTGCCGGCCGAATGGCCGGAACAGACGGTGGAACTGGTCGGAGAGGATCTCTCGGCCGACGTCCGTCAGGTCCGCTACCGGACCCTGCCGGGGGGGGTGAAACAGATGCTCGTCGACATCCCCGACCTCCCTGCCGGCCAGGAGGCGAAGGCCGTCATCACCTTCTCGGTGGGGAGAGCGGCGATCATCGCACCTTCAGACACTTCCGGCCTTTCGATCCCCGAGAAGCCGGCAAAGGGACTCAAGCCCTTCCTCGCCCCGAGCCCGTACATCGAAACCCGCCACCCGAAGGTGACGAAGTTTGCCAAATCGCTCGGGGAAGGGCTCGAGGGCTGGGCGAAGGTCGAGGCGATCTACGACGCGGTCCGCGAGAAGGTGGAATACCGCAACGGCACTTTGAAGGGGGCGGCCCGCGCTCTCGCCGACGGCTGGGGAGACTGCGAAGAACTGACCTGCCTGTTCATCGCCTCCGCCAGGATCAATGGCATCCCGGCCCGGACGGTGTGGGTGGAGGGGCACTGCTATCCCGAGTTCCACCTCGTCGACAAGCTCGGCACCGGCTCGTGGTTTCCCTGTCAGGCCGCCGGAGCGCGGGCCTTCGGTGGCATGCCCGACCAGCTGCCGATCCTCCAAAAGGGAGATTCGTTCCGCGATCCCGACCGCCCCGGGCAGCCGCTCCGCTACGTGTCGGAGTTTTGCCGCGGTGCGGCCCCCGCGGGAGGCGGCTCACCGCAAGTCGATTGGATCCGTGGCGGGGCCTGACCGCGGCCCTGGTGCGCGCCACCCCTGCGAGCGGTCGGTTTCCGAACGTTTGCCAGGAATCTCGCAGGGCTGGCCGATGGGGTGGATCAGGCGACCGGGCCCGGCTTGCCGTCGAGGGCCCCGGCTGCAGCCAGCATGGCAGGATCCTCGCCGAACCGGGGGGCGTTCTCGCGGGCCGACGGCGCAAACCAGCGCGGCACGATCGGCAGGCCCGCTTCCTTCCAGACCGCCTCGAGACGGTCGCCGGCGAGGCGGACGATCTTCTCCCGGCCACGTCCGGCGAGGGTCGAGCGATCGGCCCAAGGCGTGACGGGGCCGTCGAAGCCCGCCTTCTGGGCCTCGACGAGGATCTGGGCGGCGGGGATCACGCCGGTCTCGGCGGGCAGCAGTCGGTGCGTCTGATTGAGCTCGGTGGAGACGACATCCCGGGGCGCGTCGGAGAGGCGCACCTCGACGATCCGGCCGGCCGGGATTGACCCGATGACCGCCAACGGCTCGCCGGTGAGATGGAGGGCCCAGGCATCGACGACGACGCCGACGCTCGGATGGCAGACGCTGACCAGGCCGACGAGGCCCTCGTAGGTGTGAATGAATTGATGGGCCTTCTCGGCCCGTGCCTCGGCCTCCGGTGCGAGGGCGAGCCCGAGGCTGATGCCATACTTCGCAAGCAGACCGCCGAGCGCGTCGAGCCGATTCCTGTAAAGCTCGAAGAAGTCCTTGAAGGCGTGGTCGTCGGAGGCGGGGGCGATCGTGACGATGGCGCGCTTCGCCTCGGTCGCCTGGGCGAACTCCAGCCGCGTCGGGAGCGCGGCGAGGTCGGCCTCGAAGGCGGCGGCGTCACCGATCAGCGAGATCGGCAGGTGGAACGCCCCGCACTGGAGGCGGGCGCTGACCATCAGCCGGCGGGCGTGCTCGACCCCGAACGCCTCGGCCTGCTGCTGGAAGTCGACGATGTCGATGTCCATCGCGTCGAAACCGAACGACAGCGCCAGTTCGATGAGCTCGCTGGGCCGTCCGGAAAGGGGCAGGCCGACGGTGCTTAGATTGCGGAACATCGCGGGGAGGTCTCCTGGGCTCGGGCTCCCGGCGCCGGGGCGCGGGGAAAGGGCCGGGTGTGTGAAACGGGTGTTCGGGGAGGAATGGGTGGCGCGAGCCTCCGGCGGCAACACCGGCGCTGTCACACCCACCTATGTGGAAGCGGACGATTATGACCGACGGGGCTGCTATTTTGAAGCGGGAACAGCCCGCGTATCGGAAAAAGCATTCCCTGCCCCCTTCCGCGCCGGCCCGCCCCACGCCACGACTCCCTCCAACCCCGGCAGACCGCCCGTCCCATGACTCTCGTCGAAGCAATCACCCTCGGCATCGTTCAGGGGCTCACCGAGTTCCTCCCTGTGTCGAGCACGGCCCACCTGCGGATCGTCCCCGCGCTCCTCGGCTGGGATGATCCCGGGGCGGCCTATTCGGCCGTCATCCAGTGCGGCACGCTCGCGGCGGTCTGCGTGGCGATGAGGGGGGACATCGCGGCCCTTCTGCGCGGATGCTTCCGGGGGATTGCGACCGGGCGCCCATGGGGGAGCCCCGAGTCGCGGGTTTCGCTGCTGATTCTCCTCGGCACCCTTCCGATCGTGGTCGTCGGCTTCGCCCTCCGGAAGCTCATCAAGGGGGAGGCTCGGCGGCTCGAGGTGGTGATCGGTGCCCTCGTGGCGGCGACGGTGCTCATGGCGGTGGCGGAGATCGTCATCCGGCTACGGCAGCGGCGCGGCCCGACCGGTCGGCACGGGCTCGAGGGGATCGGTCTCGCCGACGGCCTGGGGATGGGGCTGTCCCAGGTGCTCGCGCTCGTCCCCGGCACGTCGCGCAGCGGCGTGACGATCTCGTCGGGGATGCTCGGCGGGCTCGACCGGCAAACCGCCGCCCGATTCTCCTTCCTTCTCTCGCTCCCCGCCGTCGCGGCCGCCGGCCTCCTCGAGGCCTGGCAGGAACGGAGCGCGATCTTCGGCTCCACCGAGTCGATCACGATGGCCGCCGCCGGAACACTGGCCGCGGCACTCGTCGGTTACGGGGCGATCCGCTGGCTCCTGGCGATGCTCGGCAGTCACACGCTCTGGCCGTTCATCATCTACCGGCTCGTTCTCGCCGCGTTTCTCGCCTGGTCCCTCGCCGCGGGGTGGGTGCCCGCCGTCGGCTGATCCTCCTCACTCGACGACACGCTCATCATCTGGATGGGGGAGTTCGGCCGCACCCCGCAGATCAATCCCCGCGGCGGGCGCGATCATTTCCCGAGGAGTTTCAATGCCATCCTCGGCGGCGGCGTCCGCGGCGGGCAGGTCGTGGGGGCCACCGACTCGCGCGGTGTCGACATCCTCGAGCGGCCGGTGACAGTGCCCGATCTGTTCTCCACCTTCTGCCAGGCGCTCGGGATCGATCCTGCCGTGGAGACGATCGCCCCGTCCGGACGCCCGGTGCGCCTCGTCGACGGCGGTGAACCGGTGCAGGAGTTGTTCGGGTGACATTCTCGCGCGGGGTCAGCCCCCCGCAGGGAGCGTCGAGAGATCGAGCCCCAGTCGCTTCGCCTTTTTGTAGAGCGTCGTCCGGTTGATGCCGAGGGCCCGGGCTGCCGCGTCGCGCCGCCAGGCGTGGCGCTGGAGCACCTCGAGGATCATCTGCCGCTCCGGCACCGCCAGCGACTCTCGCAGCGCCCCCGCGCCGCGCGGCCCGGCCCGGAGCGTGCCGGCCGCCGCCACCGCCGGGGGAAGATCGGCGACGTCGACACGGCTGGTCGTGCCGAGATAGACGCCGCGTTCGACGGCGTGCTCGAGCTCGCGGACGTTGCCGGGCCAGTCGTGGGCCAGCAGCGCCGCGAGCGCCCCCGGGGTGAAGCCGTCGACCGGCCGCCCCGCCCGGGTGGCAGCGCGGGCGAGGAAGTGGCCGGCAAGGAGGGGGATGTCGGAGCGCCGGTCACGGAGCGCCGGCATCTCGATCGTGACGACATTGATCCGCCAGAACAGATCGGCGCGGAACCGGCCGGCGGCGACCAGCGCCGCGAGATCCTCGTGGGTGGCGAGGACGAGGCGGGCGTCGACTTTGCGCGTCGTTCCCCCCCCCACCGGCTCGAACTCGAGATTCTGGAGGACGCGGAGGAGCTTTACCTGGAGGCCGGGCGTGGCGGTGGCGATCTCGTCGAGGAAGATCGTCCCCCCATCGGCCTGGGCGAATCGCCCTTCGCGGTCGGCCGTGGCCCCCGTGAACGCGCCGGCGACATGGCCGAACAGTTCGCTCTCGAGGAGCGATTCCGACAGGCTGCCGCAGGCAACCTCGACGAAACGCCCGCTGCGGCGACCGCTGATGGCATGGATTTCCCGGGCCAGGAGCGATTTTCCCGTGCCGCTGGCGCCGGTGACGAGGATCGTGACCCCGGTGTCGGCAACGCGACGGGCGATGTCGAGCACCCGGCGGATCGCCGGGTCTCCCCCGAGGATCGCGACCCGATCCCCTGGCGCAGCCAGGACCGGAGCCAGGCCCGGTTCGACGTCCGGAGACGGGGTCGGGCAGGCCTTCGTGAGCGCCTCCAACAGCCGATCGTCGGCCGCCGGGAAGCCGATCGTGAGGTCCCATCCGGAGGGATCGGCCTGGGGGGGGAGAACGGCGACGAGCCTGGCGAGCGCGTGCCGGGGGGGGAGCTGCTGGCGGACCGCCCTGGCGCCCCGCACGGCCGCTTGGCCGACGACGACCCACGCATCACACCGGCCGCGGGAGACGAGGCGGCGGGCTTCATCGGCGCTCCCGGCGGCGCTGGCGTGCCACCCCTGGGTACAGAGCCAGGCCGCTGTTCCCGATGCGGCCCGGCGATCGGCATCGATGACGACCACCCGGCCGCGCGCCCCGTTCCGCTCCGCCCCGCGCGTCGCCCGGCTGGTTCCCCCGGGCGTCGGGAGCGGAGAGGGGAGGCTGTACGGTGCGGGAAGGTGGTCGGCGCGCATGGTGAATCCCGTGGACGAAAAAGGCTCCACAGGTACCTAGGTCGCCGTTTGGCGACGTCAAAGTCGCCCGATGTCGACAAGCTTGCCGAAACGGGACATTTCCCCAGCGTGAACCGGCAGAATCGGCACGACCAGTCCTGCCGTCAGTCGCGGCCGCCGGGGCGGTCGCCGGGGGACGGTTCGACATGCGTGGTGTGGCCGTCGCCGATCCCGACGGCATCGACGATCCTGTCGCCGGCCGGACCGAAGATCAGTTCCTTGTTCTCGAACAGCGCCTCGGGGTCGCGGTCGAGCATCTGCATCCGCCGCTTCCGGAACCAGAAGAACGCCACCACCGCTAGGAAGGCGAGCGAGATCGCCGCCAGCGTCAGCCCCCGTTCGGCCGAGCGGATCAAGCCGCTGATGCTGTCCCCGAAGGTATAGGCCAGCCCGAAGAATCCGCCAATGACCACCGATGCGCAGAGGAGATCGGCGAGGAGGAACCAGCGGTACTTCACCTTGAGCATGCCGGCGGTGAGGTAGAAGGGGCTCCGCAGGCCAACGAGGAACCGGGCGACGAAGAACGCCTTGATCCCGTGCCGGTTGATGAGATCCTCGATCGTCTTCTCGCGTTCGGGGGTGAGAAACCCCGACCACCAGGGATGGTCGCGGAGGATCTTGGCGCCGAAAAACCTCCCCACGGCATACATCAGGCTGTCGCCAAGCACCGCGCCGAGGAGGCAGGCTGGGAGAGCGTAATACCACTGCAGCGCCCCCGCCTTGCTGGCGACTCCGGCAGCGATGATCGGCACCTCTTCCGGCACCGGGAGCCCGATCCCCGTGAGTGTCAGGAAGATCACGATGCCGAGGTACGACCCCTGCTCGAACCACTCGATCATGTTCAGTTCGGTCGGGTGTCCAGGGAGTCGGCCCGTGTCGTGCAACGCCCCATCAGTGTACCCCAGGAAGACCGCCGGGGCAGGGGACTTCCGCCCTCCGACGGCTCCGGAAACGGGCCGGCACCGCCCTCTCCTCCCCGATCGCCCTTGCCGCGCGAGGGCAATTCTGCCTCGGCCCGTTCTCCATCCCGGACCATCCGATGCCATCCTTCTCCACCCGTTCGGCCCGCCGCCGGCGTCGGCCCCCCTCTGCTGCCCGCGGAAAAAGTCATCCCTGACCGCACCGGCTGCGGGGCAGCCAGTGGAACCAGTCCACTTGGAAAACCTCCGGTTTTCTCGCGTGCTACGCACTTGCGACCGCCTCGTGCTGTCAGTCCCAGAGTCTATCCCCAGCCTGCTCGGGCGGCATGCCTGGCCTGCCAGGAAGGGGCGTCGCCGCCGCGGACGGGCGCGCCGTGGGCGCCGCTCACACCACGCGTACCACCTCCAGCCCCTCCCCCGGATCCCACTCGACGAGTTGGGGATCAAGGTTCGCCGTGAGGACGCGGACATTGGCAGAATTGCGGGCGGGGACGACGAGCACCGCGGCGCAGTCGCCACCGGCCGGCGCGATCCGCTCGAGCCCCGCCGGCCCGAGGGCATACAGCGCGGTGGAGAGGGCGTCGGCATCGGCCGCGCGCGGCGCGATCACCGTCGACGACAGCACCCCTTCCGCCGGAAGCCCGCTGCGTGGGTCGAGGATGTGCCCAAGCCGGCGCCCACGGTCGACGAAGAACTGGGTCCCCGAGCCGCTCGTTCCCAGGGCCGCGTCGACGAGCGTTACGGTGGCCAGCCGCCGCCCCGGCCGGAGCGGATGGCGAATGCCGACGCGCCACCCGCGCCGTTCGGGAAGGGCCGGCCCCTGGACCCCGATCGCGCGGACACTGCTCGAGCCGCCATGGACGAGCACGCTCACCACCCCGGCGGCGGTGAGCATCCCGATCACCGCATCGAGCGCCCACCCTTTGCCGATCGCCCCGAGGTTGAGCTCGAGGCCGGGGCGCGTGAATCGCACCCGCCCCGAGACCTCGTCGATCTCGACATGCTCCATCCCCGCCGCCGCCCGAGCGGCGGCGAGCGTCGGGGCATCGGGGGTGCGCCCCTGGCGCCGCAGGAAGCCCCAGGCACGGACGAGGCTCCCGGCGGCCGGATCGAAGCCACCGGCCGTCCGCGCATGGAGCGAGCGGGCGTGGGCGAGGAGGGCCACGAGGTCCGCCGCGACCGGCTGCCACCCCTGGGGGGCGGTGGCGTTGAGACGGGCGAGCTCGCTCGAGTCGCGATAGACGGTGATCCGGTCCTCGATCGCGTCGACAAGATCGAGCGCCGCCAGGCCGAGCTCGGTTGCATCCAGCACCTCGCCGGCGTTGAACACCACCTCGAACCGGCACGCCATCGCGTCGCGCCCCACGACGAGCGAGTGGAGCTCCGGAAGCTCCGGTGCCGGCGGTGGTGGGGAATCAGGCTCGGCCATGGGTGATCCCGGAGCGTCTCGCACCTCGAGTCTCCGAGCCTACCAAGCCGGGAACGAGATCAACGGTTCCATGGCTTTCCGGGGAGCGTCGTCGGCCAGGCGTCGTTGGTCAGCCAAACGAGCGACGTCGCCACCTTGCCGAGGCCCCCGGCCCCCGCCGGCTGGTTGACGGAGACGCCGGCATTCCCACCATCGACACTGACGCGCACCTGACGGAATCCCTCGTCGGCCGTCACGACGCTCTGGGGGAGCGACGGGCGGAAGCCGGCGGGAATCTTGCCGAGGAGCCCCTTCAGTTGGCGGCTGCCACGCAGGCCGACGAGCGACAGTTCGACGGTCTCCCCGACCCGCTTCAGGACGGCGCGGTCGAGTCCGCCGCCGCTCGGAAGCCGCATCGCGGCGGTGACATCACGAGCACCGGAGGCCCGCAGACCGGTCGTCGGCCCAGCCGGTCCGACATCTCCCTTGGGGCCCGCCGCACCGGGCTTCCCGGGCACTCCTGCGGGGCCCTGCTTGCCGGGCGCTCCCGCGGGGCCACGCTCCCCCTTGGGGCCGACCGCACCGGGCTTGCCATCCTTGCCGTCGAGGCCGTTTTTCCCAGCCACGCCGGGCTTGCCGGGCGCTCCCGCCGGGCCGCTCTCCCCCTTGGGGCCGACCGCACCGGGCTTGCCATCCTTGCCGTCGAGGCCGTTCTTCCCAGCCACGCCAGGCTTGCCGGCCGCTCCCGCCGGGCCGCTCTCCCCCTTGGGGCCGGCCACGCCGGGCTTGCCATCCTTGCCGTCGAGGCCGTTTTTCCCAGCCACGCCGGGCTTGC
>JBBAVV010000038.1:37151-49833 GCA_040397545.1 Pirellulales bacterium
TCTCCCCCTTGGGGCCGACCGCACCGGGCTTGCCATCCTTGCCGTCGAGGCCGTTTTTCCCAGCCACGCCGGGCTTGCCGGGCGCTCCCGCCGGGCCGCTCTCCCCCTTGGGGCCGGCCACGCCGGGCTTCCCATCCTTGCCGTCGAGGCCGTTTTTCCCGGCCACGCCAGGCTTCCCATCCTTGCCGTCGAGCCCATTTTTCCCAGCCGCGCCGGGCTTGCCGGACGCTCCTGCGGGGCCGCTCTCCCCCTTGGGGCCAGCCGCGCCGGGCTTCCCATCCTTGCCGTCGAGGCCGTTTTTCCCAGCCGCGCCAGGCTTGCCGGGCGCTCCCGCGGGGCCCTGCTTGCCAGCCGCGCCAGCCGGGCCCACTGGGCCGCGCTCCCCCTTGAGGCCAGCGACACCGGGCTTCCCATCCTTGCCGTTGATTCCGTTGAGGCCGTTGACGCCATCGATGCCGTCAAGCCCCGATTTCCCCTGCGGGCCCGCGGGACCGGCCGGCCCCGGTTTGCCATCTTTCCCAGCCGGGCCGGGCTTCCCGTCAAGGCCCGGCTTCCCCTGCGGACCGGCCGGACCGGGCTCTCCCCGATCCCCCTTCGGCCCCACCGGGCCCGGTTCGCCGCGCGGGCCGACCGTCCCCGGATCGCCCTGAATACCGGGCTCCCCCTTTGGCCCGGGCTCTCCCTGAACACCCGCCAGACCGGCAGCGCCAGCCTGGCCAGCGGCTCCGGACACCGCATTCCCCGAGCGCCACAGCGTCAGATCGACCCACCGGGAGTTCATGTCGTCCCAGATCCACAGCCGCCCCTTGGCCTCTTCATACCAGGCATCACCGAGGTCCCCCTGCGTGGGAAGAGTGCGGGAATCCTCGATGATTCCCAAGACGGCATGGACGGGCGGAATGTTGCGATTGACCACGGACAAGTCCTCTAAAACACGGGGGCGGGCAGAAGAACCCAGGCCCCCTAGGCTGATTATTTGATGCAAATTACCCAGACAAACAGGGCAATGCAAATCAGCCCTCGGCCCGGCCGAGCCGGCCGGGGATCACTCCCCAGGGGGATTCATGACGCCGGTGCGGCCCTGCCAGGGCAGTCACCCTCTGCGACCGACCACCAGCTCCGGGCGCACAGGGTTTTGTTTTCGGGCGTCTGCGGACCGCGCCCCGAAGCCAGCGCCCGCCGGCTGGGGCACAGGTGCCCGCCGCCGGATCGTTCTGGGATGACGTTTCCGCAGCCTGCTAACGCGGGGCGAGCCCGCGATCGAAGGCATCCTGATCGCGTTTGAACACCGCCAACTCCCGCTCAAATTGCTCCAGCGGGATCGTCCACACCGGCTGCTCCGAGGTGTGGGAGTGGCAGTGGGAGACAAGGAGGCGGTGGAGGAACTTGAACAGATGACGGGGCACCCGCAGGCTCCGCAATCCATCGATCAGCCGCCGTTGGTCAACAGCCGGATCGAACAGCTGGGCGAGCGTTGCCGGAGGGCTCCCGACGCTTGCCGCCTTGACCCGCTGTGAGGCGATGTCGTAGAGCGTCTCGCCGGTCCACTCCAGGCCCGGCACGAGGTTCTGCTTGTCGAGCCGGGCACGCTGGTTGAACTGCTCGTCCTCCCGCTCGATGAAGCGGTAGAGCTCCTCGGGGAGGAGGAGCTTGAATCCGAGCCCGGGAGACTTCAGAAACTTGTTGTCGAGCATCGGCCAGACGAGGAGCCGCATCCGCTCGGCCTGGCCGTTGACGGCGTGCGGCTCGTCGACGCGGTCGACAATCACCACCATCCCGGTGTAGCCGAGGGCGGCAAGCACCCCCTGAAACTTCGCCAAGAGCTCGTACCGGTCGTCGCTGCGCGCATGCTTGGGCAACGGCTGGCCGGCGAGATCGACCTCCGGCATCCGCGCCAGGGCCTGGGCCAGCTGGCCGGTGGTGCGGTTGCCGGTGCGCATGCTGCGGACGATCCACCGCGCGGTCCACCAAGCCCGGGCACGCCGCCACAGCCAAGGGGCCCACGCGGCCACGAGCAGCGTCCACGGCCACCACAGCCGCGTCCACTCGAGATTCCCGCGCACTCCCCCCGACACCAGCGCCCCGGCCATCAGTGCCGTCGCCACCATTCCCAGCCACCCCGACCAGGACGACTTCCAGGTCTTGTAGCCGACGAGCCGGCGGAGCCGGGCCCAGCGGGAGGGGAAGGTCTCGCCGGTTGACTGGTCGTAGCAGGCTGCCAGGAGCGACAGATCGCGCGCCTGCGGGCCGGCGAGCCGGTGCTTCTCGCGCCCACCCCCCTCGATGAGCTTCGAGACCAGTTGCGTCGTGCCGAGGGCGAGGATGGCGTCGATGTGATCCCACAGTTTCCAGTGGGCCAGCACCTTCTCCACCGGCCGCTTCGGACCGACCCGGTCGATGAAGCGATCGAGGAACGGATTGAAGTCGTCATAGAGAACGACGAACGTCTTCCGTTCGGGATGATCGGTATCGTGGCGCTCGAACTGCCGCACCATCTGCAGTTTGAGCGCGGTCTTCCCCGCCCCCTTCTCGCCGAACACGATTGCGGTGCTCGGATCGTCCGGGTTGCCGTAGATCTTGTCCCAGGCCGGATGGAAGGTCGACTCCAAACAGGTGCGCTTGAAGACGGTGTCGTTCTGCGCGTCTTCCTCGGCGAACGGGTTGCCGGCGATGCGGTGGTGGTCGAGGAAGTCCTGGATCTTCATGTCGGCAGACGACTCCGGGAGCGGGAACGGGGGAGCAGAACCGTCACTTGCCGGCGGGCACGAGCCCTTCGACCATGGCGCGGAATCCGTCAGCATGCTTGGCGACGGTCTTCCCCGGTCCGTAGAACTTCAAAAAGTAATTGCCGCGGTCGGGCGTTTCCACGATCGCCGCGAGCATCCGGTAATCGGGGCGGTCGACGGCCTTGCCACCGGCAAAAGGCCCGGCGGGGGCGTCTTTGTAGGTGCCCGTGATGTCGACGATCGTCACGTCGCATCCGGCCAGCTTGAGCTTCTTCGACGTCGCCTTCGACTTCGTGTCGCTCCCGTCGGGCTGGGCAAACTGGCCATACCACCGATCGACGTTCGCTTGAACGCTCCCCCCGGCTCCCATGACGGTCATCCGCCCGGGCTGGAGCCCTTCTCCTTCCGAAGGAATCGAAAACTCCGTCTCGACGATCGACGACTTCGGCTGGACCCGCTTCCACCCCTCCGGGGCCGCAAGCGAAAAGCCCTCCTCGGCGATGGTGTAGGCGAGCGCATCGGCCCCGTCCTGCCAGGCCTGGACGGGGGCCGCGGCGGCGACAAGGGCAACCACGAGGGTGACGAGGGCTGAACGGGCGGGCATGGAGGCGCTCCGGTACGGTGTCGGGGGGGAATAACGCTCATCGTAGCAGCGTGACGAGGGAGCGTGAGAGGGGTCAGTCGGCGGCGGGGGGGAGAAGCTCGGGAAGCGTTTCCAGGGCCACCATCTCCGCCAGCCCCGCCTCTACCATCTCCTTTCCCGAGACGTAGCGGTGGGTCTTGATCCAGAGGGCGATGCGGTCGTGTGACCTGCCGAACAGGTCGCAGAGCATTCGGTCCATCTCTCCCTCGATCTCGACGAAATGGCGCGACCATTCGGCCGCCTCGGTGATCCCGATGTGCTCCTCGCTCTGCCACTTCATCGGATGGAAGAGGAACACGCTGAACGGCGTGACGAGCCGGCGGACGCAGGTGGCAAACGGCCACAGCGCGGCCGACGAACACTCGCCGCCGACGATCCCCGTCGCCCGCACGCCGCGCAACTTCATGAGCGTTGCAAGCGCCATCGCGCAGTAGGGATTGCCCCCGGGGGAATCGAACCAGATCGTGCACTCCCCCCCCGGCGGCACGCCGAGGAGTTTGTCGGTGAGGTCGGCCTCGTTGTCGGTGAGATCGCCGACCAGCGCGATCTCGAGCTGCCCGCGCTCGTCGTCGCCGCGGTCGCGCTCGCGGGGCCGGGCTGCCGGGCGGCGCCGCGCCTCGCCCCCCCGACCGCGCCGCGGCAAGGCCGGCCCGGATCCACGGCCGGTGGCCCCACGCTCCGGCGGTGGGCCGGCAAATCGTCCTCTCGACATCACAGGCAGTTCCTCGGTGTCAGCTGCGGTAGTCGCCGTGACAGGCGTCACACGACTTCTTCAGATCCCCGACTGCAGCTCGGACGGCATCGTAGTCGGACTTCCGCGCCGCGTCGCGGGCGCGGACGGCCGCATCGCGCATCGCGGCGGCATAAGCCCGGTAGGTGTCGTCGTCGTGGTACTCGAAGTCCTTCTGCTGGATCACCTCGCCGATCGCGGCGACGATCTCGACCTCCCGCAGAAGCGCCTCGACCTGCTTCTCGAAATCCGCCTTGGAGGCGACGATCCCGCCGGCCGTCTGCTCGGCCACTTCCAAACGGCTCATGAGCGCTGGCCGCGCCGCCACCTGGCTCCAGGCGAAATCCTCCTCCCGGTCGGCCTTCTTGCCGGGGGCCCCACCGTCGAGGAGGGCGTCCAGGTCGGCGGCCCGGGCCTTCGCCTCGGCAAACGAACCGTCGGTCCCCACTTTGCAATTGAAGCCGACCCGGGCGAAGAGATCGCGGGCGTTCTCGGCATCCTTCTTCCAGCGGACATCACCGTCGTGCGCGGCGATCACCCCGTACACCAAGGCGATCGCGCTGAACGCCTCGCGGGCCTTGTCGTAGCCCCCCCCTTTGAATTCCGAGGCCGAGGCGATCGACGCGATGACGATCTTCCGCTGCTCCTTGACCTCGTCGGTGAGGGTGTCGGGGGAGACGAGGGTCGACCAGCGGAATCCGCCCTCCTCCCCACCGGCCGCCGCGGCCGGAGCGCCATTCCGCCCCGCCGCCCGGGCCGCCGAGGCGGCGGCGAAGTCGGGGCGTTCCCCGTCGAGGGTCGCGAAGGCGTCATCGAAGAACGCCGACTTCGACGTCTTGTCCCACGCCTTGGCCGGTGGCTTGGCCCGCTGCCGCTCTCGCGGCCGGCGCCCGCTCTGGGCGGCATCGCCGGGCGTGGCCCCAACGGCGAGGCCGACGGCAAGGATCATCATCCCCGCCGCGGCGCGGCGGCCAGCCGGTGAACGAGGCGTTGGGAGGGAGGTGGGCGGGGGCATCGGGGATCAGGGCGGAGGGAAAAGGTTGAGCAGCGGCACCGCGTCGCTGGCGGGGCAGGGAAGGATGGGGGGAAAAGGCAATCGGGGCCAGCGCGATCTCCATCCTATCCCCTTCTCCCGACCGCGCGTCACCCCCCGGGCCGCCGGTTTTTCCAGGCCGTTATTCACCTTGACCGTCGTCCGCGGCGCCGTCACCCTTCCGCCCCGATTGTTCCCGCCGGCAGGCCGCCGGTCGACCCTGGCCCGCCGCCCCGACAGCACCCATCAATTCCCGCCGGAATGGAGTTCTCGATGCTTCTCAATTCCCCCCCTGCTCCTGCGTTGTCTCAGGTTGGACGCTGGTCCCTCTGGACCGCGAGTTTCCTCGCCGGCTGTGCCGTTGTCTGCGGCCTCGCTCTCTCCGGTTGCTCCGGGGGTGGGGGAACGGCGACCACGGCCAGCGCGAAGTCGGGGGGGACTGAATCGGCAAAGGCCACGGTGGTTGAGTTTCTCGAGGCGATCAAACGTGGGAACGACGCGGCGGCCTCGTCGATGCTGACGACCGTCGCTCGGACGAAGACCGAGGAGCTCGGCCTGACGGTCGCGCCGCCGGTGAACCCCTCCGCCCGCTATCAGGTGAAAGACTGCGAACCGATCGGTGATTCCGGCGACCTTGTCCATGTCGGGACGGTGTGGTCCGACACCGACGAAGCGGGGCAGGAGAGCACAGAGAACATTGTCTGGGTGGTCCGTCTCGATCCGGAGGGCTGGCGCGTGGTGGGGATGGCGATGAAGGTGTTCGACGACATGGCGCCCCTCCTGCTGAACTTCGAAGATCCCAACGACATGATCGCGAAAACGGAAATGGTCGCCGTGGAGATGCAGCGCCGGGCCCAGGCGGCCGAGCAGGCGAAGGGGAGTTCGCCCGCCGCCACCACCGGCAGCACCGTCGCGCCGGCCCCGCCGGCTTCGCAAGGGGGGCAGCCGGCCGTCACAACCGCCACCCAGCCGGGGAGCGATCGCCGCCGCTGAACCGGCCTGGCGTGGCTGCCGGGCCGAGCGCCTCGCAGCCCAGAAAAACCTCTACCGAACGCCCCAGGCGACCGGGAGACCCCTCCCGGTCGCCTTTTTTTGTGGCCGCAAAGACCCGGGTTTCGCGTTACCCCCCCCTGTTGTGGCCCGGATTCCCGGCCCAGACGGTCCAGCCGAACCCAGTCCCCCCCAGATAGGGTGAGCTGGTGATCGGGGCCGGTTCTTGACACCTCCCCCCCGGCTGTTAGCCTTCTACCCAGACTCCCCAAACGGCAATCTTTCGCCAACCCGCAGCACTTACAGGGCAGTGCCGCTGGTTGTCGGGGTGTTCCGCAGGGGGCTCTCCGCTCCGGCTGGCTGATGCCATCCGGACTGGCAACGTCTTTGCTGCGGTCCGGTGGCCGTCCCGGATCGGAAGCGGTTCGTGACGGCCGATTCGGAACGCGTAGCGTCCGATTTTTTTCTTCCTGGAGATTCAAGATGAAGCGTTTCCTCGGTTCGTCGGTTGCGATGGTCATCGCGCTCGTCGCCATCAGCCTCGTCGGCGGTCAGTCGGGTGCGGTTGCCGGCCACGGTTGTCACGGCCGCAAGTCGTGCCATGGTGGTCTGCTCGCCAAGCTCCATGCCAAGAAGGGCTGCCACGGCGCTGCGGTTGCCGAAGCCGCCCCGGCTTGTGATTCGGGCTGCGAGGCTGCTCCGGCTCCGGCCCCCAGCTGCCATGGCAAGAAGCGTGTTGGCCTTCTCGCCAAGCTCCACGCCAAGAAGGCTTCCCGTGGTTGCCACGGCGCTGCTCCGGCCGCTCCGGCCTGTGACAGCGGCTGCGGCAGCTGCGGCGATTCCGCCCCGGCTTCGAGCGGTTGCTCGAGCTGTGGTGGCGGTGAGATGGTCGAGGGCGGTGCCGTCTCGAGCGGTTGCTCGAGCTGCGGTGGCGCCTCGGCCGAGTACGGTGTCGAGAGTGGCTCGGTCTCCGGCGGTTGCCCGAATGGCGACTGCAGCGGTTCGAGCGTGATCTCCGAGGGCGTGCCGACCCAGGCTGCCCCGGCTGTTCCGACCGAGGCCCCGGCTGCTCCTACCGCCGTCGGCACCTGAATCGTCTGGTGCTCGCTCCTCGCGTGCCTGCCCTGGGGCACGGGTTGATCGGCGCCGGGATTCAACGACGGTTCGCAAGAGTCGTCCCAATCCAGACCGGGCCTCCCGCCAGGGGGGCCCGGTTTTTTTTGGCGCCGGGGCGTGGCGATTCTGCCAACTTTTCCCCGCCGGGCACCGTACCGTCGCGGGGGCGTTTCCGCCGGCCTTCGGCCTCCCGCTCCGGGCCTCCTTTTTCCCGCTCTCTCCCTCGGTAGGATGAATTGACTCCTGTCGATCCGAGCCCGGCGACGCCTGCAGGTGTTCTCCCACCATGACTGATCGCCTTCCCGTTGACGCGGCTCCTTCCCGCCCGTCCGGCCCCCCCTTGCCTTCCTTCCCCGCTGGTGCCATGCCGATCGACATGCCCGCTGCTCCGCCGACCGCTGCCGCGAAGGGATCTTGGACCGGCTTGCTGGCCACGGCGGGGCTGGTGATCCTCGGTGTGATCCTCCTTGGCGGGGCGGTGGTGCCGTGGTGGCTCTCGGAGCCTTCACGGGTGACCGCGTGGGTGTCGCGAAACGTTCCCAACCTCCACGGCCGGGTGGAGATGGCGAAGGCGACGTTCACCTGGCTCGGCCCGATCGTCTTCGAGAATGTCGTGGTGGTCCCCGCCAAGGGCGCCCGCGAGCCGGTGGTGATCCAGCGCATCGAGGCCTCCCATGGGATCGCCGCGTTCCTGTTCACGGGGGGGGACGTCGGCCACGTGACTGTCACGGGGCTCGAGACGCATGTCGTCTTCGACGAAGATCGTAATTCCAACGCCGCCGGTCTGTTCGTCGATCCTGGCGACCCCGACGAGGGCCACCGTCCTCCGCGTAAGACTCCCCTCCGCATGGTGCTCGACGTCGTCGATGCCCGCGTCAGGATCGAGGGCCCGTGGTCGCCCGATCCGTGGATCAGCGATCCGATCGATGTCACGCTCCGTCTCGCCCACACGCCGGCGGGGGATGCGAGCGAATGGAGTCTGGAGCCGACGACGATCCTCGAGGGGGCCGAGCTCGAGCCGAGCGTGGCCCAGGGTGTGCTCGCCTACATCGCGCCGGTGTTGGCTGACGCCACGCGGACGGGTGGGCGATTCTCGCTCGCGCTCGATGGCGGCACATTCCCGGTGGGAGTGCCGGAGAAGTCGATGTTCTCCGGAACACTCACGATGCATGCAGTCGATCTCGGCCCGGGGCCGTTGGTGTCGGGGATCCTCGCGGCGCTGCCGGGGCGGATCCAGGTGCCGACATCGATCCGCATCGCCGACAATTCCCAGATCGCTTTCCGGATGGAAGACCGGCGGATGTGGCACGAGGGGCTCGAGTTCGGCTTTCCGCTGCCGCGTGGCGGGAGCCGTCTCGATCTCACGTCCCAGGGGTCGGTGGGTCTCGACGACAAGGTTCTCGACCTCAAGCTCGCTCTCCCCTTCCCGGCCGACCTTCCCGCCGACCGCCCGATCCTTGCTTCGCTGGCCGGGAAAACGGTGTCGATCGGGATCGGTGGCAAGCTTGGCGAGCCGCGGATCGATTTCGACGGCTCGATCCGCGGGGCGGCTGCCGGCGTGATCGCAGCGACGATCGATCGCCTCCGCCAGAAGCCGACGGCCGTTCCTGGCGCTGAGCCGCAGCCAGCCGCTTCCGCAGCCCCGCTGCAGCCGGCAGCCTCCGCACCGCCGCGGCCGGGCTGGGCCCCCGGGCAGGCCGATGGTGCTGCCGTCGCCGCTGATGGAGCCGCCAGCGCCGCCGTCACCGGTGGCGAAGCCGATGCGGCGGACGGTGTCGGCGATCAACCCGAGATGCTTCCTCCTCCGTCGCCGCGACCGGGGTGGTCGCCGATCAAGCGTCCCGGTGTGGGGCCGCAGGCAGGTGAGGCGTTTTCAGAGGGGGATCGCGGGCCAGCCGGAAGCTTGCCGCCGGCTGGATTTGCGGTGGGCGACGACGCCCGGCCCCTGGCTGATGGCGGAGAGCCCCCGCCGGAAGAGCAGACAGCGCGGGGTGGGGCGGCGCAGATCATCGACGGGTTGAAGGATCGGCTAGCGCCCCAGATGGCCGATTCGCCGCAGACCGATCGGGTGATCGATCTGGTTGGGGGGCTGATCGAGGAAGTGGCCCGCCGTCGCGCCCAGCGTGCGGCGGCGGAGGGGGCGAGTGGCCCGCAGCCTGGGCAGGGAGCTCCGCCGGCGGGTGCTGGGGCTGGGGCAGTGGCAGGGCCAGGGCCAGGAGCTCCGGGAGCTCCTGCCGCAACTGGTGCCGCCGGGGCGGGTGCGCCGGGGGCTGGGCCGTTGGGTGGCGGGCCGCGACGTGGCCGGCTCCTGCGGCGGCTGTTGCAGCCGGAGCCGCCACCATCGGCGCCACCGATCGCGCCACCATCGGGCCGCTGAAAAGCGGGTGTCGGAGGCCTCTCGTGCATGGCGCCGATGATCTGCTAAGATTTGGGAGTTCGCGGGCGTAGCTCAGTTGGTAGAGCGCTAGCTTCCCAAGCTGGATGTCGAGGGTTCGAGTCCCTTCGCCCGCTCTTGTTGTGTCGCGGCCAAGCCGCGAAGCTCATCTCTTGCGGCACTCCTTGCCGCCCGTCCCCTCGGGGCCATGTGTCCTCGCAGGCCCTGCGACGGCCTCATCGGGAATGCCGACTCCGAATCGGTTGAAAAAGGGCATCCTTTTTTCGAACTTCGCTGTTCGCGATTCGCGAACAGCGAACATATGCTGGTGGCATGCAACTCAAACCTCATGACCTCGTCGTCACGTTGAAGCTGCTCATCGCCGGCCCCCTCACCTACGACCAACTCGCCGCCTCGCTCCATCTGAGCAAGTCAGAGGCTCACGCGGCGGTAAAACGGGCGAAGGCCGCTGGTCTTCTACGCGCTGATCGACAGCCGATTCACCATGCCATTCTCGAGTTTGTTTTGCATGGCGTCAGGTATGCCTTTCCAGCCGTCAGGGGTCGCCAGGCGCAGGGCATGCCGACCGCCCACGCCGCGCCGCCGCTCTCCGACCTCATTCATGCCGGGCTCGATCCGATCCCCGTTTGGCCTGACGCCGAGGGCGAGGCACGGGGAGAGTCGTTCCAGCCCCTCTATCGGTCGGCACCGGCCGCATCCCGATCCGACCCAAACCTCTATCAATGCCTCTGCCTGATCGACGCCCTGCGCGGCGGCCGGGCTCGGGAACGTAATCTCGCCACGGAGCATCTCACGAGGCTCTTCCATGGCTGAGAGCATCTCCGACAACGTGGCGATGCTGATGCGGGTAGCGGATCGGGGCCGCCGCAATCCCATGGCCAGCCATGATCTGGAAGACGTGATCGCCGTCATCGACGGCCGCGCCGAAATCGTCGGCGACGTCCCGCCGCGCCGGCAGACATGCGTGCCGCAATCGCCACTCGATGCGGCGAACTTCTGGCACGCCGGGACGCAGAAGACGTTGTTGCCGCCCAGCTTTTCCCGGATGCCGAGAGTCAGGACCGTCTGCCGATAGTGCTTGATCGGATCCGCAGCCTCTACGCCGCCGGCTGAAGAAGGACGTCGCCCGGGACTTGCCCGAGAAGCTGACGATCGATCACGAAGTTGAGCTCACCCGACTCCAGGTGCAGCTCTCCAAGGACTACCTCGACAGCGACGCCTCCAAGAAGATGCTCAACGAGATCGACGCCAACGGCATCGGCCGGTCGCACACGCACATCTTCGCGATGCTCAGCGAGCTGCGGAGCATCTGCAACCACCCGGTGCTCGTCAACGAAGATTGGTCGATGGCCCACGTCAGGGCCGAGGACTCGGCCAAGCTGGCTTACTTGGAAGAGCTGCTCGACGAGGTGGTCGCCGGCGAGCACCGAGCGCCGCTCTTCTGCCGCAGCACCCAAGATGCACCGGATCCTCGAACGATTCCTGAACGAATGGGGGATCAAGTTCCTGCGACTCGTCGGCAGCACCCCGACCGACGTCAGCGGCTGGTCGATCAGTTCAACTCCTCGCCAGACATCACCGTCTTCCTCCTCAGCATGGCCGGCAGCAGCGGTATCAATCTCACCAGTGCCGACACCGTGATCTTCTCCGACCACGACTGGAACCCAGCCAACGACGCCCAGGCCATGGACCGGGCCTACCGGATCGGGCAGAAGAAGGACGTCACCGTCTACCGGCTTGTCTCGAAGGGCACGATCGAGGAGCGGATCCTCGAACGCCAGCGCACGAAGCAGAGCCTGGCCGATGAGGTGATCGGTGCGGATGCGGCGGGGTTCAAGGACTTTACGAAGGAGGAGTTGATGGGGCTGTTCCGACTGGATTCAGGCGATCAGAACGGCCTGTAGACGCAGCCGGCACAGCCGCAACGAGCAGCCGTCCCGAGGCCCGGCTTGGAAATCCCGACCAAGTCGGCATGAAGGCTATACCCCTGCGGGGGAGGAGACTTTCGATGCCACCAAGACGATGGAAAAGGTGCTTCGGAGATTTCCGTGGCAGTGAGATGGCTGCAGGCGTGCAGGCCACCGGGATCAGCGACGACCTGGAAACTGAACGTGCATATCTGAACATGGAAGCCAGATGAACTGCCTCTGAAAACCGCGATTTACAGAAAAGGTGTTGCCTTATCCCCTCGGAAAGCCTGCGCGCCATGCCGAGCGACGGGACATGTCATCGACCGACAGCCGGTAGGCCTGAGATACCGCGAGAGCCGGACGAGCAATGGCCCTATCACAACCGGGCAGCCTTCTCATCCTTCACGCGATCAGCGCGCCACGTCACAAGGTCGCCTCCAGGAACCGAGATGACCCGCGTTCCATCGCTGCCGACAAGCTCCCACGCCTCGAATTGCGGGTGCGGCTCCACGCAAAGCGTGAGACCGTTGGTAAAGACAACTTCCAGCCGTCCCTTCCTCGTGGCCGTCGCTGAAAGAACGCAGGTATGCAACAAGGCCAAGAGCGGCCCGCATTGAACGCACTGCTCCGGGTCGTACGACTCGGTAATCGGACCAGTCGTCGTTGTGAATGGCATGCCAATCCTGAGCGAGAACAGTTTCTCGTCTTCGCAGAAGTTGATCCCGAATGCGTAATCAAACTGCAATTGCGTGACCTGCCTCCCACTCAGCGGGAGGACCAAGGGTTCGGAGTCCGCCATCTTATTGTCTCCGGTTATTGCGGCCATTTCGGTAGTGGTCCTTCATAGTCTATTGGAATGTGAGTTGCGGATTCCCGGCCCGGTTTCTCGAAGGGATCGAGTGGCTGGCCGTGGCTATTGTCATAGCGAAAATAGCCACTCGGTTTATCGGGTGTCGGATCCATGATCCGAATCATGTCCGAATTTCCATCTGCGCTGGGCCTTTGAAAGACGGCTCCTCAGCAGAATCCGTGGGTGAAAACGGGGCTTGAGGGCGTTCCTGCGACGTGCGTCAAGAGAGCCCCCCTGGGCTGATGGCTGCCGTCAGCGGGGTTCCAGTTCGGATGAATCGGCATCCACC
>JBBAVV010000039.1:0-15862 GCA_040397545.1 Pirellulales bacterium
AGGTGCTCCGGCCGGCGACCACCTCGGCGTGGACCGGGCTCACGAACGGATCGTCGAGGAGCAGCGTCGGCAGGCCGGGATCGGCGTGCGCCGACAGCGCATCGGCTCGTCCCAAAAGAAACGGCGCGGGGGGGCAGGGGAAGGGGGGGGCGGCGTCTGCCGCGACGCTGTGGCCAACCGGGGCGAACGCCGCGGCGCCGTCGTCACCCCGCCGGAAGACGAGCCTTGTTCCGCCGATCTGGAGGTGGGTGCCCGGCCGGAGCTTGGCGGTCATCACCCGCACCCAGGTGCCGTCGGAGCTTCCCAGATCGGTGAGGAGCCAACCGCCCCCCGGGAGCCGGTCGAGCCGGGCGTGGTGCCGGCCGAGGAAGGCGTCGTGCGGGATCTTCACGCCGCCGGTCACCCGGCCGATGACGAGCGTGTCGTCACGCAGACGAATCGTCTCGCCGCTGTCACGGCCGTCATCGACGACATGGAGCAGGGCCATCGCAACGCGCCTGCCCGGGCGCCATGGCAGAGCCTCGGCGGCTTCCGGCTCGCCCGCCAGCACCGTTTCGGCCGCGCCCGAGTCTTCGGCGGGGAGGGGCTCGGCCCCCGCGCCCTCGGTCGCGCCCAGGGCGTGGGCCTTGAGGAGCTGGGCCCAGCCGTCGAAGCTCTCGAAGAACGCCCCGGCCGTCGGCAGGGGCTCGTTTCGCACAGGTGTGTCCATGGAGCGGTTTCTCCTCAACAGGCCACCGGTCTCGAGGCTCCCTTCAATGTACCGCGTCGTGCGGCGCCGCCAATCGGACGGCCGGTGGACAGCCGGAGGAGCTCGAGGGGATCGGCCGATCAGGGCCGGGCGGAGGGGGTGGTGGGCGGAAGTCGGTCGCGAGCGCACAATCTTTGACAACGGTGGTCAACCGGATGCGGACGGCTGACTGCCCGCTGTCTCTCTCCGCCGCCCGAACTCCTGAGGAATCCGATGAGCGACGCCGCCGACCCAATCGCCCAGCGTGCCCTGGCCATCAACATCGACCGGCAGATCTACGGCACATTCGCCGAGATCGGGGCCGGCCAGGAGGTGGCGCGGTGGTTCTTCTCCGTCGGGGGCGCGGCCGGCACGGTGGCCAAATCGATGTCGGCCTACGACATGAAGGTCAGCGACGCGATCTACGGCAAGGCGCCCCGGTATGTCTCGCGCGAGCGCGTCGAGGAGATGCTCGACCACGAGTTTTCCCTCCTTCGGGAGCGGCTCGATGAGTCGCGCGGTGCGAGCACGCGCTTCTTCGCCTTTGCCGACACCGCCGCCGCGAAGGCCCATGCCGGGGGGAATGACTGGCACGCCTGGATGGGGCTCCGCTTCCAGGACCAGCCCGGCAGCGCACCCAGCGACGTCATCGTCCACGTACGAATGCTCGACCCGAGCAATTCACGCCAACAGGATGCCCTCGGTCGGCTCGGCGTGAATCTGATCCATGCCTGTGTCCATCACTGGCGCAATCCACGCCAGTTGGTCGAATCGCTCCTTGACGACGTCGGACGGGAGCGCCTCGAGATCGACTGGATCGGCATGTGTGGACCCGTCTTCGCCGGGGTCGACAACCGGCTCCTCGCCCTCCACCTCGTGCGGATCGGGTTCACCCACGCGGTATTGTTCGGCACCGATGGCCAGCCGTTGCTCGCCTCGGAGGCGATCCGCCGGCGCCGCGTCCTCCTCGAGCGGGGCCGATTCTGCCCGGTGACGCGGCTAAATCTCGAGATGATCGCGTCGGCGTCGGTGCTTTTCGCCGCCGATGCCCCGGCGGCGGCCGACGCCGATCAGCCGGTCGTGGAGATCATGGAGATCACCATGAACAACCTCCGTGACACCGGGCAGGTCGACGATGCCGACTTCCTCGCCCGGGTCGATCTCCTTTCGGCGATCCGCAAGCTCGTCCTCGTCAGCGATCTGGGGCCGTTCCACCGGCTCGCCGACTACCTCGCCAAACGGAACGTCGAACGCACCGGCATCGTTCTCGGCCTGCCGCTGCTGCGGGAGCTGTTCAACGAATCCCATTATCGGGACCTTGGCGGGGGCATCCTCGAGGCCTTCGGCCGGCTCTTCACCCACGCCGTGCGGCTCTATGTCTATCCCACCCGCGACCCGATCGACGGCCGGAAGATGACGGCCGACACGCTCAAAGTGGCGCCGCACTTGAGCCACCTCCTCCAGCACCTCCTCGCCAACGGCCTGGTGCAGTCGATCCCCTGCGAGGATGCGGATCTGCGGACCTATTCCAGCGAGGAGGTCCGCTCCCGCATTTGCTCGGGCGATCCCTCCTGGAAAGATCTCGTTGATCCGGCAGTGGCTAGGATCATTGAGGCGACCGGATACTTTGGGGCCCGTTGCGAGCTTCCTACCCCGGGAAGACGCGGCTGACCGTAGCCGCGCCGCCGTCAGGCTGAGCGCTTCAGCCGACGGCGCACGACACCGATTGCCATCACGGCGCCGCCGAGGGCAGCGAGGACGAAGGAGGAGGGTTCGGGAACCGCGGCGACGAGAAGCCCCGTATAAGCATAGCCGCCGTTGGACGGGTCGATATTGTCGGAAACGAAGGCGTCACGGACCACGGCGTAGAGATCGTTGGTGCCGGGAACGACCGTCGCGGTGCCGTCTACCCAGCCGAGGAACCCGAGCCCCAGCTTTTCGCTCCCGATCTGCTGCCCCCCCGTCATCGTCGGCATGAAAGGATTGGTGTTGTCGACGGTCCCACCGACAAAGAACGAGACGGCGTTGTCCGCAGCCACGAGAAAGCTGAAGGAGGCGAGCCCGGCCGAGTCAGCCTGGAACGTCGTGTGGTAGATGACGTTGTAATCGGACCTGCCCGGAGGAACAGGAAAAGACCCGGGGAAAAGCGCGGTGGCGTCGTTGTCTTGAAGGCCGATCCAGCGGGCTCCATTGGCCCCCACGTTGTCCGATCCGCCGTTACCGATCCCCGGAAACCAGGGCCGCGGAACGTTGGAGGCCGGTGCGCCCCCGGAGAAGACCCAGGCCTGATAGCCGGGCGTCAGAGGTCCGCTGTAGGCCGTCGGGAGGGCATAAACATCCCAGAAGCTGTCCTGACCGCCAACGCCGACCGGGTATTCAGTGCCTGTTCTATGCAGCCCGCTGATGATCGGTGCGGCTGAAGTGGTGGCAGCGACGAGGGCCAATCCGATGCCGGCAACGATTCCCAGAGCGAGTCTACGGGCCATGGATTGCTGAAGAAGCGGCTTGAGCATGAGGGTCTTTCTAGATGATCGACGGGGCTGATTCCTCGGACATGCCAAAGCGGGCAAACACCGGCGGGAAGTGTGGGTTGATGAGGGGACGAAGTCGCTTCCTCGCGGGAACTGATCGGCAATCGCCATGCCAAAAGTGCTGAAAGGTTTTTTGGCGGCCTCTTTTTTCTCCGAAACGATTTCGATCGGTCGGAGGAGAAAGAGTATACAGCCGGTTCCCAGCCTGTCGAGCCGTCCCGATTCCTGGCGATGAGGCGAACCCCCAGATCGAGCGGGAACTGTGCGAATTGGTGAGGGATTTCGCAAAATCTGTGACATGCCGTTCCCCACAAGTGGGAGGCAGGGGGGCGCTCCGAGCGCGGAGCGGCTGCGAGGCAGAAGTCCGTGTCCGGGATGCGGAGATCCGCTTGAGCCAGATCTTGAGCCAGATCGCCTCGTTCGATCCGTGTCCGCGACGAGCCACAGCCTGCTACGGCTCACAGAGGACATCGAGCACGGCAAATCTTCCGTCTTTCATGGCAGCCAGGCAGCGGCCGATGGCCGCGTCGAGCTGCGACGCGTCAGCGACGGTCTCTCCATGGCCTCCGTAGGCCGCCGCCAAGGCGGCGTAGGCTGGGGTCGGTGTGATGTCCGGCCCGAGAAATTTGTTGCTGGTGACGGCGGCGCCGTGGGGATAGTACTTGTGGATGTTCCAGGATTGCGAAACCAAGCCCCGGTTGTTGCAGACCACGATCAAGATCGGCACCGCGTACTGCTGGCAAAATCCGAAGCACGCCGGGATCGGGGTGTAATGGAAGGCGCCGTCGCCGACGAAACAACACACGGCTCGCTCCGGCCCCAGGGCCAGCTTGCATCCCAGCGCGATCGGAATACCGGTGCCCAACGCCCCGGCCCAGCCCCTGACATGAAGAAAATCCTGCTGCGGCTCCCCTTCGCCGACGGCCGAAAACATCCCTTCGATCAGCAGTGGAAGCGACGCGATGATCTCGTCGACGACGGCTGAACCTGCCGGCAAGAGCCGGTTCATCGCCGAGTAGAGCTGGGAGGAATGGACGCAGTCCTTCTGCCGGGCGTTCTTCGCAGCCGTACGCTTGGCCGATCGGATGGCGGCATTTCTTTCCGTCCACAGGGCGACGTGGGCGGCGTTGCGGGGCGGCGCCTCGCCGCGGGCCCGCAGGGCCTTCAGTTTGTCGGTCAGGAGCTTGAGGTTCTCGCAGATGTCCCCCGCCAAGCCCGTATCCGACCGGTAGCCCCAAAACGGCGCCCGGGGCCGGAGGGGATCCTCGTCGACCACCACCACCACACAGCCCTCCGGCAACGCTTCTGGGTGGGGCGGATGCCACGGCGCATTGCTCCCGGCCACGACGATCAAGTCGGCTTCTCCCAGGTGCGCCTCGACGGCGGTCGGGGCATACAAGGGGTGCGAGCGTGGGAAAGACTCGGTGGTGGGATTGATGAACTCGAAGACGGGCGCCCCGAGCTCCTCGACAAAAGACAGGAACTTCGCCCTGGCACCCTGGTCGTTTGAGCGAGCGGCGTGCTCCGTGATCACCAAGGGCGCTCTCGCGTTGACCAGCAGCTTCACCACCTTGTCGAGGTCGGCATCGGAGGCGACGGTGACCGAGCCGGTGAAGGCCTGTTCCCTGGGAACCGGAACCGGGTTTTTAAGAAACTCAAACGGGATCTGCAGGAGCACCGGGCCGCGCGGGATCGAATCGGCGAAGTACAGGGCGCGGCGCAGCTCGGGCACGAGCTCGTGCGGCATCTTGAGCTCGCGGGCCCACTTCGTGGCCAGCTGCCCATAGGCAGCCGGGCCATGATGATCGACCAGGAGCGACGGCCATTCACAGCCTGGATCGCAGGTGGTGTCGGTGCCGTAGGTGATCGTGTCTGGCGACAGCACGAGCATGGGGGTCCGCTCTTGGAGCGCGGAGCGCAGTCCCATCGCACCGTTCAGTACGCCCAACCCGGTGGGGAGAAACACAATCTGCGGCTTGCCGGTGACTCGTGCATAGCCGTGAGCCAGGCCCACGGCCAGCAGCTCGTGGCGGCAATTCCTGTAGCGGGGCGTCGATTCCACGCCGCCATCGTCGATGGCCTTGGCGGCAAAGGCTTCCCAGAGCGGTGCCATGACCGCGATCGGCGAGCAGAAGATGAAATCAATG
Source organism: Pirellulales bacterium (assembly GCA_040397545.1). Classification (GTDB taxonomy): domain Bacteria; phylum Planctomycetota; class Planctomycetia; order Pirellulales; family UBA1268; genus QWOP01. The sequence continues at coordinate 5,406 of JBBAVV010000039.1, forward strand.
TCGTGCGCCTTGGCGAAGCCGATCAGGGCTTCGGCTCCCGACGTGCTGGTGCGATCAACGCTATCCCCTTCGATCGACCCGCCCCGGTTGTAAAGGTTTTCAGGCATCGGATCGGATCTCCTGGTTTCAGGTTGGCGCGCAGGCTTTCGCCGTCGTGACAGCGGCAGGCCGGAACGGCAGGAAACGTGGGTGGAAACCTTGCTCCGCCATCGAGTCGGCACGTCTCGCGGCGAACACTCTCCGCCCAGGAGCCTCGGCTCGTCAACGGCAGTCCGGCAGCCAGTGCCGGTCGATGGCGGGGCGATGAGCCCTCGTCCGCGCCTCCCGGCCTGCACATCCCGCGGCCGGCGGCGGAAGGAGCGCGGGCCGAAGCCGCGGTAGACTGGCGGCCGGGGCGGAGGTTTTTAGGAGGCCGATGCTGGCATCGATCGGCGGCGTCTCCCCGCCAGCCTCGAGGGACGGGAGAAGCTCATTGTTCACGATCGATCTCGGTGGAAAGACGGCGCTGGTCACCGGCGGCAGTCAGGGGCTCGGTCTGGTCACCGTCCAGACGCTCCATCAAGCCGGGGCGAATGTCGCCATCGGGTTTTTCCCCGATGACGCCGGCGAAAATCGGGCCAAGGCCGAACGGGCCGTCGCGGCCCTCGGCGACAGGGCGACGGCGATCGCCGCCGACGTTCGCGACCTGGCCGCCGTCGAACGGTTGGTCGACGGGGCCATCGAGCGCTTCGGGGGCCTCGATATCCTCGTCAACAACGCCGGCATCCTCCGCGACAAGACGCTCCGGAAGATGGCCGCCGACGACTGGCAGGCGGTCATCGACACGAACCTCACCGGCGTCTTCAATGGCTGCCGGGCCGCCTGCGAGCGGATCAGCGACGGCGGGCGAATCGTCAACATCTCCTCGATCAGCGCGGCGGTCGGGTTCTTCGGGCAGGCCAACTACGCCGCCGCGAAGGCCGGTGTCGTGGGGCTCACGAAGGTGGTCAGTCGCGAATTGGCGAAGCGGGCGATCACCGTCAACGCCGTCGCGCCGGGGGTCGTCCTCACCGACATGGGGCGGACGATCCCCGCTGAGTCACTCGACGCCATGCTCGAGGAGATTCCGCTCCACCGCTTCGGTGAGCCCCGCGAGATTGCCGAGGCGATCTTGTTTCTTGTCAGCCCGATGGCCTCGTATGTCACCGGGCAAACCCTCCACGTCAACGGGGGCTGGTGGGGATGAGCGGGAGACTGGCCGGAAAGATCTGCTCGGCAGACGAGGCGGCGGCGCTGGTGGGGACTGGAATGACGGTCGTCAGTGGCGGCTTCGTCGGGGCGGCCCACCCCGAGGCGCTGTCGGCCGCCCTCGAGCGCCGGTTTCTGGCCACCGGGAACCCGCGCGATCTGACGCTCGTCTATGCGGCCGGCCAAGGCGACGGCCGGACGCGCGGGCTCAATCATCTCGCCTACGCCGGCCTTCTCAAGCGGGTGATCGGCGGCCACTGGGGGCTCTGCCCGCGGCTCGGTGCATTGGCGATAGCGAACGAGATCGAGGCCTACAACTTTCCCCAGGGGGTGATCTGCCACTTGTTTCGCGATATCGCGGCCGGCCGCCCCGGCTGTATCACGCACGTCGGCCTCGGCACCTTCATCGATCCGCTCCAGTCCGGGGGGCGGCTCAACGCGCGCACGACCGAGGCGCTTGTCGAGCGGGTGGAGATCGGCGGCAAGACCTGGCTGTGGTACAAGGCGCTGCCGCTCGACGTGGCGCTGATCCGGGCCAGTGCCGCCGATCCCTCCGGTGGCCTCGTGATGGACGAGGAGGCGATCATCGGCGAGGTCCTGCCGATCGCCCAGGCGGTGCGGAACAGCGGCGGGATCGTGATCGCACAAGTGAAGCGGCTCCTCGACGCACCGGCCCCGCCGCAGCAGGTGCGGGTTCCCGGCATCCTCGTCGACCGGATCGTGGTGGCTGGCGACGGCGAGCACGACCAGACCTTCGGCGAGCGCTTCAACGCCAGCTATACGCTCCCCGCTCGGGAGCAAAGCGGCGCCGGTGGAACTGTCGAGAGGGCGCCGATGGCGCTTGATGCGCGGCGGATCATCGCCAGCCGGGCCTGCGACGAGCTTGTCGACGGCGCGGTTGTGAACCTCGGCATCGGGATGCCGGAGGGGATTGCCGCGATTGCCGCCGAGCGCGGCCTCCTCGACCGCTGCACGCTCACGGTTGAGTCGGGGCCGATCGGTGGCCGGCCGGCGGGGGGCTTGAGTTTCGGCGCCTCAAGCCATCCGCAGGCGATCATCGATCAGCCGGCGCAGTTCGACTTTTACGACGGCGGCGGGCTCGACTTCGCCGCCCTCGGGGCCGCGGAGATCGACGCGGCGGGAAATGTAAACGTCTCCCGCTTCCACGGCCGGTTTGTGGGGGTGGGGGGCTTTGTCAACATCGCCCAAAACGCCCGCCGGCTCGTGTTCTGCGGCACGTTCACCGCCGGGGGCCTCGAGGTGGCGGTCGGGGATGGACGGCTGGAGATCGTCCGCGAGGGGCGGACGGAGAAGTTTGTCGCCGCGGTGGAGCAGGTGTCGTTCAGCGCTGCGACGGCGCTGGCCCAGGGGCAGCGGGTGCTCTACGTCACGGAGCGGGCCGTGCTGGCACTGACAGCCGCGGGGCTCGAGGTGATCGAGGTTGCTCCTGGCATCGATCTCGAGGCCGACGTCATCGGCCGGATGCAATTCCGGCCGGTGGTCCGCGACGTCCGCCCGATGCCGGCCCACTGCTTCCGGCCGGCGGCGGGGAGGGTGGGCGAGTAGCCAGTCGCGCGCGTGCGCTTGCGCCCTTCGCCTCACGACGCCTGACTCGCCTCGCCGCCAAGGAGAGCTTCGATCCCGCTGCTGATTTTTGAGCGGAGCGAATGAAACACGCTCCGTTCATCGCTTGTCGAATCTCTCTCGCATCAGGGTGACCGAAAACCGGGGTCTGCCTTCGACGTCTCCCCAATCGGCCGCTGGGGAGGGAGTGCGGCATCGGCCGTGAGGCTTGGCGGCTGCGCCACCGGCAGGACCGGGTCTGCGGCGGGGTGTTTGTCGCTGTCGGGAAACAGCGGCGTCGTGGACGGAGGCTTTCCTGTGCCGGCGGCGAGCAGCGTGCGCAGCTCCACCTCAGACTCGGGGTCGGGCCATGCGATTCCGCCTGTTCGCAACAGCTCAACGTTTCCCGGCGCCGGATCGTCAGACTGCCGCACCCATAGCGGCCCCCAGCGATACCTCTGCAACTGCTCGGAGGCCCCAGCCCAGGTGCCACCAGACCCGAGTGCTGACATGACAACCAATCCACCCTCGGCCAGGGCATAGATCAACGTGTTGCGCCCGATGGCGTGCCCGACGTGGAAGGGAGCCGCCGGATCGTAGGGTGAAGCCAAGACCAGACGGCGATCGATCAGTGCCTGGCGGTGCGCTCGGCTGATCGCTTGCTTCTCGAGCGAGTCGGCCAGCATCACACACCCTCGCCCCCCGGCGTCGACCGCCGCGCCGACCGCGGCCTCGTCGACGCCCCGGGCTCCTCCCGAAACAATCGTGACTCCCGCTCGAGCGGCGAGCCGGCCAACGTCACGGGTCCAATCGAGGACGTCGTCGGGGGCATTTCTCGAGCCGACGATGGCGAGCCCTCCGGAAGCAAGCAGCGACACCTCACCGCAGCCGTAAAGGATCGGTGGGCAATTCTCTCGGAGGTGGGTCTTCAATCGCCGCGGATAAGCGTCATCGGCACGGCTGATCACCCAGATCGCTCTCGCCCGCCAGCGTTCCGTGGCCTGGGCAAGCTGGAAGCCCCGACGGAGAAGCTCGCGGAGCCGAGCCTCGGGGACGACCGATTCACACTCCGCGATCAGGGAATCGGCGGAAACAGCCACCAGGTCGGCGGGCGTCCGCCCGAGCTCACGAAGACGCCGCGCCAGTCGCTTGTAGTCGCCGAGCGTCAACAGCTTCGGCCGGGGCCGATCAGAATCGGTGATCAGCGGCGCCGTGAGGAGCAGGATCGCCTGCGTATCAGCCGTCAGTGGTCCGGTCATGCTTCACTTCCCGCCATCGAGAGCGCCAACGGCCAGACCTCCCCGCTCCCGTGGCGTCGCAGCAGCCAGGCGGCGACGGTCAGCGTCCACCTCGAGCCCACGATATCGTCGACCAAGAGGACCGGTCCAGACGGCACGTTTCCCGGCACGATCCCCAAGGAGCCATCGACGTTTCTCGCCTGAAAGGTGCTGTTGGACATCGCCTTTTGCTCTGGGCGGGGCTCGGTTTTTTCAAGCGCCGGGCTGAACGGGAGGCCGAGGGCCTTGGCCAAACGGGCCGCGAAATCGGGCACAAGCTGTGGGTGACGCAGCGAGGGCACGGACGTGACCCACTGAGGCGCCGGCTGCGGATTCCATTCCTTCACGAGGCGGACACACGCGCTCACGAGATCATCGCCGAATCGACCGTCGCGGTGCTTTCCAACCCGCACCTTCTCGCCCCACCCGGCATCCCCCAAGGTGCACAGGGCGCGACCATCACGGGCGCGGCGATTGGCTTCGATGTTCCCATTCACTTCGCCCGTCGCCAGGCCTGCGCGCCGGTATCGAGGCAAACCGCCATTCGGCCAGCGCTTGCGGGCCTCGAAGGGGAGGTTCGTGCGCTTGAGGAAATCGATCGCCTCTTGGACCGTGGCCTCCGAAGCCGCTTCCGCCAGCGGCGGGAGCAGCGGCGATGGAATCCCCGCGGCATCGCCATCGAGGGCCCGAATCAGAAACGGCATCTGTTCACCGAACGGACAGGCGATGTAGTCGCGCATCTCCGCCTGCTCCTCCCGCCGCAGGGCCGTGAGACGCTCCGCCCGATCCCAAAACGATTCCGCCAGTGGGGCGGCCGTCAGTTGCCAGCGCGTGCCGTCTTTCACGATCGGCGCGGGAGATTCGAGCGCCAACAGGGCGATCGCCTTCTCGATCCGCGACTTGGTGAGATTGACCTCGGCCATGATCTTCGGAATCGACAGCCCGGTTTCAGAGCGTTCGATGACATCGAGAATTCTTTTGACTTCATCGCGAGAAGGAAAAGCAGACTCGATAAAATAGTCGAGGATGTCCGCTTCCTCGGAGCCGCTCAAGAGAACGCCGTAGGCCGAATCAATGGCACGGCCCGCCCGGCCGACCTGCTGGTAATAATGAACGACAGACCCGGGCATCTGATAGTGGATCACGAACGCGAGATCGGGCTTGTCGTAGCCCATCCCGAGCGCGGTGGTGGCCACGAGAACCTTGAGCTCGTTGCGGAGCAACCGCTCCTCCCGATCGACGCGCTTGTCGTCGTCGAGGCCGCCATGATACGCCGCCGCATCGATGCCCTTTGACCACAGCCATCGAGCCACAAGGTCGGCATCCCGAACGGTGAGGGTGTAGACGATGCCGCTCCCTTCAATCCCTGGAATCGTATCGGCGAGCCATGCCAGTCGGCCGGCCTGATCGGGAATCCGGATCGCCTGAAGCGTCAGCGATGGCCTGGCGAGATCACCTCGCGAGACAACCAGATTGTCTCCGAGGATGGAATGGAGGTCGGCCATGACACGATCGTTTGCCGTGGCGGTCGTGGCCAGCAGGCGGACGTTCGGCGGGAGGGACTTGGCTGTCCGCTCGATGAGCCGGTAGTGCGGCCGGAAGTCGTGCCCCCAGTCGGAGATGCAATGGGCCTCGTCGATGACCAAGAGGGAGATCATCGGCGCGATCGGTCCCAGCACGGTCCGTTGAAACTCCTCATTCCCGAGCCGTTCGGGAGAGATCAGGAGAATGTCGACGTTTCCCCGGGCAACCTCCTGGGCGACGGCTGCCCACTCGGTCGGATTGGTGGAATTGATCGTGGCAGCCCGGACCCCCATTCGTTCTGCCGCACCGATCTGATTGCGCATCAGGGAGAGCAAGGGGGACACGAGAAGCGCAGGCCCACCCCCCGCCTCGCGGAGGAGTTTCGTGGCGATGAAGTAGACGAAGCTCTTCCCCCATCCGGTTTTCTGGACAACCAGGAGCCGTCCATGGCCTGCGACGACATGGCGGATCGCCTCCTCCTGCCCGTCCCGAAACGCGGCGCCCGGCTGCGCTGATCCTCTGCGAAGGAGCTCCAAGGCTCTCGCGGCGTCGACCTTGGCCATAAAGGGTTTCTCCGCGGATGGTGCCGATGTGGTGGGCGAAAGCGGGTTTTCCGATTCGTCACAGACTGGAGTGTGACACGGAGCGTGTCCATGACGTTGCGAAAGCTGCCTGACGAAATCAGGGTCGCTTGGGAGCAGGATCAAGCGGCGAAGTAACGCGTGCCCCCTGGCACCGCCTGAGCGATGCCGTTTGGGCTGGGATCGTGGCGATGGTGCGTGCCTCGGGAGGGTGAGGCCTGGCTGGGCGACGAGCAATCGGGAACTCCCCCAAGGATTGATCGGCAGGCGTCATCGCCTGCAGCCGACATAGACCTCGTCGCCGTTCCCTCATCACCCGGCGAAGAGGCCTTTCCTTGGGCTGCCTCGCGGTTTGGATTCCCTTCCGTCGCCTCTGAAAATCCCATCTCCAACCGATTCCTTGACGGAAATGAAAGCCTTTCCTACGGTGGATCCCAAGAGAGGCGACGTGCCCTCTTCTGAGAGGTCTTCCGAGGAGAAGTCCAGTGAGTCGGCGAAACACCAAAACGCCCCCCCGCACCTCTACGCTGTGCACGGTGATTGAGTCCCTCGAACCTCGGGCGATGCTCGCTGGCGTGGGGCCCGAATCGTGGAGCGCGGCGGGGCTTTCTCCCGCCCCGCTCGGCAACGGGTCTCTTTTTTCCAGCGGCATCATTCTCACGTGTTCGAGCCCCTCGCCCGGCTCGTCTGGCACCACATCGCTTCCTGCCCCGTCCTCAGGCTCTGGCGGCACGACGTCGGGTGGCGATCTGTGGGATTCCTACAGCACCGGATCTGGGGCGGGAGGCTCGACGGCCGGCTCCGCCGGTGGCGTGAGCAAGGATGGTCCGGCGCTGTCGTCGCGATACACCGGCGGATCAGGCGCCGGTAAGGACAGCGGTACCAGCAGTGGTTCTGGCGGCACGACGTCCGTTGGCGATCTTTGGCTCGCCTACAGCACTGGATCTGGGGCTGGAGGCTCGGCGTCCGGCTCCGCCGGTGGCGTGAGCAAGGATGGTACGGCGCTGTCGTCGCAATACACCGGCGGATCAGGCGCCGGTAAGGGCAGCGGTACCAGCAGTGGCTCTGGCGGCACCATGTCCGGCAGCGATCTGTGGGACTCCTACAGTACCGGATCTGGGGCTGGAGGCTCGACGTCCGGCTCCACCGGTGGGGTGAGCACGGATGGTCCAGCGCTGTCGTCGCAATACAACGGCGGATCGGGCGTCGGTAAGGGCAGCGGCACGAGCAGCGGCTCTGGCGGCACGACGTCGGGCGGCGATCTGTGGGACTCCTACAGCACCGGATCTGGGGCGGGAGGCTCGACGGCCGGCTCCGCCGGTGGCGTGAGCACGGATGGTCCGGCGCTGTCGTCGCAATACAACGGCGGATCGGGCGCTGGCGGACAGGGCAATGGCACCGGTTGCACCCTATCGAACGCTGAACTCTGGCGTTTGTACTGGTCAGGTGCTGGGGCCGGTTCCTCATCGTCCAGCTCTGATGAAGGCTCTCTCGCGAATAACCCGCCCATTTCGGCTCAGTACACCGGCGGCTCGGGTATTGGCCGCATCACGCCATTGGTCTACAACCCCCAGAGCGACGGCCCCCCCGTCTTCCACTCGGGCGTGTGGACGGGCGATGAGGGTGGAGTGCAATTTGTTCAGACGGCGGATACCGGGAGCGGACAGGACGGCGGAGATCCTCCGGCGGGGCGGCCGACCTGGAACGATGCCCAGGACGACTACTACGCTTCGCGATGGCTGTTCGAAGTTGAAGCGGGCATGGGAATGTACGATCCCCGGAAAAAGGAACCGAAGCCTGCGGATAGTGACACGACCGCTGACGCTCCGAGTGACCAATCTGCCGGCGCCTCCCCAAACGTAGACGGGATCTCGCAAACGGAAGAACTTCCGGTAGCCCGCGCCGAGACAAAACGATTCATAATAAATACTACGATTGACCTTGCGATCGCGTTGGCGTTTGCAAAATTCTTCAACAGCGGAAGGAGCGGGGCAGATAGCAATAACCCATTGGTTGATGCAAACTTCGCCCAAAGGACATTCAAGGAAACCTTTAGCGCTGGCGGGAAGTTCGCGGGCAAGACGATCGACGAAGTTGCCGAACTCCTTCGGCAGGGTAAACTGATCCCGGCGGACTTGCCACTTGAGTACCTAACCAAGAACGGCCAGACAGTCATCCTCAATACCCGATCGGCGGAAGCCCTGCGGCGCGCGGGAATCTCACGAGAACTGTGGCGAGGCATCGACATCGCTGGCGACGATGCCGCCCTTCAACGCTTGGCGGAGCAATTGCGCCGAAACAAGCTGGGCCCAATGGGAACACCAACTGTCACGCCAAGCCCTGGATTACATTGAAATGAGCGAGCAGAAACACCCTTTGTATCAGCTTCCGGAACCTTCTACAGACTCCGTGACGGATGCCATATTTCAATTGCTTGGTCGAAGAGCAAATTTAGTATTTGACTACTACCGCGACGGTGTTCCTTGCCGCTCGGCTTTCAAGTTCAACGGGGTTATCGCCTCAAGAACGACAGCCGAACGGTGCTGTACGAAATGGCATGTGGAGAATTGCTATGACGTTCTCTGTGAAGTGAAAAGCTCATCTTGGCTGGCTGCGGTAAGGGGTAGCATGCCCGCTCGGTATCACGCCGAACTGTCGGCGCGGCACTTCATGATATATCTCGATAGCGCTGGATGCTTCGAAGTGCTCGCCGATGGATTCGATGCCCCCACAGAGGAGATTGGGTCTTGGGAAGGAATGCAAAAAAGCTTGCTGAATTGAGCCGAGTGCTGTCGCATGCTTTAAGGCACGAGCCGTGGCAGTACGACATTGAAATTGATGCGTCTGGCTGGGTTGGCTTACCCGAATTGATCGAAATGCTCCGCACGAAGCGGCCCGAGTGGAGTGACCTGACCGAAGCGGATCTGGAAGACATGATCCGCGATTCATCCAAGGGGCGCCACGAAATCCACGACGGTCGGATTAGAGCTCTTTATGGCCATTCGATTCCCAGCCGGCTTGTTCGATCGCAAGTGCCTCCCCCCGAAATGCTCTTTCACGGTACAAGCGGGGATAACGTGGAGTCCATCAAGGCAACAGGGCTTCAGCCGATGCGCCGCCAGCATGTCCACCTCTCGGTCGATGCGAAGACCGCGGCGGCGGTCGGAAGGCGAAAAGCTTCTGTTCCCGTCGTGCTTGGTGTGCGAGCCGCAGAGGCTCATCTGAACGGCGTGGTATTTTATGCAGGAAACGACGAGACTTGGCTTGCGGATAGTGTACCGTGGAAGTTCATCGACATATCCACACCGCCAGACCCATGACCGAATCAGTCCAGCGGCTGACATTACAGCTTGGAGTCGAACACGCCATGAACCATCAAGAACTCCCCATTCCAGAGATGAATAACGATAATCGCTCCATGGAATTAGCACGTGTGTGGTTCATTGACGGCTCGGCGCGAGTCGTCATCTCACCGAACCTATGGGCTGATCCTGCTCCTTGGGGGATTCTCCTCGCCGACATCGTGCAGCAACTTGGAAATGCTTACGAATCCAAGGGAAAAAACGCTCTGAAGCGATCTCGCGCATCATGGAAGCATTCGACGCCGAGCGAGAGCATCCTTCGTCCTCCGTGACTCCTGTGTAATTGAGGAACCTGCCTTGGAACTCCTCTCCGAAGCGGCTGGCAGACCTGTGCCCTGTGGACAATGGCCCGTCGGTGGCGTCTCGTCTGAGTGAGTAGGCCGGCGGGGGCAAGGCATCGCACCCCGTCGCCCGCCGGGAGCGCAAACGCCATGATCCCCGCAGGAAACGCTCGTTCCCCCGGGGATCACGCACGAAGATCGTCGAGAAGTGGGCAAAGAGGGGCTCGAACCCCCGACCCCCTCGGTGTAAACGAGGTGCTCTAACCAACTGAGCTATTTGCCCGCGAGGGAGTCCCGTGGCCTCTCGGCCGCAGGCTCTCGCTTCAGTGTCGCACAGCGACGCGCGCCGCGGAAGCCTTCCGCTATGCTCCCCGGCATGAACACCTCCCCATTTTCTGTTTTGCTCCAGGCCGAAGGCTCCGCCGCCCGGGCCGAGATTCTCGTCGGCCGCGGCGGCGCCTGTGCCTCTGCGATCCTCGAAAGCCCCCAGGGGCCGCGCGACGTCCTCTGGGCCCCGGACAACTACTCCACCCCCGCCGGCCGCCCCTCCGCCGGCGGGATCCCCATCCTCTGCCCCTATCCCGGCAGGCTCGCCTCCACCACGATGGAGTTTGGGGGGCGATCCTTCACGCTCCCCGCGGG
>JBBAVV010000039.1:15962-49629 GCA_040397545.1 Pirellulales bacterium
ATCGAGATCCCCGCCACGCGCTTCCAGCCCCAGGAGCAGCTTCTCCCCGTGGGGGCCACCGTGCCCGCCAGCGAGCGGATCGCCTTCCCGGGGCGCGTGGCGCTCGGCGGCGTCGCGCTTGACGATCCCTTCTGCGGGCTTGGGTCGGAAGGGGGCGATGGCGCTGACGGCGCGATTGTCACGCGGGTCATTGATCCGGCCAGCGGCGCTACGATCCGGGCCGAGTGGAGCGCGGAGTTTTCGGCGTGCGTGATCTTCACCCCGCCGCACCGCAAGGCTGTCTGCATCGAGCCCTACACGGTGCTGCCGGGGCAGCGGACGTTTGACACGGCCGCCGGGTGGCGGATCCTCGCCGCTGGCGAGCGCCTCGGCGGCAGGTATTCCGTGTCGACGAGCTGACGTTGGGGCTGGAACGAAGCGAGGCCGATCGGGTTGCTCAGCCCTTCGGCGGCGGCACGACCGTCCGCACGCCGAGCTCTACCAACTGCTTGGCGTCGACCGGCGACGGGGCTCCGGTCATCAGGTCGCTCGCCTTCTGGGTCTTCGGGAAGGCGATCACATCGCGGATCGAATCGAGGCCGCCGAAGAGCATCACCCAGCGGTCGATCCCCAGCGCGATCCCGCCGTGTGGCGGGGCCCCGCTGCGGAGGGCGTCGAGGAGGAATCCGAACCGCTCGCGGGCCACGGCGGGGCTGATGCCGAGCAACGAAAACACCTTCTCCTGCGTGGGGCCGTCGTGGATCCGGATCGTGCCACCGCCGGCCTCGGAGCCGTTGATGACGAGGTCGTAGGCCTGCGCCCGGCAGCGGGCCGGATCGGAGGAGAGAAACTCGCGGTCGGCGGCCCGCGGCGCGGTGAAGGGATGGTGCATCGCCCCCCAGCCGCCACTCTCGGCGTCGTGGGCAAACATCGGGAAGTCGACCACCCAGGAGAAGTTCATCGTGGCGGGGTCGAAAAGCTTGAGCTGGCTGCCGAGCCGCTTCCGCAGCATGTGGAGCGCCTTACAGGAGACGTCGAAGGAGTCGGCCACGATCAGGGCCAGATCCCCGGGCTCGGCACCGAGCTTCGTGCGGATCGCCGCCGCCACGTCGGGCCCGAGGTTCTTGGCCACCGGGCCGGTCCAGTCGCCGCTGGCCTCGGCCTTGAGCCACACCAAGCCCTTCGCGCCGCCATCGACGGCGACGGCGGTGAGGTCGTCGAGATCCTTGCGAGAGAACTTCGCCGCGGCACCGGGAACGCGGATCCCGCGGACCCGTCCCCCCGACTCGAGCGCCCCCTTGAAGACCCGGAAGTCGCTCGCGGCCACCTCGGCCCCGAGATCGACCAGCTCGAGGCCGTAGCGGAGGTCGGGGGCGTCGTGGCCGAAGCGCTCCATGCACTCGTCCCAGGTGAGCTGGGGGAGGGGAAGGGAGACATCAAGGCCGAGGATCTCCTGGGCCGTCCGCTTCACGAGCCCCTCGATCACCCCCATCACGTCCGCGGAGGTGACAAACGACATCTCGACGTCGAGCTGGGTGAACTCCGGCTGCCGATCGGCGCGGAGATCCTCGTCGCGGAAACACTTCGCCACCTGCACGTAGCGGTCGAAGCCGGCCATCATCAGGAGCTGCTTGTAGAGCTGCGGCGACTGCGGCAGGGCAAAGAACGAGCCGTGGTCGAGCCGGCTGGGAACGAGATAGTCGCGTGCGCCTTCCGGCGTGCTCCGGCCGAGCATCGGCGTCTCGACGTCGATGAAGCCGAGGGCATCGAAGTGGTCGCGCATGATCTTCACGATCCGATGCCGGAGGAAGAGATTCTGCTGCATCGCCGGCCGCCGCAGGTCGAGCCAACGATTGGTGAGGCGGACTTCTTCGCCGGGGAGCTCTGTGGCCCCCGGCTGGAAGACAGGCGTCTCGGCCTCATTCAGAACCTCGAGATCGCGGCACACCACCTCGATCGCCCCGGTCGTGAGCTTCGGGTTGGTGGTTCCTTCGGGGCGGGCGCCGACGGTGCCGCGGACGAGCACGACCCACTCCGAGCGGACGGCGCGGGCGGCGGCCAGCGTGGCGGCAGGGCTCTCGGGGCCGATCACGACCTGCGTCCGCCCCCAGCGGTCACGGAGGTCGAGGAAGATCACCCCCTTGTGGTCGCGGACACGGTCGATCCACCCGCACAGCGTCACTTCCCGACCGAGATCGTCCGCTCGCAACTCACCGCAGGTGTGACTTCGAAGCACGCCAGGAGCCTTTCATGGATGGGCAGGAACGCGGGCTGCGAATGGGGCCATGCCGCGCAAGAGGCAAGAATACGCGATCGGGCCCCCGAGGTCAGCCCGGGAACCGCCAGCCCGGAGGGGGGCCTGCGTGGAGCGGCCGAAGACGTGAGGGCGCGGAGGAGGATTTTGCCAGGCGTGGGACCGGGGGCCGCGTCAGGACTGAAACGACCCGAGGACGAGGACCACCGTCGCGAGCACCGCCGCCACCCCCGCCATGACAATCCCGGCGAGGATCAGCGTCGGCCCGAGGCCGCCGAGGGCGCTCCCGCCGAACACTCCCGCCAGCGAGACGCCGGCGAACAGAAGCGTCAACACGAGCGCCGTCCAGGAGAGGATCTTGGAGAGCATCGAGGTCACCTCCGGGGCAAGGGGGACAAGACAGGGCCGCCCGGCAGCGCCGCTTCGGCCGCCGCAGCGCGCTCGGCGCCGAACTCGAGATGGAGCTGCTGGACGCCGTCGGCGTCGGGGCTCAATTCCCGAAACAGCATGCTCGGCTGGATGTCGCGGTTGTGCTGGTATTTCGTGCTCGAATACTCGGTGATGTCGCCGTGGATCTGGTGGAAGAAGAGCTGGCAGATCTGCACACCGGGATAGATCTTCACCGGCTGCACGGCAAACATCTCGAGGGTCCAGTAGCCACAGAAGCCGACGTCGCCGAAGCCGGCCGTGACATGGACAAAGAGCCCGAGCCGGCCGATCGAGCTGCGCCCCTCGATCATCGGCACGAGGTTGTGAGTCTCGGTCCGTTCGATCGTCCGGCCAAGATAGAGCTGATTGGGCGTCAGAACGAGCCCGTCCGCGGGGATCTTCACCCGCTCCACGCGGTTGCTCTTCCGCATGTCGAGCACCACCTCCTCGTAGACGAGAAGTTCGTCGTGGAGGGAGAGGTTGTAGCTGTTGGGGTTGAGCTTCGAATCGTCGAACGGGTCGATGTGGATGTTGAGTCCAAGCTGCCGGCGGATCTCGTGGCCAGAGAGGATCATGGGACGTTCCTGCGCGGCTTCCGACCGGTCTGCCTGCCAACACGGCGGGATTGTACCCCTCCGGAGCCATCCTTCCCATGCCCCGGCGCCCTGCCGCGGGGAGCGACGGGGGTGCCAGCCGGCGCCGCTACCCCCCGCCGCGGGCAAAGATCGGCCAACCCGCAGCCCGTGCAGCGGGGCCGACGGGCCAGGCAGACGGCCCGGCCATGGTCGATGAGCTGGTGGCTGAAGACGATCCACCGGTCGCGCGGGACGACCGTGACGAGGTCGCGTTCGGCGCCGACCGCGTCGGTGCGGCGCGTCAGATCGAGGCGCCGGCAGATCCGCCCGACATGGGTGTCGACGACAATCCCCTCGGCCCGATCGAAGCCCACCCCGAGGACGACGTTGGCCGTTTTCCGCCCCACGCCAGGCAGTGTCACCAGTTCGGCCAGCGTGAAGGGGACCTCGCCGCCATGCCGCTCGACGAGGGCCCGGCAGCAGCCGAGCAGGTTCTTTGCCTTCGCCCGGAAGAATCCGGTACTGCGGATCACCCCCTCGACCTCCTCCTGACGGGCAGCGGAAAGCGAGGCCGCGGTCGGCCAGCGGCGGAACAGTTCCGGGGTCACCAGATTCACCCGCCGGTCGGTGCACTGGGCCGAGAGAATCGTCGCCAGGAGGAGCTCCAGTGGCGAGCGGAAGTCGAGCGAGCAACGGGAGGCGGGATAGAGCTCTCCCAGCCGCCTGGCCACGGCCTCCCCGCGGGCCGAGCGGGCCTGCCGGCCGCCGGTGCGGGCTGCCGCCGCCGTCGGGCGATGGCCCCGCTCCGCCCGGGCGTCTGGAGTGCTACGATTCATGTCGTCGTCGCCCGCTGACCGCGTCCTCCGCGCCTCGCTCCCCGAACCCCGAACCCCGAACCCTTGAAGCCGCCGCCGGCGTGAACCGATCCATGGCCTCCGAGCCTCCCTACGATCCGCTCTATCTTGAGGGGATCCGCCACTTCAATGCCTGCGACTACTTCGAGAGCCACGAGGTCTGGGAGGAGCTGTGGACTGAGTATCGGGGGGAGGCAAGAAAGTTCTACCAGGGGCTGATCCAGGCCGCCGTGGCACTCTATCATTTCGGCAACGGCAACCTCCGGGGAGCCCGGAAGCTCCATGGCAGCGTCCATGGCTACCTCGAGCCCTACCTCCCCAGCTACCTCGGCCTCGATCTGGTGACGTTTCTGCGGGACTTCGATCGCTGCCTGGCCGATGTGGTGGCCAACCCCGAGGCGACGGCCGACATTCCTCTCGACCCCGAGCTTCTCCCCGAAATCCACCTCGCCCCGTCCCCCACCTGAAGCCGATGTCCGACGAACCCCTCGCCTTCGAGCCGGAGCAGTTCCAGGGGCTGGCGCGGGTCTTCCCGTTGCCGAACCTGGTCATGTTTCCACACGTCATGCAGGCGATCCACATCTTCGAGCCGCGCTACCGGGCGCTCCTCGAGGAGGCGCTGGCCACCGACCGGCTGATCACGATGGGAACCCTCCTTCCACACGAGGATGCCGGGGCGCCTGGGGAGGGGAATGCCCCGGCCCGGCCGCCGGTGGCGCCGATGGCCTGCCTCTGCCGGGTCGCCACGCACCAACGCACCCCGCAGGGCACTTACAACGTCCTCCTCTTGGGGGTCCGCCGGCTGAAGCTCGGCGTCGAGTTGCCGCCGATGCGCCCCTTCCGCGTGTTCGAGGGGGAGATCTTCGAGGATCTCGAGCCGGCCCTCCCCGACGCGGCCACCGCCACCCTCCAGACCGATCTCCTCGCCGCCTTCCGCCGAACGCTGCCGCAGATCCCCGACGCCCAGGAGCAACTCGACCAACTCGAGGGGGCGAAAGTGTCGCTCGGGATGCTCTCCGACATCGTGGCCTACTCCCTTGACGTCGACCCGGCCTGGAAACTGCGGATGCTCGGCGAGCCGGATGTGCTGCGGCGCACCCGAATGCTCGTCAAGGCCCTCGGGGCCCGGGCCGCGCGGGAGACGCGCCCCTTTCCCCCGCCTTTCAGCCGCAATTGATTCGCGCCGACGCGCTCCGCGGCCCCCTCGCGTGGGTCGGGGCCCGGGAAGGGGTGGTACACTTTGCCCATGACCAAGCCCCCGACCCCGACGCCTCCCACCGACGACTCCCCGTCGTGTGGCTTCGACGACCCCGACCTGACCAAACTGCGGGCCGGCCGCGGCGGACCGGTCGACCATCCCCGCATCGAGCGGGCCGTGCGCGAGATCCTCCTCGCCATCGGTGAGGACCCCGACCGGGAGGGGCTGCTCCAGACCCCGGCGCGCGTCGCCCGGATGTACGCCGAGCTGTTCTCGGGGCTCCATCAGGATCCGCGCATCCACCTCCAGACGGCGTTTACGGAGAAGTACGACGAGGTGGTGCTCGTCCGCGACATCGCCTTCCACAGCGTCTGCGAGCACCATCTCCTCCCGTTCATGGGGAAGGCCCACATCGGCTACATCCCCGACGGGCGCGTCCTCGGTTTGAGCAAGCTCGGGCGGATCGTCGAGGTGGTGGCGCGGCGGCCGCAGGTTCAGGAGCGGCTCACCGAGACCGTCGCCGATCTGCTCGTTCAGGAGTTGGGGGCCAAGGGGGTGGCGGTCGTCGTCGAGGCGGTCCACACCTGCATGACGATCCGCGGGATCCGCAAGCCGGGAAGTGAGTGTGTCACCTCGGCGATGAAGGGGCTGTTCCGCTCCAACGTCTCCAGCCGGGCCGAGGTGCTGTCGCTGATCTTCGGTCGCCGCTCCTCCTGATGGCCGGGGAGCGCCCCATGACGATGCTGGTCGACTTTCTCTGCCGCTTCGGCTTCGGGATGGCCCTCGGGCTCCTGCTCACTCCGGCCCGGCTCGTGCCCCCGGGCTTCTTCCGCGTCAATCTCCTCGTCGTCATGGGGCTGGGGACGTTCGCCGCCCTCCTCGCCCACGGTGCCGTGCCAGGGGGAGTGTGGATTCTGCCGGCGGCCGCGGCGGTCGTCGCCTGGATGGGAACGGTCCTTTGGCTCGCCCACCGGATCGGTGCCGGCCAGGGCGCTTGCGGGCTCGCCGGTGGGCTCCTGGCGGTGGCCGTCGGGCTGATCGCGACGCTCGTCCCCGCAGGGGGCGGGGCGGAGGTCGTTCGGGCGGGATTGTCTGGCTGGAGGGTCATCGGCCACCTCCTCTCCGGAGCGATCGTCGGCCTCACCGTCCACGCCATGCTCCTCGGCCACTGGTATCTCAATGCCCCCGGGATGCGGGTCGATGCCCTCCGCCGGATGATCGACGTGGCGCTGCTCGCCTGGCTCCCGCAACTCATCTTCGCCGTCGTGGCGGCCGGCGGCCGTTTCGGGGCGGATTCGCCGGGGGCCGTGCCGGCGGTCCACTCCGCCACCGCCGCCGCGCTGGTCGCCCTCCGCTGGCTGGCAGGGCTCGTCGGCCTGCCGATCCTCCTGTGGATGAGCCGCAAAACGCTCGACATCCCCAACACCCAGAGCGCTACCGGTATCCTCTATGTGGCTTGCCTGGCGGCGATCGTCGGCGAACTGGCGGCGCAGCTCCTCGAGGCGTCCGGCTGACAGTTCCCCGCCCTCGGGCCGCCCCCACCACCCACGGATCCCCATATGCAGATCGGATACGAATGCCCGACCTGTTCGGCGCCGGTCCATCTTGTCGACATCGAGACGCTCACCGTCCTCGCCTGCCCGCGTTGTGGCACCGCCCTCGAGGTGCCGGAGGATGGTTTCGTCGGAGACTCGTCGCGACGGCTCGCCCGGTGCCTCGCCTGCCCGAGCCATGACCTCTTCCTCCGCAAAGACTTCCCGCAGCGGCTCGGGGTGGGGATCGTCGTCGTCGGGCTCCTCGGGAGCTGTGTCGCCTGGGGGATGCGCGAGCTCGTGGCGACATACGCGATTCTGTTCGTGACCGCGCTGATCGATCTGATCCTCTATCTTCTGGTCCCCGACTGCCTCGCCTGCTACCGCTGCGGGGCGCGGTATCGCGGTGCGGGCGTTGATGGCTTCGCCCCTTTCGATCTGGAGACCCACGAGCGCCACCGTCAGCAAGTGGCCCGGGTGCGGGAACTGGCGACGCGTCCCCCGGCCGGCGGTTGAGTCTGGCAGCGCACGGTGGCAGAAGGGTCGGGGAAGGGGAGCTCATGGATCAGGAACGGCAGCGGATCGCGGAGGACCTGCGCGGGGTCGTGGCCGGGGAGGTCCTCTGCGATGACGCCTCGCGCGCCCTCTACGCCACCGACGGCAGCCTGTTCGAGGTCTGGCCGCTGGTCGTCGTTCGGCCGCGGAGTGTCGATGATGTGGCGGCCACCGTCCGCTGGGCCGCCGAACGGGGCGTGGCGATCCATCCCCGCGGCGCCGGATCGAGCCTCACCGGCGATTCCCTTGGCCCCGGGGTGGTCGTCGATTGCTCGCGGTCCCTGCGGCGGATCGTCGCCACGACCGGCGACACCGTTCGCGTCCAGCCGGGGGTCGTCGGGCTCCAGCTCGAGGAGCACCTCGAGCGCCTCGGCCGGACCTTCGGCCCCGATCCGGCGGCCGCGGCGGTGACCACGATCGGGGGAATGATCGGCCGCAACACCTCCGGCAGCCGGTTCCTCCGTCACGGCGCGGTCCGCGGGCGAGTCGCGGCGCTCCAGGTCGTGCTCGCCGACGGCACGGTCGTCGAACTCGAGCCGACAGCGCCCCGGCTCCTCCCCGGGGCGGTGGTGGGCGGTCCGGTCGATCCGGCCTCCCGCGTGGCGGGCTTGGCCGTCGGCGTCGATGCGGTGCTCGCCGATGCGGCGGCGGTGATCGCGGCCGGCCAGCCCCCCAACCGGCTCTCGCACGGCGGCTACCGGCTCGACGATCTGCGGCGCGACGGCCTCGTCGATCTGCCGCGGCTGATGTGCGGCGCCGCGGGGACCCTCGGCATCGTCACCGAGGCGACCCTCCGGACGGTGCCGGGCGACACGGCCGTCGCCGTGGCGCTGGTGCTCTTCGACTGTCTCGAGAAGGCGGGGCAGGCGAGCTTGCGGATCTCGTCGCTGGGGCCGAGTGCCTGCGACTTGTTCGACAAGCGTCATCTGGCGCTCGCCCGCGGCTCGCGCGTCGACTTCGATCTTCTCATTCCGCCGGTGGCCGACGCCGGTCTCCTCATCGAATTCACCGACACCGACCTCACCGCCGCCAACGCCCGCCTCGACGACGCGATCCGGCGCCTCCAGGGGGTGAAGCGGTTGTGCCTCGACATCCGCCGCGCCGAGGACCCCAGGGATGCGGCGATGTTCTGGGATCTCTCGCGCCACCTCGTGTCGACGCTCCATGGTGTCCGCGGGGTCTCGCGTCCTGTTCCCTTCATCGAGGACATCGTCGTGCCGCCAGAGGCGTTGCCCGATTTCCTCGGTCGCCTCCAGGGGGCGCTGAAGCGCTGTGCTGCTACGGCGATGATTTTCGGGCATGCGGCCCACGGCCAGCTCCATGTCCGCCCCTACGCCAATCCGGGGGATCCCGCCGATCGGGCGGCGCTTCTGCGCCTCGCCGAGGCGGTCTACGCCGAGGTCGTCGCCGTCGGTGGCACGATCGGCGGCGAGCAGGGGCTCGGACTGTCGCGAACGGGATTCTTTGCCCGCCATTTCCCCGAGTTGGCCGAAGTCTTCGCGCGGATCAAACGGGTCTTCGATCCGGCCGGCCTGCTCAACCCCGGAAAGATCGTCGGCGGCCCCGACGAAGCCGCCTTTCCGTTCCGCGACCAGGTGCTCGTGCCGGCGGAGCCCCGCGGGCCCGCCACCGCCTCGCTGGCGCTGGCGCTGCCGGTGCTCCACTGGCCCCAGCCCGGTGCGGCTGGGGAGGTCGATGCCTGCAACGGCTGCGGCGCCTGCCGGACGCAGGCCGCCGGGAGCCGGATGTGTCCGCGATATCGCGAGGATCCCGCCGAGGAGGCATCGCCGCGGGCGAAGGCGAATCTGTTCGGTGCGTTCCTTGCCGGCCGGCTCGACCCGAAGGCGCTCACCGGCGAGGAGGTCCGGGCGATCGCCGACACCTGCTTCAACTGCCACCAATGCCGTGTCGACTGTTCTGCCGGCGTCGACGTGCCGGCGCTCGTGATGCAACTGAAGGGGGCCCATGTCGCCGAGAACAGCCTCGGTCTCTCGGCGTGGCTGCTCTCCCGCGTCGACAGCTTGTCGCGGTGGGGGGGGCTCGTGGCCCCGCTGGCCAATGCCGCCCTCGCCGACCCGCAGGCGCGCTGGATCCTCGAGAAGATCGTCGGCGTCGCGCAGGGGCGGAAGCTCCCCCGGTTCACCGGGAACCGGACGATGCGCTGGGCGGCACGCCGGGGGCTGACCCGGCCATCGCGCCGCGGTGGTCCCCGCGTTCTCCTTTTCCTCGACACCTACGCCCGGCGCCACGATCCGCTCCTCGTCGAGGCGCTCGTCGCCGTCCTCGAGCGCCACGGCGTCGGGGTCTCCATCGATCCCCGCCAACGGGCCGCGGGGATGCCGCTGGTGGCGGCGGGGGATCTCACGGCAGCACGGAGGGTGGCGGCCGCCAACATGCGCGTCCTCGCGGACGCCGTGCGCCTCGGTTACCGGATCGTCTGCACGGAGCCCGCCGCGGTGACGGCGATCACCCACGACTACCCGCTGCTCGTCGAAGATGACGACATGGAACGGGTCGTGGCGGCAACGTGCGACGCCAGCAGCTATCTCTGGGAGCTGCACCGCGAAGGGAAGCTGAAGCTCGATTTCGACCCCCTCCCCGCCCGCGTGCTCCACCACACCCCCTGCCATCTGCGGGTCCCCGGGCAGATCAGCGCCAGCGAGCACCTCCTCCGGCTCATCCCCGGCCTGACCCTCGACGCCGCCGATCGGGGATGCTCCGGCATGGGGGGAACCTGGGGCCTGCACCGCGATCACCACCGCTCGAGCCTCCGCATCGGCCTGGAATTGGTGTCGGCGATGCGCGGCGGGGGGATCGACGTCGGCTCTACCGAGTGCAGCGCCTGCCGGCTACAAATGGAGCAGGGAACGACAAAGCCGACGGTCCACCCGGTGAAGCTTCTCGCCAAGGCTTGGCGGCTCCTCCCTGGTGCGGCCGGGCTCGATCCCTTGCTGACCACCACCAGTGGCCGATTGACGACGAGTTGAGCCGTGCGCCGAAGTCCCGGGATGGTTCGAACCGACGAGTCGCCAATGTCCAGCGTCCCCACCACGGCCGATCGGCTCCCTCCTTCAGCGGCCGGCTCACCGCTGGCCGTCATCTTCTTTGCCGGGATGGCGGAGATCGTCGGGGCGCGCCGGCTGGAGTTGCCCTGGGAAGGGGGCACGGTGGCCGATCTGCGGCGGGAACTGGAAGCTGGCCGCCCCGCGCTCGGGCCGCTCCTGGCCCGCAGCGCCGTCTGCGTCGCCGGCCGGTATGCCGCCGACAACGTGACCATTGCCGTCGGCGCCGAGGTGGCGCTGATCCCTCCGGTGAGCGGAGGTTGACGATGCCCGCGCCGCTCCCCACTGCGTCGTCTTCAGCTGCGCCGGGCCCATGCCCCGACGCCGGGGCGTGCCGGTTCGTGCACGGGCCGATCGACGGCGCCGCCATTCTCGCGGCGGTGGCCGCCCCCGCTGCCGGCGGCAACGTCCTCTTTCTGGGAACGACGCGTGGAGTCACGGCCGACGTAACCACGCGCAGCCTCGACTACGAAGCCCATGAGAAGGTCGCTGTGGTGATGCTCGACGGGCTCCGCGCCGAGGCGCTGGCACGGTTCGGACTGTGCGGATGCGCGATCGTCCACCGGCTCGGGCGGGTCGTGGTGGGGGAGGCGAGCATCGCGATCGCCGCCAGCGCTCCCCATCGCCGCGAGGCCTTCGCTGCCACCGAGTGGCTCCTTGAACAGGTCAAGGCGGCGGTGCCGATCTGGAAGTGCGAAGAGGATGGCGAGGGGCGCCGCACGTGGGTTCACCCCGGTGACCTGCGGGGGATCGGGGCGCGCGGATGAACGGCACCGGCTCCGCATCCCCGGCCCCCGGGCACGCCAGCCCCATCCGCACCGACCGGCTCGTCGACCGCTTCGGCAGGGTCCATACCGATCTGCGTGTCAGCGTCACCGACCGCTGCACGTTGCGGTGCACCTACTGCATGCCGCTCGACGCGGCCTTCAAGCCGCGTGGGGAACTGCTGACATTCGATGAGTTCGTACGTGTCGTGGCGGTCGCCGCCGGTCTCGGGATCCGTTCGGTCCGCGTCACCGGTGGCGAGCCGTTGCTGCGGCCCGGCCTCCCCGAGCTCATCGCCCGGCTCGTGGCCCTTCCCGGGATCGGGGAGGTGGCCCTGACGACCAACGGCCTGCTGCTTGCATCGCAGGCCGCGGGGCTGCGGGCGGCCGGCCTCCACCGCCTCAATGTCAGTCTCGACGCGCTCGACGATGAGGCCTTCCGGCGGATCGCCCGGGCCGACGGCCTCGACCGCGTTCTCGCCGGGCTCGGGGCGGCTCGGGAGGCGGGCTTCACCGGGATCCGCGTCAACGCCGTCTCGATCCGCGGGCTCACGGAAGCCCAGGCGGTGCCCCTGGCCAGGTTCTGCTGCCGCGAGGGCTTTCATCTGCGGTTCATCGAGTTCATGCCGCTCGATGCGGACTCGGCTTGGTCGGGCGCGCAGGTCCTCACGGGCCGAGAGGTGCGGCGGATCCTCGAGGCCGATCTCGGCCCGCTCGAGCCCGCCCCCAGCGCCGATCCCGGTCAGCCGGCGGTCGACTGGCGCTTCGCCGACGGGAGCCTGGTCGGTTTCATCGACCCTGTCTCGCATCCCTTCTGCGATCGCTGCGACCGGCTCCGGCTCACGGCCGATGGCCAGATCCGCAATTGCCTCTTCTCGACCTCCGAATGGGACGCGCGGGCGTTGCTCCGCACCGGTGGGGAAGACCTCGACGACCGGCTGACGCGGCTCCTCCTCGACTGCACCGCCGCCAAAAACGCCGCCCACGGCATCAGCGCGCCGAGCTTCGAGCGGCCGGCCCGGGCGATGTACCAGATCGGGGGTTGAGGTGCGATCTGGGGAACCTCCACGGCGGTATCTCGATCACCCGGCGACATCATGGCCGAAGCCGGGCTCGGTGCTCGAGGGGGTGCTCCATGCCCTCCGTGACATCGGTGCCGCTGCCGGTCGGGGGATCCACGCCGATGCCCGTCGCGCCGATGCCGTCCGCGAGGGGGCCCGGAGGGCGGCGGCCCGGATCGTCGGCGCCGCCGACCCACGGCGCGTGGCGCTCGTGTCGGGCGCCACATTCGGGCTCAATGTCGCGATCCACGGGCTCGTCGAGCCGGGATGGCATGTCGTGGCGACGGCGGCCGATCACAACGCCACGCTTCGACCGCTCCAGTGGCTCACCGACCGAGGCGTGATCGATCTCGAGGTCGTGCCCTGTGATGCCAGCGGCCTCGTCGACCCGGACGACGTCGCCCGGGCTTGGCGGCCGGCGACGCGGCTGCTCGTCTTCAGCCATGCCTCGAATGTCACCGGGGCGCTCCAGGACGCAACGGCGCTCGCCGGCATCGCCCGCGTTCGCGGCGGGATCAGCATCCTCGATGCCGCGCAGACGGCGGGGATCGTCCCACTTCCGTCGGGGGACGGGGGGGCCGATGTCGTCGTCGCGGCTGGGCACAAGTGGCTCCAGGGGCCGGAGGGGGGGGCGATCCTGTTTGCCCGTGAGGGGATCGAACCGCGGCCGTTGGTCCAGGGGGGAACCGGCTCGGCGAGCGATGACCTGCGAATGCCCACGGAGCTCGTCGAGCGGCTCGAGGCCGGCACTCCCGACCTCGCTGCCCTGGCGGGCTTGGCGGCGGGGATCGGCTGGGTGGAGCGGCAGGGGATCGGGGCTTTGGCGTCCCACGGTCTGGGGCTCGCTTCGGCCTGTCGCTCCGGGCTCGCCGCGCTCCCGGGGGTGCGCGTGCTCGGGAAGGGGGGGGGCGAGGGGCCGCCGATTGTCGGTTTCACCGTGGAGGGCTATGATCCCGCCGACATCGCGGTGCTTTTGGAACAGATCGCGGGCGTCCAGGCGCGGGCCGGTCGGCACTGCGCGGCGCTCATCCACCGCCACCTCCCCACGGCGGCGGGAGGGAGTGTCCGTCTCGGCTTCGGTCCCTTCAACACCCTCGGCGATGTCCGCGCCGTCATCGCGGCGGTGGCTGCGATCCTCGGCGTTCCCGACACCGACACCGTTGACCCTTTCCCGAGCCCCACGCAGGTGCCCCGATGGCAGGAGTGAGCAAGGATCTCTGGTATGCCGAGGGGCTGAGCTTCTCCTGCACGCAATGCGGGGATTGCTGCTCCGGCTCCGAGGGCTACGTGTGGGTCAACCAAGCGGAGATCGACGCCATGGCCGCCCGCATCGGCCTGACGCCGGCGTTGTTTGAGAAGCGGTATGTGAAGCAGGTTGGGGTGAGGCGGTCGCTCAAGGAGCGGCCCGGAGGCGACTGCGTGCTCCTCGATGAGAAAACGCGGAAGTGCACCGCGTATGAGGAGCGGCCGCGCCAATGCAAAACCTGGCCGTTCTGGGATTCCAACCTCCGCTCCCCCGAGTCGTGGGCGGAGGCAGCCGCAGCCTGCCCAGGGTGCAACCGTGGCGAGCTCGTGCCGATCGAGGCGATCAAGCTCCAGGCATCGAAGATCAAGATCTGAAGGCCGACCGCGATCAGGCCGGGGGCTCGGTAGGACGTCGGTGACCCACCCGCCGCGCCGCGGTCTCCGAGCGGACGAAGTGACGCCGTCGGTTGATGCCGCCAGCACGGTCCGGAGAAGAATCCGTCCGGAGGGCCGTCCGGAGAATACCCCTTCCGGAGGGCCGTCCGGAGAATTTCAGAGCACGCCGCCGTGGGTCCGGTACAGGGTCATGTGGGAAGGCTGGTCGAGGAACCAGATCCGCTCCCACTCGTCGGTGATCGCCCGGAGATCCTCCGACGTGAAGATGAGTTGCTGGGCGCGACGCAGCGGGTCGCCGGAGTAGATGGGAATGAGGCAACCGGTGCTCGTCGAGAGCGCCATGGCCGCGAACACCATCCAGCAGATCTTCCGCATCGCTCGTCCTCCCTGACTCTTGAACTCCGGTCCGGCGTCGGTGGCCGCCGATTGACGGCGACCGCCCGACCCCGCCACGGTGCCGCGGACATCCTGTCCGTCGTTCCGTCGCGTCTGTTGTTCCTCAAACCACTCGTGGCTCTGTCAGGATCCCTGCGGCCGGGCGGTGACGTCGGTTGGGGCCGGCGGCCGGGCCTCTGCGACGGGTGTCGCCTCGGCCCTCGCCCGATCGTTCATCTCCCGGTCAAGTTGCCTGACGCGAGCCTCCATCTCCTTCCCAGGCTTGAACGTGACGACGCTCTTCGCCTGGACCGGAACCTTCTCTCCGGTCCTCGGGTTGCGGGCCATCCGCGCTTCCCGACGCTTGATCTGGAACACCCCGAAGTTCCTCAACTCGATTCGACCTTCCTTGACCAGGGCGTCGATGAGGGCATCGAACGTCTTTTGGACGAGGTCCTTCGTGCGAAGTTGGGGAAGATCGATCTGTTCGGCGATCGTCCGGACGATGTCTTTCTTGGTCACGGCTCCGACGCTCCGTCCGATGCGGGTTCCCCCCGGGCCCGGAAGGGCCGAAGCGGGTTCCCACCCCGTTGGAAATCGTCACAAGCCTAGGACTGGCAAGCACTAATGTCAACATCGCGGTGGGTCGGCGCCGGTCGCCTCTTCCCCACCGTGTGAGGATGATCGACCGTCACGACCGGCAAACTTGATTCAACCCGAACTTTTTTCTCCTCCCCTGACGCCGGTCGGTGCCGCGCGGTGGCTGCTAAACTCCAAGGCCCCCATTCCCCGCCCCGTTCCTGCATTCCTCCCCCGTCCCTGCCTGCCCCGTCCTCCTGCCGCAGCCCATGACGAACGTCCCTGCCGCCAGCCCGCCCGACGGGGGATCGATCGACCTGTCGGTCCAGCTCGGTCGTCTCCGCCTCCCGAATCCGATCCTCGTGGCGTCGGGGACCTTCGGGTATGCCAAAGAGATGGTCGATTTTGTCGATCTGCACCGGCTCGGGGGGATTGTCCCGAAGACGATCACGCCGCTCCCCCGGGCCGGCAACGTCCCCTGGCGGACGATCGAGACCTCCGCGGGGCTTCTCAACTCGATCGGCCTCGACAACGACGGCGTCGATGCCTTCCTCCGCCTTCAACTCCCCTTCCTCCTCGGCTGTGCCGCTCCGGTGATCGTGAGCATCGCGGGGGCCGACCAGCGCGAGTTCGTCCAGATGGCCGACCGCCTCGAGGGGGTGCCGGGGATCGCCGCCCTCGAGCTCAACATCTCCTGTCCGAACGTCAGCCACGGCGTCGATCTGGGGAGCGATCCCGCAGCCTGCCGGAGTGTCGTCGCCGGGGTCCGCGGCGTGACCCGGCTGCCGGTCATCGCCAAGCTGACGCCGAATGTGACGAGCATCGCCGACGTCGCACGGGGGGCGCGGGACGGCGGCGCCGATGCCCTCACGGTGATCAACACCTGCCAGGGAATGGCGGTCGACTGGCGGCGGCGGAAACCGCTGTTGGGCAACGTCATCGGTGGCCTGTCTGGGCCGGCGATCAAACCGATCGCCCTCCGCTGCGTTCACCAGGTCCGCCGGGCCGTCGACACCCCGATCATCGGCGTCGGGGGGATCATGACGATCGACGATGTGATGGAGTTCCTCGTCACCGGCGCTAGCGCCGTCCAGATCGGGACGGCGAGTTTCGCCGAGCCCCGGTCCTCGACGAGGCTCCTCGACGCCCTCCCGGCGGCGCTCGCCGAAGCGGGGGTGACGCGCGTCGCCGACCTCGTGGGGACGCTCCGTCTCCCCACCGCCACCGCCAAGCCGCACTGATTCCTCCCCGAAGACACCCAGGCCGGAAGCCTCACCGATGAGCGACGAAGCACCGACGAAACCCCCCTGCCCGCAGCCGCCGACACGGGTGCTCTCCGGGATCCAACCCACCGGCCGGTTCCATTGGGGGAATTATTTCGGCGCCATCCGCCAGTACATCGAGCTGCAGACAGTGGGGGAGTCGTACTTTTTTCTCGCCGATCTCCATGCCCTGACGACCGTCCGCGAGCCCGAGCGGCTCCGCGGCTTCGTCCGTGATGCGGCCCTCGATCTGGTGGCCCTCGGCCTCGATCCCGACCACGCGGCGCTGTTCGTGCAGTCGGACGTGCCGGAGGTCACCGAGCTGACCTGGCTGCTGATGACGGTCACCCCGATGGGGCTCCTCGAGCGCTGCCATGCCTACAAGGACAAGAAGTCGCGCGGCATGGCGGCCGACGCGGGGCTCTTCACCTACCCCGTGCTGATGAGCGCCGACATCCTCGCCTACGACGCCACCATCGTGCCCGTCGGGGAGGATCAGGTGCAGCATATCGAGGTCTGCCGCGATCTCGCCGGTACGTTCAACCACCTCTACGGCGAGGTGTTCACGTTGCCCAAGCCCCGGCTCGTCGCGGCCGGCGCCCGCGTTCCCGGCACCGACGGCCAGAAGATGTCGAAGAGCTACGAGAACACGATCGAGGTCTTCGAGGAGCCGGGGGCCCAAAAGAAGAAGATCATGCGGATCACGACCGATTCCCGCCCTCTTGAAATGCCGAAGGAACCGGAGGGGGATCACCTCTTCGATCTCTTCGCCCTCTTCGCCCCCGCGGCCGAGCGCGAGGCGATGGCCGCGCTCTACCGGCGCGGAGGCTTCGGCTATGGCGACGTCAAGACGGCGCTCGTGGCGGCGGCGGCCGACTTCTTCGCCGACGCCCGGCGCCGCCGGGCCGAGCTCGCCGCCGACCCCGCCACGATCGACGCGATCCTCGCCCAGGGGGCCGAGCGGGCCCGGGCGAAGGCGGGCGACGTGCTCTCCAGGGCAAAGCGCGCCTGCGGCCTCTCCCGGCAGCCGGGCAAGCAGGCGGGCACCAAAGCTGCCAGGGGGACGGCATGAACGTCCTCGGCATCGGCACCGACATCACCGAATGCCTGCGGATCGCGCAGATGATCGAGCGCCACGGCGAGCTTTTCGTGGGCCGCGTCTACACCCCGGCCGAGATCGAATATTGCCGCAGCCGCAAGCAGGCGACCCAGCACTTTGCCGGGCGGTGGGCGGCCAAGGAGGCGATTCTCAAGGCCCTCGGCACCGGCTGGCGCCGGGGGATCAGTTGGCGCGACATCGAGGTCATCAATGCCCCCGGCGGCCGACCCCGGGCGACGCTCTTCGGCGGGGCGGCCGATGTTGCCGAGCACCTCGGCATCGCCTGCGTGCTCGTGAGCATCTCCCACTGCCGATCCCACGCCACCGCCTACGCGATGGCCCTCGACGATCTTCCCTCGACTTTCGAGGATCCGGACGACGACGACGAGTGAGGGGCGTGGGCCTTCAGCCCGCGAACGGCTGGAGCTCGGCGACGCCCCCCTCCATCGTCAGCATGGCGATAGGGGTGCCGTCGGCCACCGGCGTGAAGCCGTCGCGGCGCGTCAGGGCCAGGGCCTTCCGCCCGGCGAGGAGCGCTTTGAGGGCCTGTGTCAGCTCCTTCTGCCGCGGCTCCGGGAGCTTCGTGAACGTCTCTCGTCCGCGGCACTTCGGAAAGGCCTGGCAGCCGAGCCACGGCCCCCGCTTGCCGTCCCGTAGATTCATCATCGCACCGCACTTCTGGCAGGCAATGTCGGTGACCAGCGGCGGCGGCGAGGGGAACTTGATGTTCCCCTTCTTGTCGAGATTCAGAATGAACGCAGCGGGCTCGGCGGCAGCCGCCTCCTGGGCCTTCTTCCCCTTCGGCTTCACCGGCCGCGGCTTGTCCTCGACGAGGAAGTCGCCGAACCGGCCCGTCCGCTTGACCATCGGTACGCCCGCCGGCGAGAGGAGATCGATCTGCTCGGGGAGGAGCGGGCGTCGCTGCCGATCGACCGGCATGGCGAAGCTGCAGGCCGGGCGCGTCTTCGGCTTGGCCTTCCGCTTCGGGGCCTTCTTTCCCTTGGTGGCCGGCTGGGCTGCCGGTTCCTCGACGATCTTTTCGTTGTAGCCGGAGCAGGAGAGAAATTCCCCTTTCCCGCCGAGCCGGTATTCGAGCCGGCGGCCGCATTGCGGGCAGCCGTAGGGGGAGGGATCGGCTTTCGCCTTCTCGTGTTCCTGCTCCATCGCCTCGTCGAGCTTCGGCGACAGTTCGTCGTGAAACTCGTGGAGCATGTCGGTCCACTTCTTCGTCCCCTGCGCAACCTGGTCGAGCTCCCGCTCGATCTCGCGCGTGTAGCCGATCTCGATGAATTGATCGTGGAAACCGCGCTTCAGGAAGCCGGTCACCGCCTCACCGATGGCCGTGGCGTGGAAGCGGCGTTCCTGCTGGATGACGTAGTTCCGGTTCTCGATGACGTTGATGATGCTGGCGTAGGTCGAGGGGCGGCCGATCCCCTCCTCTTCCATCTTCTTGACGAGCGTCGCCTCGGTGTACCGCGGGGGGGGCGACTGAAACTTCTGCCGCGGATCGATCGAGAAGGGGGCCAGCTGCGTCCCCTTCTGGAAGTCGGGGAGGACCTGGTCGCCGTCGTCCTTCGGCGTGCCGCTGATGCAGTAGAAGCCGTCGAACCGCAGCACTCGGCCGTTGGCCTTGAAGACGGCGCCGGTGTCGCGGTCGCTGCGGCGCATGCGGACGCTCGTCGAATCCCACTCGGCATCGGTCGCCTGGCAGGCGACGAAGCTCTGCCAGATCAGCCGGTAGAGCTTGGACTGCTCGTCGGTGAGGGCCGCGGCGATCGAGTCGGGATCGCGGAAGGCGTCGGTCGGGCGGATCGCCTCGTGGGCCTCCTGCGCGCTCTCGTTGGAGCTGGTGTAGGTGCGGGGCTTGTCGGGGACATAGGCCGCGCCGTGACGCTCCTGGAGATAGCGGCGCGCCATCTCGATCGCCTCGCGGGAGAGGTTCGTCGAGTCGGTGCGCATGTAGGTGATCAGCCCAACCCGCCCCTCGTCGGGGAGATCGATCCCTTCGTAGAGCTGCTGGGCGATCCGCATCGTCCGGTCGGTCGACATTCCCAGCCGGGAGCTCGCCGCCTGCTGGAGGGTGCTGGTGATGAAGGGGGGATAGGGGCGGGAGCGCGTCCGGGTGACGTCGATCGACTCGACGGTGTAGCGGGCCTTGGGATCGGGGCGCCCCTGGAGGCGGATGACGTTCTTCCCGCGCCCCCTGGCGGCGGCTTCGGTGACCCGGACAACCTCGATGTCGAGGAGGCCGGCGGCCTGGGCGGCGGCCTCGACGGCGCCGGAAAGATCCTCCGTCGAGGTGTTTTCCGCCTTGATAACCAGCGACTTGCCGCCCACCTCGACGAGGTCGCATTCGAGTGAGCGGTGGTCGGCGAGCCAGGCGGTGCGCTCACGCACCAGCGGCCCTTTCCCCTTTTCGTCGCGGCGGGCCAGGAAGGTGGTCCACGCCTGATGAAGGTCCGGCGCTGCCTCGACGTCGAAAGCCAGCCCGGCGGTGATCTCCCA
The DNA here is from genome assembly GCA_040397545.1 of Pirellulales bacterium. Lineage (GTDB taxonomy): Bacteria > Planctomycetota > Planctomycetia > Pirellulales > UBA1268 > QWOP01. Next base: position 35,687 of record JBBAVV010000039.1, read on the forward strand.
TGACTCCGCCGGCGTGAAGGCCCGGATCTCCTGCTCCCGCTCGACGACGATCCGGGTGGCGACACTCTGGACGCGGCCGGCGGAGAGCCCGCCGGCGACTTTCTTCCACAGGATCGGCGACACCTGGTAGCCGACGATCCGATCGACGATCCGGCGGGCCTGCTGGGCCTCGACCCGCGGCATGTTGATCGCACGGGGGTTTTGGAAGGCCCGCTGGATCTCCGCTTTCGTGATCGCGTCGAAGGTCACCCGCTTGGCGCGGAGCGGATCGACGTCGAGGACCTGCGTGAGGTGCCAAGCGATCGCCTCCCCCTCCCGATCCAAGTCGGTGGCAAACCAGATCTCGGCGGCGTCCTTGGCGAGTTTGCGGAGCTCGGAGACCTTCTTTTTCTTGCCGTCGTCGATCTCGTAGGTGGGGGCGAAGTCGTGGTCGAGATCGACACCGGGAACGGGTTGCTTCGAGCCCTTGGGGGCTTTGCTGGGGAGGTCGCGGATGTGGCCGATCGAGGCCTCGACGACGAAACCGGGGCCGAGATACTTGCCGATCGTCTTCGCCTTCGCCGGGCTCTCGACGATCACCAATTGGTAGCCCCCCCGGGCCTTGGAGGCGCTCGGGACGGGGGAGGAGGCTTTGCGCCGCGTCGGGGAGGGTTTCTTGGCCATGCTGGGATCCGTCTGACGCGGCGGGCTGGAAGGGAGGGGAGCGGGGTGGTCGGGGGCCGGGCGAGGATGGAACGGGGCTTCGGCTTGAGGGGCGGCGGCAGGTTGGGGGGTCACCGACAGATTTGACAGCATACGCCGGTTGGCGGTCCGCGGCCGGGAAGCGACTCGGGATTGGCGCAAACCGCCACGCCCCTACAATTTGCGGCCTGTTCCATCCGGGGAGCAGAGACAGCGTTAACCTCCCTTCTCTTTCCTTGTCAAGGCTCGGCGGTTTTCCCCCGCCCGAGATCAGGCAGTGCCATGGCTGGCTTCGGCATCTTCCGCACCTATCAAAAGGCCTCGATGGTGGCCCTCGCCATCCTCGCCATGCTGGCGTTCTTTGTCCTCCCCCCGCTGCTCCAGTACGGCGGGCAGGCCGCCTCCTTGGCCGATACGCCGGTGGCCACCTGGAACGGGGGCGAAGTCCGGGAGAAGGGGCTGGACCGGGCCGTGATGATGAAGTTTGTCGTCAATCGCTTCCTCCAAGAGGCGGCGATGGCTGCCGGCCGCGACCCGGCCCAGGCGAGTCGGTTCGACGTCGACGAGCGGTCGGTCGTGACGATGATGCTCCTGGCGGAGGAAGCGAAGAAGAACGGGATCGTCGTCAGCGACGCGGCGATCAACGACTTCCTCGCCAAAGAAACCAACGGGCAGGTCGGTGCCGATCAGTTCGAGCAGATCATGGGGGGGCTCCGGGCCGGCGGGGGCGGGGTCTCGCAGCACGATCTGTTCGAGGCGCTGCGCCAGGAATTGCTCGCCCAAAACATGCTCCTGCTCCTCCAGCGTGGGTTGTTCGGCAATCCCCCCGGCCTCCGCTGGGACTACTTCCGGCGGTTGACGCAGTCGGCCACGGCGGAGGTCGTGCCGATCGATGTTCGGAGTGTCGGTGGGAAGGTCGATCTCCCCTCCGGCGCGGTCCTGAAGGCGTTTTTCGAGAAGCACAAGGAGGATCTCCCCGATCCCCGCAGCGAGAAACCCGGGTTCCGCGAGCCGCATCGGGCCCAGGTCAATTACCTCGTCGCCAAGCGCGGGGCGTTTGTCGACGAGATCTCGAAGGAGATCACCGACGCCGAGATTGCCGAATACTACGAGAAGAACAAGACGACGCAGTTCCGGGCCCGCCCCGGTGACACCCTCCCGGCTGATCCGGCTGTCGACGCCGGCGCCGCCAGCGGCGAGCAGTCCGAGGGGGCAGCACCCGCCGCCGAACCGCAGGCCCCGGCCGAGTCGGCGCCTCCAGCCACGGAGCCGCCCCCCGCCGCCGTCGAACCGGCGACACCGGCTGCCACCCCCGCCACTGAACCTCCAGCCGAGCCGGCACCGGCCGAGAAGCCGGCCGAGGGCAGCGGCGCGGCTCTGCCCAGATCCCCGTTCCGGCAGGTGGCATTCCAGGCTTCCGACGCCCCGCCGGCTGACGCCCCTGCTCCCGCCGCCCTGGCGCCCCAGGAGCCGGCAGTCGTCGGCGAGGGGGCCGCTGCCGAGGCGCCCCAGCCACCAGTAGCCCCGGCGGCCGAAGCGCCCTCTGATGCACCCGCCGACGCGGTCACTCCGGCTGCCGACGGTGCGCCTGTCGCTGCCGACGAAGCGTCGTTTGAACCCCTCGAGGCGGTCAGCGGGAGGATCCGCGAGCAACTCGCGGCCCAGCGTGCCAACGCCCGGATCGACAACATTTTCGATAAGCTCGCCCTCGATCTCTCGGGGTATGCCGAGGATTTGGCGCGTTGGCAGGCCGATGGAAAGGTCCAGGGGCAGAAGGCTCCGCTCCCGCCGGACGTCAGTGTTATCGCCAAGGTGCAGGGGCTCGAGGGGGGGCAGACGCCCCTCCAATCGGCCGAGGATGCCTTCGACGCCGGTGGGCTGGGGCGGAGCTTTGAGTTCATCCGCGATCAAAGTAGCCGGTTCGGCATGCGCCAGTTGAATTGGGTCGAGATGATCTACGGCCCGGGGGGGCTGAACCATCGGGCGCTGCGGTCGCGCGACATGGAGGGGACCCGCTACCTCTCCTGGCGGACCGCCGACCAGCCGGAGTTCGTTCCCACCTTTGACACGGCCCGAGACAATGTCGAGCGGGCCTGGAAGATCGTCGAGGGGCGTGGGCTGGCTCGGAAGAAGGCCGAGGAGATCATGGCCAAGGGGGCGAAGGTCGAGTCGCTCGAGGCGGCCATTGCTGGCGACGAGTCGCTCCAGGCCTTCAAGGTCGGTCCGTTCTTCTGGCTGTCTCCGCAGGCCGCCGCGTCAGGGGTTGCGCAGATCAGCCAGCCGGCCGGTGTTGTCATGCCGGGGCACGAGCTCATGAGCGCCGTCTTCTCCCTCGAGCCCGGCGGCACCGCCGTCGCCTTCAACGAGCCGAAGACGGTCTGCTATTGCATCCGCCTCATCGATGTCGAACCCTCGGCCGAGACCCTCAAGGAGCGATTCATCGAGACCCGTTCCGATCCCCGCACGACGATGGTGGCCGCCCAGGATGAAATCCGCCGCTCGTTCGGTGCTTGGTTCGAGGGGCTCGAAGCCCGGTCCAAGCTCGAGTGGAAGCGGCAGCCACGCCGCTAGCCGTCGGCTAGGTCAGCCTCGGCGCGGCTTGAGGACGATCGTCGCCAAGGGGGGCAGCGACAGCGACAGCGACTGCTCGAGCCCGTGGCAGGGCGTCGGCACGGTGGCGATGCTCCCCGCATTGCCGACATTGCTCCCTCCGTACCAAGAGGAGTCGCCATTGAAGACCTCGTCGTAGATCCCGGCCGCCGGCACACCGACCCGGTAGCCGTGCCGGGGGATCGGGGTGAAGTTGCAGCAGACGACGAGGAAGTCGTTCGGATCGACCCCGCGGCGGAGGAAGACCAGGATGCTGTTGGCCCAGTCGTGGCAGTCGATCCACTCGAAGCCCAGGCCGTCGAAGTCGAGTTGATGGAGCGACTTCTCGCGGTTCACCAGGGCGTTCAGGTCGGCGACGCAACGCTGGAGCCCGGCATGGCCCGATTGCTCGAGGAGATGCCAGTGGAGGCTGCGGTCGAAGTCCCACTCGCGCCACTGCCCGAACTCGCTCCCCATGAAGAGAAGTTTTTTGCCGGGGTGGCACCACATGTAGCCGTAGAGGAGGCGGAGGTTGGCGAGCTTCTGCCAGGCATCCCCGGGCATCTGGTCAGCGAGCGATCCTTTTCCGTGGACGACCTCATCATGCGAAAAGGGGAGGACGAAGTTCTCGTGGAAGGCGTAGATCAGGCTGAAAGTCAGCTCATCATGGTGGTATTTGCGGTGGACCGGATCGTGCCGCATGTAGCGGAGGGTGTCGTTCATCCAGCCCATGTTCCACTTCAGGCTGAAGCCGAGCCCGCCGAGCCAGGTGGGGCGTGACACGCCCGGCCATGAGGTCGACTCCTCGGCAATCGTCAGCACGCCCGGATGGTGATGGTGGACCTGGACGTTGAACTCTTTCAGGAACTCGACGGCGTCGAGGTTCTCCCTTCCGCCGAAGCGGTTGGGGAGCCATTCCCCTGCCTTCCGGCTGTAGTCGAGATAGAGCATCGAGGCCACGGCATCGACCCGGAGGCCGTCGATGTGGTAGCGGTCGAACCAGAACAGGGCGCTGGAGACGAGGTAGTTGCGGACCTCGTGGCGGCCGTAATTGAAGATCATCGTTCCCCAGTCGGGATGCTCTCCCTGGCGCGGATCCTCGTGTTCGTAGAGGGCCGTGCCGTCGAAGCGCCGCAGACCGTGGCTGTCCTTGGGGAAGTGGGCCGGCACCCAGTCGACGATCACCCCGATGCCGGCACGGTGAAAGGCGTCGACGAGCGACATCAGCGCCTGCGGCGGCCCGAACCGGCTCGTGGCGGCGAACATGCCGATCGTCTGGTAGCCCCAGCTTGCCGACAACGGGTGCTCGGTGGGAGGGAGCAACTCGACGTGCGTGAACCCCATCTCGACGCAGTAGGGGACGAGCTCGCGTTCGAGATCGGCGTACGTCAGCCAGCGGATCGGATCGTCCCCCGGCCGCCGCCAGCTGCCAAGGTGGACCTCGTAGGCGTTGATCGGGGCGTCGAGGGCGTTGTGCGCCGCCCGCGTAGCCATCCAGTCGCCGTCGCGCCAGGTGTACGCGTCGAGATCGACGACACACGAAGCCGTCCGCGGCGGGAGCTCGGCTCCGAAGCCGTAGGGGTCGGAGCGCTCGGTGACGCCGTCAGCACCCGTCACGAGGTATTTGTAGATCGTGCCGGCGGTGGCCCCGGGGACAAACGCCTCCCAGATGCCGGCGGAGGGGAGGCGGCGGAGGGGGTGCCGCCGTCCGTCCCAGTCGTTGAAGTCGCCGGCGACCGACACGGCGTCGGCGTTCGGTGCCCAGACGGCGAAGCGTACGCCTGCCACCCCGGATTGCGTGATCAGGTGGGCACCGAGCTTCTGGTAGCTCTGCCAGTGCCGCCCCTCGCCGAGGAGATGGAGGTCGTAGTCGGTGATCATGGAGGGACGCCTGGGTGTCGGAGGAATCATGCGCTCCGCCGGGGCGCCCGTCCAAGCGACGTGGTAGGTTTTGCCGTCGCTTCTCCCGCGCCAGGCGCCGCTGTGCCGGATGTGCGGCCGGGGGATGGCTGTCACGGAAAGGGTGGGAGATGGGATTTGATCGATTCGAGCCGGTGGAGCGGCGGATCGACATCGGCGGCCGGCCGGTGTCGATCTGGCGCCCCCCTGACATGGAGTCGCTCATCGACCTGTCGGCGTTCGAGGCCGACGAGCGGATCCCCTACTGGGCCGACGTGTGGGAGTCGGCGATCGTCCTCGCCGAGGATCTGGCGGCCATGGACGGGCGGGGGAAGACGCTCCTCGAGCTCGGCTGCGGCCTCGGTCTGCCGGCGATCGTTGCCGCCCGGGCTGGATTCACCGTTACCGCCACCGACTACGAGGAGACGGCGCTCGAGGGGGTGCGCTACAACGCCGACCGCAATGCTGTCACCGGCCTGCGGACGCGGGTCCTCGACTGGCGGAATATTCCCGACGATCTCGGCACCTTCGATCTTGTCGTCGCCGCCGACGTCCTCTACGAGGCCCATCACCCGGCCGCCTTGGCGGCGACGGTATTCCGGACGCTCGCGCCGTCGGGCCTCGGGCTCGTCGCCGATCCCTGCCGGGCCAAGGCCGCTGGCTTCGCGCCGGCCGCGCGGGCAGCGGGATTGGCGGTGGGAAAGACGAGGGCCCGCCGACCGCGTCGCGCGACCGACGGGCCCCACGTCGAGATCCACAGGTTGGGATGGCCCGCGTGAACTGGACGAGGGCCTGCGAAGAAGGTGGTCTTGCCACGCCCTTCTTCGAAGACGTGGGATAGCCCTCGCCACCGATTGGCGTGGGCTTTTCACTCGTTCGGGCTCGGAGGCCCGAAGACAGTCGTGATCGACGACCACCGCATCGACCGGCGGACGATTCCCGCCTCCGATCGCTGCTATCCTGTCCGACCGGGAAGATTTCTCGAGAGCCTCCGCATCACCGGGGCGATCGCTCGACGGATCTCATCGGGGACGTAGGCCCTCCGGCCGATCGTCTCGTAGTAGAGCGCCGTGCCCCACTCGAGCGGAGTCGGGCATACGTGATCACGACGGCGGAATCGTCTGCCCCCGCCGAGGTAGTGGACGAAACTGAGCTCCTTCTGCTCCCGGCGCTCGATCCAATCGACCGTGTTCCACTCCGGCTTGAATTGATCGAAGAAAGCCGGCGCCGAACTTTGTGTGACAGAAAACATCGCGCAGTCGTCCGGCTGGAGCCCGCTCCAGTTGATGAGGAGGTTCCAGAATCCCTGATCCCCGGCCCGGAGAGGGTCTGGCTCGCCGTGCTGCAAGGCGAGGTGGGGGAGCATGCGGTGGAGGAGGTCGTAGGGAAACCGCTCGGTGCTGACGGCGAAGTGGGATCCTTGAACATAACGGCAGATTTTCCGTGGAAAATTCTCGTCGAAGAGCCAAGCGTGATCGAGGGAGATACACCAGTCGTGGAAGATCTTTCTCCGTTCCGGGTCTTCGAGATCGATGGTGCTGGCAGTGAATGAAGTGAATATCTTGTCAGGATCGACCCGGTCGGCAACGGTGTCTACCAAAATAGAGTCAGCATCCGCGACAATAGCATGTGAGACGCCGGGCAGAAAAAGAACATTGAGTTTGTTGAGCAGGCCGACGAAGTGGAACTTGTGTCGCCGGATGAGATCCATCACCGGGATGACCTCGGCATTCGGAAACCGTCTGATCTGCGTGATGTCGTGATGGGGAAGATCTCGCTCGGCGACGACGATGATCCGACGGTCTGGATAGAAGTGGCGGATACTTCCCAGCAGCGCCTTCGCGTAATGCACGTCCCGCGACCAAGTGAAGGTCACGAAGGGGATATCGGCGTGGGCTTCGGGAGTCGCCATTTCGCGGGCCGGGGACCGAGGCATGGACAACTCCTCAAGGACTCGCGTATTCAGGTGGGATCGCTCTCGCATCGCCCGCTCGGGCACGGTTCCGACTCGGCACTTCAACAAGCACGCTACGTCCCCTCGCCCTCCGCTGCACCGCCCCATCGACTAGGCAAGGATCGAGGCCGGGCCCATCCCGGGCGCCTTCAGACTCGCCGAAACCAGCCAGGGAAGGCACGCGGACCGGGGAACATCGCTGTCCGCAGCCATTCCTTGGGGCCCGAGGCGACGGTTCTTTTCAGGGCGTCCCGGAGCCTCACAAGAGCGGTGGGTTTACCGGTCGACTTTTGAGTGGAGACGTCGTTCTCCCAAACTCGGGCGTAGTCACTCTGGTAAGGGGCGGTCGCAAAGGGGACACAATCAACTTTTTTCTCGGCAAAAACGAACAGATGGCATGGTTGGGCGGTCGCAACCGTCACCCTCGATCGCACCTCCGCCGGATCGACGACCTCAAAGAATCCCCGGCCGCTCTGATCGTCCTCGGCGAACACCATTCTACGCACCTCGAAGCCATTCTCCGGCGCGAAAACACGGTAGTAGAGTTCAGCACTGAACTGATAAAAGCCGTGCCCGAAGAAATTGTTTGCCGGAACGAGTCCGATGAAGTGGCCTCCGGGTTTCACCATCCGCATGCAGTTCTCGATCGCCACCGGGAAATTGAAAATGTGCTCGAGGGACCCGCCGTCGATCACCACCGTGCAAGAGTTGTGAAGGGAATCAGGGATGGGCGTGTTCATGTCATGAATCACCGTTGCTCCCTCATAGGGAGAGTAGTCGAGAGAGTCGACCTTCTGTGCCCCGAGGTGGGTGAACAACCCGTCGCAGAACACCCGCTGGGCATGAAAGAACTTCTCGACTTCTCCCGCCGTCGCGGGCATGCGACTCCGGCGTAGAGACTGCTCCACGAGTTGCGGCGTCAAGCGGTAGTAATTCTGTCGGCCAATCGTCATTGTCCGCGAAAAGTTAGCCCCAGCGTTCTTGGCATCGAGGATGAATCGGAGTGAATTATTATCGATGCCCATTCCGTGAAGTCTCCGCTGGTGGTTCTGGTGTTGGCCGGAGAGCGGGCAAGGACCCAGTCAAGCCCAGCCTGCGTCAGGGGCCGACAAGATTACCTCTTCATCGATGGTGCGTCCATGAGGGGCCGAGATTCGCGAGCACGAGGCTCCGCGACCCGCGATATTTCCGTATCCATCCCGGACTGCGAGTGGCGGTTGCCATTCGGTGCCGTGCCGCTGGGAAAGAAGGCTCCTCGGCAGAATTCGTGGGTGAAAAATGTGCTCGAGGGCGGTCCTGCGACGGGCGTCAAGAGAGCCCCCCTGGGCTGATGGCTACCGTCAGCGGGTTTCCAGTTCGGATGGATCGGCATCCACCAGAGCGCGGCGCCTCGCCATGCGACCTGCCCCTTCGCGGGTTCCCTCCCGCGTCGCAAAACCGGGCATGCGGCGGCGGTCCGCCACCTCGAAGCACCGCCCTTCGGGCGGACCATGGAGAGAAAGACGCATCCTGCGGCGTCTTTCGGTAAAGAACCGGTTGCTGAGACAGCCCCTCTCCCGGAGCCACCGCAGGGTGCGCCTCGAGCCTGCCAGAGCCGGTATTCACCCACAGATTCTGCTGGGGAGGCCGAAAAAAACGCCCGTCACCGGTTCAAGCCTCGGTGACGGGCGTCTGCGGAAGACGGATCTTTCCCAGCAGGCTGTGGATAAGGTGCCGGCTCAATCCTACGAGGCGGTCGCGAGTGCGGAGCACGAGAGAAAACCGGACTTTTTCCACGGGCAGCGAGGGACGAATCGGCCCGCGGATCAGGCGACGAGCTTCACCTCGGGCACCTCGCCGGTGATCCCGATCACGAATTCCTCGAAGATCTTCATGTCGAGGGCGGAGGCGGTCTCCGCTTCGGGGTGGAATTGCGTGCCGATCGCCACCCAGCCCTCGACCTGGCTCTCGATCGCCTCGATCACGCCGTCCGGCGCGCGGGCGGCGATCCGGAAGCTCTGGGCGAGGTCGTCGATCGCCATGTGGTGCATGCTGTTGACACGGATCTCGCCGTCGCCGTAGACGCGCTCCATGACGCTCCCCGCTTCGACGAGGAGGGCGTGGCGGTGGGAAGCGTCGCCGGGATCCTTGTGGGGAATCGCCTTGGGGAGATCCTCGGGAATGTGGAGGAAGAGGGTCCCCCCCTCGGTGATGTTGAGGAGCTGCATCCCGGCGCCGATCGCGAGGACTGGCATGTGGCGGCGGCAGACATGCTGGGCGAGCATCCGGTCGAAGTCCTCGCGCCGGGTGTCCATGGGGCGGACGGCGGGGTGGGGCATCCAGCCGTCGCGCCGCGGGTCGAGGTCGGCGCCGCCGACCATCACGACGCCGTCGAGGAGGTCGAGGAGCCGGACGACGTCATCCTCGTCGGCGAGGGGGGGCATGATGACGGGAATCCCACCGGCGGCGGTGATCCCGTCGAAATAGCCCGCGGCCACGAAGGAGAGCGCGGCATGCTCCTTGCGGGATGCACGGTAGTCGGTGTTGATGCCGATGAGGGGCTTGGCTGCCATGGAGTGTCTCCGGAAGACCGTCGGATCGTCGATCCTTTGCTCCGGCCAAACACGGGGTGGTCGTACGTCGACCCCCGGATTCCACGCATGAATCTCCCACCCCCCGCAGCGCCCCGATCGACAGACTTGTTCGACGTTCGAAACGACCCTTCCAGGCCGTTCCACCCCACGCTTGTACAGCGTCATCCCTAACGCCGATGCCTTCGACCGAAGGAGCCTCTGCGGCGGACGGAAGCCATCCGGGCTTCCGGGCCGGTCGCCCCCCACAGGGGAAACCGGGCCGATTCCGTCGTTCGAGCCGTTGCCAGCACCACGGACCCAGTCATGGGCGTCCGTCGCTCTGGCGGCGGGGAACGTATCGCCTCGACTTTCGGGAGAGCAAGCAATACGACGATTTTGTGGTCGGTTGGCCCTGCCTAACCCATATCCGGTGCTAGCACCCGGGTTGCTAGCGGTCGGTCTCACGCCGCGATCCACACCGCGCCGGGAAAGCTGCGCAACCACGTCAGCTGCCGTTTGGCCAGTTGCCGGGTGCGCGCTTGAGTGAGTCGGATCGCGTCGGCAAGCGAGAGCGTGCCGGCGAGGACGCCGAGGACCTCGGTGTATCCGGCGGCCTGGGAGGCGGTCGGTCCGATCCCCCCGGGCCCCTCCTCGGCCCGCCGCGTCTCGTCGACCAGGCCTGCGGCGAACATCTGCTCCACCCGCCGGTCGATGCGGTCGCGGAGGAGCGCCCTGGGGAGGTCGACGATCATCATCTGCCGCCCGAAAACGGGATGGGGAGCCGGGGCGAACGCGGCCGACAGGGGCCCTCCGCCGGCCGCCACTTCGAGGGCCCGAACGATCCTTTTGGCGTCGTTGGGATGGATGCGCCGGGCTGCCTCGGGGTCGACCCCGGCCAGACGGCGGTGGAGCACGGCTGGGCCCATGGCCGCGACCTCGGCGCGGAGCCGTTGACGGATCTCCGGCACCTCCCCCGGCAATTCGGCGAGGCCGTCACGCAGGGCCCGCAGGTAGAGGGGCGTTCCGCCGACGAACAGGATCCGGTGGCCCCGGGCACGGATCCCGGCGATCGCCGTGGTCACGGCGGCGAGCCAGCGGGCCACGTTGTAGGCCTCCGACGGGGCGACGACGTCGACGAGGTGGTGCGGCACCAGGCCCCGTTCAGCCGGCCCCGGCTTGGCGGTGCCGATGTCGAGCCCGCGGTAGACGGCCATCGAGTCGACGCTGATGATCTCCGCCCCAAGGCGCTCGGCCATCCGAATCCCCAGGGAGGTTTTCCCGGCCGCCGTGGGGCCGGCGAGGAACCAGCAGTCGTCGCCGAGTTCCGGTCGGGGCGCGGCTGCAGGGCATGCTAGAGTTGGGGGCGAGCCCTCCCCGATTCCGGGGCCGGTGCCATCACCAGGAATGTCGGGAGTCATCGGATGCGTCGACCGGGGGACACGCTTGAGGACCTCGAGCGGATGATCGTATCCCGCCGCGGGGAATCGATCGACCGTTCCTACACTGCCAAGCTCCTCCAGACCGGTGCCAACAAGATCGGCGGGAAGGTGGTCGAGGAGGCGGGGGAACTGGCGATGGCGGGGGTCTCGGAGTCGGACGAGCGCGTCGTGTCTGAATGCGCCGACCTCCTCTACCACACCCTCGTGCTCCTCGCCTGCCGCGGGCTTCCGCTCGCCGCAGTCGGCGGCGAACTTGACCGCCGCTTCGGTACCTCCGGCCTCGAGGAGAAGGCCGCCCGGGAAACCAGGGCCGCGCTGGAGGTGCCCCGTGAGTGATCCTGCCCGTTCCGAGCGACTTCTTCGCCTCGGCCTCCCGAGCAAGGGGAGGCTCGCGGAGATCTCCGCGCAGCTCCTCGCCGAGGCGGGGCTCAACTTCCGGCGCACGGAGCGGAGCCTCTTCGCCCGCTGCCGCGACATGCCGGTGGAGGTGATCTTCCTCCGCACCGACGACATTCCCGTCCTCGCCGCCGAAGGGGCGATCGACCTCGGCGTCACCGGTGCCGACCTCGTCGCCGAGAGTGGCGCTGATCTCGTCCACCGCCTCGATCTCGGCATCGGGTCGTGCCGGCTCGCGCTGTGCGTCGCCGAAGACTCGCCGATTGCCGCTGCCGCCGATCTCCACGGGAAGCGGATCGCCACGAGCTTCCCGCGGATCACGCGGTCATGGCTCGCCGAGCGCGGTGCCGAAGCCCACTTCGTTCCCCTCTCGGGGAGCGTCGAAGTGATGATCCAACTCGGCGTCGCCGACGCCATCGTCGACCTCGTGGAGACCGGCAGCACGCTCGCGGCCAACCGGCTCCGGGTGATCACCGAGATCGGCCGCTACGAGACGGTGCTCGTGCAGAACCGTTCCTTCCACGATTCCGCGACGGCCGACCGGATCGTGCGCCGGCTCGAGGGGATCGTGATCGCCCGCACCTACTCGCTCCTCGAGTACAACATCCCGCGCCACCAGTTGGCGGCGGCGGAGTCGATCACCCCCGGCTTCAATTCGCCGACGGTCAGTGCGCTCGAGGATCCGGGCTGGTGCGCGGTGCGGGCGATGGTCCGCCGCGGCGAGGTCCATGCGATCATGGAGCGCCTCGAGGCGATCGGTGCCTCGGCGATCATCGAGACCCGGATCGCCAACTGCCGGCTGTGACGGTGCGGTGCCGACCTTGAAAAGGCCGGCCGTCGAAATCAGAAGGGGGAGCGAAGGACGGCTCAAGACGTTCGCGACCGCGTCGATCACGCGTTCATCCGCGACTCAACGAACTCCCGCAGTGCTCTGATCGTCGTCAGCCACTCCGTGCGGTCGAACGACGCCCCCGAGAAACCCTCGTCGTAGCGGAAGGTCGTGCCGAATGGCGTGAGGCGATTCAGGTCGCCGACGACACGGGGCAAAGTCTCTCCGGCCGTGCCGAGGAGTTCGACGAGAACACCGAGGCTGTGGGTTCGGGGGTAATCGACGCCTCGGGCACACAGGAGCGCCTTGAGAAGCTTCTCGGCGGCCTGCTGCGCGTGGAACCCGAGCGTGTCGTCATCGACGTCGGAATCGGCGAGAAGCTTCTCCAGAACGAGCTCGTCCTGACTCGCCTTGCGGAAGAGGGTCGTCGCCCGGTCAGGCCGCGTCATAGAGCACACGCCCCTCCTTGGCCGCGGAATGCTCGACGGTTCCTGGAGTCCTCGACCGCTCATCGAACTCCGCCTCGCTCACGACGAGGATGTCGGCCGGGAGGAGCAGGCCAGTGAGAGCCTGATGGAGCCTGACCGTCTCCTCGAAACGGTTCGCCACCGTTCGTTTGACGACGATCAAATCGACGTCGCTGTGGCTATCGGAGTCCCCTCTCGCGTGGGAACCGAAGAGAAGAACCTTCGATGGATCTGCCGCCGAGACCAGCCGGTCCACGGCCGCCATCAGCCGCGCCTCGGTAATCGCCCAAAGGGGTGTCAACGTTTCATGCATGACAACAATTGTATTTCCACCCCGGTCAAGGAAGCAACGTCGTCAGCCGTTTCTGAGCGTGGTGTCTTGCCAGCCGTTTCACGTCACGCCTTGCCGAGCAAGGCACGCCTTGTCGGCTGCTTGTCGTGCGAGCGTTCTCGTGAGCAGTCCGGATCCCCGAAGGGGCTTCGCCGACCTCACCCGCTGGCGAGCTGACCGTGGAGGACTCGGCCCGCTCGAAGCGTGGCCGCGACGCGCGTGTCGGAGCGGAGGATCGCGTCGAGCGGATCGCTGAACGGGCCCGAGGGGCGGAGGACGGCAAGATCGGCGGGGCGGCCGACGGCAATCGATCCGGCCCGCACTTCGTGCGCTACGTTCCAGGCCGCGTCGGAAGTCATCATCCGCAAGGCTTCTCCCGGCGACACGACGCCTGAGCCAACGAGCTCCCGGGCCTCGGCCAGGACCGAAAGATCGGGATTCGACGCCCGGCTGTCGGTGCCGATCGCCACGCGGATCCCGGCCGCGAGGAACCGCGCCATCGGCGGAAGGCGCCCGGAGAGGAGCCGGGTTGTGCGCGGACAGACGACGACGCCGAGCCGGTCGCGGTGGCGGGCGAGACGGTCGAGAGCGGTGGCGTCCGGCGGCTCCCCGAGGAACGTGCCATGGACGACGCTCCCCCGGCGAACGCGCGCCAGTCTGCTGATCCAGTCCGAGGGGGGGAGCACCGGCGGAGGCCGGTCGGCCGGCCAGGCGCCGAGGGTTGCAAACAGATCGCGGAACGGCCCGCCGCCGCCGGTGACGTAGGCAAGCTCCGCGAGGCTTTCCGCCAGATGCATCGTCACGGG
>JBBAVV010000040.1:0-47783 GCA_040397545.1 Pirellulales bacterium
GCGTAGTAGCCGCCAGCCCCGCCGTTGAGCGTCGGCGAGTAATACGCTGCCTTGTACCACTCGTTCTCGGTCGGAATATAGAACGTCGGAGCAGCGTTCGTGTTCGGGTTCGTTGCGTTCTTGGCCACCGCGTTGCCGCTGGTCGCCCCATTCACATTGTAGGCCCCGTTCTCCGTCGTCGTGGTCGTCTGGTTTCCCGTCGGCTGGCCGTTGGCCATCCAGTTTGAAAAGCGTGCCGAATCCCACCAGCTTACCCACGTGATCGGGCGGTTGGCACTCCCGAGCACGCTGTAGGCGTAGCTGCCAGATCCACCGGTACGTGAAATGCCCTTGATGTTTACGTCGGTCCCCATGAGGGAGTTGTAAAGCGAGTAGGTGTCGGTAGCAGCCACGGCATTCAGAAACGCCGTGTACTGGCCAATCGTCACGTCGTACTTGCCGATCTGGTAGTCGTAGGCCACGGCACCGTTACCGGTGCCCCCGGTGTCGTTGGCGTTACCGGCATTGCCGACCGTCACCATGTCGATGGAAACGGCCCCAGCAGGAGCCACCAGCAGGCAGGCCAAGGCAGCCAGCCAAAGGGACAAGGCTTTCAAAGAAAAGCGAGCCATAGGATCCATCCTTTCGATGAGCAGACTTGCATTCGACGGAGAGCGGGAAACAACCCCCCCACTCATTTAATAGACCACCCCCAAAAAGTTTATTTCAAGGCCATTCCAAGTCCCTGTCCGAAGTCTCACGAAGTTTCCGCAAGTCACGGCCGGCAGATCACTTTTCCGGCATCTGTCCAGCCACCACGGTACGCAGCACGCGCACAAAGCGCCATCCGAAAGACCCTTCCCCTTCCCACGCCGGCGACTCGTTACACCCCGGATCGCGCGATGGCACCTGCGCCTCATCCGCGACCGGTCTGAACCGGGCGGAAATCGAATCGGGGGGGCGGGCAAGGCAGCCGCCGGCTCGGCAAGGCGGCGGCCGTTGCGGATTGCTTGTGCCAGGCGAAAAACCACCAGCACAACCGACGGCTCGAGAGCCGCTCGAAGCATCGCATGAGCCAGGGTTTTTTTCAGACATCGACCCGAGTCGGATGTCACCCACAGATTCTGCGGGGGAGGACAAAAAAATGGACTGTTCCTCCGTCTGCCAGCGGGCTACGCCTACCCTTGCGGGCCGGCGGCCACGACCTCCGCACCGGCCTGATCGGCATAGGGAAGGAAATTGTCACGGAACTTCGCCGCCAGGGCTCTGGCCGCCCGCTCCCAGTGGTGGGGATCGGCCCAGGCCCGCGCCGGGACGAGGAGCTGCGGCGAAACCCCCGGCACCTCGCTGATCGCATCGAGGCCGAACACCGGATCACGCTCCACCGCGGCGCGGTCGAGGGCGCCGCTGTGGATCGCGTCGATGATCCGCCGGGTCGAGGCCAGATCGATGCGTCGCCCCTGGCCGTAGGCGCCCCCAGTCCAGCCGGTGTTCACCAGCCACGCCTGGGCGCCGTGACGGGAGAGCTTCTCCGCGAGGAGTCGGGCGTAGACGGCCGGGTGCCGGACGAGGAACGCGGCGCTGAAGCAGGTCGAGAAAGTCACCTGCGGCTCGACGACCCCCATCTCGGTTCCCGCGACCCGGGCGGTGTATCCGGAAAGGAAGTGGTACATCGCCTGCTCTCGCGAGAGGCGGCTGACCGGAGGGAGGACGCCCGACGCGTCGCAGGTGAGGAAGATGCAGTGGCGGGGATGGCCGGCGACGCACGGGACCAGCGCGTTGTCGATGAACTCGATCGGGTAGGCCGCCCGGGTGTTCTCGGTGATCGCTGCGGACTCGAAATCGACCTCCCGGGTGAGGTCGTCGTAGACGACGTTCTCGAGCACCGTGCCGAAGCGGATCGCGGCGTGGATCTCCGGCTCCTTCGCCGCCGACAGACCGATGCATTTGGCGTAGCAGCCCCCCTCGATGTTGAACACGCCGTCGTCCCCCCAACCGTGCTCGTCGTCACCGATGAGACGGCGGGCCGGATCGGCGGAGAGGGTCGTCTTGCCGGTGCCGGAGAGGCCAAAGAACAGCGAGACATCCCCCCGCGGCCCTTCGTTCGCCGAGCAGTGCATCGAGAGGACGCCCCGCCCCGGCAGCAGCCAGTGCATGAGGGTGAACACCCCCTTCTTCATCTCACCGGCGTATTCGCTCCCCAGGATCACTTGCTCGCGGCGCTCCAGGGAGAGATCGATGCTCGTCTTGCTGGCGATCTGCTCGGTGAGGACGTTGGCGGGGAACTCGCCGGCGTTGTAGATCACGTAATCAGGCTGACCGAAGCGCTCCAACTCCGCCGCCGTGGGGCGGATGAGCATGTTCCGCATGTAGAGCGCGTGGTAGGCGCGGGCACAGATCACGCGGACCTTCACCCGGGAGGAGGGATCCCATCCGGCGAAGCCATCGCAGACGTAGATCCGGTCGCGCGTGTTGAGATAGTCGACGGCCCGCTGGCGGTTGAGGAGGAAGGTGTGGTTGTCGATCGGATGGTTGACCGGCCCCCACCAGACGTCCTTCTCCGAGGCGGGGTCGCGGACGACGTGTTTGTCCTTCGGGCTTCTCCCCGTCTTTGCCCCGGACCGGATGGCGATCGCCCCACTGGCGACAATCCCGGCCCGCTCCCGCGTCACGGCCTCTTCGTAGAGGAACGCCGGCGGCGCGTTGCGGATCGGAATCGGCGCGGTGATGTCGTGGGCGGAGAGGTCGATCGGGGTGGTCATGGTGTCACCGCGGGGAAGGGCTCAGGGTTGCACGGACGGAGGACGCTGGCCGACGTGGACCGCCTGGGGGGCGGGGGCGATGGTCGGCTCGAGCGGCGCCCGCAGATCGTAGAGGGCCGCCGCGATGCTCCAGGAGGCGAGGAGCACGAGCACCGCCCCGATCCCGGCGAACACGCCCCCCCAGGGGCTGGCGCGGACAGCGAGCCGGCGCGAGGCCTGGCGGACACGGCGGCTGAACTCGCTCCAGCCCTCGTGGGACGAGCGCCGGCCGACCCCGATCAGGCTGACGGTGCGGAGGCTGCCGTCACCGTCGAGGTGAACCTGCAACCCCCGGGTCGGCAGCGCCACCGTCTCACCGGCCCATCGCGCCTGCGGATCGAGATCAGACGCCACCTGGGCCACCAAGGGCCTGATCTGCTCGACGCTGATGTTGTAGACGATCAACCGGGGGCGGGAGACGAGCACGCACAAGGCGACGACCAGACAGAACCCGAGGATCAGCATCGGCCAGCTCCACGACGAGCCACCGGCGGCCGGACGCACCAGCGCGATCGGGCCGACGGTGACGAGCCCGAGGAGGCTCGCCCCGAGGAGAATGCCGTCCCAGACCCCCGCGATGGCCAGCGGGCGGCGGCGCAGATGGACCCATCCCAGCGCGAGGAGATAGATCCCGAGCGGGAGGAACGCGGCCCCGAGGGGCAGCGAGTCGAACAGCGTGTTCATGGCTTCGCTCCCCGCGCGGTGACCTCATCCACCACGGACTGCCATCCATCCCAGGAATAGCAACCAGATCGATTCGATGAGGGCCACCACGGCAAGGCCGACGGGGACCAGCGGTGCCGCGGACGGGGCACCCGCCTGGGGACGGAGATCGGGGCGGAAAGCTGCCACATCACGGCTCCAAATCACGACTCAAAGCGGGCCAACGCACCGGCTGTCATCGGGGGCAGGGCCCATGCCCCGACGGCCCCGAACGGAGATCGAGAGGGCCAGCGACAGGGAGCCCCTCCTCTGGATCGCGACCTAGGCATTGTCGGGGACGCTGAAGGAGAGGTCACGAGTGAACGCCTCGTCGAAATCGTAGACGTCGTGGAAGTCTTCTCGCTTGTCCTTGCGCGTCTTCCTCATCTGCCCGATGTCGATCATGTTGAAGACGATCTCACCGAGATCGCGCGTGCTGTGGATGCCCCAGGTGCCGAGGACCGTCCGGGCCATGAATCCATACTGCTGCAACGCGTAGCGGCGGGCCGCCTCACACAGCTGCTGCCCCGTCAGATGCCGTTCGGCGGGGCGACGTTTCGGCTTCCCCGACCGGGAGCGGGCCGGCACCGACGATTCCACGGGCCGCGCCTCCAGATCCTCCTCGGGGGGCTCCTCGCCGAGGTTGAGCGTCTCCTGGGCATAAGACAACGCTTCGAGGACGAACATGTAGGCGTCGAGCTTGTAGCGGCAATCACGCTGGAGGAGATGCCCGAGCGGGTGCGATGGATCAATCAGCGGCATGGGATCCCTCGAAAGCTGTTTTGGCCCGTACCTCCCGACCGAAGCGACCGCCCCCGGGAGGGCTGCATCGCCTCCGCTCAGGCGACGGCAGATCGAGACCCGATCGGGGCACGAGCCCGCCCGGGCGGGCGGCCAAGCACCACGGGCCGGCCGCCCCTGCCCGGAGGACCTGAGTATACCGGGAAGGGATCCAGCGGCGAGTGAGTGGCGCCGCGGCGGTCGCGTCAGCGATTCCGTGGGGGAGCTGCCGGCAGGGATGTCGCCTGGGCCGCGGCCGCGGCGTTGCCATCCTCGAGGATGAACGTGTAGCCCAGCGGCGTGACCGGCTTGGAGAAATCTCGGATCAGATCGAGCCCCTTGTCGATGAGACTCGTGTTCTGGATGAACTGGTAGACATCCTGATCCTGTCCACCCGGCTTGTAGAGGCGGATGGCGAACGGGATCAGATCACGGGCCCCGAGGATCAGCTCGACCTTCGAGAAGTTCGCGGCATCGGCCTGCGCCCGCGGCAGGGCCTCGAGCCAGACCTGGTCAGTCACGCCGGCTGGTGTCGGGAGGATCCGCATCACGTAGCGTTTCTTGAGCGTGTCGGCCTTGGCACCGAACACGAATGGCAGCGGCCCGTCGCTGATTGCCTTGCCACGCATCTCGGGGGGGAGCTTCGTCTCGCGCAGCTGCCGGTCACCGTGGCGGAATTCGTAGATGCTCGTGCCGTTGCAAACCCAGTGCTCGCCCGAATCGCCCGGACGCTGTTCGTAACGCGACGTCTGGGCGTTCCACTGCTTCGATTCCTTGACGCGGAACAGCCCCTTGTCGGGCATCGCGTACTTGATCTCGCCGGTGCTCTCGGCGAACGCGAGGCGGTCGCCGCTGGGGCCGACCGGCCCGAAGGCGTTGTATTCCCACTTGTAGAAATCGCACGACCATGTCTTGACCGCGGCGTTGCGCGCCTCCCAGGCCGTCAGGAGCCGCTCGAGCGCCGCGGCGGCCTCCGGGGAAAGCTGTGGCACCGCCGGCTGCGGGGGGCGGGGCTGGGGGGCGGCGTTCTGCGCCGGGGGTCGATTGCCGGCCTGTGGAGCCTGGGCCGGGCGGGGCTGCTGAGGCGCCGGGCGGGGCTGCTGGGCCGCTCCGAGCGGGGCCTGGGCGCGGGCCGGGGCGACCGGGTGGAGCCCGAGGAGAAAGGCCAAAGCCGCCAAGGCGCTGACCCACGGGGACCGACGGCGGGAATGTGACACTGCGGTGACTCCGGTGTTTGGACCGGACTCTAGCAACCTCCCCGAAACGCGGCGAGGCCGTTTTCCCGCTCCCTCGCCGGGATCCTGCAGCCTTCCCGGCGGCTTCAGGAGCGGGTCGGCTCCTCGAGATAGGTGTAGCCCCCCAAGCCCTCCTCGTAGAAGCGGAGGAATTGCCCCGCCTGCTGATCACAGATCCGCCCTTCACGCACCGCCTGCTCGATCGCGTCGCGGAGCCGCTGGACGAGGTGCTCAGGATCAAACTCCACGTAGTCGAGCACCTCCCGGACGGTGTCTCCCTTGATGACGGCGTCGAGGACGACCTCCCCCCGGGCGTCGGTGCTGACATGGACGGCGTTGGTGTCACCGAACAGGTTGTGGAGATCGCCGAGGATCTCCTGGTAGGCACCGATGAGAAACGCTCCGAGGTAGTAGGGCTCGTTGTGCAAAGCGTGGAGCGGGAGGGTGCGTTTGACGTCGCGGCGGTCGATGAACTGGTCGATCTTTCCGTCGGAATCGCACGTCACGTCACCGAGCACGGCCTCCCGGGTCGGGCGCTCGTTGAGACGGTGGATCGGCATCACCGGGAAAAGCTGTTTGATCGCCCAGCTGTCGGGGATCGACTGGAAGAGGGAGAAGTTGCAGAAGTAGGTGTCGGAGAGCGCGGCAGTCAGCCCTTCGAGCTCCTCCGGGACGAAATCGAGTTGCTTCGAGAGCTTGCTGATCCGCCGGCAGATCGACCAGTAGAGATTCTCGATCGCCGATCGCTGATCGAGCGGCAGGTAGCCGCTGGCAAACAGGCTCATCGACGTGTCGAGCGCCTGCTGGGCGTCGTGGTAGCTCTCGAGAAGGTTACGGACATTGAGGTTCTGGTAGGTCTCCATGAGGTCATGGAGCGGTTGCTCGGCCTCGGCGGCCGGCTCCGTCACCTCGCCGTTGCCGGCGTGCTCCGAGACCCCGAGCACGCCGAAGATCAGCATGCTGTGGTAGGCGACGACCGCGCGGCCACTCTCGGAGATGATCGTCGGGTGGGGCACGCCCGCCTCGTCGCAGGCGTTCTGGACGTGGTAGACGACGTCGTTGGCATACTCTTGGAGGCTGTAGTTGACGCTCGATTCGAAGTTCGTCTGGGAGCCGTCGTAATCGACGCCCAGACCACCGCCGACGTCGAGGAAACGCAGCCCGGCGCCGCGCTTGACCAGCTCCGTGTACATCCGCGACGCCTCGGTGAGCGCCGCCTTGATGTGGCGGATGTTCGTGATCTGGCTCCCCTGGTGGAAGTGGAGCAGTTGGAGACAGTCCTGCATGTCGCGGGCCGAGAGCACCTCGAGCCCACGGAGGAGCTCGCCGGCCGTCAGCCCGAACTTGCTGCGGAATCCCCCCGACGCCTGCCAGCGACCGCTCCCGCGGGCGGCGAGCTTGACGCGCATGCCGATCCGCGGGCGGACGCCGAGCTTCTCGGCGTATTCGAGGATCAGCTGCAGTTCGGAGAACCGTTCGACCACCGGCATGATGTTGCGCCCGATCTTCTGCGCGAGCATCGCCGTCTCGATGAACTCCGGATCCTTGAATCCGTTGCAGATGATCGGCGTGTCGTTGTCGGCGAGGGCGATGACGGCAAGGAGCTCGGGCTTGCTGCCCGCCTCGAGGCCGAAGCGGTAGGGGCGGCCGAACTGGAGCACCTCTTCGACGACCTGCCGCTGCTGGTTGACCTTTACCGGGTAGACGCAGCAGTAATCCCCTCGGTACCCGCCCTCCTTCATCGCGGTGGCGAAAGCCCCGTGAATCTCACCGAGGCGGTGCTGGAGGATCTCCGCGAAACGGAGGAGGATGGGGAGATCGATCCCGCGCACCTGGAGGCGGTCGACGAGCGACTTCAGGTCGATGCTCTTCGTCGGATCCTTGTCGGGATGGACGAGCAGGTTGCCGTTGGGGCCGACCGAGAAGTAACCATTCCCCCACCGCGGCACTTCGTAGAGGTCCGAGGCGTCGGCGGTCGTCCATTGTTCGACATCAAGATCCACTGCCATCGAGGGGCTCCGCGGGCGGGTTCATGCGTGAAGCGACGGGTGGGGCCGTCCGGCCCCGGAATGCCGGGCCGGGGGCGACAGAATATCCTGAAGTGTATCGTCACTGCGCCCGGGGGCCATGCCAATCCCGACGTCGCCCCGGGGAGGATCGCCGCCGCCGTCAGGCGCCGGTGCGCATCCATCTCCGCCCGGAGAAGATCAGCGCCATCGCCACACCCCGGACGGTGAGGTCGATAGCCATCGCATACCACGCCCCCACGGCCCCCAAGCCCCATCCCGCGATCGTCATGCCGCCCGGGAGCGGCACCCCGGGCCAGGCCAGAAGCATCGCCAGCGGCAAGCGGACGAGGATCAGCCCGAGGAAGTTCACCACGAGCGGCGGACGGGTCGCCCCGGCGCCGCGGAGGCCCCCGGAGAAGACCATCAGCATCGCCAGCGGGGGCTGAGCGAAGGCGACGATCCGCACGAGCCTGGCCGTCAGGGCCGCCACCTCCGGCTGTCGGCCAACGCCCCCCACAAACCAGCCCGCGAGCGGATCGGCGGCCACCAGGAACAGCCCCCCCATCGCCGTCATCAGTCCGACACACCCGGCCGCGGCCAACCACACGCTCTGCCGGGCACGGCGCTCGTCCCGGGCCCCCAGGAACTGGCCGGAGAGGGTAGCCGCGGCCATTCCGAAGGCGCTCCCCGGGAGGAAAGCGAGCGACTCGATCGTGATCGCGACCGCATGGGAGGCGGCGTCGACGTCCCCGAGCCGGTTGACGACCGAAAGAAACCACAGGTGGCAGACGGCGTTGCCGATCGCGTCCATCCCTGCCGGCAGCCCCACCGAGAAGATCCGCCGGAGCCAGTGCCGATCGGGAACAAGATCGCCGGGGGCGGGTCCCAGTTGCCGATCGCGATGGAGAAGGAGCCACAGCGTGCAGATCGCCCCGCAGCCGTAGCCGATCAGCGTGCCCCAGGCCAAGCCTTGCCAGCCGAGTCGTGGCAGCCCGCCGACCCCGGCCGCCAGAGCGTAACTGGCGCCGGCGTTGACGAGGTTCACGACCGTCATCGACACCAATCCCGCCACCATGTCGCCGGAGCCCCGGAGGATCGCCACCCCGACGCCAATGATCATCATCGCGGGGAGGGCCGGGATGACGATCGCGAGATACTCCATCGCCAAGGCCGAGCTCTCGACGGGTAATCCGAGGAGCGTCACCAGCCGCCTTCCCCCCAGGGCGGCCGCCATCCCCACGATTCCGACCAGCACGGCGCCGACGACGAACGCCTGCCCGGCGGCCCGACGGGCACCGACGAGATCGCCCGCGCCGACACACCGAGCCACCAGGGCCGTGGCCGCCACGGCTGGGACCGCAAAGAGCCCGGGGAGAAACCCCAGCGCGTAGCCCGCCAAGCCGACCGCCGCGAGGTATGCGGGACCATCGAGGAGGTTTCCCGCCAGCCACTTGTCCGTGAAGCCGACCGAGATCGCGAGCACCTGCTCGAGGAGTGCCGGCAGCACGAGGAGGAGCACCGGGCGGACCGTCCCCGGGAGGGAGACAACGCCACCAGTGCCCCTCCGGAACGGTCCCCGCCGCTCTTCCGGGCCGCGGAAAGCCGCTGGATGTTCACTGCGGTCGGCCGGCGAAACCTCACCGGCGGAGGGAGAGTTGTCACCGCCTCTCAGGTCGTCCGGGAGGGGCTTGATTGACGCCCGATCCGCGCGACCGGTCAGGCGAACAACTCCTTGATCACCTTGCCGGCATTGGCGATCTTCATCGGCCGGCCGTTCTTGGCCGTGAACGTCGTCTCCAGGGAAATATCGAGCGATTTCAGCACGCTAGCCATGAGGTCCTGGGCCGAATACGGCTCCGTCACCACCTCTTTGCCATCGGAGCTCGTCTCCCCGACGACCACCCCGCGCTTGAATCCGGCTCCACCAACGGCGACGCTCCAACTCCTCGCCCAGTGGTCACGCCCGCCGTTGCCGTTGATGTTCGGAGTCCGGCTGAACTCCCCCATCCAGATGATCGCCGTGTCGTCGAGCAGCCCCCGCTCGGCGAGATCGGAGACCAGCGCCGCCATCGCCTTGTCGAGCTCCGGAAGCTTCGTGTCGGAGAGCGTCTTGAAGATGTCGGCATGGTTGTCCCAGCCGCCGAGATCGACCTCGACGAACGGCACCCCCTGCTCCACGAGCCGGCGGGCCATGAGGCATCCGCGGCCGAATCCGCTGTTGCCGTAGCGGTCCTGAACCTCCTTCGGCTCCTTCATGACCTTGAAGGCCTCCATCTGCTGGCTCGTCATGAGCTTGACCGTCTTGGAGAGAACCTTGGCGTGGTCGTCTGACGAGGCCCCGCGCTTTTCGCCGATGAACTTGTCCTCGATCGCCGCGAGCATCTCCAACCGCTGCGACAGCCTGGTCGGGTCGATCCCCATGTCGAGGTTGCGGACGTTGCCATTGGCATCGACAACGAACGGCGCCCACGACATCCCCAGGAACCCCGGGCCGACGCTCCCGCTACCGACCGAAACGAACGGGGGGATCTCCAGATCGGGGACCTGATCGGCCAGTTCGTGGGCGATCACGGCGCCGTAGCTCGGGTGCTCGACATTGGGATTCGGCACGTAGCCGGTGTGCATGTAGTAGCGGCCGCGCATGTGGTCCGCTTCCCGCGTGCTCATCGATCGGACGAGCGACATGTGGTGCATCTGCTGCGCCATCATCGGCATGTGTTCGCAGATCTGGATCCCATCGGCACTCGTGGAAATCGGCTTGAACGGGCCGCCGGTCGCCGCCCCCGGTTTCAGATCCCAGATATCCATGGTGCTCGGGCCGCCGCCCATCCAGAGGAGGATGGCCGCCTTGTGCCGCCGCTTCAGATCGGCGGCGTTGGCGAGGATTGAGTTGGTGAACGCCGTCGCGGGGGCGGCGAGGGCCGCGGCGCCTGCCACATGGCTCATGAAGTGTCGGCGGCTCATCCCGTCGATGAAACGGCTGGTGACGGACATGGCGGGGTTCCTCGGGAAAGGGCTGGAGATGGATGTGGCTCGAAGGTGTTGGGAGCGGTGAATCAAAGCCCGGAGTCCCGGGGCGCGGAGCCGATCGTCGGAAGTGAGCATCCGACTTCAGTGGTTGATGATGAACTCGTTGGAGTTGAGGACGGCCCACCAGATGTCCTGGAGGGCGCTGATCGCATCCCCCTTACGGGCCACCATCATCTGGTTGGCGAGCTTGATCTCCTTGCGGTTTGGCTTTCTGGCCAGAGCCGCGGCGTAGAGGGTGTCGATGCGCTGGGCGTTGGACATGCCGGAAGTGGCGACGCGGTCGAGGAATCCCCCCTTGCCCGTTTCCGTCGCCGTCTTGACGAGATCGCCGTTGAACATCATCAGCACCTGGGGGATCGACCCATTGAAGGTGGTCGCCTCATCCCCTTCGTCGGTGCCGAACGCGATGATGAATTGCGACAGCCATTCGTCCTTCTTCCGGGCCCCCTTCTCCCCCTTTTCCTCGGCCTGATCGGCCTCGGTGGCGGTGAGCAGCGACTGATAAAGCTCCTCCGGGTGCATCTGCCGGAGGTAAAAGTGCGAGAACTTCGGCTTCTCCCCGACCGCTGGATCGTCGCTGGCATTTCCCTTAGCAATCCGACTGGAGAGCGAGTAGGCGTGGGAGAGGGTGATCCAGCGGATGAGATCCTTCGTGTCGAAGCTCTGCTCGCGGAACCGCGCGCCGAGGCCGTCGAGCAATTCGGGGTGCGACGGCGCGTTGTGCTCACCGAGATCGTCGATCGGACGGGTGAATCCGTAGCCGAAGAAGTGGCTCCAGATCCGGTTCACGGCGGCCTTCGGCATCAGTGGGCTGTCGACAATCAGCTGGGCGAGGGCCTGGCGACGGTTCACGCCATACTCCGTGCCATCCTCCAGCTTGGCCGGGAGATAACCGTTGGCGTCGACAGTCGTGCCGTCGATGAACACCGGGTAGGCGACTTTGATCTGGCCGTTGCGGAGCTCGTAGTAGAGATCGGCCTGGGCAGCATTCCCCCCCTCGCCGGCCCAATCCTCGTCGACCAACTCGATCGCCTGGATCTCACGGGTCCCCTCGAAATGCCGCAGCGCCTTCGTCTGTCGGAAAAAGGCGTTGAACTCCCAGAATTGATTTTGCTTCCCCTTGTTGAACGGGTGGTTGTGGCACTGCGTGCACTGCACCTGGAGCCCGAGGAAGATCTGCGCGGTCTTGGCGGTGGCCTGGATGCCGTTCTCGTCGAGTTTGCCCGAGAGGAAATTCGTGGCGCCGTTGAAACCCTTCTCCCCCGCCTTGTTGACACCGGAAGCGGTGACGAGATCGGCGACGAACCGATCGTAGGGGACATTCTTGGAGAACGAACGGCGCAGCCACTGCCGCATCCCACTGCGGTTGACGTTGTCGTTTTCCATGCTCCGGCCGATGAGAACGGTCGTCCAGACATCGGCCCAGTTGCGGGCATACTCGTCAACGTACTCATCGCCGAGAAGACGGCCGACGAGGTTGGCCCGCTTGACCGGGGAACTGTCGGCCACGAAGTCGTCGAGCTCCCGGATCGTCGGGATCCGGCCGATGACATCGAGATGGACCCGGCGGCACCATTCCTGATCGGACGCCGCTTCCGACGGCTTGAGCTTGGCGTCGGCCCAACCGGCCGCCACCTGTTCATTGATGAACTTCACCTGCGGGATGCCAAAGTGCTCGTCCGCCTCGCGGGCGACAGCCACCGCCGCGGTCAGGGCGACCAGAGCAACGACGGCAACCAAACGTGAGCCTCGGAAGGGGGCAGCCACGCCAAATCGGCACGATGAGACATGCGTCGCCATGGGCACAACCCTCTGGTGCGCGGCTTGCAACCGGCCGGCCGTGGCCATCGTCCGGAACCCGACCCGAACGGCGCCCATCGACCAGACCGACGGCAGAGAGTTTGCCCCCTCACTGCCACCGCTCGGCCAAACGCAACACAATGGAGAGTCTAACCTTTTCCATCGACGCAATCCACCTCGCGGCCACAGAATCGATTCGTGGCCCGCGGGAATGGGCCCTCGTTCCGGAGCCGGACAGCGGAGCTAGGGGCCAACGGCGCTCTACCCGAACCGCGGCCAAAGTCCGGCCACCGGAATGCAAAGGGGAAAACGACGTCCGCCACGGGAAAGGGGATCCCTTCCCTGGCCCTCGGGCGCTTGGCCTGTCGGGCCGTCAGGTCGCGCCGGCACCCCTGGAGGGGCGGCGGGCCTGGACCTGCGGGGCCGAGCCGCGATCGACCTTCGGCCCGCTGCCAACAAACTCCAGCACGGCCCGGGGACCGGCATCGCCGAGCCGGGGGGTGGAGAGCTTCAGGATCCGGGTATAGCCACCGGGACGATCGACAAACCGTGGGGCGATCCGCTCGAACACGATCCGAGCCGCCTTCTTGTCCCCCAGGAGCCGGACAACGCGACGCCGGGCGGTAACGGCCGGCGCGATGGCCTGGGCCCACGTGCGCCACTGCTCGCTCTCACGCCACTGCTTCCAGGCGGCCGAGTCTCGAGCGGCAGTCGTACCGAATTCCTTGGCCTGCTCGATCGACACCAACCCCCGCTTGGCGATCGTGATGCACCGCTCGACGAGCGGCCGGACTTCCTTGGCCTTGGCGACGGTCGTGATGATCCGTCCAGCCACCTTGGGCGCCCCGACCTCGTCGGCCTCGCACTCCCGCTCGGTGAGCATCAGCGCCGAGGCAAGATTGCGGAGCAGGGCCCGCTGATGGGACGGACTGCGACCGAGCACACGGCCCTTACGACGATGGCGCATGGATGGAATCCTTCAGGCAGACGATTCGGCCCCGGCCGCGAGACCGGAACCTTCGATGGTGTTGGGGGAAAGTCGTGGGGAAAGGTGGGGGTGGGGGCGGGAGCGCGGTGCCGCGCAGTCCCCGATCGTGCTTCAGGCCTCGACGGGCTGCATACCGAGCTTCAGCCCCAGTTCGACGAGCTTCGATTCGATCTCCTCGGCCGTCTGCTCTCCGGCGTTCCGCATCTCGAGAATCTGCTCCCGAGTCATCAACACGAGCTCGGAAACCTTGCGGATCCCGGCGCTCGAGAGGCAATTCTGGGCCCGGACGGAGAGCTCGAGTTGCGGCACTTCCCAGGTCAGAACCGTCGACGGCTCCGGGGTGATTTTCGTCCAGTCGATGACCGGGGGAAGATTGACCGCCGGCCCCTGCTGGGTGTAGCCAACGAAGGGATTGAGGTGCTTGCGGAGGATCTTCGCGGCCTCGACTAGAGCCATGTCCGGAGTCACGGTGCCGTTGGTCCAGATCTCCATGGTGAGCTTGTCGTAGTTCGTCTTCTGACCGACACGGGTCTCTTCGACCTCGTACCGGACACGCGTCACGGGGCTGAACACGGCATCGACGGGGATGATCCCGATTTCCTGGACATCGGGGCTGTGCTCGCTGGCAGGCACATACCCCCGCCCGTTCTCGACAACCATCTCCAACTCGAAGGGGACGTCATCGGTGAGCGTGGCGAGAACGAGGTCCTTGCTGACCACCTCGACCGCCTCGTCGGTCTGCACGTCGGCGCCGGTGATGGGCCCTTTCGAGCTCTTCTCGACGCGGATCACACGGGTCGAGTCGCTGTGGTTCTTGACGACGAGGCTCTTCACCGCCAGGACGATGTCGGTGACATCCTCGAGAACCCCCTTGACGGTACTGAACTCGTGGAGGGCACTGCCGACCTTGATCTGCGTCACCGCGCTCCCCTCCAGACTGGAGAGAAGGATACGACGGAGGCTGTTGCCCACCGTCGTGCCGAAGCCGCGCTCGAAGGGCTCGGCAACGAACTTGCCGTACGTCCCGGTGAGCGTCTTGGCATCGGACGTGACCGAGCTGGGGAGTTCGAGTCCACGCCAACGGATGTGCATGCGGTTCTCCTTGCCTGAAACTGGAACGGGGCGGCCACGTCAGGCCGCGCTGGTGATTTTTCGGGGTGCTTTCGACCGGTTACGGGCCATGTCATGCCCAATCGCACGACGGGCCGGGGGTTTTCCATCGCACCGGCGACCCTCTCGGCGAATGCCCAGAGGATCCCGCGGCCCGTCACCCCGCGCCCCTTTACTTCGAGCACAACTCGATGATGAGGTTGGTTTGCACCGGGATCGACACATCGTCAGATGCCGGCAGCCGGTCGACCCGACCCTCGGGAACACCGGTCTCCGACCGGGAGAGGAAATCGGGAACATCGCGCCGATTCGTAGCCAACGCCGCGTGCACCAGTTGGAGGCTTTTAGCGCGGTTCTTCACGCGGAGCAGGTCCCCCGCCTTGACGAGATAGCTGGGCACGTCGAGACGCCGACCGTTGATCGTGATATGGCCGTGAAGGACCATCTGCCGGGCAGCAGCCCTCGATGGGGCGAACCCAATCCGGTGGACGATGTTGTCGAGCCGGCGCTCGAGCAGCGACATCAGCGACTCGGCCGTATTCCCTTTCCCCCGCTCGGCACGGGCGAAGTAAGTGCGAAACTGACGCTCGAGCACCCCGTAGTAGTGCTTCACCTTTTGCTTCTCGCGGAGGTGGAGGCCGTATTCGGTCGGCTTTCCGCGGCGCTTCTGCACCATGCCCGGCGGCGTCGGGCGACGCTCGAACGCGCACTTGCTCGTGTCGCAGCGACTGCCCTTGAGAAAAAGCTTGAGGCCGTCACGGCGACAAAGGCGGCAAACCGGCCCGGTGATGCGTCCCATGGATTCCCGATCGGCATGCTGGCCGACCGCTCTCGAGGTGATTCAGGTGGAGGGGAAAGGCCGGTGTGACCGGCTTGAAAAGGATCAGACACGCCGCTTCTTCGGTGGACGACATCCGTTGTGCGGGAGTGGCGTGATGTCTTCGATGCTCTTGACGTTCATGCCGGCAGCCTGAAGCGCGGTGATGGCGCTTTCGCGACCACTCCCGGGGCCGCGGACACGGACCTCGAGATCCTTGACACCGAACTTCGCGGCCTTCTCGGCCGCCTGCTGCGCCGCACACTGGCCGGCGAACGGGGTGCCCTTGCGACTTCCCTTGAAGCCGCAGGTCCCACCGCTCGCCCAGCAGAGCGTGTCGCCCTTGGTGTCGGTGATCGTCACCGTGGTGTTGTTGAAACTAGCAGTGATGTAGGCGATCCCCGCCGACACACTCTTCTTCTTGCCCTTGGCAACCTTCGACATGAATCGATGCTTTCCTGTGCGTTCCGACGACGTCTATGAATCAGGAGACAACCCAGGCAGCCGGGCTGCCCAAAAAAACCCGGCACGCCCTCGCGCACCAGAGAACCGAAGAACCAGACAACTTTACTTGAGGTCCTTCACACCCTTCTTACCGGCGACTGTCTTCTTGGGGCCCTTCCTCGTCCGAGCATTCGTCCGGGTCCGCTGGCCGCGGACCGGCAACCCACGACGGTGACGGACGCCCCGATAGCTGCCGATATCCTTCAGCCGGGAGATGTTCTGCGCCACTTGGCGGCGCAGTTGCCCCTCAACGACATAGTCCTTGTCCATGAGGGAGGCCAACCGAGCCAACTCATCCTCGTGGAGATTCTTGGCGATTCCCTCCGGATCGACCCCCGCCTTGTGACACAACTCACGCGCCACCTGGGGGCCAACCCCGTAGAGGTACTGGAGCGAATAGAACGTCTTCTTCTCCGATGGAATGTCGACGCCGAGGAGACGGGGCATGGGGAATACTACCGTGGGATGACGGACCTGGACGACGGGACTGCCGAACGACACATCCCGCCCTGAACACACCATGCCGGGGCATCGTGAGGGGGCGGGCAACAGGTGAGCGGGATAGGCTGCCGGGCGAACGACTGGCGTACGACCGGTGAGACACCGGGCCGCATCACCACTGGCCCACCCCTGACGGGGCGACACCAGCACTAATCACACTACCTTCAAAAATACCTGTGAAAGCCGCACTCCCGACGGAGACATGACGCTCCGCGGGACACCCGTCCAGCGGGAGCGAGGAGGCCTCGCCCGCCGGAAGCGGATTCCGTCGTCATCCCTGCCGTTGTTTGTGGCGGGGATCCGCGCACACGACGAAGACGACGCCGCGGCGCCGGACGATCTTGCACTTGTCGCAGATGCGACGGACGCTGGCGCGAACCTTCATACTTGCGATCGTGGCGACGGTCGCCCACGCCTTCAACGGGAACGGGGAAACTGCTGGAAAGCCGTCAACTATAGAAACCCACCCCCCTGATCCACAAGGGGGAGGTCAGGAAACGGGCAGAAACGATGAAAAACCCGGAGTTCGCCCCGAAAATCACCGATCTTCCCCCGGCTACCCCGCCACCGTCCGCCCACCGCTGCGGCCTTGAGGGCGTTCAGGCTGGGGCGGCATCCCCCTCGGAGGGAGCCCTCGTCAGGACCTCCGGACCCTGGCTCGTGATCGCGATCGTGTGCTCGAAATGGGCACTCGGCTGGCCGTCGACCGTCGACTGGGTCCAATGATCGGCCAGGGCCCTGACTTTCTTCGACCCCATGTTGACCATCGGTTCGACGGCGATGACGAGCCCGGTCTCGAGTTCGAAGTCGTAGTTCCTGCGGAACGACGGGGAACAGAAGTTGGGGACCTGCGGGTCCTCGTGCATCTTCTTCCCGATGCCATGACCGACAAAATTCTCGACCACCGAGAACCCACGATCCCGGACATAGGTCGCCATCTCGGCGGCAACGTCGCTCCAGCGATTCCGCTTTCCCATCAGTTCGATTGCCAGTTCGAGGACGCCCGAGGTGCAGTCGAGGAGCCCTCTGGCACCGCTCGACACCGTTCCCACCGGATGCGTTCGGGCGGAATCGCCGCACCAACCGGCAAGGCTGCAGCCGGTATCGATGCTGACGATATCTCCTTCCACGAGGATTCGCGGGCCGGGAATACCGTGCACGACCTCGTCGTTGACGGAGATGCAGCAGACCGCCGGAAAAGGCACCTTTCCCGGCACTCCCTTGAACAGCGGCACCGCCCCGCACTTGATGAAATAGGCTTCCACCGCGGCATCGATTTCACCGGTCGACATCCCCGGCCGGACCATCGCGGCGGCGATCTCATGGGCGCCCCAGACGACAAGACCCGCACGGCGCATGAGCGCGATTTCGCGGGGAGACCGGAGATTCACCACGGCAGGCACACCCATTCAAACAGCGTCGGGAAGCGGGGCACCGGACGACACCCTAGAACCACTCCTCAGTCCCCGAGCACTATAGCGGCGTGACTGATGCCACACCATCTCCGCGGGCGATGCCCGGATGCGCCGCTGCGAGGCCGTCCGACACCCGAAGCCGAGGGCCACCGAGCTCCTCAATGGCGTCCGCGGGAGCCTCGCTTGAATCGCTCGAGAGCCTGCTTCACCCGGCCGAAGATCTCGTCGGCATCACCGAGCCCGTCGATCGTCGCGAGCTTCCCCTGCCGGGCGTAATACTCGAGCAACGGTGCGGTCTGCACCTCGAAGCTCGCGATCCGATTCGAGAAGATCTCGGGATTGTCATCGGCCCTTTTCCGCGCGAGCATCCTCCGTACGAGCTCGTCACGCGGCACCGCCAACTCGAGGACCCCGTCAACATTCATCGCCCTTCGCTCAAGGAGATCGTCGAGCGTCGAAGCCTGCGGGAGGGTCCGAGGGAAGCCGTCGAGGAGGAAGCCCCCCCGGCAATCGGCCGATTCCAGACGCTTCGTCACCATCCCCAGGATCATCGAATCGGGGACGAGTTTCCCTTGGTCCATGGACGCAGCAGCCCGCAGCCCCTCGGGCGACCCCGACCTGACCTCCGCCCGGAGCATTTCACCGGTCGAGAGGTGCGGGACATCGAGATGCTCGACCAACCGCTGGCACTGCGTTCCCTTTCCGGCGCCGGGCGGTCCGATGAGGATGATCCGCATGAGAATCCCGCGCGACACGACGACGACCATCGGCACGCCCACTGGCATGCCGGTCCGGTCAGGGCTGAACCCGAATCAGGACTTCTCCAGCAATCCGGTGTAGTTCCGCATCACGAGATGACTGTCGATCTTCTGGACGAGATCGAAGGCTACGCTCACGGCAATCAACAGGCCGGTGCCGCCGTAGAATCCGGCAATCGACGGCGGAATTCCGAGAAAGCCGGCGACGATGGTGGGGATGATGGCGACGAGCGCGAGGAATCCGGCGCCGACATACGTGATCCGTTCCATGACCCGCTCGAGGTAATCGGCAGTCCGCTTGCCCGGCCGATACCCCGGGATGAAAGCGCCGAAGTTCTTGAGGTTGTCGGCGACTTCCTTCGGGTTGAACGTGATCGCGGTCCAGAAATAACAAAAGAAGAAGATCAGGGCGACGTAGAGGAGATTGTAGAGGAACGACTGTCCCCTCGTGAACGAATCCTGGAGAGCGCCGAGCACCGTATTCCCGGGAAAGGCGGTGGCGAGATACTGGAAGATCATCTGCGGGAAAAGAAGAAGAGAGCTGGCAAAGATGATCGGCATGACACCAGCTTGATTGACCTTGAGCGGCAGGTATTGCCTCGTGCCGCCGTACACCCGCCGACCGCGAACATGCTTGGCGCTCTGCGTCGGGATCCGCCGCTGCCCCTGGGTCATGAAGACCACGCCGGCCACGACACTGACAAACAGCGCGATGAGCACGAGGACCGTCTCGATCCCCATCTTCCCCCCGCCGCCGCCGATCTCCCAATTCGTGTCTTCGGCGAGCTGCAAAAGAGCGCTCGGCATGCCGGCGAGAATCCCCGCCATGATCAGAAGGCTGATCCCGTTGCCGATACCGAATTCGTCGATCTGCTCGCCGAGCCACATCAGGAAGATCGTGCCGGCTGTCATCGTCATGACCGCCACGAACTGCCAGATCAGCGGCAGTTTGCCGTCGACGAGGAAGCTCGACTGGATGAGCGGCGTGTCACCGACGCTCGTGTTGGCGAGGAACGCCACATAGGCCCAGCTCTGCACCAGACAGATCAGAACCGTTGCGTAGCGGGTGTACTCGTTGATCCTCTTACGCCCCGCCTCTCCCTCTTTGGTGAGGCGCTCGAGCGGTGGCCAGACGGTGCCGAGCAGTTGGAAGATGATCGACGCCGAGATGTAGGGCATGATCCCGAGGCCGAAGATGGTCGCCTGGGAGAGTTGGCTGGCAGAGAAGACAGCGACCGTCTTGAGGATGTCGGCGAACCCACCCGACTCCTTGCCAAACGATGCCATTGCCGTCGGATCGATGATCGGCAGCGGAACCTGCCAGCCGACCCGGTAGATCGCCAACAGCCCGAGCGTGAGGAGAATCTTCTGCCGGAGTTCCGGAATGGTGAAGATAATGCGAAATTTTTCAAGCACGAGAACGACTCCTTTGCTCCCTCCGACCACGCTGCCCCAAAGCCTCTCCGACGCGGGCCACACCTCCAGGAATCAAGTCTCCCGAGACAGCCGACTGAGGCATCGGGCTGCCGGCCCGGAAGAGAATCCCCCGGCTACGCCTTCGCCGTCTTCGGCTTCACGACCTTCTTCTGCCGCTTCACGACCGGGGCTGGTCCAGGCAGGTCGGTAACGGTGCCACCGGCTGCGAGGATCTTCTCGCGGGCCTGGGCACTGAAGTGGTGGGCCGACACTTTGAGTGCCTTCGTGATCGCCCCTTCTCCGAGAACTTTGACCGTGTCCCAGATCCCCTTGGCGAGCCCGCATGCCCGCAGCGAGTCGGGAGTGACGTCAGCGCCGACCGCGAAACGAGCCTCGAGGTCGTCGACATTGACACAGGTCACGATCCTGCCGTGACGGTTGTGGAACCCCCGCTTAGGAATCTGGCGGATAAGAGGCATCCTCGCCCCCTCGAAGATTCCGGCAGCGCTCCAACCGGCCAACTGCCCCTGCCCCTTGTGGCCGCGACCCGACGTCTTTCCCCGCCCCGAACCGGGCCCGCGACCGATCCGCAACCGACGACGGTTCTTGTGGATGCCCTGATTGACGTCGTTGACCTTCATCGAATCACCCTCTGCTCGAAGGATCTGCGGAAGCACCGAAACGGCGTCACCGGCAGATCAGGATCGTAACGCGAGCGGTACCAGTGCCGCCCAGTTGTCGTATTTCTCGTCTCGTCGCCCCGCACCAATCCTCGCCGGATGGGCAAATCAGCTGAGCGTGACTCCCCGTAACCGCTCGACTTCGCTCCTCGTCCGCAGCTGCTTCAAACCGTCGAGAGCTGCTTTGACAAGATTGACCGGGTTCGTGGAGCCGTGGGCCTTCGTGAGCACGTCACGGATGCCGGCCGACTCGCACACCGCCCGGACGGCCGCACCGGCGATGATTCCGGTCCCGGGGCTGGCAGGGAGAAGGATGACCTTCGCCGTGCCACTGTTCCCCTCGACACGATGGGGGATCGTACCAGCCTCAACCGGAACCTCGATCAGATTCTTCATCCCATCCTTGATCGCCTTCTCGACCGCCGGAGGCACCTCGTTGGCCTTGGCATAGCCGCAGCCAACCTTCCCGCGACCGTTGCCGACAACGACGAGCCCGGCGAAGCTGAATCGTCGCCCACCCTTGACGACAGTGGCACAGCGTCGAACTTTGACGACTTTCTCCGCAAATTCACCACCGCGTTCTCCCCCGCGATGATCGCGGGAGTCACCTCCACGGCCCTGGCTGCTGCTGGTCGACACGGTCTTCGATGCTCCGGATAGGTTTGGCTGGGTGTCTCGTTCCCTCCCGCTCGCCACCGGATGAGCCGGCGGGACGGGGGACGGGATGGACTTGGTCAGAATTCGAGGCCCGCGGCCCGAGCAGCATCGGCCAACGCCGCAACTCTGCCATGGTAGCGGAACTCACCCCGATCGAAACAGACTTTCTTCACGCCGGCAGCCTGAGCCCGCTCGGCCACCGCCCGCCCGATCGCCTCGGCAGCTTGCTTGTTGCCGCCGAACCCGACCGAATCTCGGATCTGCTTGTCGAGCGTGCTGGCCGAAACCAACGTCCGACCGGCCGCGTCGTCGATGATCTGAGCGTAGATGTGCTTATGGGTGCGGAAGACGGCCAACCTGGGCCGCTCCGCGGTGCCGCGAATATGCCGGCGGACACGGAAACGGCGGCGCATCCGCTGCCGGAGAATCGTGCGGGCGTGGTCCATGGAAGCGTGACTGCGGGAGGGGTGGGAGGAAAAAAGTGGACGGCATCAACCGGTGCGTTCCGCGGATCACTTGGTGACCGCTTTGCCAGCCTTGCGGCGGACCTGCTCGTTCTCGTACCGGATTCCCTTACCCTTGTACGGCTCGGGCTTGCGACGGGCGCGGACTTCGGCGGCGAATTGACCGACAAGATGCTTGTCGATGCCCTTGACGACGATGTGGGTCTGATCAGGGCAGGTGACCGTCAGCCCAGCCGGAATCGGCACCTGGAGCTCGTTGGCAAAACCGACGCGGAGTTGCAGGGTGTTCTTCTGGATCGCGGCGATGTAGCCGACGCCGATGATCTCGAGTTTCTTCTCGTAGCCCTTGGAGACACCCTCGACCATGTTCGCCGCGAGCGCACGGGTGAGCCCGTGGACGGCACGCGAGGTGCGGTCATCACCTCCGCGGGTGACCTTCAGAAACCCATCCGCGGGATCGATGCCGACCTTGACGGCCGGATGAACGGTGTGCTCGAGTTTGCCGAGCGGCCCTTCGACCTTGAGGGTGGCACCGTCGACGGCCACCTTGACGCCCTTGGGAATCTGCACCGGAGCCTTACCGATCCGCGACATGTCCTCGACCTTTCGTTACTGACCAGGCCCGCATCCGGACCACCGCCCCACATCGAACCCCGAATCCCGCTCCCTGCAAAAACGCTCCGGGCCACCCCATGGACATCGCCACGGCAGAAGCTTTTCTCACCACAACTCGCAGAGCACTTCACCGCCGAGCTTTCGCTGCCTGGCTTCCCGGTCACTGACAACTCCGCTGCTGGTCGACAGGATCGAGATCCCCAAGCCCCCAAGGATCGGACGGAGCCGAACCGAGCGGCTGTAGACCCGGCGCCCAGGCGAGCTGACGCGACGAATGTGGCGGATGAGGCGCTCACCGTTGGGCCCGTACTTGAGCTCGATCTG
The DNA here is from genome assembly GCA_040397545.1 of Pirellulales bacterium. Taxonomy (GTDB): domain Bacteria; phylum Planctomycetota; class Planctomycetia; order Pirellulales; family UBA1268; genus QWOP01. Next base: position 22,586 of record JBBAVV010000040.1, read on the forward strand.
CAGTTTCGCCGCAGGCTCCGCCTCAACTTCCTTCCAGTCCCAGATGTACCCCTCGCGCTTCAGTACGTCCGCCACGCCCCGCTTCACCTTGGAGCTCGGGACCTCCACGACGGCGCGTTCGACGCGCACCGCGTTGCGGATGCGGGTGAGCATATCGGCGATCGGATCGGTCATCATGTCGAGAGAGCCCTTTCGAAACTGTGAACCCTGCCAGCGAACCCTTCTGTCTTCGGTATCCCGGTTGACCGATTTCTCCAGCGGTCAACACCCCTCGGGGCCGTTGTCACCAACTCGCCTTCCTGACGCCGGGGATGACCCCCTGGTCGGCCAGTTTCCGGAAACAAATCCGGCAGAGACCGAACTTACGGTACACCGCCCTCGGACGACCGCACAGCATGCAACGCTGCACCTGCCGGGTCGAGAACTTCGGCGGCCGCTTGGCCATCGCGATCTTTGACTTGCTTGCCATAGATGATTCCAACGAGGGGCCGCCGCAACGGCCGCAACTGATGTTCATGGTTCGCAACCCGCGACGATCGTCACGACGATACGAACCGTTCGGTACCGACCGTGCCGCTACGCCGCGGCACCCTCATCCCCATCCTTTTTCAACGGAACACCCATGGCGCGGAGAAACTGCCTCGCTTCGTCGTCGGTCTTCGCCGACGTCACGAGCGTGATGTTCATTCCCTGCGGCCGCGTGTACTTGTCCGGATTGATCTCCGGAAACACCATCTGCTCGGAGAGCCCGAGGCTGTAATTTCCATGGCCGTCGAAAGCCGTACTCGACAGCCCACGGAAATCGCGGACACGGGGAAGCGCCAGCGACACCAACCGATCGAGGAATTCGTACATCCGTCGTCCGCGGAGCGTGACCTTGCAACCGATGGGAAGATTTTCGCGGAGCTTGAAACCGGAAACCGCCACCTTTGAAAGCGTTGCAATTGGCTTTTGTCCTGTCACCTGGGCGAGCGCCCCAATCGCCTCCTCGAGGTACTTCTTCTCGGAGACCGCCACGCCGACGCCCATGTTCACCACAATCTTGTCGAGACGGGGGATCGAGTGGGGATTCGTGCGATCGAGGGCCTTACCGAGCGCGGGTTGCACCGTCTTGAGGTAGTGCTCGAGCATGCGCGGAGTCTCCAACGCACCCGTCGCCCCCTTGGCGCCGGTGTCCGCTTCAGTCGCCTTGGTCTTCTTGGCCATCACAACCGTCCTTTTGATTGTCTTGCCCAACACGTTCGTCGGATCGTTTTCAACCCATCGGATGGCGGACTTCGACCGCCAGATCCTCATCACCGCCCCACCGATCAATCAGGGAACCGGCGGACGGGCGGCAACGATTACTTCGCCGTCTTGGCCGCCCTGATCTTCCCGTTGTCGGCCCCGCACTTCTTGCACATCCGTACCCGTCCGCCATCAGCGAGCACCTTGACGCCGAGCCGAGCCGCCTGGTCGCATCCACCACAGACAACGAGGACGTTCGACGCGTCGATCGGCATCTCTTTGCTCAACCGCCCCCCCTGGGGGTTCTTCTGGCTGCGCTTCATGTGACGATACACGCGATTGACGCCTTCAACCACGATCTTCCCGTCGGCTCGACGCACGGAAAGGACCTTGGCTCGCGTCCCTTTCGCGTTGCCCGTCTTCACCTCAACCATGTCACCTGAACGAATCAGCATCAGACCACCTCGCTCGCCAAGCTGACGATCTTCATGAAATTACGATCCCGCAATTCGCGGGCGACCGCGCCGAAAATACGCGTACCCTTGGGATTTTTGTCATTGTCGATGATCACGCAGGCGTTCGTGTCAAAACGCACGTAGCTGCCGTCATCGCGCCGCGTCGGCTGCTTGCAGCGGACGATGACCGCCTTGACGACGGCCTTCTTTTTGACGTCGCTCCCCGGAATGACGCTCTTCACGCTGCAGACGATGATGTCGCCGATACCGGCAGTCCGCTTCTTGCTCCCTCCGAGCACCTTGAAGCACATCACTTCTTTAGCGCCGGTGTTGTCCGCGACGACCAATCTTGATTGCATCTGGATCATGACGAGGCTCCTTCCCCGGCCTTGCGACCGGTCGCTGACGCTGCTTCCGCCTTGGCAGCCGATTCGTTGAACTGGGTCGCCCGGGCACCGCTCCGCAGCGCCGCCACATCAACGGCCGTGCTCTTCGTGACGACCCGCACCAGTTCCCAGCGCTTCAGCCGGCTGCGTGGACGACATTCGATGATCTCGACGAGATCGCCGGGTCCCGACGACTCGTCCTCGTCGTGGACGTGGCAGATCGTCCGCCGGTGGAGGATCCGGCCATATTTGTTGTGCCGCACGACACGCGGAATCTCCACGCGTCGTGTCTTACTCGACGCGGCACTGGTCACCGTGCCTGTTTCGACTCGCCTTGGCATGACTTCTTCCTGTCTGACTTCTACCCGCCCGGTACCGATCCCAGCTGCTCCGTTGCCCCCGCGATGCCCTGACCGCGGGAACCGTCGCCCATCAACCATTGCCGTCGTCACCTGACCTGATCATTTGCCGCTCTGGGTGCGCTTCTTGAACTGTCGCTTCGTGGCGACGCCAGCCTTACCTGGGGCCTGGATCTTGGCCCGGCCGACCGCCCGCTTCTTTTTCGCATGCTTGTCGTGGAGGCCGGCATCGTGCTCGGCCTTCGACTCGGCCGGCGCCCCGTCGGGCCCTGCTGCCGGTACCACCAAACTCCCGCGCTGCGCGAGAATCGTCTGACAACGGGCGATCGAACGCCGCTGCTTCCGGACTTCGGTAGGAGCCGCCAACTTCTCCGTCTGGGCCTGCAGACGGAGCTTGAAGAGCGTCTCGGCCGAGTCCTTCCAGGTCAGACGGATTTGCTCGTCGCTCATCTCACGAAGTTCGCTAGCTTTGCTCATGTCTGCTGCCCTGGAAAACGCTGTCGATACCGTGCCCAGGCTCCGGGTCATCAACCCCGGATACCTACCGGCCGAACCACCACACCACCCATCAACGCCGAGTCAGCCCGAGGCTCACATAACCCGCCGCTTCACGAATCGAACGCGGACCGGCATCTTGTGGGCAAGGCGTGCCAAGCACACCCGCGCCGCCTCCTCCGAAACGCCTCCGATCTCATACAACACCGTCCCCGGCTTGATCACGGCTGCCCAAAATTCGGGCTCACCTTTCCCCTTACCCATTCGAGTTTCGAGGGGGATGGACGTGATCGACTTGTGGGGAAAAACGCGCACATAAAGCCGGCCCTCGTTGCGGAGGTACTGACTGGCCGCAATGCGACCGGCCTCGATCGTCGCGGCCGCGAGCCAACCCGGCTGTTCGGCCTGGAGGCCGAAGTCACCGAAGACGACGCGGTTGCCGCGAGAGGCATCACCTCTTATACGACCTCTTTGGCTTTTTCGGTGCTTGACCCTCTTGGGCATCAGCGCCATCGCCGCTCTCCTCGTACATGCCTTGGTTGACCCACACTTGAACGCCGATGTTGCCCTGCGCGGTGGGAGCCTCGCAGAACCCGTAATCAATCTTCGCCCGAATCGTCGACAGGGGCATCGACCCCGCGATTCCCTTCTCGCACCGCGACATCTCCGCTCCGCCAAGCCTTCCGGCGAGTTGGATCTTCACCCCCTTGGCTCCGGCGTCCATGGTGGTGTCAATGGCCCGCTTCATCGTCCGACGGAAAGCAGCCCGCTTCGTCAGTTGGTCGCAGATGTCCTCCGCGATGAGCTGCGCCTGGATCTCCGGCCTGGCCACTTCCTCAACTTTAAGGTTGACTCGACGCCCCAGAAGTTGCTGGAGCTCATCCTGGAGTCGATCGACTTCCTGCCCTTTCCGCCCGATGAGCACACCGGGCCGCGCCGAATGGAGGATCACCTTGACCTCGTCACGCGTCCGCTCAATCTCGATCTTCGGGATGGCGGCGGCACGATACTTCGTCTTGATGAACTTCCGAACCTTGAAATCCTCCAGGAGGAGGACACGGAAGTCCTTCTTCGAGGCATACCAACGGCTCTTCCACGGCTCGGTGATACCGGTGCGGAAACCGACTGGGTTGACCTTCTGTCCCATGAGCACGTTCCTACTTTTTGTCGTAAGCCCAGATCTGTGGCCCGCGGTACCCCGCGACGATCACCCGATCCGTTTACCGATCGTCGACGGTCATCATTCCGCCGGAGCTTCCAGCGCCACCTTAATGTGGGACATCCGCCGTTTGATTCCGAACGCCATGCCACGGGCACGGGGTCGGATCCGCTTGAACATCGGACCGCCGTCGACTCGGGCATCGACGACAACGAGATCGTCGACAGCGGGAGCCTGCTGGTGCTCCGCATTCCCGAGAGCGCTCTTGATGACCTTCTCGAGCATCCGCGCACCACGATGAGGCTGGAAGCGGAGAATGTCGAGCGCCTCATCGGCGAACTTGCCGCGGACGAGATCGGCCAGCGCTCGCACCTTGCGAGGACTGATCCGTGCGAACTTGTGAATTGCCGTGTACGCCATTGCTCACCTTGCTCCCATTTCAGGCATCCAGGCGGAAGCCCGAACAAGCCGCATCACTTCGCCGCTTCCTTGACCTTGCCGCCATGCCCGCGGAACGTCCGCGTCGGGGAGAACTCGCCCAGCTTGTGACCGACCATGTCCTCGGTGACGAACACCTTCAGGTGCTGCCTGCCGTTGTGGACCATGAACGTCAAGCCGATGAACTCGGGAACGATGGTGCAGGCACGCGACCAAGTCTTGATCGGGTCGCGTTTGCTGCCGGACAGTTGGGCCTCGACCTTCCCGTAGAGCCGGGGGTCGATGTACGGCCCCTTCTTTGAACTGCGTCCCATGGTCTATTCGAGCGACTGGCGCTCTCCCCTGCTGCTTCTTGAAAATTGTCTTGTCTGTCGTCGGACCGTATTCTTCGTGATGTTTCGCGTTCTGGGCGACCGACCGCCCCGGGCCGCGCCCCGTCCTACCGAAGCTTGAGTTGCCCATATCGACGGCTCTTCCGCCGGCGGATGATCGCCGTTCCGGAAGGCTTTCGCGGCTTCCGCGTCCCGCCGCCCTTGGCGCTCTTCCCTGTCGGGCTGACCGGATGCCGCCCACCCTTGGTACGCCCTTCACCACCACCGTGCGGATGGTCGATCGGATTCATCGCCGTGCCGCGGACGGTGGGACGGATCCCCATCCAACGCTTCCGGCCCGCCTTTCCGAGCACGACGTTCATGTGTTCGGAGTTGCCGATCGCACCGATCGTGGCCCGACAGGCCGCCGGAACGCGGCGGATTTCGCCGCTGGGCAGCGTCAACTGGGCCCACTGTGCCTCGCGAGCTACCAGCACCGCCGAGGAACCAGCCGACCGACATAAACGCCCTCCCCTGCCCGCCTGGAGCTCGACATTGTGTACCTGCATGCCGAGCGGTATGGCCGACATCGGCAGGCAGTTACCCACCTCCGGCACCGCATCGGCACCGCTCTGCACCTTCGCCCCCACCTTCAGCCCCTCGGGGGCGAGGATGAAGCGTTTCTCACCGTCCGCATACACAATCAGCGCCACGCGACACGTGCGGTTCGGGTCGTACTGGATCGAATCGACCTTTCCGGGAACACCATCCTTGTTGCGTCGGAAGTCAATCAGACGGTAGTGCTGCATGTGCCCGCCGCCTCGGTGGCGGGACGTGATCTTACCCTGATTGTTGCGACCACCGGTCTTCCGCTTACGGACACGCAGATGCTTCGGCGCCTCGGCTCCGGGCGTGAGCTCCTTGAAATCGGAGACACTCGCCCCGCGGCGGCCGGGACTGGTCGGGTTGTAATTGCGGATTCCCATGGCTTCGGAAACTCTCGTGTCTTGTGGTTCGCGGTTGTCTGGTTCGCTCGTTCAACCGCTCAAAACAGGTCGATCTTGAAGTCCGGCTTGAGGGTGACGATCGCCTTCTTCCAGGCCTTGGCACTCGTGCGACGAGCCCGGCTACGCCGCGCCTTCCCGACGCGATTTTGGACGGCGACCTTCTCGACCTTGACGTTGAACATCTCTTCGACGGCACGACGGATGTCGGGCTTGGTTGCCGCGGTGACAACCTCGAAGGAATAGGCCCCATTGCGCTGAGCACGGTGCATCCCCTTCTCAGTGACGAGCGGGCGGACGATCACCTGGTGCGAACCGAGTCGCGGATTCAGCATCGGGGGGGGAGGGACGGGAACTGACATGAATCACTCTCCTCGCGTTGTCTTGCGGGCCGCCGAAGCCTTCGCGACCGGCTTCGAGGCCTTCCGCACCGCCGACAACGTCTGCGACGCCGGCGGCCTGACCTTGGCTTTCACCGACGCACGAAATGCATCGATGGCGGCCGTTGTCATCACGATTCTGCGGGGCCGGAGTATCGCCCAGGCGTTCAGATCGCCGACCGGCGACACCGTAACCCCCTCGATGTTTCGGGCCGACTTCCAGAGATTGTCATCGTGCTTTTCGGGGGCGACCAGCACGGTCTGCTCGCTGACCCCAAGCGCCCCGAGCAGCCCCGAAACAGTCGATGTCTTGGGGGCCGGAAGCGTCAGGGAATCGACCAGGCGCACCTCGTCGTCGGCGATCCGCGCAGCCAACGCCATCCGTGTTGCGGCTTGCAGCGACTTCCGCGGCATGCGGAAACCGAAATCACGCGGCCGCTTGGCAAAGATGTGGCCACCGCCACGACGCGTGCCGCTCCGGCGTCCGCCGGCACGGGCGTTGCCCGTTCCCTTTTGGCGGTAGAGTTTCTTGGTTGAACCAGCCACCTCGCCACGGGACTTTGTGCGATGCGTTCCCTGACGGAGATTGGCCTGGTACATCACGACGGCGTCGTGGAGAAGTTGCTTGTTGACCGACGGGGCGAGCTCTGCCGGATCGATTTCGTACGATCCCACCTGCTTGCCGCTCAGGTCGTATACGGCGAGATTCACTTCGCACCTGCCTTCTTCTTGGAAACCGGCGCACCGGGACCGGCAACCTTCTTGATCAGATTCGTCTGCTGCACGACCACCATCGCCCCATTGGGCCCTGGGACGGCGCCACGGACGAGGAGGAGATTGTTCTCCTTGTCGAAACGGACAAGCTTGAGATTCCGCATCGTAGAACGCTCGTTGCCAAACCGGCCGGCCATCCGCTTGCCTTTGAAAACACGGGCCGGGGAGGTGTTCATACTCGTACCGCCCTGATGGCGGTGCACCTTTTTGACACCGTGCGACGCTCGCTGCCCCTTGAAGCCATGCCGCTTCATGACACCCGCCGTACCACGCCCCTTGGTGGTGCCGGTCACATCGACCCTCGCCACCCCCTCGAAGACATCGACGGCGAGATCCTGACCGACCTCAAGCCCCTCGACCGTACCACGAAACTCGCGCACGAACCGCTTCGGCTCGCAGCCCGGCTTGGGGAGTGACACAACCCCCGCCAGGGCCCGCCCCTGACTGCGCTTACTTTCGAGGTTGGCAACCTGCCCGCGCACCGAGCGACTGGCGAGACGGCGCGGCTTGTCGAGGAACCCGACCTGAACGGCCGAGTAGCCGTCACGCTCGAGTGAGCGGAGGCGAAGAACCTTGCACGGCCCGGCTTCGATGACCGTTACCGGCACGACCGTTCCGTCGGCATCGAAGACCTGCGTCATCCCTACTTTGCGCCCCAACAGTCCCTTGCGGGCAGGAAGCTCGGCCTTGGCTGCCCGAACACCCCGGGAGAACTTCCTCCCAGCAGACGCCGCGCCACCGGTCATATCTTGAGCAGCCATGTTGTACGCCGTCGAAACGCCCCACCCCACGCCGAAGCGGGAAGCCGAGGACGCCTCTGGATCACGCTCGAAGCCACTGGCTGCGGGAGCACCCAACCACCCTCCCTGCGAGGAGAGAGCCACCGGGCCTTACCCACAACGCCTTCCAAGCATGCCTTGCCGGACGCTCCTGAATGTGTTGAAAAACTGAAAACAACCGCCGGGCCGACGAAGGGAACCCCCGCCGATCACCCCTCGAATCACCGCGAAGAAGCCTTGATTTTGATGTCGACGCCGGCCGGCAGACTCAACTTATTGAGCGCCTCGATCGTCTTGGCCGTCGCCTGCACGATATCGATGACACGCTTGTGGGTGCGAATCTCGTACTGCTGACGAGCCTTTTTATCGACGTGCGGGCTCGAGAGAACTGTGTAACGCTCGATCCGCGTCGGTAGCGGAATCGGCCCATGGACCTCGGAATTGGTGCGCTTGGCGGTGTCGACGATCTCGGCAGCACTCTGGTCGAGCACGCTGTGATCGTAGGCCTCCATGCGAATGCGAATGATCTCTTGGTTCGGCCCTGCCACGGGTTACTCCACTGATTCTTGCCTATCGAACCGCGTTGCTCATCGCCGTCGCACCCCGCACCCCACCCGACCTCGCGCGATTTGTCGCCGTCCAAAAACCTGCCCCACGAACCGGGGCCTCGCCAACCGCACCGAAACACCGACGAAAAATAACTTTTCTGGTTCGATCTCCACGACGCCCTCCAGCGTCCCGACCCGGCCCCTTCAAGGAGCGCTGAGCCCCGGGAAACCGGTGGAAACGATGCCGTCCCTCCGGATGATTCTTGGTTGGAGGGACAGGCCGCGACAGCCTCCGGCAGCCTGTGAAGGCCGCGGGCGTCGCTGTGGGATCGAAGAGGCAAATGTATGGATGGCGGAGGACGGTGTCAACACGCCCCCTTTTCGAAGCCCCGGAAATGGGAATTTCATCTGAATTTCGGGCGTACTGAAGGTTTCACCCCTGGCGAGGCGTTTCTTTGGGTCGCTTTTCCACCGCCCCATCGGGGAGCCCGCGGATCGGCCGGGGGGGAAATTGGGCTCCTGTCTTTCGGGATTCGATAGCCCCGAGGCAAAAGGACCGCGTTGCCGGGCCTGCCTCCGGGCGTCGGGCTTGGAATCATCGGCTGGCGGGATACCCTGGCTTTCCGCCGCACCGGCGGCGGCGACCTTTTCCGGTCGTCCGTCCGCAACTTTTTTTAGTCCGGCCCCACGCCATCCCCTCCATCTCGGAAAGCCCCCGTGAAAGCGCTGCTTCTGACGTCACCTGGTGAGCTCACCTACACCGATGTCGACGCCCCCACGCCCGGCCCCGGGGAGGTCCGGGTGCGAATTGCCGCCTGCGGGATCTGCGGAAGTGACGTCCATGGCTTCACCGGATCGACGGGGCGGCGCATCCCCCCCTTGGTGATGGGTCACGAGGCGGCCGGCACGGTCGACGCCGTGGGGGCAGGGGTCGATGACCTGGCGATCGGCACCCGGGTCGCGCTCGACTCGACCGTGTTTTGCGGGGATTGCACCCACTGTCTGGCGGGACGGGAGAACCTCTGCACCGACCGGCAGGTGCTCGGTGTCTCCTGCGGCCCCTACCGTCGCCATGGCTGCTTTGCCGAGCAGGTGGTGGTGCCCCGCCGGGTGGTCTATTCGATCCCCGACAGCCTCGACTTCATCGCGGCGGCGCTCCTCGAGCCCCTCACGATCGCCCTCCACGCCGTGCATCTAGCCGGCGTCGGCCCGGAGACCCGCTCGGCGGTGGTCGTCGGCGCCGGCCCGATCGGCTTGGCCTGCGTCGCTTCGCTGCGGGCCTACGGCGTGCCGAGAATCGCCGCCATCGATCTCGACCAGGGGCGGCTCGTCCAGGCCCGTTCGCTCGGCGCAGTCGAGACGATCGTCGCCGGAGAGGACGCCGGCGTGAAGGCGGCCCGTTTCGGAACGTCGACGCCCGACACCGACGGCGCCGACGTCGTCTTCGAGGCCGTCGGGGCCACGGCACCGGTGCGGACGGCGATCGAGGCCTGCACGCGGGGGGGCACGGTGGTGCTCGTCGGGAACGTTTCCCCCCAGATCGAGATGCCGCTGCAGATGGTCGTCACCCGGCAACTGCGGCTCCAGGGATCCTGTTCGTCGGCCGGGAGCTACCCGGAGGCGATCCGGTTGGTCGCCGAAGGGAAGGTCGACCTGTCATGCTTCGTCAGCAAGGTCGCTCCGTTGTCGGAGGGGGTCGGGTGGTTTCACCGCCTCCACGACCGCGAACCGGGCCTCGTCAAGGTCGTGCTCACCCCCTGATCCCCTCGTTCCGACGACCCTCGTTCCGACGAGTCCACCGCCACATCAGGAACCGTTCGATGTCCGCCGCGATTCCCACCGGCCCAGCCCTGTTTGACCTCACCGGCCGCACGGCACTCGTCACCGGCGCCAGCCGCGGCCTGGGGCTGCAAATGGCCGGAGCCCTCGCGCGGGCCGGCGCCGATCTCGTCATCACCGCCCGGAAGGTCGAGGATCTCGCCGCCTCACGGGCCGACCTCGAGGCCCACGGCCACCGGGTCACGCCGCTGCCCCTCGATCTCCGCAGCGAATCGAGCATCCGCGACTGCGCGGCAGCCGCGATCGAAGCCGCGGGGGGGATCGACATCCTCCTCAACAACGCCGGCTGCAACATCCGCAAGCCGGCCGTGGAGGTGACCTGGGACGACTGGAACACGATCCTTGACACGAACCTCCGCGGTACCTTCTTCATGGCCCAGGCGATGGCCCGGCACATGATCCCGCGGAAACAGGGGCGGATCATCAACATCGGGAGCGTGACGAGCGTCTTTGGCTACGCCGGGCTGACCCCCTATTCGGCCAGCCGGGGCGGCGTGAAGCAGATGACGATGAGCCTCGCCGACGATCTCGGGCCGCACGGGATCACGGTCAACTGCCTGGCCCCGGGGTGGTTCCGCACCGCCCAAAACGACGTCATGTACCGCGACGAGGAATGGGTCGCCTACCTCACCGAGAGGATTCCGCTGAAGCGCCCGGGGAAGGCGGAAGATCTCGACGGGGCGGTGGTGTTCCTCGCCTCCGCGGCAAGCGCCTACGTGACCGGGCAGACGCTCCTCGTCGACGGCGGGATCACGACCGGCTCGACGCGGGCCCTGCCGCTGAAAAAACCACAGTGAGCCAAAGGGCCGCGGCCGACACCCCACCCATGAATGACTCGCATCCTTTCACAGGGCCCCTTTTTCGTTCCGCCGCCGGGGTTGAGGAGGCGCTCGGCCGCTTTCTCCTTCCCGCCGACCCGCGGATCGATTGAGGGACGGTTCCCCGATGGCGGAAAACCCTACCACCCGCGGCGACGAGCTGTTCTTTCCGGCCGCCGACGGTCCGTTCTTCGAGTGGTACCCCACCAATTCCGGCGGCGCCGCCGATCTGATCTGCGCCGAACTGTCGCGGCTGGCCTACGCGCCGCCCCCGCGGATCGAAACGGAACTGCGCCGTATCGGCTTCGAGCACCTGGCGACCCTCGAGAGCCGGCGGCTGTTTTCCGTACGGGCCGCCGCCGACGGCTTCGTGTGCCGCGATCCACGGGAGGGTACGGTGTTCGCCGTCTTCCGCGGCACCGAGACGGGAAACCTCGACGATCTGCTCGCGAATCTCCTCGTCGATCCGGTCGAGTGGCGCCCGGGGATCGTCGTCCACCGCGGCTACGGCCGGACCTTCGACGAGCTCCGTGATCCTCTCGAGGAGTGGCTGCTCGCCCCCTCCAGCCGCACCATCGCCACCGGCCACAGCCTCGGAGGGGCGCTGGCGACGCTCTGTGCCACCGACTTCCCGGCGGCGGAACTGGTCACGTTCGGCGCGCCGCGCGTCGGCACCGACTCGCTCCGCCTCCACCCCCGGCCACCGGGGCGGCGCTACGTGCACTGCTGCGACCTCGTCCCGCGCGTGCCCCCGGCCCGCTTCACCGAAGCCGACCTCGCGGACCTCGCCGACGGACTGCTCGAAAACCTCGCACCGCCCGAGGGGTGGCTCGCCGTGGCGTCGCAGGGGGCGCTGCGGCAAGCGGCACGCCTGGCGGCCGGAACGGTGGCCCGGATCGCGGAGGGAAGAGGCTGGGCCCACCCGTTCGTCCACCCCGGGCCACTGGTCTACGTCGACCGGCATGGGGATTTGCATGTCGATCCGGGCCTGGAGAGCATCTCCGCCGATCAGCGGCAGGCCCGCAGCGACTACCGCGAAGCCCTCGGCATCACCGGTCTGCGGGGCGATGGCACGGCGCTACTCGAGGCACTCGCCAGCCTCTCGGGATCGCTTCTGCGCGGCGATCAGGCGTCGTTCCGGGCCGCCCGGGAGCAACTGCGCGCCGAAATCTCCCGGAGCGACGCGCTCGGACGCGTGGTTGTCCGCGATCTGGCCGACCACGCCGCGATCCATTATGTCCGCTCCCTCCTCCGGGCTGCGCGACGCAGCGGCGAGTGACCGCGGGGGACGCTTTGCCGCGCGGAGGTCGAGCGGACCGCTCGGCGGGTCACACGAATGCGTCGGCTGTTTCCGCGGGGGCGGGGCCGTACTTGAGCGGGGCCATCGTGAAGCTCGCCCGTCCCTGGCTCACACTCCGGACCGCCGCGGAATAGCCGAACATGCTCGCCAGCGGGGCCTCCGCCGTGAGCACCGTCACGCCGGCGCGGATTTCCGTTGCCGTGATGATCGCCCGCCGCTGCTGGAGATCGTTGATGACGTCGCCGAGATGCTCCTCCGGCACGCTCACCTCGACCCGCATCACCGGCTCCAGGAGCACCGATCCGGCGGCGGCGAGGAGCTTGTCGACGGCGTCGGCGGCCGCGATCCGGATCGCGACCTCCCCCGGCGGCGGCTCGGGGATCGGGCTCTCGAGGACGACGATCCGCACGCCCCACAGCGGGCAGCCCTTCAGCCCCCCGCGCTCGGCGCTCTCCCGCACCGCCAGCGTCATCGCCGCGGCGATGTCGGCAAGGGCCTCATGCTCCGGGAACCACCCCTGCTCGACGGTGACGCCCAATTGGTCGTCGGTCGGCTCGGCCCGGATCGTGACGGTGGCAACGAGCGTCTGCCCGGCCACCTGGCGGTTCGACTGGCCGACGACTTTGGCGGCGCTACGGAGCGTTTCCTTGTAGCTGACGCGCGGCTTGTGGACGCGGCACTTGAGGTTGAAATCCCGCTGAAGCCTGTGGCGGATGACCTCGAGGTGGAGCTCGCCCATGCCGGAGATGAGTGTCTGCCCTGTCTCCTCGCTCTCGCTGGCCCGGAACGTCGGATCCTGCCGCTTCATCATCTCGAGGACCTCGGAGAGCTTCTTCCGCTCGAGGCTCGTCTCCGGCTCGATCGCCATCGAGATCACCGTCTCCGGGAACTCGATCGATTCGAGGATCACCGGGGCATCGGTGTCGCAGAGGGTGTCGCCGGTGATGCTGTTGCGCGGGCCGATGACCCCGACGATGTCCCCTGCCTCGCACTTCTCAATCTGTTCGCGGCGGTCGGCCTGCACACGCCACAGCTGGGCGATGTTCTCCTTCTTCTGCCGGAGCGGATTCCACATCCGGCTCCCCGCCTTGAGCGTGCCTGAATAGATGCGGACGAAATACAGGTCGCCATGCTTCTCGGCGAGGATCTTGAACACGAGCCCGCAGAAGGGCGCCGCCGGATCGGCCGCACGCTTGACCGTGACGGGTGTCTTCTTCGATGGGTCGAGGCCCTCGACGGGAGGCACGTCGAGGGGGCTGGGGAGATAGAAAGCGACCGCGTCGAGCACCGGCTGGACACCGATGCAGTCGAGGGCGGAGCCGGCAAGGACCGGCACGACGCGGCGGGCGAGGGTCGCCTCGCGGATCGCCTTGCGGATCACCGCGGCGGGGATCGGCGCCTCGTTCATCGCCAGTTCGGCAAGCTCATCCGAGAAGTCGAAGAGGGTGGAGACGAGTTGCTCGCGCCATTCGGCGGCCAGGTCGGCGACCTCGTCGGGGATCGGGCCCACGGTGAAGGCCTCGGCGGGGGCGTCCCCATCGAGCACCTCGTCCCGCGGTGGATAGGTGAGGAGTTGCATCTCGACGAGATCGACGATCCCGCGGAAGGGATCCTTGACGTGCGGCGGGCCCATCCCCAGAGGCACATGGAGCACCAACGGCTTGGCACCGAGCCGCTTCTCGATCTGGTTGACGGTGCCGAAGAAGTCGGCCCCCTCGCGGTCGAGTTTGTTGACCAGCGCCACGCGCGGCACGTGGTATTTGTCGGCCTGCCGCCACACCGTCTCACTCTGCGCCTCCACCCCCTCGCGTGCCGAGAACACGACCACCGCCCCGTCGAGGACGCGCAGCGATCGCTCCACCTCGGCGGTGAAATCGACGTGGCCGGGAGTGTCGATGAGGTTTATCGTCGCGTCGCGCCAGCGGAAACTCACGGCCGCGGAGTAGATCGTGATCCCGCGTTCCTGCTCCTCGGGATCGAAGTCGGTGACGGTCGTACCCTTGTCGACGTCGCCGAGGCGGTGGCTCGACTTGGTGTAGAAGAGCATCCGCTCGGTGAGCGTGGTCTTGCCGGCGTCGATGTGGGCAACGATGCCGATGTTGCGGATGCTGGCCAATTGCCGGCTCATGATCTCACGATTCCTCGGTGACCGGCGGCGGTCACATCTTGCGGACGGTGCCGATGCCGAGCAGTTCCAGCCCCTTCCGCAGGACCCGGCCCGTCAGATCGCACAGCGCCAGCCGGCTCGAACGCTCCGGTTCGGGTGCTTTCAGGATCGGCAGGGCGTCGTAGAAGGCCGAATAGCAGCAGGCCACGTCGAACAGCCAGGCCGTCAGAACGTTCGGCCGGTAGTCGGCCTCGACATCCTCGAGGACCTCGCCGAAGCGGGCGATCTCGAGAGCCAGGGCACGCTCCTTCGGATCGGCAAGCACGATCGGCGCGGCCGCGCTGCGCAGTTGCTCCCGATCAACGTTTCCCTTCTTGAACACCCCCTCGTCCCGGGCGACCGCATACTGCATGTAGGCGGCGGTATTCCCCTTCAGCTCAAGCATCTTGTCGTAGCTGAAGACGTAGTCGGTCGTCCGGTTCTGGCAGAGATCGGCGTACTTGATCGCCCCGATGCCGATCGTCTCGGCGACATGCTGCCGCTCAGCGGCCTCGACGGAATCGTCGGCGGCAGCGACCGCTGCGGCCCGCTCCACCCCCTCGTCGAGGAGCGATTCGAGCCCCACGGTGTCGCCGGCCCGGGTCTTGAACGGCTTGCCGTCGTCTCCGAGCACGGTGCCGAAGGCGACGTGGACAAGGTCGACCCCGTCGACGCCCCAGCGCTTCGCGGTCTCGAACAATTGGTCGAAGTGCTGCCCCTGCCGATGGTCGACAACGTAGAGGATCCGGTCGGGCTTCCAGTGCTCGAGCCGCCAGCGGATCGTCGCCAGATCGGTCGTCGCGTAGAGGAAGGCACCGTCGGCCTTGCGGATGAGGAACGGGGGCTTGTCGTCGCCGTCGAGGAAGACTCCCATCGCGCCGCGGCTCTCGCGGGCCAGCCCTTTTGCCTCGAGGTCATCAACGACGCCGGCCAGGAAAGGCTGGAAGAAGCTCTCCCCGAGGGTGTGATCGAAACGGACATCGAGACGCCGGTAGAGCCGCTCGATGTCGCCCAGGCACGCTGGCATGAACCGCTCCCAGAAGGCCCGGTTGTCGGCATCCCCTTCATGGAGCCGGGCCGTCTCGAGGAGAACCTCGCGACCGGCATCCGGGTATCTTGCAGCCAGGGCCGCGATCGACGGATCGGCGGCGATCTCCTCCGGCTTGCCGTCGGCGAGTTTGCGGACGGTGCGGTAGATCCGCCCCAGCTCGCCGGTGGGATCGGCGGCGAAGGCGGCCTCGTCGCCGAACCGCTTCCACCCCCAGAGGATCATCCCGAATTGCGTGCCCCAGTCGCCGAGGTGGTTGTCGGTGATCGTGTGGTGGCCGCGGAAGCCGAGGATCCGGGCAAGCGCGTCGCCGATCACCGTCGAGCGGATGTGGCCGACGTGCATCGGCTTGGCGACATTCGGAGAGCTGAAATCGATGACGATCGTGTCGGGATCGACGACGGCGGGGACCCCGAGGCGTGCGTCGCGGCAGGCGGCCGAGACCGCGGCGGCGAGGGCCTCGTCGCGCACCCGGACATTGATGAATCCGGGCCCGACGGGATCGCCGGGGGGGGAGAAAGCCTCGGCATAGCCAGGCGCGGCGGCGAGGCGACGGGCGATCTCGATGGCGAGGTCGCGCGGTTTCTTCCCCGCCTTCTTCGCCAGCCCCATCGCCATCGTGCCGGAATAGTCGCCGAACTTGGCGTCGGCCGTCTCCCGGACCTGCTCGAGGAGCGCGGGGATCTCCGCGGCGTCGATCGCCACGACCCGATCGGCGGCGAGGCCCTGGAGCGCTGCCGCGAAACAGCTCCGCAGCCGGTCGCGGAACGTCCCGGCAGAGGCGGGTGCGGGGGGCGGTGCAGCGTCGCCCACCATCACGTCGCCGCTCCGAGAGACGGCAGGGGGACGCGGCGGGCCTCGCTCCAGAGGTGCTCGAGATCCCAATAGTCGCGGGCCTCGGCATCAAAAAGTTGGATGACGACGTCGCCGTAGTCGAGGACGATCCACCGCCCCTCCTCATACCCCTCACCGCCGCGCTTGCGGTCGTTCCACTCCCGCTTCATGACCTTCTCGATCTCGTCGGCCATCGAGTGGATCTGCCGACGGCTCGTACCGGTGGCGACGACGAAGTAGTCGAACATCGGCGTCACCTCCCGCAGATCGAGGATGCGGATGTCGGTGCCGCGGGTCTCCTCCGCGATCCGCGCGGCGGCCAGGGCACGCTCGAGGGCCGAAGCGAGCGGGGGGACCGCGGCGGGATCAGCGGAAGATTTCGCCATGGAACGTCGCGGGATCTGGAGGGGCTGGGACCGGGAAAGGAAACCAAGTCAATGAGTCTACCTGCAATCGCACCGTACTCCCACTGCCCACATCGACGATTGTCGGGCGCTTCCACGGGCTGCTAGCAGGTGTGGATAAAGTGCCGGCCCGACCGTACGAGGCGGTCGCGAGTGCGTAGCACTCGAGAAAACCGGAGGTTTTCCAAGTGGACAAAAGTCATGGATGACTTTTTTCCACGGGTAGCTAGCGCGCCAGCGCTCGCTCGGCCGCCAGCGCGATCCCCAGGAGCACGAGATCGGGCATCTCGGTCGCGCCGGGCACTGCCGGGAGGATCGCCCGGCTCCACCCCCCGGTGAGGATCACCGGGGCCGAGGGCCCGAGGACCAGCCTCCCCCTCGCCACCAGTTCGGCGATCGCTCCGCGCATTCCCCAGCCGATGCCGGCAGCGATCGCCTCACGGGTGTTCCGGCCGGGGAGCGCGGGCGGATCGAAGTGCTCGAGGGCCCGGACCTCGGGGAGCTTGCTCGTGCCCTGGGCCAGCGCCCGCGCCATCAGCGTCGGCCCGGGGAGGATCGCTCCCCCCAGAAAACGGCCGTCGGCGGCCACCATGTCAACCGTCGCCGCGGTGCCGCAGTCGACGATGATCGCCCCCTCGGCCTCCGGCTTCACCACCGCGGCCGCGGCCGCGGCCGCCAACCGGTCAATCCCCACGCGCTGCGGTTCGGCAAGCACCGGCGGCCACGGCAGGTCGGCATGGCCGATCCTCCGCTGCCGGAGCGGTCGCCGACCGGTCGCCGATTCCTCGGCCAGCGCCATTTCGAGGACCGCCGCCGCCGCGTCGTGGACACTCGCGACGAGGATCACCGCCGGCCCCGGCGCGGCCAGCGCGAGCCACTGGCGAAGGAGGTTCGTGCGGAGCCCGCGGATGTCGATCTCCTGGCGATGGCGGATGGTCGGCAGTCCGGCGCGGCGGCCGCCCGGGGCGCCGCCAGCGCCGACGACGGCCGCAAACTTGATCCGGCTGTTCCCCACGTCGGCGAGGAGCACGGTCTCCGGCGGTCGGGCGGAGCGATCCTCGGAGTCGTCGGGCGGGGACATGCAGGGCGGTCCTCCGGGGAGGGACGGGCCGACGCCGGCGGACCTTCCGCCGACACACTCACGCCCGCGGCGCGGGTTCGTTCCGGGGGGCATCCATCTCGCGCACGACCGCGGCCAGGAGACGATCGAGCCCTTCGCCGGTGACGGCGCTCACGGCGATCACCGGCCGGCCGGTAGCGGCTTGGAGGGTGTCGCGCGCCTCGGCGGCAGCCGGGAGCTCGCACTTGCTGACGATGAGGATCTCCGGACGTTCCCCGAGCCGTGGGTCGTGGAGCACCAGTTCCTCACGGATCGCCCGGTAGTTGGCCAGCGGATCGCTGCCATCCATCGGCTGCGGCTCGACGACATGAACGATGATCCCGGCCCGCTCGACATGACGCAGAAACTCATGGCCCAGGCCATGGCCGGCGTGGGCTCCCTCGATCAGGCCGGGGAGGTCGGCGAGCACGAAGCTCCGGTCGCGCGAGATCGACACCATCCCCAGCATCGGCGTCTTCGTCGTGAAGGCGTAGTCGGCGATCTCGGGGCGGGCCCGCGAGAGCCGGGAGAGGAGCGTGCTCTTGCCGGCATTCGGCTTGCCGACGAGGCCGACGTCGGCGATCACCTTGAGCTCGAGGAGGATCCGCCGGACCTCCCCTTTTCCGCCGGGGGTCGTTTCTCGCGGCGCCCGGTTCGTCGACGACTTGAAGTGGATGTTTCCGAAGCCTCCGGCGCCCCCCTGGGCGGCGACGAGTTGATCCCCCGGCGTGGCGAGATCCCGCAACACCAGCCCCGAGGCCTCGTCGATGACGATCGTGCCGGGGGGAACCGGCAGCAGGAGATCGGCTGCCGATCGCCCCTTGCAGTTTTGCGGGCCACCCGACTGGCCCGACTCGGCGCGCCATTGCGTCCGATGGGCTAGCGCCGCCAGCGAATCAACCCCGGGCTGAGCGCAGAGGATAATGCTCCCTCCGCTGCCGCCATCGCCGCCGTCGGGGCCGCCGCGGGGAATGTATTTCTCCCGGCGGAAGCTCGAGCTGCCACGCCCGCCGTCGCCGGCCGCTACCTCAATATGGACGCGGTCGACGAACACGGTGTCGCCTGCCCCTCACGGGCTGGGGGGGGGAAGGGATCGATCAGACCTGGACGTTGACCCGACGCCCCTCGCGGTCGAACGCGACGACCCCGTCGACGAGCGCGAAGAGGGTGTAGTCTGACCCCATCCCTACGTTGTTGCCAGGATGGAACTTCGTCCCCACCTGCCGAACGAGGATGTTGCCCGCACGCACCTGCTGCCCGCCGAACTTCTTCACGCCGCGCATCTGGGCGTTGGAGTCACGACCGTTACGACTTGACCCCTGACCTTTTTTGTGTGCCATGGCAATCGACCTCGGAGCGGGTTTTGCGGAATGGGTATCGGGAGAAGAACCGGAGGCGGAAAGGGCGATCCCTTGCACCGGCCCCAACTCCCCCCTCTCCAGGAGGAAACAGGGGAGGCGGCTCCCGGATCCGAATCAACGTTCGTACCGGAAAACCCAGGCGTGGTCAACGCCCTCACGGACAGCCGTAGCTGCGGCGAGGAGTGCCGGCCCCTCGGCCCCGAGCAGTCCGGTCACCATCCGGGCCCGTTTCGCGGCATCCGTCTCGGCCCCGAAGACCGTCAGCATCGTGTCGTAGGCGGTCAGGGCCCCCCCTGCCAGAACGGGACGGCGGTCGAAATCCATGTCGTCGAGCACCGCCCTGGCCCGGGCAAGATCGAGCTCGTGGACGAGTGAATCCAGACGCGGTGCCGCGGCGCCGAACAGGGCCACCGTCGCCGAGCGGCGCGTCGCGGCCGGGGTCGTGGCGTCGAGGGCGGCGAGTACCTTCACAACTGATTCCAGCGGCCGATTGGCGACGTCTTCCTCCGACACACCGCAGCGATCGAGCATCCCCCGGCGGAGCGCTCCCCGCTCCTCGTCGAGCGGCGCCGACAAGCCGCGCACGAGCTCCTCGAACCACTCCTCGCCGACCCCGCCGAACAGCGTCCGGATCGCCGCGGGGCGGGCCGCGGGGGGCTGGAGGCGGGCGAGGGCGTCGACGACCTTTGTCAGCGGCACGAGGCTCGGCGGAGTCTCGCGATCGACCGATGCGGCAGCCTTCACCGCCGCCGGCGGATCGAGGATTTCCTCCCAGGTGAGCCCGAGTTGTTCCAGCCCCTCGCGGGGAGCCGAGGCCGTCTGCCGACCGCGTCCCAGCGCCTCGAGGACCCGGCTCCCGATCGTCCGGCGCTCGTACATGCCGGCGTGACCGACGCTCATTTCGTCGTCCAGGCTGGTGGCATCGTCACCGGGGCGCCAGAAGTCGAGGCGCAGGCTCTCGAGAACGTGCTCCTCCCCCGCCACCGGCACCGAATCGGCGGCGAAGGTGGCATCGGCCCGCGGCCGCCAGCGGATCGCATTGGTGAGGCCGCGGACGTAGATCGAGAAAAAGTCGATCCGCGGATCGACATCCTCCCAAACCGCCACGCCCCACCGTTCCTCACCGGGAGTGAGGTCGCGTTCGGACATCCGGGCACTGTCATGGAGGTCGAGGCGGGTATCCTCGCGCTCGCGGATCGCCGCCACGGCGCCCGGCACAACGCGATCGAGATAGGCGCGGAAGGCGAGCGCCCCCTCCTGCTTCGAGAGACCCTCGACGCTCTCGAGGACAAAATGCGGGAGGAAGCGCACCGGTTGCTGCACCGTCTCGCTGCGCAGCCTCGTCGCATCCCCGTCGGCCATCACGATCCGCCGGGCGCCGGTGTTCTTCACCCGGTAGACGAGATACCAGACTCGCTTGCGTTGCATCCGGAAGTCGCGGGCCGGCACATCGACATCGATCTGACGCGGGGGCTTGAAGGCGAACTCCAGTGCCCAGATGTCGCGGGGGAAGTCGCGATTGCGCCCCTGTTCGACGAGCGTCGCCCCGACGGGCGACTGCTTCGGTTCCCAGGCGAGATCGCCGAGCCCCGCGGTGATTTCGAGGATGTCGGCCCGGAGGAGGGCGTCATCACCGGAGCGGTCGGCAGGGATGACGGTGAGCACGCCCGGGGCCAATCGTCGGTAGCCGGTCGGCTCGGCCGCCCCGGCGGGGAGGATCGCCACCGCCGCCAGCAGGAGCGCGAGCCCGGTCGGGCACACTCCCCCCGCCCGGACGCGTCCCCAGCCAGCCCGGCGGGGCGTGCCAGAGCGGCCCGGGGCGCCGGTGGTCGTGGTCGTGCGTGTGTCGTCGGCTGCCGGTGGCAGACTAGCCATGTGTGGAGTTCCCCCGTTCTTTGTTTATCCCCCTGCCGCGATGGAAACCCTGACTTTTCCGGCGAAAACACGGACAACCGGCCCTACCGTCACAGCCTTCCTTGTTTTCCCAGAAACCCCAAACCACTATGGTCAGCACGAGGGTCGGCTGTCCAGAAACTGGCCTCCCTTGGAATCATCTGCCGAAAGACACTCTGGTCGGGACGCTGCCTGAGCGTTGGCGGATCGTCCCGCACCGCCCGCTGCCGGAAGGCTGTTCCCCGATGCCGACCCTCACCTCGACCCGCTCCGCTGCCGCAGCCACCGGCGCCGAAGCCCCCGGCCCAATCTTCCTCTCGGCCGAGGATTTCGATGCCACCGGGATCCTCGCCGGGGTGGAGCCGTGCGCGTCGAACTACTGGTGGATTCCCGAGCTCCACCTCGGCATGCCTGCGGGAGACGTTCCGACGGATTCGGCGGTCGCCTCGGCAGGCTTGATCAGCCAGACCGCCGTCACCAGCCAGCCGTCTTTCCCGCCGCTCGCTCACGCGGCGCGGCGGACTTCCCGACGCTCGACGGCGGCCTGAAGCACCTCGCCGGCGAGTGCCGCGTAGTCCTCGGCACCGTGCGAGTCCGGGGCGTAGTCGAAGATCGACTGACCGAAGCTCGGTGCCTCCGCCAGGCGGACGTTGCGGCGGATCCTGGTGCGGAACACCCGAGCCCCGGCCCACGCCGGGTGCCGGTCGCCCCCGGCTGCGAAGAATCCCTCCACATCGCGGGCCACTTCGTTGGCGAGCCGGGTAACTGACTCATACATGCACAGCACGACGCCCAGGAGCCGAAGCCGGGGATTGACCCGGTCAGCCACCAGTTCCATCGTCTCCAGGAGCTTCGAGAGCCCGTGGAGGGCGAGAAAGTGGGGCTGGAGCGGAAGGAGGACCTCGTCGACGCTCGCCATCGCGTTGAGCGACAGGAGGCCGAGAGAGGGGGGGCAGTCGATGATCATCGCGTCGTGGTGAACGCCATCGCCCCTGCCCTGGCAGGCGTCGTCTGCCTCGATCCGCTGTCGTAGAATCCCCTCACGGCCGGGGCGGTTGGCCAGCGCCATTTCCACGGCGGAGAGGTCGATGTGGGAGGGGATCACGTGGAGCCGATCGGCCGCCCTGACACGGGCGTCGGCGAGCGACGCTCCGCCGACGAGGACGTCGTAGGCGGAGCAGGAATGGACCCCGGGCTGCACACCGGCATGGAGCGTGGCATGGGCCTGTGGATCGAGATCGACCAGGCAGACGTCCTGCCCCGCCCGGGCCAGCGCCACGGCGAGATTCACCGACGTGGTCGTCTTGCCGACCCCGCCTTTCTGATTGGCCACGGCGATCGAACGCATGACGAAAAGCCTCTGGGGGAGCCCAGTCCGGACATCCGACCGTGGAGCCCTCTCCTGGCTGACCGGGCGTCCGGCACACCGAGAAGGAATCGACTTCCACACCACACTTCGCCGGGAGGATAGGATCCCGGAGGCACGGTCAAAAGCCCGGTTTTCCAAGCGGTTTTGACCAGTTTTTCAGGGCTGGCCCCGGAGCCAACGTTCCAGCCCACGGGAAATCCGCCCCAGACCGATCCTCCCCGGGCGTCCCACGACGGCCAGGCTCCCCACTTCCCCCACCCCGGCCGCTGCGGAAGCCCCTTCGACGAGGTCGATCACCAGCACGACCGGTGGCCGGCCGGCCGCCGGATCGGCGAACAGCAGGGCCCTATCCCACGACTCCGCGGGGAGCCGGCCGGCCTCGGTTGACGGCCTCCCCCGCCAGCGGAAGTTGGCGTCTTCAACAAGCCCCCGACGGAGATGGACCAGCCCCGGAGCCTGCGAGACATCCGCTCGTTTGACCGCCACCAACACTCCCGACTCCGCCGTTGGCGCCAAGGCCCACACCTCGACGACCGGCGCTGACGTCACCATCCGCGCGGCTTCGGGACCATAAAACGCCAGGCACCGCCGCGTCTGCCCGCGCTGATACCAGATACCGACGACGCCTGCCGTGATCCCGAGCAGGAGCAATCCGATCACGAGACGTGCCCCGGAGCCGACTGCCGCCGGCGGCGAGGTGGACGAGTCCCCGGCGATGGCGGGGGAACCGGAGGAGGGCATGGAGTGATCTCCGATCAATGGGTGTGTCCGGGACCAATGTATACTTCCGGGCCGTCGAGTCGGTCCGCCCCAGCCAGGAGCCTCCCCCGATGCCCAACGCCTTCGATCCCTATCGCGAAGCGCTCGTCGTGGAACAGCACACGGAATGGCCCGAGGAATACGAAGACTGGTCGGCCGCCGACAAGTCGCGTGCCGCGGCGTTGCTCCATGCCAGCCCGACCGAGGCCGCGGATCTGGACTACGTCCGTCAACATTCCGGGTTCGCCCGCGTGATCCGCGTCACGCCGGAGGACATCGAGCGCGTGAGTGTCGCCTGACGTGGCTGCCACCGTCGTCCGCGTTGAACTTGCCGATCGCAGCTACGAGATCGCCATCGGCCCCGGGGTGCTCGCCTCGTGTGGCGCCGCGCTGGGATCCGCCGGGGCCCGTCGGGCGGTGATCATCGCAGACACCGGCGTTCTCGCCACGCATGCCGACGCCGTCGACTCCTCGCTGCGGCATGCCGGGATCGAGACCATGACGATCCCCGTCCAGCGGGGCGAGGCGTCGAAGTCGGTGACCGAAGCAGCGCGGCTGTGGGAGGCCCTCGCCGCCGCGAATGTCGACCGCGCTACCCATGTCGTCGCCGTCGGAGGGGGTGTGGTCGGCGATCTGGCCGGTTTCATCGCCGCCACCTTCGCCCGCGGCTTGCCGGTCTGGCAGGTGCCGACCACGCTCGTCGCCCAGGTCGATTCGGCGATCGGAGGCAAGACCGGGATCAACCTCCACGGGGGCAAGAACCTCGTCGGTGCCTTCTGGCAGCCGCGCGGCGTTCTGGTCGACACCAAGACCCTCGCCACGCTTCCCGAACGCGAGTACGTCAGCGGTCTGGCGGAGGTGGTGAAGTACGGGATGATCCTCGATGCGGCGCTGTTTGAGACACTCGAGCGCCGTGCCGTGGAGATCCTCGCCCGGGAGCCGACTGATGTCGAGGCGATCGTCGTCCGGTCGGCCACGCTCAAGGCCTCGGTCGTCTCCCGCGACGAACACGAGCAGACGGGGCTCCGGGCGATTCTGAACTATGGCCACACCTTCGGCCACGCCTATGAAAACGCCACCGGCTACGGCACGCTCCTCCATGGCGAGGCGGTCGCCATCGGCATGACCGACGCGGCGGAGCTTGCCGTCCGGCTCGGACGAATCCCCGCCGAACTCGCCCGACGCCAAGACGCCCTCCTCACCGCCCTCCGCCTGCCGGTGCGACTCCCTTCGGGCCCCAGGCCTTCGCCCGGGGAACTGGTGGCCCTGATGGCCCGCGACAAGAAGACCCTCCACGGCAAGCTGCGGTTCATCCTCTCAAAGCAACTCGGCGAGGTCGAGCTCGTCGAAGGGATCGATCCCTCCGTCGTGCTCGACGTGCTCGCTCGGATACCGTGAGCTTCGTTCCCCGAAGCGACCGTCGCGCCGACGACGGCACCCGCTCCGCGGTCAGGAACGACCGCGGGGGTGATGCAGGACCGCAAGGCCCCGCACCACCCCCGTCGGGTGTTGTCATTCGCAGAACGGACGGCGATCAGCGCCAATCCTTCCCCGGCAGCTTTGTCGGCCACTCGTCATCGGTGAGCCACACGAGCGATGTCGACGTCGAAGCCAGGCCGGCGGCCTGCTTCGGCTGAGCAGCGGTGATCGCCGCCGAGCCCTCGGCATCGACACTGACACGGACCTGCTCGAAGTCGACGTCCGACGTGCACAGGCTCTGGTGACGGGCCGGCCGGAAGCCGACCGGCACCTTCCCGAGCACCGCATCGATCCGCTTCTTGCTCCGCAGCCCGGACAGCGACAGTTCAACCGTGTCACCGACACGACGGAGCACCGCGTTTTCCAGACGGGCAGCATCGGGCAACCGCAGCAGCGCGGTGATGTCGCGGGCGCCGGTGCGGAGATCGCTCCCGGCAGGCCCCCGATCCCCCTTCGGACCAGCTGGCCCCACCGCACCGGCCTTGCCATCGAGGCCGTTCTTGCCGTCCTTGCCGGGCGCTCCGGACGGACCGG
>JBBAVV010000041.1:0-47415 GCA_040397545.1 Pirellulales bacterium
ACGAAATCGGTCCGCAGAGCGGGCTGTGTGCGAAGCCCCGCGAGCCTCGTCTCGAGCGCCGCGATGAACTCCGCTTCCTTCCGCTTGCGATCGTGGATCTTCTTTGGGATGAGCGGAAGCGGAAGCTCGACGCCCTGCTGGAGGAGCCAGAGGATGTCCCAGAGATCCCGGTTTTTGATGCGGTTTTCCCGCCAGGTGAGGGCCACGACCTTGTCGGCAAGGATTTCCTCCCGGCTCTGCGCCTGAAGGATGAGCCCTGAGGTGCCGAGGTCGACGCCGTACAGATTGCGGAGCATCATCGGCCGCCGGTCGTGGCTGGCAATGGCGCAGATGTCGACGTTGATGCGCTGGGCAGGCAGATGCTTTTGGCCGGGGCGGGTCTCGATGACGAGCTTCCAGGTGGAAACATTCCCTCCACTCTTCACCGGCTCACTCACCCTGACCGGCAGGCCGTATCGGGTCTGCAAACGGTCGGTGAGGATCGTCGCCAGCCCGGCCAGATCGCCGCGCCGGAAGTCGCTTCCGCCGGTGAAGTCGAGGTCTTCGCTGAGTCGCGCCGAGCCGTAGCAGGCGCGCAGGCAGGTGCCGCCGATGAACGTGAGCCCGGCGAGCAATCCCGCCTCACTCACCTCGCGGAGGATGTCGTGATGGAGCAGCTCCTTTTCCACCACTGGCCGCAGCGGAGAAAGGTCGGCCCGGGTGCGCAGGGCCACGTCGACGAGCTGGTCAAACAAGCTCACGGGCTACCTCCTCGTCGACAAGCTCCAAGCTGCGGTGAGTAGCCTTCATGTCGCGCAGGGCCTGCCGCACGGAGGCCCGCCAGAGGCGCCGATCCGGGTCGTAGGTTAGCTCGCGGCTGACGTCGCCCGGGCGCTGTGCGGTGTGCACAAACTCGATGTGGCCGTGGTGCCCGCAGTCGATCACGCCGCTGCGGCCAGAGGTCATGATCGTGATCCAATGCATCGGCACCTGGGAGATCACGCCGGCGTCGGACAGGACCGTCTCGAGGCTGATGTAGCTGAACTCTCCCGCCCGCAGCCGCGCTGCCGCTGAAAAAAGGAGGTAGCCCGCCGGGGAGCCAGTCACCGGAGAGCGGTAGATGCCCCGGCAGACCCGCTCGAGGAGCCCGTCCTTCACGGCCCGGGAAAGGAGCCCTGCCAGATGCCCGCAGTCGGGCACCGCGGCGGCCAAGTCTGACGAGGCAAACACGCAGGGCTCGCGATCGGCAAGCTGCTTCAGGGCCCGAGCGAGTTGCTTGAGAGGCTGCATGACTTGACTCTACAAAAGATTGCAGAAAGTGCAAGGTTTTGTTGAGTCTCTCCCATCCACCGATCGGGACCGTCCCGGCTCTGCCGCTGGGGTATGATCGGGGGATCATGCCGACTCTGCCCTCCTCACTCCGGGTCCTCGTGATCGAGGATGACGCGGCTTCGCGGCAGGCGATCGCCGAGGCCCTCCGCGAATCCCACCACACCGTCTTTGAGGCGGCCGACGGGCCCGCTGGGCTGGCGATCGCCCTCAACGAGCCGCTCGACGCGGTCGTGCTCGACTTGAAGCTGCCGCGGATGGATGGGATCCAGCTGCTCCGGAAGCTCCGCGAGGCGAAGGACGTGCCGGTGATCGTCGTCTCGGCCCGCCGGACGACCGACGACCGGGTCGAGGCCCTCGAGCTCGGCGCCGACGACTATCTCACCAAGCCGTTTGCCATCCGCGAGCTCCTCGCCCGGCTCCGGGCCGTGGTGCGGCGAAGCGCCCCCGACACGGCGGCGGAAGTGACGATCGGCGACGTCGTCATCGATTTCGACGCCATGGCTGTTTCCCGCGCCGGAGAACGGATCCCGCTGACGGCGACGGAGTTTGCGATTCTCAAGCCCCTCGCCCGTCACCGCGGCGAGGTGGTGCCCCGCGACGTCCTCGAGGCGGCGATCCGCCAGGAGGGGAGTGCGCATGTCAGCAACGTCGTCGACGTCCTCATCCTCCGGCTGAGGCGGAAGCTCGGCCGCGACCTGATCACGACGCGCCGCGGTCAGGGCTTCCTCATCGAATGGCAGGACGGCCGTGGCTAGCAGCGTGCTCCGCTCGCTCCGCTGGCGGGCGACGATCTCGATAGCCCTGTTTCTGATCGCGATCGGCATCGCGATCCGCTCCGTCAATTACGCGGTGACGCGGGAGATCCTCGTCCGCGACATCGACACGCAGCTGTGGACCAGACTCGGCGCGTTCAAGACCCGGCAACAGTTTGCCCCGGAATCGCTCGTCGGGCCCGATCTCGCCTTCAGGGAGATCTCGCTCCCCGACGTCCGCACCGCGAGCGACCTGAAGCCCTCCGTCGCGATGCGACTGTTCATCCCGTCGGCGGTCACCGCCAGGCCCTTCCCGTGGTTTGCCGGCGCTTGGCGGGAGGATGGCACGCTCCTGGCGGCGCTGCGGCTTCCCGACGAAGTCGCCCAGGGGGAGCCATGGCGCGATTCGATGGCAACCATCCGGACCACGCCCGACGGCAAGGCCCGACTGGCCATCTGCCGGGGGAGCGACGGGACGGTGCTGCTGGTCGGCACGCCGCTGGAGCCGCTCGCGCAGGCCATGCGGGAGGCGCTCTGGTTCTACGTCTGGACGGTCGCACTCGCGATCCCGCCGATGGCGCTGCTGATGTGGTGGATCCTCTCCCGGATGATGATGCCGCTGGCCCGCATCTCCCGCACCGCGGCAACGATCGCAGCGGGAAACTTCGCGGCGCGGATCGACCTGGCCGAGGCCGACTCGGAGCTTGTCGGCATGGCCACCACCCTCAATGCCATGCTCGACAGGCTCGAGGCGATCCGGATCTCCCAGGCCCGGTTCAACGCTGACGTCGCCCATGAGATCCTGAGCCCGATCCACGGCATCCTCCTCCAGGCCGACCTCGCGCAGCAGCGGCCGCGAACGATCGACGAGCTCGCGCGCACTGTCGAACACTGCCGTACGCTCGCGCTGCGGATCCAGAAGCTCTCGGAGGCGCTCCTGGCGCTCTCGAAGGCGGAATCAGCGGGCGACGGGCCGCTTGCCAGGCTCGACCTCGAGCCGATCGTCGAGGAGGCCGCCACGCAGGTCGAGAGCCTGGCCCAGGCGCGGCAGGTGACGATTGAGGTCGATTCCCACAGCGCCCTGGTCGTCGGCAACGCCGACCTGCTTCACCAGGTGTTCGTGAATCTGCTCGCCAATGCGATCGAGTACAGCCCGGTCGGCGGGCGCGTCGAGATCGTCATGGCGCGGGCCGGCGGGCGCATCGTGGTGCGCGTCATCGACCACGGGGAAGGGATCCCGGCAGACCGGGCCGAACAGGTCTTCGAGCGATTCTTCCGCGAAGACTCGTCGCGCGTGACGGCGACCGGCGGCCATGGTCTCGGCTTGGCCATCTGCCGGAGCATCATGCGCGGCCACGGTGGGGATGTGATCTGCCAGCCGACCCCCGGCAGCGGCGCGACATTCGAGGTGCAGTTTGCCGCTGCAAAAGTCGCTGCTGACGCGCGCCCTTGTGAACGGGCTGTGAACGTTCCGTGAACAGCGCATGAATCCGGGCGATGTCCAGCGGCGGCTTGATCGCCGCGCGCCGCCCGGTGCCCGTCGATCCGGGCTCGGCTGATCGCGATTCGCGCGGGGCGCCTGCGATTTCTTGCCCATCGGGCCGCAGAGCTAAAGAATCCGACACGGAGCAGGGGATTTTTTAAACGCACGCTCCGCGTCGGTCCTTCACCCCTTCCCACCCAGGTGCTCCATGAACTCGCGCCATCATTTCCAGAATCTCGGCCGCCGCCTGACCCGGGCTCTGTTCGCCGATCGCACCCCTCCCAAGCCCCGGCGCCGCCGCCGCGACCAGCCGACGCTCACCTCCTTCGATCAGCTCGAGCAACGGCTCGCCTTCTCCGTCGGCTACGCCACCGTCAATGACTGGGGATCGGGGCTCCAGGGGGAGCTGACGCTGACCAACGACACCCAGGCAACGCTCACCGACTGGCAGCTCGCCTTCAACTACAACCGCACGATCAACGACATCTGGAACGCCCAGATTGTCAGTCGCACAGGCTCGCACTATGTCATCAAGGGGCCCGCCTGGGATGGCACGCTCGCGGTGGGTGAGATACAGGGCGTCGGCTTCACCGCCGGGGCCGGCGCCGACGCGCCTTCCGGTTTCGTCCTCACGGCCACTGGTGCCACAACCACGCCGACAACGCCGACCACAACGCCGCCGACCACAACGCCGCCGACCACAACGCCAACGACCACAACGCCAACGACGCCGGGCGTCGATCTGTGGAAGGAGCAGTTTTTCGCCCCCTACGTCGACATGGGCCAGTATCCTGTGCCAGACCTCGACGGCTTGGCTCGGCAATACGGCGTCGGGCTCCTGACGCTGGGATTCATGCAGGCCACGCCCACCGGCAAGCTGGGGTGGGCCGGGTACGACGTGCTTACGCTCGGGAGCACGAACGAGCAGGCGCTGGCCATCCAAGGGGAGATCAACGCGCTGCGGGCAGCCGGCGGCGATGTGATGGTGTCTTTGGGGGGTGCGGCGGGGCAGAGCCTGGCGCAGTCGTACGCCCAACGTGGCCTCGGTTCCCAGAGCTTGGCGACGGCCTACGGCGACATGGTCGATACCTTGAAGCTGAAGAAACTCGACTTCGATATCGAGGGCGCCGCCGTCGCCGAAACCCGGACGATCAAGCTCCAGATGGACGCCATCGCCCTGGTGCAGAAGACCCGTCCGGAGCTCGGGGTGTGGCTGACGCTGCCCGTGCTGCCCCAGGGGCTCACGCAGGATGGCCTGAACGTCGTAAAGGCCGCTCTCGTGGCCGGAGTGAAGGTCGACGGGGTGAACGTGATGGCGATGGACTACGGCGCCGGCGCCGCGCCTCCGAAGTTGAAGTCAATGGGGGAGTACGCCATCGACGCGGCCAACGCCACCTTCGCGCAGATGACGAGCCTGTTCGCCGGCCAGGGCCAGTCTTTTGGCTGGAACCAGCTCGGCGTGACGCCGATGCTGGGCGTCAACGACATCACGACGGAGGTGTTTACCCTGGCGGACGCGGATCGCCTCGAGGTATTCGCCCGCGCCAAGGGCCTTGGAATGCTCTCTATGTGGTCGCTCAACCGCGATAACCCGGGGACCGCGGGCCAGTTGTCCAACTTCCATACGGGCATCCCGGCGATGACCAAGGGTGGCTTCAGCACCACGTGGGGCGACTACGGCAGTGATCCCGTGATCGCGGGCGCAGCGGTCGTCACTCCGCCCGTCTCCCCCCCCGTCACTCCGCCCGTCACTCCCCCCGTCACTCCCCCCGTCACTCCGCTCCCCGGGATCAGCATCGGCGACGTCTCCGTCACCGAGGGCAATCCGCAGGCCGCCGTGGCCTCGGGCTACCTCCACACCTCGGGCAGCCAGATCCTCGATGCCAACAACAACCCGGTGCGGATCGCCGGCGTGAATTGGTTTGGATTTGAGACGACGAACTTCGCCCCCCACGGCCTCTGGACCCGCGGCTACAAGGAGATGATGGATCAGATGAAGTCGCTGGGCTTCAACACGATCCGCCTGCCGTACAGCGATCAGCTCTTCGACGCTGGCAGCAAGCCCAACAGCATCGATTTCTTTAAGAATCCCGATCTCCAGGGGCTCACCGGCCAGCAACTGATGGACAAGATCGTCGGCTATGCTGGCCAGATCGGCCTCAAGATCATCCTCGACCACCACCGCTCCAATGCCGGCAACAGCGCCAATGACTCGGGCCTGTGGTTCACGACGGCCTATCCAGAGAGCACGTGGATCAGCAACCTCACGATGCTGGCCACCCGCTATGCGGGCAACTCGACGGTCATCGGCATCGACCTCCACAACGAGCCTCACGGCCCGGCCACCTGGGGCGACGGCGGTGCCCGCGACTGGCGGCTGGCAGCGGAGCGCGCGGGCAACGCCGTGCTCGCCGCCAATCCCAACCTGCTTGTGATCGTGGAGGGGATCGAGACCACCTCTTCGGGAAGCACCTGGTGGGGAGGGAATCTCTCCAATGCCGGCGCGGCACCGGTGCGGCTCAATACGCCCGGCCGGCTCGTCTATTCAGCGCACGACTATCCGGCGAGCGTCTATCCACAGACCTACTTCAGCGATCCGACCTATCCTGCCAACCTGCCGGCGGTGTGGGACAAGAACTGGGGCTATCTGTTCCGCACGGGGACGGCGCCTGTGCTCCTCGGCGAGTTCGGTAGCAACCTCGCCACGGCGAGCGATCAGGCGTGGTACGCCAAGATGGTCAACTATCTCAAGGGGGATCTCGATGGCAACGGCACCGTCGATCTCGCTGCCGGCCAACAGGGGGTGAGCTGGACGTACTGGTCGTGGAATCCGAACTCGGGTGACACCGGCGGGATCCTCGCCAGCGACTGGAAGACCGTGAACACGGCCAAGGCCGACCCGCTCAAGGCCGTCCAATTCCAATTCCCGACGGTGACGGCCACGGGGGGGAAGGTCACGACGACCCCGATGACATTCACCGTCTCGCTCTCGGCGGCGAGCACGCAGCCGGTCACCGTGAAATACGCCACCGGTGACGGCACGGCGCTGGCGGGCAGCGACTACACCGCCACCGCCGGCACGCTCACGTTCACCCCCGGCGAAACGCAGAAGACCGTGACCGTGCCGGTCAACCGCGACGTCACCGTCGAAGCGAATGAGACGATATCGCTGAAATTGACCACCCCGACAAGTGCCACGCTCACCAAGACAGTCGCCATCGGCACGATCCTTGACGACGACGCGAGAACGCCCCCGCCTCCCACAACGCCTCCCACAACGCCCACCACCCCGGCGCCGACCAGCGGCTTCGCCGTGACGTACACGCAGACGAGTGCGTGGAACACCGGCTTCAACGGCGACCTGAAGATCAAGAACACCGGCACGGCGGCGATCAACGGCTGGACGATGGAGTTCGACATGAAGGCGAACATCGTCAACCTCTGGAACGCGGTGATCGTCAGCCGCGTCGGCACCCGCTACGTGATCCGCAACGCCACCTGGAACGGGACGATCGCCGCCGGCGCCGAGATCTCGTTCGGCTTCCAAGTCGACGGCATCGCCGGCGAGTTACCGACCAACAAGAAGGTCAACGGCCGCCTGGTCGCGTAGCCGACGCAAGCCACGACCATGGGCTGAGAAAGGATCGACCTGACAGCGGAGCGCCGCGGGGTCTGCCGAGGGGCAGATCCCGCGGCTTCGTTTCGCCCCGGCAAGCTGCAAAAGCTGGGGCAGATGGAATGGCGCCTGCCGCGCTCCCCCGCGCGGCTCCACTGGACGCCGATCCTCTGCCGATTCTACAAGACACCTCGTTCTCCGACGGGACAGGGTTCTTACCAGGAGGGTGTCATGAGCAAGAAGCAGACAATGGCCCAGCGCGCCGTGGGGCTCGCCTCGCCGGTGCTGCCAGCACCGGTCGCCAAGGTCATCGGCACGCGCTGGGGCTCGCGGCTGTTCATCCTCCTCGTGCCTTTCCTCCTGGCGACGGGCGTCCTCACGATCAGCTGGAACAACGGCATCCCATCGGTGAACTTCGACCGCGCCCGGGCGATGCTCGTCGGCCAGCAGGTGGGCCAGCGTGTCGAGAGCGAGGCTCGCCGTGCGGCGCAGGAGTTCAACAACAGCCAGCAGGGTCAGCAATCGACCTCCCAGCAGCCGGCCTACGAGCAGCGGCCGCAGTCGTGGCAGCAGGCCCCGCCGCAGCAGTACCAGCCCCAATACCAACCGCAGCCGCAGTACCAGCCACAGCCCCAGCCCCAGTACCAGCCACAGGCCCAGGGCTATCAACAGCCGGCCCCGCCGCAGCAGGCCGCCCAGCCCTACGGTCCGCGGGCCTATCGCTAGGCCAGGATTGGCAGCAAAGCTGTTGATCTCCCAACGCCGTCCCACGCCCACCGCCGCCAAGCGAGGGGGCGCCCGTGCTCCGAGAGCCGGCCTCGCTGGCAAGCGCAGCCATGGATGGCGAAGCGCAGGCGGCGCGGAGTGAGCGGAGGCCCAGGAGGGCCGTAGCGAACGTCCGGCGACGGGGCGCGGGCGACCCCGAAGCGCACGTTCGACGAAATCTGTCCCAGTGGCGTGCCTGTGGGTGGTTCGCTCGAGCAGACCGGCGACAGACGACCGCTCCGGCGGGTACGATTTTCTTCCCCCCGCGCCGAGTCCGGTGCGGGCGCGACACGCACCAGGGAAAAGCCATGCGGCACGCACCGATCGACAACGCGCTGTTCGTCTCCCACCGCCGTCAACTCGTGGCCCAACTCCCGCCGCGCTCGATCGCGATCGTCCACGCCGCCGATATCCTCGCACAGACCGGCGACGGCACCTTCCCGATCTATCCGGCCGCCGATCTCTTCCATCTGACCGGGATCGAGCAGGAGGAGAGCGTGCTCGTCCTCGCGCCGCAGGCCACCGATCCTGCCCAGCGCGAGATCCTCTTTCTGCGTCAGCCGAACGAGCATCTCGCCACCTGGGAAGGGGAGAAGCTCACGAAGGAACGGGCCGAGCAGATCTCCGGGATCCCGCGTGTCCGCTGGCTCTCCGAGCTGCCGGGCGTGCTCCATATCCTGATGTGCGAGAGCGAGCGGGTCTACCTCAACTCGAACGAACACGAGCGCAACGCCACCGAGACCGATCCCCGCGACGTGCGCCATGCGCGGCAACTCATGGCCCGCTATCCGCTCCACCGCTACGAGCGGCTGGCGCCGATCATGCGGAGCTTGCGCGCGGTGAAGGATGCGACCGAGATCGAGCTCCTCCGCCGCGCGATCGACATCACCGACGTCGGCCTGCGGCGGATGCTCTCCTGCCTCAAGCCGGGGGTGATGGAGTACGAGCTCGAGGCGGAGCTGATCTACGAGTTCACGAGGAACCGGGCAAAGATGGCCTACGAGCCGATCATCGCCTCGGGCAAAAGTGCCTGTGTCCTGCACTACAACACCAACGACCGGGTGTGCCACGACGGCGACCTGCTCCTCGTCGACGTCGGCGCCTGCTACGCCAACTACAACGCCGACCTGACCCGCACCTATCCGGTCAATGGCCGCTTCACCCCGCGGCAGCGGGCCGTGTACGACGCCGTCCACCGTGTCCTCGAGGCCTCGATCAGTCGGGCGACCGTCGGCACGACGCCCCGCGACTGGCGCCGGGCGGCCCAGCTCCAGATGAACGACGAGCTTCTTGGCCTCGGCCTGATCACGCCGGAGCAGGTCGCCAAGGACGCGCCTGAGGAGCCGGCCTGCCGGAAGTATTTCATGCACGGCCTGGGGCATTCGCTCGGCTTGGGTGTCCACGACCTCGCGCCGCTCAATGGCCCCTTCCAGCCGGGCTGGGTGATCACTGTCGAGCCGGGGATCTACATTCCGGAGGAGGGGATCGGGGTGCGCTTGGAAAATGACGTCGTCGTCACCACCGGTGGCCCGGTCGATCTCTCCGCCCACGTGCCGATCCGCGCCGATGACGTGGAGCAGGTCGTCGGCCGGAGCATGAGCGCGCGGAGCTGACGGCTCCTGCCGTGACTGACGCAGCTCCCCTTACTCCACTCCGCGCAGCTCCCGAAGCTTGGCGGCCGCGGCGCGCCCGACCGGGAGGCGCTCGTCGCTGCCGCTGAACGAGAGGACCGTCTCCTCCCGCGACTTCCAGGTCACGAGCGAGAGCCGGGCGAGGCGGACGATCTGCGAGCGGCCGAGCCGAGGGAACAGGTCCACCGGGAGGACCTCGGCCCATTCGGCAAGACTGCGCCGGACGGTCGCGGGCTTCCGTTCCCCAGCGAGACAGACGCGCGAGTATTTGCCGAACCCCTCGATCCAGAGAATGTCGTCCCGGCGGAGGATCGCCTTCTTCCCCCCTCGGAGCGTGACCGCGATGGTCGACTCCCCTTCTCCGTTCCACTCCAGAGGCGACTTCGAATCGCCAGTCGGGCCCGTCGCGGGCAGCAGTTGGGCCACCCGGATCGCCCGCAGCAGACGCCCTACAGCCACGCCCAGGCGCATCCGATCGATCGGCTTCAGAAGGTAATCGACGGCCCCGACCTCGAATGCGGTGACGGCGTATTGCGGATGGGCCGTGATGAAGCAGACGTGCGTCCGTTCGGTGAGCTCGGCGAGAAGCTTGAGCCCCGAGCCTCCGGGCAACTCGACATCGAGGAAGAGGATGTCGGGGGCACGGTCCTGGAGGAGTTTGCTTGCCTGCGCGACGCTCCGCGCGGCGCCGAGCACCTCGATCTCGCCGTGGGCGGCGAGGAGGTCGGTGAGACGCAGGCTCGAAGAGGGCTCGTCGTCGACGAGGAGGGCCGTGGGCATCGCGGGAATCTCTCGGGGCGCGGCGACCAAGGATACCTTCGGGCGCGGGCCGTCTGACCACCGGCGAGGCGTTCAGCGTCGACTCCCCACCGGGCCGCATCACCGAGAGGCGGCCAAACCAAGTGTTCCACACGCCCGGACGCCTGTCGGGCCGCCATTGAGGTTTGCCCGGCGCTGCGGGGTATGGCAGAATTGGAGCAGTTTACCGGCTGCATAGGCCGCCCGGGGGGAGAAGCTCGATCTGCCCGCCCCTGCCTGCGCGGCCCCGCTGATCGACCCTCGTGAACGACGAGGGTCCGCGATCCTGGGCCTTCCGGCGGGATCGGCGACGCGGATCAATCCGCAGGAGAGCTGTTTCATGCTTGGTTTCATGGTCGGTCGCCGTGGGATGTCGAAGTCGTGGCCTGGCCTCGGCATGATTTTGGCCGTGGGGATCCTCCCGGCGACCGTGACGAAGGGGGCCGAGAAGCCGATCCGATTCGATCGTGACATCCGGCCGCTGCTCTCCGAGCATTGCTTCGCCTGCCATGGTCCCGGCAAGCAAGAAGCGGGCTTGAGGCTCGACGACGGCCCGGCGGCGCTGGCGCCCTTGGGGAGCGGTGACCGGGCGATCGTCCCGGGCGACACAGCCGCAAGCGCCTTGATCGCCCGGATCGCTGCCACCGATCCCGACACGGTCATGCCCCCGCCCCACTTCCACAAGGAGCTTTCGGAGGCCCAGAAGGACCTGCTCACGCGCTGGATCGCGGCCGGGGCCCCCTACGAACAGCACTGGTCGTTCCGGGCGATCGTCCGCCCAGAGGTGCCGGCCGCACCGGGCGACCCCGGCAACCCGATCGATCGTTTCCTCGAGGCGCGCGTGGCAGCCGAGGGGCTGCCGCTCAACGCCGAGGCCGACCGGCCGACGCTCATCCGCCGCGTCAGCTTCGCGCTGACAGGTCTGCCGCCGACCCCGGAAGAGGTGGCGGCGTTCGTCGCCGATCCCGCCCCGGATGCCTATGAGAAGGTCATCGATCGGCTGCTGTCGAGCCCGCACCATGGCGAGGAGATGGCCCGCCATTGGCTCGACGTCGCGCGCTATGCCGACACCCATGGCCTCCACCTCGACAACGAGCGCCACATGTGGGCCTACCGCGACTGGGTCGTGAAGGCCTTCAACGATAACCTTCCCTTCGATCAATTCACGATTCTCCAACTCGCCGGCGATCTTCTCCCCGGCGCCACGCGCGAGCAGCAGACGGCGACGGGCTTCTCGCGCTGCAACGTGACAACGAGCGAGGGGGGATCGATCAACGAGGAGCTCCTCTTCCGCTACGCCGTCGACCGCACGGCGACGACGCTCAACGCCTGGATGGGGCTCACCGGGCAGTGCGCCGTCTGCCACGATCACAAGTTCGACCCGATCTCGGCCAAGGATTTCTATTCGCTCTACGCCTTCTTCAATTCGGCGGCCGACCCCGGCTTCGATGGCAACATCGAGCAGACGGCGCCGGTCATCAAGCTCCCCACCCCCGAGCAGGAGACGGAACTGGCGGCGCTCGACGCGAAGCTACCGGAGCTCGAGAAGCGGATCGAAGAGGCGGTCGCGAACATCGTCTATGTCGACCCGGCCACGGCCGACCCCAAGCCCGCCCCGGTGACGAGCGAAACGGTCTGGCTCGACGACGATCTCCCCGCCGGTGCCGCCGCGCAGAGCAGCCCCGGCGGGCCGACCTGGTTGACGGGAAGCGAGCCCGGCGCTGTGCTTTCCGGGGCGCGCTCCCTCGACCGCACCGCCTCAGGCATCGGTCAGGATGTCTTCATGCCCGGCGGTGAGATCCAGGCCGGCCCCGCCGGCGGCGAGCTGTTTGCCCATGTGTGGATCGACCCGGCAGCGCCGCCGAGGGCGGTCATGATCCAGCTCCACACCGACGGCTGGGAACACCGGGCCGTGTGGGGCGAAGGGGGCGTGATCCCGTGGGGGGCGGTCGGCCAGGCGTCGCAGCTGGTGCTCGGGCCCCTCCCCGAAGCGGGGAAGTGGGTGCGCGTGGCGTTCAAGCCGGAGAGCATCGGCGTGCCCGCCGGCACGAAGATCGGCGGCTTCGCGCTGACGCAATTCGACGGCCATGTCCGTTGGGACAAGGTCGGCCTGTCGAGCACCGACGATCCGACCAGCGATCCGGCCCGCTCATTCGCCGCTTGGTGGAAGGCGCGCGTGGGAGTCGAAAAGCTCGACGACGTCCCGGAGCCGCTCCGCGGCCCGGTTCGGGAAGGCCCCGAGAAAACAACCACCGCCGATGACGTGACGCGGATCCGCCGCCACTGGCTGCGGAACGTGTGGCGCGAGAAGCCGGAAGAGATCGCGGTGCCCGACCGCGAGCTCGTCGAGACGCGGCGCAAGCGCGACGACCTCGAGAAGGCGCTCGTGCGGACGTTCGTGTTCAACGACCTCCCGCAAATGCGTGACAGCTTCATCATGCTGCGCGGGGCCTACAACAAGCCGGGGGAGAAGGTGACGCGGGCCACACCCGCCTTCCTGCCACCGCTGGCGACCCCTGAGGGGGCGACCCCCAATCGGCTCGATCTCGCCAAGTGGATTCTCCTTCCGGAGCAGCCGCTCGTGGCGCGCGTCGCCGCCAACCGGCTCTGGCAGCAGTTCTTCGGGATGGGGCTGGTGAAGACGAGCGAAGACTTCGGTCAGCAGGGGGAGTCGCCGAGCCATCCGGAGCTCCTCGATTGGCTCGCCGTCGAATACCGCGAGAGCGGCTGGAACACGCGCCACCTCATCAAGCTCCTCGTCACGAGCCGGGCGTTTTGCCGTCAGGCCTCGCTGGCACCAGAGCACCTCGCGGCCGATCCGGAAAACAGGCTCCTCGCCCGTGGCCCGCGGATCCGCCTCGACGCCGAACAGATCCGGGACAACGCCCTGGCCGTCTCGGGGCTCCTCGTCACCACGCTCGGTGGCCGGGGTGTCCGCCCCTACCAGCCGGACAACATCTGGGAGCCGGTCGGCTTCGCCGGATCGAACACCCAGCGCTACGCCCGCGACACGGGCGCCGCCCTGTGGCGGCGAAGCCTCTATACGTTCGTGAAGCGGACGGCGCCGCCGCCGTTCATGGTCAACTTCGATGCCCCTAATCGGGAGCAGTTCTGCGGCCGCCGCGAGCGGAGCAACACCCCGCTCCAGGCGCTCCAGCTCATGAACGACGTTCAGCATGTCGAGGCGGCCCGGGCCCTCGCCACGCGGGCCCTCGCCTCCGGCCCCGCCGATGACGCGGCCCGGATCGACTGGCTGTTCCGCACGGTAATCGCGCGGGCTGCCGACTCGGCAGAGATGGCGGTGGTGGCCGAAGAGCTCGCCACCCACCGCGGCCGCTACGCCGCCGACCCCGACGCCGCCAAACGGCTCGTGGCGGTGGGGGAATCGAAGGCCCCGGAAACCATCCCAGCGGAGGAACTGGCCGCCTGGACGCTGCTTTCGAACATGCTCCTCAATCTGGACGAGACCCTCTCGAGGAACTGAAGCCATGGCCCATCATCTCCCCTCCGGCCAAGACCTGCAGCTCCAGGCCTGCCGCCGCGCGTTTCTCCGCCGCTCCGGCGTCGGTGCTGGTGCTGCGGCGCTGGCGCTCCTCGAAAGCCGCCGTGGCGGCGGGCTGTTTGCCCAGGCCGGCGCCGCGGCCATCGATCCGGCAGCGGCCCGCTCCGCTGCTACCCGAGTCCATCCCCCTCTCCCGGGCTTGCCCCACCACGCGCCCAAGGCGCGGAGCGTGATCTACATCCATCCCAACGGCGGGCCGTCGCAGATCGACCTCTGGGACCACAAGCCGAAGCTCCAGGACTACTTCGACAAGGATCTCCCTCCGAGCGTCCGCGGCGACCAGCGACTCTCGACGATGACCAGCGGCCAGCAGCGCTTCCCGGTGGCGCCGTCGAAGTTCAAGTTCGAGCAGCGCGGCGCCTGCGGCCGCTGGATCAACGCCGAACTGCTCCCGCACACGGCGGGGATCGTCGACGACCTGGCGCTCGTCAAGAGCGTGTTCACCAACGCCATCAACCACGACCCGGCTTGCACCTACGTGATGACCGGCAGCGAAGTGCCGGGGAAGGGGAGCCTGGGGAGCTGGCTCGCCTACGGCCTGGGGAGCGAGAACGACGATCTTCCGGCGTTCGTCGTGTTCACGCCGCAGCCCGACATCAATCCCTCGCAGGCGCTGTTCACGCGGATGTGGTCGAGCGGCTTCCTCCCCACGCGCTTCACCGGGGTCACGATGCGTGGCTCAGGGGATCCGGTCCTCTATCTCCCCAACCCCGACGGCGTCACCCGGGCCGACCGGCGCGTGATGCTCGATGCCCTCGGCACGCTCAACGCCCGCGGCCACGACCGCTTTCACGATCCCGAAACCCAAACCCGCATCGCCCAGTATGAGATGGCCTTTCGGATGCAGGCGAGTGTGCCCGATCTGGTCGACCTCAGCGGTGAAACGGCCCAAACGCTCGCCATGTACGGCGACGACGTCACCAAGCCCGGCTCCTTCACCCACAGCCTGATCCTCGCCCGCCGGCTCGTCGAGCGCGGCGTTCGCGTCGTGCAGATCCTTCACCGCGGCTGGGACCACCACGGCAATCTCCCCAACGATCTCAAGGCCCAGTGCCTCGACACCGATCAGGCCACGGCGGCGCTCGTCAAGGACCTCAAGGGCCGCGGGATGCTCGACGACACCCTCGTCGTCTGGGGAGGGGAGTTCGGCCGCACCGTCTACTCGCAGGGGACGCTCACCGCCGACACCTACGGCCGCGACCACCATCCGCGCAACTTCTGCATGTGGATGGCCGGCGGCGGCACCAAGGGGGGGACGGTCCTCGGGGAGACCGACGACTTCAGCTACAACATCGTCGAGAACCCCGTCGACGTGAACTCGTTCAACGCCACGCTCCTCCATCTGATGGGGATCGACCACGAACGGTTCACGTTCAAGTTCCAAGGGCTCGACCAGCGGCTCACGGGCGTCGAAGAGCAGCACGTCCTCAAGTCGCTGCTGGCGTAAGCGCTCGCCGCGAACTACCGCGGTTACCGAGCGACTCTGAAGCCCCGTTGGAGCCAGCGGAGGGGCGGCCCTCTGGCAGCGAAGGCCCACAGCCCACACTTCCCAGATGGCCCCTCCCCGACTGGCACGGGATTTGCGCCTGACCGTCGGAAATCGGCGATTTCCTGCCAACTCCTGCTCTTCGGAGGGGGAACCCAATCGGTGACTGCCAAGGATGTGACTTGCGTGTCGATTTCGACCAGACTTTGAGGCTGACGTTCGTGGGAGCAAGGGAACCAGCGACGCCGGTCGGCGATGCGCACCGGGGACTCGCAGCAGGGAGATCAAAAATGGCGAGAGTCTTGATGGGGCCCGTGGCTGGGATCGTCGCGGCGTGGGCGCTGCTCGTGGGAGTGTGCGGCGCCGATCCGGGGGATGCGAGGCTCACGCCGGGCGACAAGGTCGAGATTGAGTGGGTTGGGAGGCGTGTGGAAGCGGAGTTTGTCGAGTATTCGATCACGGGCTGGATCACGGTCAAGTTCTTCTCCAACGGCATCGAACACTCGCCGACGTTCCCGCCGGACAAGGTTCGGGCCCTCGGCGGAGGAAAGAACGCGAAAGGGCCGAAGCGCCCGCTCCGCACCTGGACCGACACGACGGGGACGTTCAAGACGAAGGCCCGCTTCGTGGCGCTCGAGGGGGACGAGCTCACACTCGAGACGGAAGATGGCAAACAGATCACCTTGGCGCTCGAGAAGTTGAGCGCGGCCGATCAGGCGATGGCGCGGAAGATCGCCGCGAAGGTGGGCCCCACAGCCTCCAAGGCGGACGCGAAAGGGGACAATCCGTTCGCCGCCAAGCCCGCGCCTCCCACGCGGCCGCGCAGCCAGCCCGAGCCTGCCGACGAGCCCAATGATGAGCCAGCCGACGACGCGCCGGAGCCTGTCGAAGTTGCTATGGGCGAGTGGCGCCGTTGCCGGACAGTCACCGTCGATCCTCCTGCCGACTGGTCGGTGCCGGTCGACGGGGGCGTGTTTCCGGAAAAACTGGCCTCGGCACCGATCCCCCTCCCTGGCCCACCGCAGGGCTCGGATGGTTTCTTCGAGAAGATCGATGGGCTTCACATGGCGCGGGGCGGGGCGAAGGCCTGTGCCGTGATCCGCAACAGCCCCCCCACGCGGGCGGTCACGACGACGCTCTCCTTCATCGATCTCGTCGGTGGAAAGGTGGAGGCTCCGGTGCGACTGCCGTCGAGAGCGAGGCTCATCGACGTCGATCGGACCGGCGAGCTCGTCCTCACCGTCCCGGACACCACCTTGGTCCTCGGAACGACGGGGCCGCCGCCGCCCCCACTCGGCGTCTGGAAGGTGGCCGGTGACTCGCTTGAGCCAGTCCGGGTGTGGAATCCGCAGGATCCCAACAACATCCACAAGGATACCCCGTCGTTCGCCAGGTTCATCGACGCCGACCACGTCGTCTGCGTGAACTTCCCCAACAAACTCTCGGTGTGGAACGTGCCCGAGGCGCGGGCGATCTGGACGATCGAGCTCGCCAACGGGAGCGAGCCGGTTGTCAGCCCCGGTGGAAAGTATTTGGCGGCCGCGGTTGGCGACAGGATCTGCCTGTTTGACGCGCTCACCGGGAAGACGGCTGGCTGTCTGCAGGACGTGCCGGGGGCGATCGGAACGTTGTCGTTTCGTCCCGACGGCGGTCAATGTGCCGTGGTGTCACCGCAGCGTGTCGTGGTCTGGGATCTCCAGACCGGAAAGGTTTACCGCGACATTTCCTTCTCAAGCTCGATCCCGAC
Organism: Pirellulales bacterium; assembly: GCA_040397545.1. Taxonomy (GTDB): domain Bacteria; phylum Planctomycetota; class Planctomycetia; order Pirellulales; family UBA1268; genus QWOP01. Next base: position 17,152 of record JBBAVV010000041.1, read on the forward strand.
CGGCTCGGTCGACTGGCTCTACGGCGGCTACCTCCTCTGTGGCGGGAGCAGCCTGATCGATCTCGAACGGCGGATCGTGATCTGGAAGTATCTCTCCGACTCCGCCGGTGGGGAGCCGGGTGGTTGGGGGGAGTTTGGCGGGCAGTTCTGGTATGCGCTGCAAGCCAAAGGATCGCAGGGGCGGGCACTCTATCCGGCGGTGCTGCCGCACGAGGACGTCCGCCGGGTGGCGGCCGGCCTCGACCCGGAGCAGTTGCTGGCGGTGCGCCCCGGGGCGTCGTTCGCGGTCGACGTCCGGGTGCAGGGGGATGCGGCCGAGCAGCAGCAGGTCCAGCAGGCCCTCACCGCCCGTCTCCAAGCGGCCGGGATGACGGTCGGCCAGGGGGCGGCGCTTGTGCTTCAGGCGACGACAGAGACGGGGAAGAGCCGGGAGATGTCATACCGGGCCTTCGGCCGGCCCCTTGGGGAGGCCGAGAAGGTGACGATCACGGAGCAGATCAGCCGTTTGAAGATCATCGAGCAGGGGAAGCTGATCTGGGAAGGAGCGCTTTACGGGGGGGGCCCCGCCTTCCTCGAAATCAAGAAAGGACAGACGATCCAGGAGGCGCTCGCTCCCTACCAGAAGCCAAACCTCAAGTACTTCAGCCAAGTGAATCTGCCGCGGTACGTCGCCAGGACCGCCGAGGCCGGGGCCTACGGGTTCAGCCGGTACACGCCGCAGGGGATCGTGAACATCGAGCCCCCCGTCCCCGCCGCGGGCCAAGCAAGGTAGGACCTCGAGCCTGCGCCTGGTCCACCGATCCCCTCTGCGCTCACCCGGGCGCTCGAATCCGGTATGCTCGTTGCGACGATTTCACCCAGAGGAACCCGAGAGGAACCCTTTCCATGCGTCTGTTCGCCTGCTCCCTGATCCTCCTGGCCTTCGCCTTCACCCTTCCGGAGACTTCCGTGTCTGCCGCCGATACCGACGTTCCCCTCCCCACACTCCCCAAGGGCGCGGGCACCCTCGACGCCGATGCCCCCAAGACCTTCATGAAGACCGCTTCCGGTCTCCAGTACCGCGTCCTCCGCAAGGGGGAAGGGGTCAACCCCAAGGCGAGCAACACCGTGAAGGTCAACTACCACGGCTGGCTCGACGACGGGAAGGTGTTTGACAGCTCCTACAAGCGTGGCGAGCCGATCGAGTTCGGCCTCACCAAGGTGATCCCCGGCTGGACCGAGGGGATGCAGCTGGTGGGGAAGGGGGGCATGATCGAGCTCCTCATTCCGAGCAACCTCGGCTACGGCAAGCGCGGTGCCGGCGGCACCATCCCCCCCGACGCCACGCTCCACTTCCTCGTCGAGCTCATCGACGTCCGCTGATCTTGGTCGACGGCAAGTAGACAAACACCACGGCCCGCGCGGGGCGATCCCGCGCGGGCCGTTTGCATCGGGGTGACCATCAGGGCGGAGTGTCACTCCGTGCTTAGGGTCTCCCCTTGGGCGGCACTGATCGCGGCGGCCAGCACCGGCATGGACATGTCGTCGGAGAGAAAACGGACGCTGCCATCGCAATACACCGCCCCGCAGGCGGAAGGATGGAACGAATAGAGTTCGTTGCTGCTGTTGCAGTTCATCGCGCACGGGCCGAGCGATGTCACCCCGTCGGTGGTGAAGCCGTCGACCCAGAACTCCGAATCCGGATCGGCCCATCCCGACCCGCTCGCCCGCGACGTGTTAATCGCGGTGCGGCGGCGGTAAAGCACCGGGCGCCCGGCATCCTCGACCCAAGCCACGGTCTTGGACGTCCCGTCCATGACGAACGCAGATCGGGATCGGGCCCGTGAGCTGTAGAACGGCGGGCTCATGCCGGTGGTGAACGAGGAAATCGTGCTCATCGGACGGATGGCCCCGGTGTACTGCGTGGCGTCGGTCGACGGGTTCGAAGGGTCGTAGCCGGGCACGGGGGGAATCAGATTGTAGGGAGCAAGTCCGATTTTCCCGTTGACGCCATTGGCGATCGAGTAGTCCGAGGAGGCCGACCTCCACCGCGGTGCCGAGGTGCTCGACGGCGCGTTACCGGTGTCGATCGGATTGGCGGTGGTCGACGACGGGCAGATGAATCCCGGAATGATCTTTTCGATCACCGCGGCGTTTGTCGGATCAGACCAGGTCACTTTGGTGTTGTAGGCGTTGCCCAGCTGCGCTTCTTCGATGAAGGGGAGGAGGAAGACGCCGGGACCGTGCTGGATGGCACCACTGGCCGGGGCGGGGATTCCCAATTCGACCACCGGAAACCCTGGGGCAGCGTCGGCCCGGGCCGGGGGATAAAACTGCTTCGCGCTCTCGAAGTTGAGGATCGCCAGGCCGACCTGCTTGAGGTTGTTTTGGCACTGACTGCGGCGCGCGGCCTCCCGCGCGGCTTGAACCGCGGGGAGGAGGAGGCCGACGAGCGTGCCGATGATGGCGATGACGACGAGGAGTTCGACGAGGGTAAACCCTGCACTACGGGAACGGGGCATGGCCATGGTCAGACCTTTCGGGATGGAGTGATCGGGAGCGACTGAAGAAGGGGAATGGGATGAAACCGCAATCAACGGAATGAGAGGAAGCGACGGAGGTCACCGACCGGACAGCTCGAAGGTCGGTAGCGTGTTCGGCGTGGCCTCGACTGTCGTGGTGAGCCCCGAGGTGGAGGCATCGGCGTAACGGGTGGGAACCTTGGCAGCCGAGGCGTCACGGCGGACCTGGTCGCCCCCTTCGTCGTCGCCTCCGCCGAGGACGGCGATCCCCACGCGGTATTCCCCCGCAGGGGCCCCGTCGTTGGCCTCGTAGGTGAAGACGGTGAAACGGCCCTCCGCGTCACTCTTCGCCTGCGGTTGCTCGCGCCACTTGAACTTCGCTGCATCGACCGGCTTGAAGACGATCGTCGCGTTTGCCACCGGCTTGCCGTCGAGCGTCACCTGCCCCTGGACGGGATGGGTCGGCTGACGCATGTTCTGAAACTCCTGTTTGGCACAGCCCGCGAAGGCAGGGCCAATGGCAACGAGGAGCGCCAGGGACACAGCGCTGCAGCAGCGGCGGGGCGCGAAAGAGAGCATCGGTCGCTCCAGGGGGGTGGGAGAACCGGGGCAGGAGGTGACCGGGGATGTCACGAGGTAGGCACGAAGACAACTTACTATAGCCCTCGTTCATTCAAAAGCCATGTGCCCACGGAAAGCTCACAGTACGAGTCCCGTATGAGCGACCGGATTCCGCCCGCTTCCCCGCGACGTTGCTGGCTTGCACGTGGCCCTGACCGATGATCCGCCGCGGCGACGCCGACGCGCTACCGCATCTCCGCCGTCAGCGCCATCACCACTGGCGCCGTGGGATCGTCTCCCTTGACGAGGTCGATCCGTTCGATGACCGCGTCCTTGCCGGGATGGACGACGAGCTTGCGCATCTGCCGGCCGGCGAGATCGAAGGCATATTCGCTTTCCGGAACGTCGACGCGGCGGATGTAGTCGGCGAAGTGGCGGCCGTTGACGAGCGGATGATCCTCGGTGGTGCCGTCGGCGTACACGAGGCGGACGATCATCGAGGTCGATTCCTCGCGGGTCGCCGGCCATCCCCAGCCGGAGATCCCGCCGAGGATGTGGATCGCCGCGGCCGGGCTCCCCAAGGGAAGCGACACGGCTTTCGGCATCTGCGGGGCGATCTTCCCCAGCGGCCCGTGGAGCATGACGGCATTGCGGATCGTGTCTCCCTGGGGGTCGACCAGCACGAACGGAACAGCTCCCACCATCTTCGGCTTCCAGTCGGGGAAGACGAGGCGCTCCACTTCCCCATCCGGCTCGAAGAACATCCCCTTCGTGGTCACGACCGTGGCCGCCTTGTCGAGCGGCAGCGGGACATACTTCCCCTTGGCGGTGAGGAAGGCGAGGAGATCGGCAAATCCCTGCGGCTGGATCTGCTTCTCGAAGCCGACCGGCATGAGCGAATTGGGGGAGGGCTGGAATTCGTCGATCTCGTCGCGCTGGATCGGATGCCGCTTCCCCTCGGCGTCGACCAGCTCCACGGCCGTCCGGCTCTCGGCGGCGAGGAGCCCCGTGACGACACGACCGTCGTCGGTGGTCACCGTCCAGGAGCGGTAATTGCCCTCGACGGAGCGGTTGGGATCGAGGATGTGGATGAGGAGCTCCTGCGGCGGATGAACCGCCATCCCGGTCAGCTCCGGCCCGACTTTTCCCCCTTCGCCGGAATGGGTGTGGCACTTGCCGCACTGCTCCTTGAAGAGCGCCTTGCCGCGCGGCACGTCGCCCCCGGCAAGGACGACGGGGAGGACTTCGTCGATCACCTTTTGGCGGTCGGCGCTCGGCAGGCCGCCCCCCTTGGCGATCACCTTCCTGGCCCGCTCGCGGACCGCGCGGTCGGGATGCTCGGTGAGCTTGCCGCGTTCCACCAGCGGCACATCGGTGACGGCGACCGAGCCCGCCTCGAGCCGGTCCACGAGCTCGGCGGCCCACTCCCGATTGGCGAGCACCGCGCGGAGCGCGGCATCACGGACGGCCGGCGTGAGCGTGGCGAGCTTGTCGAGGATCAGCCCTGCGGCCTCGGCCCCCGTCGAGCGGCCGATCGCCGAGACGATCCCGGCTGAGATCTGCGGGCTCGAGCGGCCGCCAACCCGCTCGAGGAGATCGCTGACAAGCCCCGCATCGGCAGGGCGAAGCGCCACGAGCCGCTCGGCGGCCTCGATCCTGTTCGAATCCTCAGCCTCGGCCCGATCGAGATCGGCAAACAGCGCCTCGCTGATCTTCCCGACATGGGCGTCGAGCGCCCGGCTCCCGGTGTGCTGAACGAGGGTCACCAGTTGCCCCTGCGACGAGGCGGGGAGCCGGTCGACAAGCGCCACGATCGCCTCCTCGGTCGCCGCGTCGAACGTGGCAGCCTTCCCCTTCGGCCAGCCGCGCGAGAGCCCTTCGAGGGCCGCCGTGGCCGTGGCGGCATCGGCCTTGGCAAGCTTCACAAGCGTCCGACCGACAGCCTCGGCATCGCCTCCCCGGGCCACATGCTCAGCGACCCGGCCCACGATCGCCAAAAGCTGCGGCGACGGCAAAGCGGCATCGGCCACGAGGAGGGCCGGGATCAGCGCGGCCGGAGCCAACCCGGCCGCCTTCGCCGGCTCCCGGTCGAGCAGCGCCGGGAGGACCCCAGCGGCCTGGACGGCCGCGGCACTCGTGGCGGCGTCGGCGAGGATCGGGTCGGAAAGCGTCCGCGAATCCTGGAGCGCGCGGACGACAAGCTCAGCCGCGAGGTCGAGCGGCGGGCACTCCGAGAGCGTCTCGAGGACAGCCAGGCGGACGATCGCCGAGGGGTCGTCGAGAAGCTTGGCTCGGTCGATGGCGGCGACCGTCGCCGCGTCGCGCGGCAGGACCTTGACGGCGTTCATGCGGACGCCGGCCGACGGGTGCTTGAGCGCGCCGCGGACGGCGTCGAGGAGGGCAATATCGGCGTCCTCCGCGATCAGCCCCATTTGGAAGAGCGTCCAGAGGGCGTGGATCGCGCCGGGATCGAGGCCGATTGAGTCGACCGTGCGGTTTTTCACGAGGGCCAGAAGCCCGGGGACGACGTCGAGGTCGCGTCCCAGCAGATGCGACGAGCGATCGACGAGCGTCCGCTGGGCCCGCATCCGCCAGAAGAGGTTGTCGTCGGCGAGCAGCGCCACGAGCTCTTTCGACGTGGCGGCAGCAAGGTCGCGCGTGGCCGCGGCGGGGGTGGCCGCGGCGCTGTCGTGGACGACGCGGAGAATCCGGCCGTGGCTCTTGTCGCGCAAGGGGGTTTCGTAGGCGTTCCCCTTGCCGTTCTCGAAGCCGGCCGGCGTGGGGTTGTGCTGGACGATGTAGTTGTACCAATCGACCACCCACACCTGGCCGTCCGGCCCCACCTCGGCGGCGATCGGCGCCGTCCATTCGTCGTCGCTGGCGAGGAGATCCCAGGCCATCCGGCTCGAGAATCCGGCGCCGCGCGGCGTGAGCTCGAAGGTGGAGACGATGTGGCCGGTCGGCTCGCAGACGAAGGCGGTGCGATTCCAGTATTCGCGCGGATAGGCCCGGGCCGTGTAGAGCCGGTGGCCGGCGGCAGCGGTGAACTTCCCGAAATGGTCGACCTGGCGGACCGGGGCATCGCTGCCGTCGCGGCGCTTGGCAATCTCCATCAGGGGGCTGCCGGCGATCCCGCCGAGGGTCGTGGCGCTCCAGCCGCGGACGCGCTCGTAAACCCGATTGGCGAGCGGCATGTGCTCGCTGGGATTGCCGTTGGCAGTCGAGCCGAAGACGAGCCCTTCCTCGGAGAAGCCAAAGCCCCAGGAATTGTTATTCGTGCTGCGGAGGAACTCGAGCTTCGAGCCGTCGGGGAGGAAGCGGAAGAAGCCGGCCCCGAAGCGGACCGGCTCACCGCCGACCTCTCCATTAAAGCCCGAATAGCCGACCATCCCGTACACCCAGCCATCAAAACCCCAGGCGAGGTTGCTGGGGCCAGAGTGGGTGTCGCTCGTCCCCCAGCCGGAGGAGAGGACCTCCCGCTTCTCGCAGATGCCGTCGCCATCGGCGTCGGAAAGAAAAAGCATCGACGGGGCCTGGGCGACGATCCAGCCATTCCCGTGGTGGAGGAGGCTCGTGGGAATGGAAAGCCCCTCGGCCACGATCGTCCGCGTGTCGCAGACGCCATCGCCATCGGTGTCGTCCAAGCGGACGATCCGATCGTGCCCCTCGCCGTCGCCGGGGAGGACGATCTCGTTGGGGTAGTCGAGGCTCTCGGCGATGAACAGCCGGCCGCCCGCATCAAAAGCCATCGCCAGCGGCTTGGCTTCAATGACCGGCTCGGCGGCGGCAAGCTCGACATGGAACCCCTCCGGTACGAGGGCATGCTTCCGCGATTCCTCGGGGGAGAGGGGGGCCTGCATCTGCGAGACCGGCTCGAGCTGTACCCCCCACTGCTTGCCGCCGGGGTCGTAGGCGGGAACCTTCGCCGGGACAAACTCAAAGGCCGCGAGCCCCTCGGGAAGCACGTTCATCTTCGGGTGATCGACGTACGGGCCAGCCGCGGCCGGGTCGCGGCCGGCCGCCCAGCGGATGCCGCGCTCGACGAGATTCTGGAAGCCGGGATGGCCCCAGGTGCGCTGATCGTGCCCCCAGGCGGTATAGAAGACTCGCCCCTTCCCCTCGTTGCGGACCCACGTCCACGGCTCGTGGAGATCCCCCTCGACGCGCTCCTCGAGAACGGTCCGGCCGCGCGGGTTGTGGCGGGTGTGGACGTAGGTCTCGTCCCAGCTTTGAAAGCCCTGGAAATCGTTCATGATCGGATGGTCGGGGGCGAGGTTCGTCGTCCGAAACTCGCCGCCGTCGTGGCGCTGGAACTGAGCGCCGACCATGTCGACCCAGACGGGGGAATTGCGAAAACAAAAGCTCGCGCAGTGGAGCGGCACGAGGCCCTTGCCACCGCGGACGAAGTCGACGATCGCCGCTTCGCGCTCGGCCGGAAGCTCGTCGATGTTGGCGTAGACGGCCAGGGCGTCATACCTGCCGAGGACCGCCCGATCGAGGTCTTCGAGGCGCTCCGTATAGACAAGCTCGATGCCGCGGCCGGCAAGCACCGGCTGGAGCTGGGCAAAGCGATCGGCGGGGCGATGGTGCCCTTGGTCTCCGAGGAACAGGACGCGGAGCGGTTCTTCGGCCGGGGCGGCCGCCGCAACCGTCCGGGGAGCAATCAGCAGCCCGAGGGCGACCAGGCCGAGCACCCAAAAACCGCTCGCGCGAACTGATACCGGACGCATGCAGAAATCTCCTCAGCGGCCTGCGGAATCATCCCTGGAAACACTACAGTATAGCGGTCTTTCGACTCGGGTACTCCCGCGAGAAGGCCCGGTGGAGCGACCGCCACACCGAGGAAAACCACGGTGAGTGCCACCGCCGCCCGCCTCCTCGCCGACGCCGTCCTCGCCCTCCACGTGGCCTTCGTGGCCTTCGTCGTCCTGGGCCTGGTGGCGATCCTCGTCGGCGGGGCGCTGCGGTGGCGATCGGTCCGCAACCCCACCTTCCGGGCGCTCCACTTGGCGGCGATCGGCTTGGTGGTCGCGGAGGCGTGGGCGGGCGTTCCCTGCCCCCTGACCTCGCTCGAGGACTCCCTCCGCGCGGCCGCCGGCGAGGCCACCTACTCAGGCGCCTTTGTCGCCCACTGGCTCGGCCGTCTCCTCTATTGGCAGGCGCCACCGTGGGTGTTCGTGACGGCCTACACGATCTTCGGAGCGGCCGTGGCCGCGAGCTGGTGGCTCGTCCGCCCGCGAGGATTTCGAGCGTCGCCTTGAGGCCCCCGCCCTCCCCGGAAACGACACGGCCCGCCCGGCGCGGACGCCGGACGGGCCGTGAGGGTTTTGACTCAGGGCTCTGTGTTCAAGAGCTCATCGACCATTCGGGGAGCTTCTTGATCACGCCCCCTTCGAGGGCCGACTCGTGGGCAAGCAGGCCCGTGCAGGTCCAGTTGGCACTCTGCCGGGCGTTGGGATAGGGATCGCGTCCCTCGACGAGCGCCGAGGCAAACTCGTGGACAAGGTGGGGATGGCTGCCGCCGTGGCCGCCGCCTTGCGTGAAGGAGAGGTGCTGGTGATCGTCGGCGTCGTACACGCCCCCGGTCGTGAACCGCTGGATCGGCTCCGGGAGGAGGTGGGCGAAGTCGGGCACCGGCACGCGCTTGGGGATCTCCGGCTCGGGCACCTTGGCGGTGTGGAGGACCGGCTCCTCCCCCTCGACAAGCTGCCATTCGAAGCTCTTCTTCGTGCCGTAGACATCGAAGCTCTCGCGGTACTGCCGGGCGGTGTCGAACAGCGAGCGGATCACCCGGGCCACGACATCGCTGTCGCGGAGCTTGACATGCGCGCTCTCGATGGCGAACGGCGAGCCGTATTTGCCGATCAGCTCCTCACGGATCCGCCCGGAGCCGAAGCAGCTCACCTCCGTGGCATCCTTCCGCTCGAGCGCCAGGCACGGCCCGACGCAGTGCGTGGCGTAGTGCATCGGCGGGAGGCCGGGCCAGTAATTGGGCCAGCCGTCCATGTCCTGCTGATGGCTCGCCTGAACGAACTGGATCTTGCCGAGCTCGCCCCGGTCGTGCATCTGCTTGATAAAGAGGAACTCACGGGCGTAGACGACGGTCTCGGCCATCATGTACTTGAGCCCCGTCTTGGCGGCGAGCTCGACGATCTTCCGGCAGTCGTCGACGCTCGTCGCCATCGGCACGGTGCACATCACATGCTTGCCCGCCTCGAGGGCGGCCAGCGTCATCGGGGCATGGTCGGGGATCGGCGAATTGATGTGGACGGCATCGACCTCCTTGTCCTTGAGGAGATCGGCGTAGCTCGTGGAGCGGCGCTCGACACCGTACTGCTTCCCCACCTGATCGAGCTTGTCCTGCGACCGCTGGCAGATCGCCACGAGCTCGACGTGCGGGTGGCGCTGGTGGATGGGGATGAACTCCGCCCCGAACCCGAGCCCCACGACCGCGATCCGGACCTTCCGGCCCGATGTCCCTGTCCCGCCTGCCATGCGATCCCTCCCGGTTGGTGTCGGCACGGAACCCGGCAGCCTCACGGCCGGCCGCCCCGTGACCGCCGCTGATTCTCCGCGCCCAAGCGGTGGAATCAATCCAGGGCTCCCCCGGGGCGACGGTTCGGGCGGCCGAGGGCCTACCCCTCGACAAGGCCTGGCCGGCCGTTCTCGACGACGAATCGGGCGGCCGTCGACACGCTGCCACCGGGGCGATCGACGACATCGACGACCCGATAGGCCGTCTCGCACCGATCCGTGCCCAGATCGCAGACGACGTAGCCGCGCTGGCCGCTGTGAAACCTGACCGACGCGTTTTCGCCCATGATCACCGCGTGATTGGCAGGTTTTGCCTTGCCGTTTCCCCCCGATGAGATCGACGTGCCGACGAACTCCGCAGCGACCACCTTGGGAGCGCCCGTCCCTTCGTCGAAGAGCAGGTCGTTGGCCCAATGGCTGTGGATGTCACCGGTGAGGACGATTCCGTTGGCCTCGGGCCGCTCGGCGAAAGCCCGGAGGACGCGACGGCGCTGGACCTCGTATCCGGACCACTGGTCCATCGAGGAGGTGAACTCGTCTCCCGGAGCCCGATCGACGCGGGCCATCATCACTTGCTGGGCGAGGACATTCCAGCGCGCCGTCGATCCGCGAAAGCCGTCGAGCAGCCAGCGTTCCTGCTCGACCCCCGTGAGCGTCGCCGCCGGATCCATGACACCCTCACACGGGGCCTTGACGCCGTCGCCGCAGGGCTGGTCGGTGCGGAACTGCCGCGTGTCGAGGACGAAAAACTCCGCCAGGCTGCCGTGCGACACCCGGCGATAGAGCTGCATCAAAGGGCCTTGCGGCAGGCTCGAGCGGCGCAGCGGCATGTGTTCGTAATAGGCCTGGTAGGCGGCGGCCCGCTGGGCCAGGAAGGCGTCTCTCGCCAGCTCCGACCTCGCCGGGATGTCGTCGGCGTAATTGTTCTCAAACTCATGGTCGTCCCAGGTGACGATCCACGGGCAGTGGGCATGGGCCGCCTGGAGATCCTTGTCGGTTTTGTAGAGCGCGTGGCGATCGCGGTAGGAGTCGAGCGAGGCGAGCTTTCCGCCGCGATGTTGCCGCACCGCATCGGCCTTGGCAGCCCCTTCGTAGATGTAGTCGCCGAGGTGGACGATCACCCCCGGGTCGTCCGCCACCATTCCCGCATAGGCCGTGTAGAAGCCTTGCTCGAAGTGCTGGCAAGACGCAAAGGCAAAACGCAACCCCGAGGCGCCGTCTCCCGCTGCAGGCGACGTCCGCGCCCGCCCCACCGGGCTGGTGGCTTCGCCGGCATGGAAGCGATACCAATAGGCGCGTGAGGGCTCGAGTCCCTCCAACTCGACATGGACTGAATGGGCCCAATCGGGCGTCGCGACGCTGGTGCCCTGGCGAGCCACCCGCGTGAACGCCTCGTCCTCCGACACTTCCCAGTTCACCGCAACGGGAGCTTTCGGCATGCCCCCTCCTTGCAGCGGATCGGGCGCCAAGCGCGTCCAGATCACGAAGCCGTCCGCCGTTGGATCGCCCGACGCGACGCCGAGGGAAAAAGGATCGGCCGAAAAGACGGGCCGCCCGAGAACCGGCTCATCGGCTCGTGAGGCCCAGGCGGCGGCGGCCGCGAGTGACAGGGTGCTCTTGAAAAACCCGCGGCGGTGGAGGGGGTGGGCGTAGGGACTCAAGGGGTGCATGACGGGGTGTCCGGGGTGGCGGAGAAGAGTTGGCTGCGAGCATGTCACGGGTCAGTCCGTGAACAGTCACCGGCCGGGCGGGGCAGGGCGGCGGGCTTTTGCCACGATCAGTTCCGCCCCGGAATCCCCGGCATCTGCTCGGGGAGGATCGTGCGGGGGGGAATCTTGATCTCCGGCACCGAGTTCTCCCCCTCGACGACGGTGAGGTTGAGCGAGCTGTGGGCCGCGTCATACCAGCCGAGGAGCTTGTCGATCTTGTTCTCCTCGTCCGATTCATCCTCCTTCGAGACCATCCAATTGAGGACGATCTGGTATCGGCCGACGCACGCCCCGTCCCCGGGCTGGATCGTGCCGATCGTGAAGGTCCCATCCGGACCGGTGATCGCTGTCGGGTTGGCGGGGATCGCCGGCGGCATCGGGGCATCGATCGGGATCAGCCCCACGAGCACCCCTTCCGCCGGCTTGCCGTCATACAACACCCTCCCCTTCACCGGATGGGGGTTGAGGTTCCAGACCGGCCCGTCAAGCTGCGCGCAGCCGACGACGACGAGCAGGGCGAGCACGGCGTAGCCCAGCGACGAAAGCGTCCGATTCCCCGTGAGCGGCATGGTGGTCACTCCGTCGTGGGGGCAAGATCGCTGCCCGCATAGGTGATGAGCTTCACGAACACGCGGATGTCCTGATCGGCACTGATGAACCGCACCGAGCCGTCGGCGAACACGTGGTTGGCCATGCCGGCATGGAGGGAATAGACCTCGTTGTTGTTGGTGCAGTTGGTGTGGCAGGGGCCGTTGACCGTCAGGCCGTCGGTCGTGTAGCCGTGCGTGACGTACTCGTTGTCGGGATCGCACCATCCGCCGTCGGTCTGCCCCATGACGAGCGTCTGCTTCTTCCCGCGCCAGGCGTTGGGACGGCAGGCGTCCTCGGAGATCAGGAGCGTGCTCGAGGTCCCGTCGGTGATCTCCGCGACCTGCCGGAGGACGTTGACATCCATGACGCCGTTGCGATTGGGGCAGACATCGACGAGCCCCTTCGTCTCGAGGACGGTGTCGTAGCCGTTGTCGGGGGCGTAGTCTCCGGGGCCGATGGTGATCGCCACGCCACCGACCGTCTTCGTCGTCAGCCCCCCTCCCTCACGGCTCACCGTCGGGCAGAGGAAGGCCGGCACGATGCTCTCACGGACTTCCTGGTTGGCAGCCGACGACCAATCGCTCTTGAGGTCGTATTTGCCGAACAGGTTCGATTCCTCCATGTACGGGAGGAGAAACACCCCCCAGCCATGACGCTGTCCCTTGACGGTGACACCGAGCCGCTTGCAGAGCTCGAGCTGCTGGGCGCTGGTGGTCGTCGTACTGGCCGCCGCAGGCGGGAAGAACCGCTTCGCGCCGGCAAAATTGTGAAGCCCGAGGCCGATCTGCTTGAGGTTGTTGGTGCATTGCGACCGGCGAGCGGCCTCTCGGGCGGCTTGGACGGCCGGCAGGAGGAGCCCGACGAGCGTGCCGATGATCGCGATCACGACGAGGAGTTCGACGAGCGTGAACGCCCGCCGACCGGAGCTGTGGAGCATGGGATGGGTTCTCGAGGGGGAAGGAGGCGGGAGGTCGGGGAGGCGACGCGGAACGATCGGGCTATTCGACGGAGATGGCGTTGCCATCCGCGATCAGCGTCAGGTTGAGCCAGGTGGCGGCATCGACGTCGAACGACACGGGGCGGACGCTGCCGTCGACGAACACCATCTGCGTGCCGCCGGGATGCTGGCCGCCAAACCGCTCCGACCAGAACGTTCCCGAGCGGGCGGTGGGATGCTTGCTGTCGGGCTGGGGAACCGACGTGCCAAAGCGGACATGGTCCTGATCCCAGCCGGAGTTGTTCCAGGCCTCGTTGTCCCCACCGGCCGATCCCTGCACGCTCGAGTGGAGCTGCTTTTCGCCCACCAAGACGGTCGACGTCAGGCCATCGACGAAGTCCTTGATCCGCCGACCGGCCCGCGGAGCCGTGGTGATCGGCAGCGTGGCCGCCGGCACAGCCCATTGCCGCAGCACCGGCCCCTCGTCGCCGTTGCCGGCCAGCGACCGGCCGCCGTTGGCCGCATAGTCGCTCCGCGAGGTCAGTGTCGTGCCGCCGTAGGCCCGGGGCACCCGGCGCGAGGGGCAGAAGTAGGTCTTGATCGGGGTGGCCGCGACGATCGCGTTATTGGTGGTGGTGTCGGGGAGATCGAAGGTGTTGGATTCCTCGATGTAGGGCAGGATCCAGTACATCCACGTCCAACCCGCCCGTACCGTCGCATTGCAGCAGCTCTGGTTGGGGCCGTCAGACCCGGCGTAGGGATAGATCTTCCGGGCGTCGTTGTGGAGCTGGAAAGCCAGGCCGATCTGCCTGAGATTGTTGGAACAGGCAGAACGGTTGGCCGCATCCCGCGCCGACTGCACGGCCGGCAGGAGGAGCCCGACGAGCGTGCCGATGATCGCGATCACGACCAAGAGTTCGACGAGCGTGAAGGCGTTTCGAACCCGAACAGAGGCGCTCCGAGGTGATCGAGCAGCCGTGATCATGGTGAGGCTCCAAGGTGAAGAAATAGCAAGGGAATACTACGCCCCCCACGTCAGCATGACGTGAGCCGAAGCTGAGTCTTCGGTGAGCATCCGTCCGAGGCCGATCGACGGCCCCACCCCGCTCACTCGATCTCCCCGACCGTGCCATCCGGGCGGAGCTCGACCTCCCGGCACCCTGGCTGTTCTTAGATTTCTATGTGGACTACAAAACCACACGAAACCCTCATCCCGGCATGCTCCCCTGACGGCAGAAGTAGCTCACCTCCGTGGCATCCTTCCGCTCGAGCGCCAGGCACGGCCCGACGCAGTGCGTGGCGTAGTGCATCGGCGGGAGGCCGGGCCAGTAATTGGGCCAGCCGTCCATGTCCTGCTGATGGCTCGCCTGAACGAACTGGATCTTGCCGAGCTCGCCCCGGTCGTGCATCGATGTCCCTGCTTCCGCTCGCCGTCATGCTCGCCTTCCCCTTTGGCGTGCCCACGGGATTCGCCGGCTCCCGTCGGCCGGCCGCCCCGCTGAGCCCCCGATTGTGGCGGCACGGCGCGGCGAATCAATCCGCTAGAATGCACCGCCGTTTCGGGGTCCGCGGGGCCGCAGACTCCGTGTCAGCGATCGAGGTCGAGATCGAGTCCGGCCCCCTCCGGGCCGACGGTGGCCTCGAGCGGGGATGTCGCGGCGGTGCCGTAGCGGTCGGGGATCGGCCGCCCGGAAAGACTGGATAGCCACGCCCCGACCTTCCCCTGATCGTCGCGCAATTCCCCGGGCACGCCCCCTTCCGATACCGTCACCCGGTGTTTCCCCACCACCGCTCCCGGGCCACGGACACACGCCAGCGTGTAGCGTCCCTCCATGTCAGTCGTACCCTCCGAAATCCACTCCGCCGCGATCCCCCGCTCGGCGGGCATGAACCGCACAAGCGCGCTTTCCAGCGGCTTGCCGCCAAGGCGGACCACGCCCGATGCCGGCGCAAGCAGCGGATCGGGCTTTCGCCCGCAACCACAGGCCAGGGCAACGACGATCGCCAAGAGGACAACGCGGGCCGGAACACTCAATCGACACCTCCCGGCTGGCCATCAGCGGGCCGCATAATCCTCTGGAGCACCGGCAGATCGGCCGTGTCGACGAGGGTGATGAACCGCACCGACCCGTCGGCGAACACCATGTTCGCCCCGCCTGGATGGCGACTGCCGAAGGCGTTTTGCCGGTCGTCGGTCGAGGCATTGAACGACGAGGTCACCATCCCCGGGAGCCTGTAGTTCACAGGCACCCAGGCGCTCGCGAGGACGTCCTGCATGGCGTTGAAGTTTGACCACGCCCACCCGCGCATGTTCGGTAGTTTCTGCTCCCCCCCGACGATCCAGTTGGGCTCGAAGCTGTCGCGCTCCCCCACGAGCACCGTGTGGCTGGTGCCGTCGAAGACGTCCTTGAGGCGGACGTTGCTGTTAACCTGGAACATCCCGTCGCAGGTCGAGTTCGCCCAGAACCAGCACCGCGACCCAGCGTTGGCCATGTAGCTGTTGACGCCAAAGTAGTAGGTATTGCCGCCGGTGGAGTAGGAGACCGGATTCTTCGGAACGTGGTCGCTCGGGCAGACGAACACCGATACGTTCCGCGCCCCGACGGAATCTGGCCCGTTGCAATTGCCGTACTCGCGCGTGGTGAAGTCGAGTTGCGCGGCGAGGTTCGCTTCCTCAAGCATCGTGAAGGTGTACATCAGCCACGAGCCCCACTGGCCGGCGAACGGCGGTTTCCCCATCTTGCCACTCTTGTAGAGGGCATTCGAGGGGAAGAGCATCCCGCTGGCGGTGCCTACGGGGAGATTTACGCCGGGCGGGAAACGGTTCCGCGCGTCGTGGAAATTGAGCAGTGCTAGGCCGATCTGCTTGAGATTATTGGTGCACTGCGACCGGCGGGCGGCCTCACGGGCGGCTTGCACGGCCGGTAGGAGGAGCCCGACGAGCGTGCCGATAATCGCGATCACGACCAAGAGTTCGACAAGCGTGAACCCGGCCGGGAGCGGGGAAGCACCGGCGCGGTGCCGGCTTCGTGGAAGGAAGACGTGCATAGTGCCAAGTCCGGAAGAGGAGGGAGCGGCAAAGTAACGCCCATCGGAACAAACCACTCTGACTTTAGGCCACATCGATGAGGATTTTGTAACGAAGCCGTGAGCCGTGCACGAGCGCTCTCCGCCCCGCCGTGCTCCGTCACCCCGCCGCGCAAGACTTTCGTGTGGTTCCCAACAACCACATCAAACCCTCATCCCGGCATGCTTTCCTGACTGCCGAATCAACTCCATGGCCGTATAGGACCTCCGCCAGCGATGCGCCGCACGCCCCCCCCGCTGCCAGCCGACATGCTGCTCGGCAACGACACGATCCGCGAGGTGCTTTCGATCGTGTCCTCAGACGAAGGCCACGAAGCTGTCGGGCTCCATGCCACCGTCCGCAGCGTGCTCGCCCGCCGGCTCGGCGTCTCCCCGAGCGAGGAAATCGTCTCGGTCGTCACCAATGCCTTCTGGGATGCCTGCGAGGAATGCCTCGGCGACGCCTGACCCAGCCGAACCCCCTCACGCAATCCTTACACGAATCTCACCAAACTCTCGCTGCCCTCTCACGAAACGTTGCCCAACCGTGCTCTATAAAAACGATACTGAAGCGGTGGCGAACAGCTCGCTCCAGCTTCCGGTCATCAGGTCCGTCGGTTCGATTACTTCATATCCTCTGGGGTCTTCCTCCATGCGTCATCTTTCTCCTTCCATCCGGCGTGGGTTCACACTCGTCGAGCTCTTGGTCGTGATCGCGATCATCGGCACGCTCGTCGGCCTGCTCCTCCCCGCCGTCCAGTCTGCCCGCGAGGCCGCCCGGCGCAGTCAGTGCCAAAACAACATGAAGCAACTGGGCTTGGGTGTCCTCAACTTCGAGTCTGCGACTCGGAAGCTGCCCTCCCCGGGCCAGTGCGACTCCACCGGCTCCAGCTCCACGACCTACAACATCCACTCCATCTGCACGTTGATCCTGCCCTACATCGAGCAGACGAACATCTACAACCAGTTTGACGTCAGCAGCGTCCCCTTCACGCTCTACGGCGCCACACTGAACTCCACCGGCAACTACACCACGGCCTCGGGCGGCCTGTTGCACAAAAAGGCCAAGGGTCGGGCCTACGACGATCCCGCCTTCCCGTCCGGCCAGGTGGCGGCCAAGTCGACGATCAACTCGTTCATCTGCCCGTCGACGCCGCTCGGCGACCGTGACCCGGTCACGAACTACGGCGGGATCGACTACATGGTCGCGGCCCTCTCTGACGTCGACACCGCCGTTGGCTCGGCCACGTACGGCATGCGGACGCCGTCGGCCGGTTCGGCTGCGTGGCTCGCGCAGGTCGTCGCACCGATGCTGTCGTGTGACGGTGTCGGCATGGGCCAGATCACCGACGGCTCGAGCAAGACGCTCCTGTGGATCGAGGACGCCGGTCGTGCTCACCCCACGGTGGCGAAGTTCGGTGCCTTGTCGTCGCGCGTCAGCCCGGTTTCGAACCCGGCCGATCCCATTGTCTACGGCACCTCGCTGCCCGGCACGCCGGGTGGCCGCCGCGTCTACGCTTGGGCTGATCCCGACGCCTGTGCCAACGGTTACTCCGGCCCGAGCAACTCCGCCGGTTCGCGTCTTGCGAAGCTCAACAACAACAAGACGCCGATCGGCGGGCCCCCTGAGTGCCTCTGGTCGGTCAACAACTGCGGACCGAACGACGAGCCGTTCGGGTTTCATCCCGGCGGTTGCAATTCGACCTTCGGTGACGGCTCCACCCGGTACCTCAGCGACGACATCGATGGAGTCGTCGTCAAGTGGATGGTCGGCGCTTCCGACGGCCAGAACGTGAACATCGACTGATATCGCTTGTCAGCATCAACGCCGGCGGGGGCGAACGACCGTTCGCCCCCGCCGGTTGCTTTTCATCATCCTTTTCCGTTCTCCCGAGGATTCACCGTCATGCGTTCACTTGCTCTCTTGTGCTTGCTAGCCCTCACCATGCTGATTGGCTGTTCCGCCGGCGGCGCTACCAAAATGCCCGAGGCCGGCCCCGTGACCGGGACGCTCACCCGGGCCGACGGTTCGCCCGTCGGAGACGTGCTGCTCATGCTCCAGCCGACGGCCACCGGCTTCATGACCTCGTTCGAAGTCGATGCCGAGGGAAAGTTCTCCGGCGAAGCGATTGCTGGCCCCTACGCCTGGTTTGTTGCCAAGTCGGCCAAGGCCGCTGACGCCGACAAGGCCTTGGCCAAAGTTCCCGAGGCGTTTCAGCAGGCTACCCTCGACCGGCAGGTGAAGGTGGGGTCGAGCCCACTGGCGATCACGCTCCCGTAACTGGCCTCAGCTCCGATCCACCGCCGCCCGCAGGCGGAGCAACCGCCGGCCACAAGGCCGGCGGTTTTTTTGCGGAAGGGGACCGGGGCCCCGCTCATCAGAAGCTCATACATCGGCGCCATGCTGGCCGCTTGGGCATCGCTGCAGGTGCCCGGCCGCGCCGTGCCACGCTCCTCGGAAGAATGGCCCAGAGATGACCGATCGCCGACTCCATCCCGCCGTGGCCAGCCTGCTCTGGGCGGCCGCTGGTCTCACACTCCCGCTGGCCGGCCCGATCCGAGCTGTGATTGCGTCGCAGCCAGGCGACGCCAGCCCGGCCGTGGCCACGATCGAGTCGATGTACGTCCTCGAAGATGCCCCTCTCCCGCTCCCTGCCGAGACGCCTGCTGCTTCGCGGGCCCTCGACTTCCGCCTCGGCGGGATCAGCGATCTCTCCCTGGCCGAGACGGCGGCCGATGGCACGATCCACCTCTGGGGGATCACCGACCGTGGCCCCAACGGCTATGTCGAGAAGCCTGCCAGCGACGGCAGCCCCGCCAAGCCGTTGCGGACGCTCCCCGTCCCCACATTCCAACCGCTCTTGGTGAAGCTCGCCCTCGAAGCGCCTGCCGCCGCCGGAGAGCCCGGCACGCTTCGCGTTGTGGAAGTGAAGCCGATCACCTCCGCCGGCGGCGGCCCCACGTCCGGCCGCCCGGCCGTCGCCCCGCCCCGGTCGAAGCCGATGGTCGATCCTGCCACGGCGCTGCCGCTGCCGGTCGATCCCGACGGCCTCGACACCGAAGGGCTCGCACCGGCCGCCGACGGTGGCTTTTGGATCGCCGAAGAATATGTCCCGTCGCTGCTTCGCCTCACGGCCGACGGGCGGATGGTGCGCCGGATCGTCCCGATCGGAGCGGTGGTCGGCGCTGGCGATAGCCGTCGCCCCGGCTGCGAAATCATCGAGGCGTTGCCGGAGGTGTGCCTGCGGCGCACCGACAACCGCGGCTTCGAGGGGCTCGCCAGGTCGCCCGATGGCTCGCGGCTGTTCACGATGCTCCAGAGCCCGCCGGAGCCGTTGGCCGGTGCCGCGGAAGAAGATGCCGTTCACGTCCCGCTTTTGCTCGTCGACCCCGTCAAGGGCCTGCCCCTGGCCGAGTATCGCTACCGGCTGGGAGAGCCGGAGGAGAAGCCGGCCGATCTCGTGGCCGCCGACGGCAAGATCTCGGCGCTCGCCGCCACCGGCAACGACTCGCTCCTCGTTCTCGAGCAATCGGCGACCGCCAGCCGGCTCTATGAGGTCAAGCTCGGGCCGGTGGGTCGCCCCGCCGCAAGACCGATCGCGACCGTTTCAAAACGACTCGTCGCCGACCTTGCCGCGCTCGCCCCGATCTTCAATTCCAAGCTCAATCGAGGCGCCTCCGGACCGCCTGGCAAACTCTCCGATCTCAAGTTCGAGGGGCTTGCGCTCCTCGCCCCGGGCGTCGTCGCGCTCATCAACGACAACGATTTCGACATGGATGCAGCTGGAGCAGCGCCTGCCGATCCGCCGATCCGGCGCACCTGCCTGTGGGTCGTCCGGTTTGCCCCGGATGCACCGTGACCGATCCGCCGGCGCGCTGGTCAGGGCCGGCGCGCTCGCCGCCGCGGGGCCGACAGCCCTGCGGCGATCTGCACTGAGCGGGCCCAGAACGAGAGGCCGCCACAGGACGACTCGACACGAACCGTGACGCGCGCCCACTGGAGGTGCGTCACGTCGAGGATTCTGACCGTCACCTGACGGTCGGAAGCCCGCGACTCGGGAAACCCGGACACCACCGAGAACTCGTCGACGCCCTCGAAGCGCAGTTGGAGCGACTCATCGGCGCGGCGGAGCGAGAGGACGACCCGCGCGTCTCCCCGCTGCGGGATGGTGTAGCGCAGCTCCTTCACGAGCCAGGCGACGGCACCACGGAGCACCGGATGATCCTTCGCATGGATCAACATGACGCTCGACGTTCGTTCCACGATTGACCACCTCGAGGATCGGGGCTCAAGATCCCGAAAGTAACGGAAGGGCATGAGCGGGGGATGAAGAAACCGTGAGCGTGCGATGAGCAGGCCCGGGAGGTCGTCGTGCATGCGACTGCCCCTCGGCGGCTCTCGCCGGAAGGGGAGCGGCGTGCTCGACACGCTGACGGCCCGATCGGGCTCATGATTAGCTCACGCCGCGCTTACCAATCGCTCGCATCGATGACACGGCAATCCGTAAATCAAAGGCGCGAGCGATTTCTTTCCGCTTCGTGAGCGCCGGCGGCGGTGGCCTCATGAAGATCTCACTCGAAAGCTCGCCTTGGCGCTGCTTCCGCTCCTCGGGCAATCTGCCCGCGCTGATCGCCGTCAACGCCGACGGATCAAGCGCACCAGGAGATTCCTGCCATGCCCCGCCCGACGTTCTCGAGCCGTCTCCTCGACGGCTGTGTCCGCCTCGGCCTCTCGATCGCCGTGGTTGTTTCCGGCCTGCCGGCGAGCGCCACGCCGATCGACTTCAGCGGCTCGACCTACACGCAGAACTTCCAGGGGATGACCGGGAGCACTTCGGCAAGCACGACGAACATCAATGCCAGGACGATGCTCGACATCTCGACGCTCGCGATGTCGGGATCGAGTGCGTCGGTCAACGGGTGGTATGCCTACGGCCTCGGCGCGACCAACAAGACCGGGATCAACAACGGCTCGTCGAACACCGGCGCCTTCTACCAGCTCGTCGATTCCGCCAGCCCCACCAACCGGGCCTTCGGCTCGCAGGGCGCCGGGGCGAGCAACGGCTTCTTCGGCGTCGTTCTCAAGAACACCTCCGGCGGGACGATCAACAACCTCTCCCTCGCCTACGACGCGGTCATGAACCGCAATCCGGCGACGACCCGCAATCCCTATCCGATGTCGTATCGGGTCAGCGCAGCGAACGTCGTGTCGGGAAGTGCCACCGGCGACGGCACGTTCAACGACTCCGCCGGAACGTGGGCGAGAACCGCCCTCGGATTCACGACCCCCGCTTCCGGCACCGGCGCTCCCGGCACCCAGGCCGCGATCACGCCGCTCTACACGATCGGCAACCAGGCAGGGAACCTCACGGGGGTGAATTGGGCGAGCGACCAATATCTCTACATCCGCTGGAACGACGCCGACGACGCCCAGGCTGACGCCATGGCGGGCGTCGACAACTTCAGCCTCTCGGTCCTCAACGCCAAGGGCCTCGGATGGAATGTCGCCGGCGGTGGCACCTGGGACACGACCACGGCCAATTGGACCACGGGCACGAGCAGCTCCACCTTCGCCGACGGCGATCAGGTGACCTTCGGTAACTCCGCCGGCGGCACGATCAGCCTCGTCGGGGCCCTCGCTCCCTCGTCGCTCACCGTCTCGGCTGCGGCCGGCAGCTACACCTTCAGCGGCGCTACCGCCGGCGACAAGATCACCGGCGCGACGGGGCTGGCAAAGACCGGCGCCGGGATCCTCGCCCTCTCCAGCGACAACGACTTCGTCGGCGGCACGAATGTCTCCGGCGGCACCGTGCAAATCGACGGCGCCGGTCGGCTCGGCTCCGGTGGGATCACGCTCTCGAGCGGCGCCACGCTCCAGAGCACGGCCGGCTCGGCCGTGGCGCTTTCCAACGATGTCGTCATCGGCAGCGGCGGCGGCACGATCGACACCGGCAGCCAGAATCTCGCTGTGGCGAGCATGTCGTCGCTGTCGGGGCTGCTGACGAAGTCGGGGGCTGGCAATCTGACGGTCAATGGAAACTTTGTTCCCTCCTCGGGGGGCGGAGTGACGGTGGCAGCCGGCAACCTCGTTCTCGGTGCCGGCCCGACCGCCTCCGGCATCTACAACCTCGCTGCCTCGGGCGTGCTGACAGGCAACCTCGTCCTCTCCGGCACGCAGCGGATGAATGTCAATGACGGCGCCACGCTCTCGGGGAGCGGCCAGATCCAACTCCCCACCTCCGGGGCCCTGATCTCAAACCTCTCCGGCAACACCGGTGGCACCGTCTCGGCCGGCATCGGCCTCAATTCGACCGGCCAGTCGTTCACCGCCGGATCGTGGACTGGCGCCACCTACACGCCAGGGACGTTCACGAGCACGATCGGGGCCACGAGGGGGGCGAACACGAGCACCACTGGCAACCTCACGATCTCCGGCGTGATCAGCGGCGACTCCGATCTCGATCTCTCCAACAGCACGCTGGGGGGGGGCGGCGGCGGCGTCCTCATGCTCTCCGCCCAAAACACCTACAGCGGTAACACGACGATCAATACCAACACCCCCGACGTCGCCGGCACCGCCTCGATCAATCTCGGGATCGCCAACGCTCTCCCCACCACAACCGGCGTGATCGTCGGCACGAAGGCGGGGATCGGTGCCGCGCGGCTCGACATCAACGGCTTCAATCAGCAGGTGGCCTATCTTGCCGACGGCGCCAATGCCACGGTGGGGAGCGCGAAGAACCTCTCGATCGTCAACAACGGTCCCCAGGATGCCACCCTCAGCGTCGGCGGCGCCACGACCCCCGGCAAGGGTTTTGGTGGCGTGATCGGCACCGGCAGCCGCGTCGTCAACGTGGTCAAGACCGGCGCCAACACGCAGGCGCTCACCGGCGCCAACACCTACATCGGCTCGACGACGATCGCGGAGGGAACGCTCGCCCTCTCCGGGGCCGGCTCGATCAACGCCTCGCCGACGATCACCGTCGCCTCCGGGGCGACATTCGACGTCGCGGCCGTCGCGGCCGGCTACACGCTCGGAAGTTCCCAGACCCTCGGTGGCACCGGTACCGTCAGCGGCGCTGCGACCGTCGGCGGCACGATCGCCCCGAACATGAACGCCATCGGCACGTTCACCATGGGGGACACCACGCTCGCGGGGGGCGGCGGACTCAATTTTCAGATCTATGACGCCGCCGGAAGTGCCGGCAGCGGATGGGATCTCCTCGACACCACCGGGGATCTCACCGTGCCCGGATCGGGATCGTTCACGATCCGTCTGGCCAGCGCCTCGAGCGCCGGAGGCGCGGCCGGTCAGGCGATCAACTTCAACGACAACGCCGCCGGTTCTTGGGCGATGATCACCACGGCCGGGAGCGTTCTCGGCTTCGACGCCAACCGTTTCACGGTCGACGCCTCGGGGTTTTCCAACAATCTCGCCGGCGGCACGTTCACCGTGAGTGACACGGGCTCCTCCGGCACCGGCCTCTATCTCGTGTTCACGCCGGGGAACATCGCCACCTGGGACGGCGGTAGCGGGACCTGGTCGGTGGGCGGCAGCGGCTGGTCGAGCGGCACGTGGGATCCGTCGCGAACGGCCGTGTTTGCAAGCCCCGCCGGGACGGTCACCGTCGACGGCACGGTGAGCGCCAACAACGGCATCCAGTTCGGTGTCGATGGTTACACGCTCGCCGGCGGCGCGATCGCGCTCGGTGGCGCGAATCCCGCGGTGAACACGATCACCACGGCCGCGGGCACGACGACGATCGGCTCCGACGTCACCGCCTCCAATGGCCTGACGAAGGCCGGCATCGGCACGCTCGTCCTCGCCGGCAGCACCACGGCCTCACAGGTCGCGCTGTCCGCCGGCACCCTCCAGGTGGGTGCCGGGGGCACCTCCGGCTCACTCACCGGGGATGTCTCGCTCGCCGGAGGAACAGCGCTCGCGTTCAACCGCTCGGATGCCACGAGCTTCGCTGGCAACCTCAGCGGGTCGGGCTCAGTGCGCACCGATGGCAGCAACCTCTCCCTCAATGGCACGATCGGCGAGAACGTCGCGGTCACCAATGCCGGAAGCGCGGTCGTGACCGTCGCCGGTAACCTCACCGGCGCCGCCACGGTCACCAACAGCGGATCGGGCCGCATCGATCTTGTCGGCAACTCCGTGACCACCAACGGCGCGATCAGCGCTTCCGCCGGCACGATCGGCTTCGGCGATGCCGGGCTGGGGAACGGTGCGGTGAGCCTCTCCGGCGGGGGCAGAATCGCGTATGACGGCACGGCGACGATGACGATCTCCAATCCGATCACCGTGGCCGCCAGTGGCGGTGGAATCGACGTCGCCGACGGCGACACGCTCGCCCTCGGCGGGCTGCTGACGCGCAACGGCCTGCTCACCAAGGGGGGAGCGGGAACCCTTTCCGTGGCCACGCTTCCCACCTCCAATCTGGCGGTCGCCGCTGGCAAGCTTGACGTCACGGGCGCGGGCACGCTGAACGTGACAACGGATCTCCAGCCGCTCTTTGCCGGCGGCAAGCTGTCGTTCTCCGGCGCGAACGTCCGCGTCAATGTCAACTCGGTGCAGACCGGCACCGGGACGATCGAGTTCACGAAGGGGGGGCAGTCGGTCGCCGTCTCCGGCGCCAGCGGCACGCTCTCCAATCCGCTCGAACTCACGCTTGCCAGCGGAGCCCTGAACATCGGTGCCACCAGCGGCAACACCCTCAACGTCAACGGCCCGATCACCGGCACCGGTGGCCTCAATCTGGCCGTCGGCGGCTCCGGCGGCGCGGGCGTCACCAATCTCAACGCCCAAAGCACGTTCAGCGGCGACGTGACGGTCAACAGCTCCGCCACCGGCGTCCACAAGCTCGGCATCGACAACGCCCTGCCGACGACGGCGGGCGTGACCTTCGGCTCGACCGCCGGATCGATCGATCTTAATGGCTACTCCCAGCAGATCGCCTTCTTGAATGGGAGCGCAGCGGGCGTCGGCGGGATCATCAACTCGGTCGCTGGCACCGTCGCGACGCTGACGGTCAGCGGGACGGCCAACGGCAGCTATGCCGGCCCGATCGGCACCACCGGCAAGGCGAACCTGGCGCTGGTGAAGGATGGAAGCGGATCGCTGACGCTCTCCGGAGCCAATCCATACTCCGCTGGGACGACGATCGCCGGGGGCACGCTCGTTGCCGGCGGCACGTCTGCCTTCGGGACTGGCGCGGTGTCGCTCGGCAACAGCGCGATCCTCGACCTGGCGTCGCTCGCGGTCGCCAACAACCTCGCCAACCATGGAGGTGCGCTGATCCGTGCGGATGCCTTTAGCGGCATCCAGACGCTCGATGGCGCGTCGTCCTACACCGGCTCTGTCGGTGGCACGCTCCAGGTGGCGGCCGGCGGCGTCGTCAGGGGGGACGGTGTGACGTTCACCGGCCCGGTCACGTTCGACGCCGGTGCGATCCACGCCCCGGGCAACTCGCCCGGCCTGCAGTCTTTCGCCGGCGGTCTGGGCTACGCTGCCGGCAGCCACCTAGAGTGGGAGCTGGTGGCCAACACCGCGTCCTTGGCCGATCGGGGGACGCTCTACGACGCCGTCGACGTCTTCTCCGGGCCACTGTCGATCGATACCAACAGCCTCTTCGACCTCGCCTTCAACCGCGCCGGATCGACGGTCGATTGGGCCGACCCATTCTGGTCAACACACCACGCCTGGTTGGTGATCGATGCCTCGGCAGCGGCCTCCTCTGCGGGCCTGTTTTCACTCGGCACTGTCGGCACCGACAGCAACGGCGTCACGCTGACCACGATCCGGCCCCAGGCGGCCTTCAGCGTGATCCGCCAGGGATCGAATATCCTGCTCGACTACACGGTCGCCCCCGTACCGGAACCGGGGGCCCTGTCACTCGCGGCGATCGGCTGTGCTGTGGCTTATTATGGGGCGACCCGGCGCCGGACCCCGCGTTGAAAAGCGTCGAGCGACGTGACCCGGAGCCTCCGACCTGTCGACGAAGGCCCCCTCCCTGCCAGGACAGCATGCGCAAGACCGTCAGCTTCTTCGAGGACGCCGGTCGCAACTGCCTATCCGGCGGTGGCGGATGCTTCGCCGGGCTCGCCGACGGCGGCGTCAACTGGTTCGGGGACGATCTCGACTACCAGCTCCTTCGGCAGCTCTCCGACCCCGCCGACGGCGAGGCTCCCCGTTCCAGCGGAAACGATCGACGCGGGTGGGGCGGCCTGAAGCCGTTTCCTCTCCAGCGGATCGAATCGAAGACACCCCCGGTCGAAAGGCCCGGGGTGTTTTTTTTCTCTCTGGCATTCGCTGTCGGCAGATGTCGCAGCGCCGTCGGACGATGTTGGAAATCTCGCCACTGGCTCCGCTGCCGACGGCGCCCCACCCATGCCCCACCCTGTTCCGTCGCAGCCAGAACTCCCCCACCACCCTCACGCCACGCCCAACGGCCGCCGACCCCACCGCCGATCATCTCCTCCGAGCCGTGAGACCGACTGACCTCTAACCTCCTGACCACTACGTTCCGACACGTTCCCGACATTCCGATCGACGCCCACGCAGCCGCCCTGGATCGATCCCAGGCTCTTGTTTTTCGGTTTTTCCCCCTCTGAATGCTCGCCGACAGGAACAGACGTTCACTCACTCGGTCGGCTCGTGTCATAATGGTTCTCTTGTTGTTCCTTCTTCCCCTTCTCCCTTTCTTTCATCCATGAGGAGAAGAAAAGAGGGGAGAACGGGGCCGCGACCGGGAGAGGATCGGCGGGGGTTTCTGTCGCCCCCGGGTCGGGTACAGTAGGGGTTTTCCGTGGCCGGGTTCCCGGGCCGCGACGCGGTTCGTCTGAAGGGGTCCGTCATGAAAGTGCGATGTGTGCGCGAGCCGCTCCTTGCGGCCCTCCAGAGCGCCCAGGCGGTGGTTCCGGCCCGGTCGCCCAAGCCGGTCCTCTCGAACGTCAAGCTCGAGGCTGACAGGGACTCGGCCGAGATCTCGGCCACCGATCTCGAGGTCGGGATCCGCATCCGCATCGAAGGGGTGGAGACGTCGGCTCCCGGGGCGGTGCTCCTCCCCAGTGCCCGGCTGGCGGCGATCGTCCGCGAAAGCCCTGCTGGGACGGTGTTTGACATCCATACCGACGGCACCGCCACGATCGTCAAGGCGCCCCGCAGTGAGTTCCGCCTGCCGGCGGAGGATCCACTCGAATTCCCGGCCGTGGCAAGTTTTCCGGCCGACTCCGGCCATGAGATCTCGGCGCCGCTGGTTCGGGAGCTCGTGCGGCGGACGGTGTTTGCCACCGACAACGAGTCGAGCCGGTATGCCCTCGGGGGGGTGCTCGTTGAATTGGGCGACAAGGAGGTGACGGCGGTCGGCACCGATGGCCGCCGGCTCGCCAAGATGAAGGGCCCGGCCGTGTCCACCGGAGTGGGATCCGGGGGGGCATCGGCCGAGGTCGCGCCGATCGTCCCGGCACGGGCGATGCAGTTGGTGGAGCGCTGCCTCTCGGGAGCGGATGTGCCGGTGCGGGTGGCCGTCCGCCCGAGTGAGATCCTCTTCCACAGCGGTTCGACGACGATCTCGTCGCGCCTCGTCGAGGGGCGTTTCCCGCGGTGGCGCGACGTCTTCCCGTCCCGGCCCGATGCGATCCGCGTGCACCTCGTCGCCGGGCCGCTCCTCGCGGCGGTCCGTCAGGCGGCGATCGTCACCAGTGAGCATTCGAAGGGGGTCGACTTCACCTTCGAGCCGGGGCAGCTGGTCCTCACGGGACGGTCGGCCGAGAGTGGCGAGAGCCGGATCGAGTTGCCGATCGACCACACCGGTGAGACGGTTCGGATCAAACTCGATCCCCGTTTCGTGAGCGACTTCCTCCGTGTGCTCGATGCCGACACGGCCGTGACGGTGGAGCTCACCGACGCCCAAAGTGCCTGCGTCTGCACGACCACCGACGGCTACGGCTACGTGATCATGCCGCTGGCCGCCGACTGACCGGCCGGTCGACGCCGTGGCTTTTGAACGTTTCCCCCGCTCCAGTCCCCCTGCCGATCCACCGCATGCCGCACGATGAATCCCCGCCCACAGGACCGAAGGCCATTGGCGGGCTGATGAGCCGCCTCCTGGCCCGGACCGGATACGACCGCGAGCAAGCGGCCTCGGGGCTCGTCGACGCCTGGCAGCAGGCGGTGCCGGAGCATATCCGGGCCGCCTCCCAGCCCGGGCTCGTCCGCCGCGGCGTGCTCGAGGTGTTCGTGACCCATTCGGCGATCGTGCAGGAGATGGGATTCCACAAGCGCCAGGCCGTCACCCGCCTGGCGGAGTTGGTCCCGGCGGAAGGGATCACCGACATCCGCTGCCGCCTCCTCTCCGAGCCGATCGAGCGTTCCGAATCAAACCCACCGTCCGCATCGATGTGGGCCGCTGCCGCCCGGCTTCCGGTCCCCGCCCCGTCATCCCCGGAGGACCCGTCCCATGGCTGACGAGACCCGCACACCCGGCTACACGTCCGAGGATCTGCTCCATCTCTCCGACCGCGAGCATGTCCGCGAACGGTTCGGCATGTACATCGGCGACAACACCGCCCGCGGCCTCCACCACCTCGTCTACGAGGTCGTCGACAACTCGATCGACGAGTGCATGGCCAACTACGCCAAGCGGGTGAGCGTGATGGTGAACGTCGACGGGAGTGTCACCGTCGAGGACGACGGCCGCGGCATCCCCGTGGAGAAACACGCGCAGCTTTCGGAAGAGATGGACCGCGACGTCTCGACACTCGAAGGGGTGATGACAGTCCTGAAGTTCGGCGGCAAGTTCCAGAAAGGGGCCTACCAAACCTCCGGCGGCCTCCATGGCGTCGGCGTCACGGTGGTGAACTTCCTCTCCGAGTGGTGCGAGGTGGAGGTCTCGCGTGATGGCCATCTGTGGCAGCAGGAGTACGAGCGTGGCGTGGTCGCCGGCCCCGTGCGCAACGTCGGCACCACCACCCGCACCGGCACGAAGACGACCTTCAAGCCCGATCCGCAGATTTTCCCGTCGACGAAGTTCTCCTTCGATATCCTCGCCCGCCGCCTCCAGGAACTCGCCTTCCTCAACTCGGGCGTGAAGATCGTCTTCTCCGACGCCGCCAGCGGCCAGACGGAGGAGTATTTCTACGAGCGGGGGATCGTCGAATTCGTCGAGTGGCTCAATCGCTCGAGCGATCCGATCCACGCCGACGTGATCTCGATCGTCGGCGAGCAGGAGGGGGTGTCGTTCGACATCGCGATGCAATACACCGGTGAGTTCACCGAGAATCTCCACAGCTACGTCAACAACATCTCGACGACGGAGGGAGGGACGCACGTCTCCGGCTTCCGCGCCGCGCTGACCCGCTCACTCAATGCCTACGGCAAGAAGACGGGGCTCTACAAGGATCTCGTTCCCACCGGTGACGACGTCCGCGAGGGCCTCACGGTGGTGGTGAGCGTCCGCGTCCCCCATCCGCAGTTCCAGGGGCAGACGAAGACGAAGCTCGGCAACGGCGAGGTGGAGGGGATCATCAATTCCGCCGTCGGTGACTGCCTCGCCAAGTACCTCGAGGAGAACCCGAAGAACGCCAAGGCGATCGTCCAGAAGGGTGTGCTCGCCGCCGAGGCCAGGGCGGCGGCCCTCAAGGCCAAGGCGCTCCTGCGGGAGCGGAAGGGGGCGCTTTCCGGCGGCGGTCTGCCTGGCAAGCTCCGCGACTGCACCAGCCGCGATGTCGCCCGCTGCGAGCTGTACCTCGTCGAGGGTGATTCGGCCGGCGGTTCGGCGGAGGGGGGCCGGCACCGCGAGTACCAGGCGATCCTCCCCTTGCGCGGCAAGATCATCAACGCCTACAAGAGCCGGGAGGACAAGGTCCTTGCCAACGAGGAGGTCCGCAGTGTCATCTCCGCGATCGGCGCCGGCATCGGCACCGACGCCGATCTCGGCAAGCGGCGTTACGACAAGATCGTGATCATGACCGACGCCGACGTCGACGGCTCGCACATCCGCACGCTCCTGCTGACGTTCTTCTACCGGCAGATGTATCAGCTCGTCGCCGCGGGGCACGTCTACGTCGCCCAGCCGCCGCTGTTCCGCGTCCGCAATAAGAAGCAGGTCTACTACGTGCAGACCGAAGAGGAGATGAAGACGCAGCTCCTCGACCAGGGGCTCGGCGAGGGGGTCTTCCTCCCTGGCGACGGCCGCGAGATCTCCGGGGCGACGATGCAGAAGCTCTGCCGCACGCTCGCCGGCCTCGAGGATGCCCTTGTCGCCCTGGAACGGCGCGGGATCAGCCTTCGCGATCATGCCGCCCGCCGCGACGCAGCCACCGCCAAGCTGCCGATGTTCCATGTCTATTTCGGGAGCGA
>JBBAVV010000042.1:0-17614 GCA_040397545.1 Pirellulales bacterium
CCGCTGCCCGCACCGCTGCCCGCACCGCTGCCCGCACCGCTGCCCGCACCGCTGCCCGCACCGATGACCGCAGGTGGGGCCGGGCGCGACGCGCCGCCGCCGGCCGCCGCGCCGCTGCCGACCGAGTCGGTGGGGGAGATCGTTCTCGTCGGCTTCGATGGCGCGGCCGCTGCGCCGCTCGAGGGGGTCGTCATCGGCAGCCCGGCCTGGAGGTCGGGGGGGGAACGACCGACGAGACCCCGCGGAGAGTCCCCCGCGAAGCCTTCGGGATCGGCATCGGAGCCCTGGCCGACGACGGCCCGGCGGTGACCTGCGGCGGTGAGCTCCTCGCCGCCTGCGGGAGCGTGTTCGTCCGCCCGCCGCGCCCCTTCGGCGTCCCTGATTCGCTTGTCGGCAGCGGCGACCTCGTTCCCTCGATCCGGCTGGCGACAGGTCTTTTCTGGGAGGGGACGCCCCGAGGCCACACCGGCTTCGAAGGGGGTGGCGGGGCGGGCGTCGCGCTCGACACGCTCCTCGGCATCCTCCTCGAGCGCTCGGGCGGAGAGGCCATCGCCGTGCTCGTGGTGGCGGAGGTGCTGGGGCTGGTTGGCGCCGAACTGATCCGCCCGATCGCCGCAGCGACGGCCGACGATCACCCGGCCGCCGGCCGGGCCGAGATCGCCGCCCGCTGGCTGTCGTTCTCGCGGGAGCCGTGCCACGCTGGCCGGACGGCGCTGGTTGTCGGCGTCGCCACACGGGGCGCCCGCGGGGCCCTCGGGGAGTTCGTCCGCCCGTTCGGGAGCGTGACGGCCCACCTCCATGCCGCTGTCTTCCCCCACCGCCCCCTCCGCCGCGGCGCCACCGAGCCGGCGGAGATCGTCGCTGCCCTCGGCGGGATGTCGCCCCTGGCCGTGATGCATCTCCTCGCCGATCCGGCGCCGGTTCTGGGCAGCGGTCGCCCGGAGCTGGTGCGCGGGGCCTGTTGGTTTGCACCGCTCGAGGTCCGGGGGCCGCGCCGATGATCACGCTCCTGGCCACCTGGACATTCGGTGTCACGCTGGCACTCGTGGCCCTCGGCGTCTTCGTCAGCTACCGGCTCTTCTCCTTCCCCGACATCACCACCGACGGCTCCTTCACCCTCGGCGCCGTGACGACGACCGTGCTCCTCGTCGCCGGGCACGATCCGGCCATCGCCACCCTCGGCGGCGCCGCCGCCGGGGCCGCGGCCGGAGCCTGCACGGGGCTCCTCCACGCGATCTTGCGTATCGAGCCGCTCCTCTCCGGGATCCTCGTGACGACGGCGCTGTCGAGCGTGAACCTCGTCGTCCTCGGCCGCAGCAATGTCCCCCTGGCCGGCACCGCGACGCTCCTCGATCGCGCCGAAACGCTCCTCCTTCCGGCGCTGACGGCAGCCGGATGCGGCGATGCCGCGGGCGAGGCGGCCCGGCTGATCGTGATGCTCGCCGGCGTGGGGATCGCCGTCATCCTCCTCTGGGCCTTCTTCCGCACGAACCTCGGCACGGCGATGCGCGCCGGCGGCGACACCGCGACGATGGCCCGGGCGCTGGGGCGCGACACCGGCCTGCTGACGGTCGGCGGCCTCGCCATCGCCAACGCGCTGACGGCGCTGTCGGGAGCGCTCGTCGCCCAGGTGCAGGGATTCGCCGACGTGCAGATGGGGATCGGGATGGTCGTGTGGGGGATGGCGAGCGTGTTTCTCGGAGCGGCGCTCGTCGGGCCGGTGCGGCTCGGTGGGGCGCTGGTTGCCACTGTCGCCGGCAGCATCACCTTCCGCCTCATCGTCGCCTCGGCCCTGCGCGCCGGCCTCCATCCCGACTGGCTCAAGGCCGCCACGGCGCTGGTCGTCCTCGCGGCGCTGATCGCCCCCCGGCTCCTCGCGCGTCGCCCACAGGCCTCGGCAGCCCGCTGATCCTTTTTTTGCTTCCTCGCTTCCCATGCTCGACGTCCGCCACGCCACCGTCGCCTTCTCCGCCCCTGGCGGCCCGCTCGTCCGCGCCGTCGACGACATCAGCCTCACGATCCCGGCGGGGACGTTCGTCGTCGTCATCGGCACCAACGGCTCGGGGAAGAGCACGCTCTTGGGGGCGATCGCCGGCACCGTCCGCCTCGACGCCGGCAGCATCCATGTCGCCGGCCACGAGCTCACGGCGTGGCGCGAGAATCGGCGCGCCCGGTATGTCGGGCGCGTGTTCCAGGACCCGCGGGCCGGGACGGCCGCGAGCCTGTCGGTCCTCGAGAACCTCGCCGTCGCCGCCTCCCGGGGCCGGCCGGTGGGGCTCGGCTGGGCCACGCCACGCCGGCTGCGGGCCGAGGCGGCCCACCGGCTCGCGGCCATCCAGCCCGGACTCGAACAGCGCCTCGACCAGCCGATCGGCTCGATGTCTGGGGGGCAGCGGCAGATTGTGGCGCTCGTCATGGCGACCTGGCACCGCCCCGAGATCCTCCTCCTCGACGAGCACACCGCCGCCCTCGATCCGGCGTCCGCCGACCGGGTCGTGCAGGCCACCGCGAAGCTCGTCCGCGACCAGCAGCTCACGGCGCTGATGGTGACCCACTCCCTCGAGCAGGCCGCCGGTCTCGGGAACAGGCTGTTGCTCGTCCACCGTGGGAGGATCGCTCTGGATGTCGAAGGGGGCGCCAAGCGCCGGCTGTCGCCCGAGGACCTCGCCGGCCGCTTCGACCGGCTGCGGCGCGCCGATCAGCTCGACGACCCCGCCGCCCGCACCCTCCGTGACCTCTACGCCTGATCGGCCCGGGGCTTCGGCCCACGTTGAATCCCTCGCCCATGCTCACCGCCATCCTCCGCCGCTGCCTCCCCACGCTCTTCCTCCTCGGCGGCGCGTCGGCCCTGCTCCTGGCCACCGACCGGAGCCGCTCCCACCGCGCACTCCCGGCGGTGGCGGTGCTCCAGCAGACGAGCTCGACGGTCCTCGACGACGCGGTCACCGGGATGCTCGCCGGCCTCGCCGAACGGGGCTTCGAGGAGGGGAAAACGGTGACGGTGCGCCGGTTCAACGCCCAGGGGGACATGGCCCAGGGAAACGCCATCGCCCGGGAGATCGTCGGCGGCCCGTTCGATCTCGTGCTCACGTCGAGCACCCCCTCGCTCCAGCAAATCGCCAGCGCCAATCCCAGAGGCCGGCTCCGGCATGTTTTCGCGGCCGTTACCGATCCCTTCTCCGCCGGGGTGGGATTTGACCGTGCCAACCCGATGACCCATCCGGCCTGGCTCGTCGGCTACGGCAGCCTCGCCCCGGTCGACGTCACGTTCGGGATCGCACAGCGTCTCCACCCGGGCTTGAGAAAAGTCGGCGTGCCCCACAACAACGCCGAGAGTAATTCGCGCCGCTTCATGGATCTCGCCCGGGCGAGTTGCCGGAAGCGCGGCATCGAGCTCCTCGAGGTGCCGGTGGAAAACTCCTCCGGCGTAGTCGAGGCGGTGCAGTCGACGATCGCGCGCGGCGCTGAGGCGATCTTCTGCCCCGGCGACACGACCGTCATCTCGGCGATCGACGCGGTGATCGGCACGGCGGCGAAGGCGGGGATCCCGGTGTTCACCGTCAATCCGGGGAAGCCCGACCGGGGCACGCTCTTCGACGTCGGCTTCAACTTCCACGAGGTCGGCCTCGTGGCCGGCCGGCTGGCGGGCGACATCCTCTCCGGTACCGATCCTGCCACCGTGCCGATCCGGGAAACCGGCGGCGAGATCCCCCCCTATCTCACGCTCAACCGGGTGGCGAAGGGGGTCGACCGGAGGGTGTGGCGGATTCCCGACGATCTCGTCGGCCAGGCGCGGTTCGTGATCGACACCGACGGCGCCCACGAACAGCCCGCGGCGATCCTCACCGGCCCATTCAACGAGGCGGAGGAGTGATTGGCCGCAGCCGCGCTCCCGAGCCATTGAAGCCGACGACGGCGATGTCATGCGTGGACCTGAGCCCCTCGGCGGCGAGCGTTGCGGCCACCCCCTCGGCCTCGCCTTGCGAAGCCGCGCAGGCCAACACCGCCGGCCCCCACGAGCTCTGCGCCGCGCCCCGGACCCCGAGCGCCGCGAGCCGACCGATCAGCCGCTCGATCGAACGGTGGAAAGGGAGCGTGCTCGAGGCGCTGGCGAAGGGAATACCGGCCAGCTGACCGTAGGCCGCGAAAGCCGCAGCGAAGGCCTCGAAACGCCCCTCGAGCGCCGCCGGCACCAGCTCCAGCAAGGCGATCCGGGCAAGCTCGGCGGTGACACCGCGATCGACCGGAGGGAGGGCGAGGAAGGCCTGCCGTTCGGCTTCGTCGTGGAGCCCTTCGGCCCCGTGCTCGACGACAAGCACGCCGCGCCACGCCGGCGGCAGCTCGGCCCGGGCTACCAGCGGCGACGCTTCGAGCGGCGCCGTAAGCTTGTCGGCTCCGAGCCTCCCCGCCTCGACCAGAAGCCCACCGGCCGCGAAGCCGTAGGCGCCGACGCTCGACCGCCTGCCGCGCCCGGCGGCCCGGGCCAGTGCCAGCGCCTCGCGCGGAGCGAAGCTCCGCTCGCCATCGGCCGGCCGCACCGCGAGCCCTTCGATCGCCGCCGCCACGGCCAGCGCCAGTTGCGTGCCGCTCCCCAGGCCGACATGCGCCCGCGGCGCGGCGACAACCTCGACCTCGAAAGCCTCGTCGCGGGGGAGCCCCCAGGCGGCGGCACAGTGGCGGGCAAACTCCGCCGCGCGCTGGCCGTGTGGCCCCCGGCCGGCAAAAGCCGCGGCTGGACGGACTCGGACGACGATCCCCGGCTCGTCGAGCATCAGCCCCGTGCCGCCGAAGCTGCGGGTGAGCGGATCACCGAACGAAAACATCCCCAGATGGAAACGGGCCGGGGTGCAGACTTCGACGGCGCGCGGGGGCGCGGTCGGCGTCGATGCCGAGCTTCCCGCGGCGACGACAGCCTCGGCGAGGATCGCCAAGGCCGCGTGTTCCTCCGGGCCGCCGGTCTTCTCGACGAGCGTGCGGAGCTCGGCAAACCGGGCCGCGATCTCGGGCGCGGGAATCATGTGGAGGCGGGTGACGAGGATCGCCGCCTCGACGACAGCGTGGCGGGCGCGGACATGCCCCACGAACGGCCGCCCCTGATGAACCCGCTCGACCCGGGCCACGAGGCGCTGCCGCGCCCCGCTGCGATCGGCCGATATGACACGAAACTCGAGCGCCAGCGGCACATCAGCCAGCCGCCAGCCCTCTATTCCCCCGGCGGGAAGGAAGTCGGGACGGGGCCCGCTCCCGGCCACGGTCCGGGCCAGAAGGAGGACGTCGTCGGTGACCTGAAACACCCCGGCCGGCGTGGCGGCGAGGTTTCGGGCCGTCTGGCTCGTGGCGAAGGGCTTGAGGACGAGCGTCTCGATTCGACCGGCCCTGAGCTCGACCGGATCGACCTCCGGCCCCATCGCCGCCAGATGCGGCTGGCCGTCGGGGGAGCGGGTCGTAATCAGGCCTTCGAGGATCATGGCAGGAGAGTGTAGCCCGACGGCCCGGCGGGATCGCAGCCCCCTCCCCCATCCCGGCGATGATTGACAACCGCCCCCCTGGGCTGGCATCACTGCGTCGATCCAATCCCGTTCATCTCCCCTCGCGAAACATCTCCCCGTCGCGAAACAACTCCTCTGAGAATCCCCCCATGCCCCGCTTCGCCCCGGCTTCGATCGTCCGTCATGCCTGCCTGATCCTGTCGCTCGTCGGCCTGTCGGGCGCGGCCCTCTCCTGCCGGGCCGATGAACTTGCTGCCGACCCGGCAGCGATCGATCCCGAGGCGATCAAGAACCTCGAGGCGGCCTACCCCGCGGCCGCGGCCGGCAAGACCCGGCATGTGATTCTCCTCCCTCACAAGGAACGCGGCGCGGAGGACGACTTCAAAGTCGAGATCGTCGCCGGCCGGACGATCGACACCGACGGGGTGAACACGGTCCGCTTCGGGGGGGAGCTCCGGGAACGCGACATTCCCGGCTGGGGCTTTTCCTACTTCGAGGTCGATAGCCTCGGGGCTCCGCTCTCGACCCGGATCGCCCCCGCGCCAGGCACGCCAACCGTGAAGGCCTTCGCCCCCGGGCCGCGGATGCTCGTGCGCTACAACAGCCGCCTGCCGCTGGTCGTCTACACCCCGGAGGGGACGGAGATCCGCTGGCGGCTGTGGCGGGCCGAAGGCGAACTGGCGCCCGCTGAGGCACGCTGAGCAAGAAAGCCCCGCGGGCCGCTCTCACTTCCAGGTCGAGTAGTCGGTGGGAACGAGAAACTCGGAGAGCACACCGTCGGTCGCTTCGGTGAGTGAGCCCCCGGCCTTTTCCTCGGAGGCCTTGCGGGCTACCACCCAATCGGGATCCTGAATGAAGCTTTTGAAGGAGGCCTTCGCCGCGTCGACCGAATCGTGGCCGAGGAGATAGACGAGCATCCGATCGGCGTGCGGCTGCCCCTCGGCCCGGTTCCAGTAGATGAGATTCGTCATGCCATGCTTGGCAAAGAGCTTGACGGTGTGATCGCGGAAGCGGGCATTCAGGCCAGGAAGATTGCCGGCTGTCGAGGTGTAGGTGCGAAGCTCGAAGACGCGCGCATCCTTGCCCGGCTTCGTGTCGAGCGCGGGGGAGTAGTCGGTGGCGTTCAGGAAGGTCTCGGTCGCCTTCTCGACGAGCTTGCCGTCCTTCTCGGAGGCGGCATAGGCCGCCTTCCACTCCGGGTCGTTGACGAAGGCGGCCCAGGAGGCATCGCGGGCCTTCCGGTCGGGATAGGCGAGGAAGTAGACGAGCTTCCGCTCGGGGTTGTCGCCGAGCGGAACGAAATACCCGACGTTCGTCATGCCATGCTTCTCGAAGAGCTTCGTCGTGTGATCGCGAAACCGGGCATGGAGGGCATCGAGCTTCCCGGGCGCCGCCCAGTAGACGCGCATCTCGTAGAGCCGGGTGTCGTTCTCGGCGGCGGCGGCCACGGCCATGCCAAGGAGCGAGACGAAGAAGCTGGCAAGCACGATACGGATCATCGGAAAGGGCCCTCGGGGATCGGAACGGTTGATGGAGAAGAATCTACCGTCCCGCTGGTCGGAAGGGGAATTGCACCACGCTCCTCCGGCGGGATCATGGCCGAGCGCCTCGCCCCCCGACAGGTCGCAGCCGGGATAGAATGTCAGTTCCTCTCCGCCCCTTCCCGATGCGTTCTCCGCCGTGACAGCCCCCGCCGAACGCCGCTCCTCGCCGGAGCGTCCCCGCCTTCACTTCATCACCGGCCGGCTCGCCGAGCCGTCGCTGCGCGAGGTGCTCGAGCGGTTGGCGCCGCGCGTCGGCTTCATCCCCACCGTCCAGGTGATGAACATCACCGTTGCCGCCCTCATGACCACCCCCTGGATCGCCAAGCGTCTCCAGGTGCCGGAGGGGACCGACCGGGTGATCCTCCCCGGGGCCGCCAGCGGCCCGCTCGACGTGGTCCGGGCCGTCAGCCCTGCCCCGGTCGAACGGGGCCCGGAGGATCTGCGGCGGCTCGATGAATATTTCGGCCAGAAGCGCGCCGATCTGACCGACTACGGCAGCCATGCGATCGAGATCATCGCCGAGATCAACCACGCCCCGCGGATGACCACCGCCGCGATCCTTGCCGAAGCCCGGCAGATGCGCGCCGATGGTGCCGATCGGATCGACTTGGGCTGCGATCCGGAAGGGGGCTGGAGCGGCGTGGCTGATGTCGTCAAGCGTCTCGTCGCCGACGGCCACACCGTCTCGATCGACAGCTTTGACGCTCGTGAAGTTTCCGCAGCCGTGAAGGCCGGGGCGACGCTCGTCCTCTCGGTCAATTCCTCGAACGCCGAGCGCGCCGCCGACTGGGGCTGCGAGGTGGTGGCGATTCCCGACGTGCCGTCGACGCTCGAAGGCTTTGAGGCCACGATCAGTCGGCTCGACCGCGACCGCGTTCCCCACCGCCTCGATCCGGTCCTCGAGCCGATCGGCTTCGGCTTCGCCGCGAGCCTCGGCCGCTATCTCGCCATCCGCAAACGCTACCCCCAAGCCCAGATGATGATGGGGATCGGCAATCTCACCGAGCTCACCGACGTCGACTCGGCCGGCATGAATGTTTGTCTCCTCGGCTTCTGCGCCGAGGTGGGAATCGGGTCGATCCTGACGACCGAGGTGATCCACTGGGCCAGGAGCAGCGTCAAGGAATGTGACCTGGGGCGAAGGCTCGTCCACCATGCCGTTACGAAGCGCTCCCTCCCCAAGCATGTCGAGCCGCGGCTGGTCACGCTCCGTGCGGGGAGGCCCCAGGAGCATGGCGATGCCGCCCTCGAGCGCCTCGCCACCGCGATCCGCGATCCCAATTTCCGCCTCTTCGCCGAGCGCGGGGAGATCCACCTTGTCGGCCGCGATCTCCATCTCGCCTCGGCCGATCCGTTTGAAGTGTTTGCGTGCTTGGCGGCGGCCGGCCGCGACGACGTCGATCCCTCCCATGCCTTTTACCTCGGCTACGAGATGGCCAAGGCGGTCACAGCGCTCTCCCTCGACAAAGACTACCGTCAGGATCAGGCCCTCGACTGGGGGCATCTGACGCGCCCCGAGATCGCCCACGGCCCGTCCCGGGCGGCAGCGCGCGTCGTCGGCGCCACCGACCCGGCCGTGGCGGGCGAGCTCCCCGGCCGCGAGCCCTCGACCGGTGAGGCGACGCCATGAGCCTTTCCCTCCCCCTGCCTCTGACGGCCTGCCGGTCGACCCCCTCCGGCGCGATCGTCGCCGAGCTACCGGCCGAGGTCTCCGCAGCCGAGATCTTCACGGCGCTCGCCGCCGCGCCCCACCGACTGTTCCTCGACAGTGCGATCATCGAGGGCGAAGCCACCGTTGGGGCGATCCGGTCGGTGCCACGATTGGGGCGATTTTCGTTCGTGGCCTGCGACCCGGTCCACTCGCTCCTCGTGACGGCCCCGGATCCATGGAGCGCCGAGGCCGCGGCGACCGCGGTGGGCGAAGCCTTCGACGGCCTCCGTGGCCTGCTGGCTGATCTTGCCACGCCGACGATCCCCGGACTGCCGCCGTTTCAAGGGGGGGTCGCGGGGCTTGTCAGTTACGAAGCGGGGCTCGCCCTCCTCGGTGTCGCCCCGCCACCGGCAGCCGACATCCCGGTGCCGCTCCTTGCGCTCCATCTTTATGACGTCGTCTTCGCCTTCGACCACGACGCCCGCCGGGGCTGGGTGATCTCGCAGGGGATCCCGGCCAAGGGACCGGTGGCGCGCCGAGCCCGGGCCGCCGAGCGGATCGATGCGGTCCTGGCACGCCTCCACGATTCCCACCAGTCGCCGGCGTCTCACCCCTCACCTGGACGGCACCCATCCGGCAGTGGGCATCCCCTCCCCGGGCATCCCGGGGTCGTGTCGACCCACGCCCCCGTGGGCTACCGGGAGATGGTGGAGCGGGGAATCGAGTTTGTCCGGGCCGGCGACATTTTTCAGGTCAACCTCGCGCAGCGTTTCGCCGTGGCCGGCGAGACCGACCCGACACTCCTCCACCTCCGGGCCCGGGTGGTCAATCCGGCCCCGTTCGCGGCGAGCTTCGATGCCGGCCCGGTGCAGATCACGAGCATGTCGCCGGAGCGGTTGCTGTCGGTGTCGCGCAGGGTAGCCCGGATGCATCCGATCAAGGGGACGCGCCGGGTGATCGCGAGCCCCGAGGCCGATCTCTTCGCCGGCGACGACCTCGAAGAGAGCGCCAAGGACCGGGCCGAAAACGTGATGATCGTTGACCTCGTGCGCAACGACCTGTCGCGTGTCTGCACCCCCGAGAGCGTCCGCGTCGAGGTACTCTGCCGCCGCGAGCGCTATGCAACCGTCCAACATCTGGTCTCGATCGTCACCGGCAGGCTCCGGCCCCGCTTCGGCCCCCTCGACGCGCTCCTGGCCGCTCTCCCCGGCGGAAGCGTGACCGGCGCCCCGAAACACCGGGCCTGCGAAATCATTTCAGGTGTCGAACCGGTGGCCCGCGGGGCCTACTGCGGGTCGATCGGCTATCTCGGCCTCGACTCGAGCGCCGACTGGAATCTTCTCATCCGCACGTTCGTGGCGGGCCACGGTGCCACGACATTTTCCGCCGGCGGCGGGATCACGGCGGCGAGCCTCCCCGATGCCGAGCATGCCGAAAGCCTCCACAAGGCGGAGGGGATGCTGCGGGTCCTCGCCAGCCTCGGCCGCGATGCGGAGCCCGAGGCCGCCGGAGGCGACCCATGATCGTCCTCCTCGACAACCGCGACAGCTTCGTCTTCAACCTCGCCCGCTACTTCCATCGCCTCGGCTGCCCGGCGCTGGTCCTGCCGAGCCATGCCGTCTCGATGGCCGATCTCGAGCGCCTCGCGCCACGGGGGATCGTCATCTCCCCCGGCCCCTGCACGCCACTCGAGGCGGGATGCTCCCTCGCCGCGGTGCAGGCCTTCCGCGGACGGGTGCCGATCCTGGGGGTCTGCCTGGGGCATCAGGCAATCGGCCAGGCGCTCGGCGGGCGGATCGTCCGCGCCCGGGAGCCGGTCCATGGCCGGACGAGCCGGATGCACCACGACGGCGTCAATCTCTTTGCCGGGATCCCGAGTCCTTTTCATGCCGCCCGCTACCACTCTCTCGTCATCGAGCGAGAGTCGCTGCCAGAGGCGCTGGCGATCACGGCGGTCGACGACGAGGGGACGATCATGGCAGTCGAGGATCGGGTCGGGGGGCTCTACGGCGTGCAATTCCACCCCGAGTCGATCCTCACGCAACACGGCTTCGCTATCCTTGCCAACTTCCTCGACCGCGCCGGCATTCCCCGCGCGCGGGTCCTGCCGAAGAGCGAGGGAGCGGGCCCCGAGGGAGATCCGCCCCTGGCCGGCGACGGACCGGTGGTGACGTTCTGACCAGATCGTGGCACGCTCCTCCACGCCACTCCACTTGGGAGCACTGGCGGGTTGGCAGCGCTTGCTGGCAAAGGCCTCCCGCGTGCCAGGTCGGTCGTTCAGTCAGTCACCTGCCGGGTCCCGGGCGGGGCGGCGGCCGCCATGGCGGTGAGCTCCGCGGTGGAGATACCCGCGTCCTGGACGAGGCGTGTCAGATCGACGGAGGTGTAAATATCGAGACGCCGGGTGAGGACGGTGCGGTGGTACTTGATCGTCCGCTCCGAAAGACCGTACTCCTCTGCCATCTCTTTGTTCTGCATCCCCTTCACGATCCCCAGAAGCATCTGCACCTCGCGGTCGGTCAGCTTGGCGATCATGCTCCGCGCCTGGGCGCGGCGGATCCGCTCGGCCCGCTCGCGGAGATCGCGCTTGATCGACCGCTCGATCGCCGTGACGAGATCACCGATCGCGACGCGCTTCGTGAGGAAGTCCTCGGCTCCGGCCCGCATCGCCCGGACACTCGTGGGGATATCCCCCTTGCCGGTCACGAACACCACCGGAAGGGGATTCGGCGACTTCGCCAACACCTCCTGGAGATCGAAGCCGTCGCGCTTCGGCATCTGCAGATCGGTGAGGACGCAGCCGGGCGCTTCGGGGTCGGGGCGTGCGAGGAACTCCGCTACCGAGGCGTAGGTGGCAACCGCGTAGCCATGGCCGCGGAGCCGACGCTCCATGCTGCGGAGGAACGATTCGTCGTCGTCGATCACATGAATCAAGGCAGTCACGCAGGCGTCCTCTCCTTCCAGGTCGGTACCGTGAGGGAAACCGTCAGACCACGGCCCGGGGCGTTGTCGAGCCGGAGCCTCCCCTCATGCTGCTCGACGATCGAGCGCACGATCGGCAGGCCCATGCCGAGCCCTTCGTCCTTCGTCGTCTCGAAGGCCTCGACAGCCCTGTCGATGATAGCTTCCCCGATCCCACCGCCGTTGTCGATGACGGTCAATTCCACCGCATCGCCATCCCGGTGGGCCCGGATCAAGATCGCCCCCGGATCACGGTGCCCCCCCGCTCCCTCGGCACTACCGGGCACACCTCCCCGGGAGGCCCGAATGGCTTCGGCCGAGTTTCCGAGGAGATTCAGGAGCGCCTGCTGGAGGAGGATCTCGTCGCCGGCCACCCGCGGAAGCCCCGGTTCGCAGGCGACCGTCACCACGATGCCGTCGGCGGTGAGCCGAGGCCCGGCGAGCGTGAGCACGTCGCGGACCAGGCCAGGCACCTCAACCGGGCCGACGGTGAACCGCTGCTTGCGGATCATCGCCCGGATGCGGTCGAGCACCGCCCCTGCCCGCTCGTCGTCGGCGGCGATGTCGCGGACGATAGCGCGGAGCTCTTCGGCATTCGCCGAATCGTCGTCGCGCAGCAGGATCTCCGCCGCCTCGAGGTTGTTCAGAATCGCCCCGAGGGGCTGGCCGAGCTCGTGGGCCAGGGAGGCCGCGAGTTGCCCGAGCGTCGAGATCCGCCCCGCGCGGGCGATCTGATCACGCTGCTCGCCAACGATCCGCTCGGCTCGGCGGCGGAGCCGCGACTGCGTGATCAGCGCGACGATGAGCAGGCTCTGGAGCGCGAGCACAGCCCCCCCCGCGACAAAATACGGCCAGTAGCGATCCCACAGCAGCGGCTCACGGAACAGCACCCTGCTGCCATCGGGAAGGCGGGATCGCGGAATGCGAAAGCGGTTGAGCTGACGATCGTCGAGAATGACGACGGAGGGAACGTTCACCGGCGGTGGTGCTGGCCCCTCCCGGCTGTCGACGAGAAGATGGCCCGTGGCCACCCCCATGGCGCGGAGGTCGCTGCAGACGCCGCCGACGGCACCACGGCCGATATGGGTGTCGATGATCCCGAAAAACGGGAGTTTTGAATCGCGGCAGAACGCTTCGAGAAGATCCGCCGGGACATGCGCCCGCCCCAGTTCGTCCTTCCAGTAGCCGCAATAGATGACCACCGAGTCGGAGGGGAGTTCGCGGAGTCGCTGGCGCAGATCGGCAAGCGGCAGATTGACGAGCTCCACATACTCCAGCCCCCGCTCTTCCGCGGCCTGGCGCGCCTCCGAGGTCTGCCGGGCCAACACGCCGGGGTGGAACGCGGCCTGCCCGACGACCACGGCGCGCTGCGTGGCCGGAAACAGCCGGCATGCCAGCGCGACCGTCCCCTTCACCGTGGGATCGGTCGTCACGGAGGTGGAGTTGGGAGGGAGCCCCCCCGGGATCGCCGCATCGCCCGG
Organism: Pirellulales bacterium; assembly: GCA_040397545.1. Lineage (GTDB taxonomy): Bacteria > Planctomycetota > Planctomycetia > Pirellulales > UBA1268 > QWOP01. Next base: position 13,127 of record JBBAVV010000042.1, read on the forward strand.
ACGCTCGAGCACCACGATCCGTGCCCCGGGCGAAAGCCGTTCCCGACTGGCGAAGACGAAGTCACGGGTCAGGGCGCTGGTGGGAACGATGACGTCGAAAGCCCAGTCGGTGTACTTCTCGACGAGCCAGCCGGCCGAGCGTTCCGGGTCGTTCACGTCCCGGCCGAGCCGGATGAGGTCCAGATTCTCGATGAACGTCTCGTGGCGCACCCCCTTCGCCTTGGCCAACCCTGCCCGGAACCCCTCCATGAACTGCACGAACGCAGGGCGCGTGGGCCCCTCCTGGTCGATGACGAGGATCCGCTCGATCGGCACAGGCTCCGGCGGGGATTCCTCCGCCGGCCCATCAGCCGCCGACGCGCAGGCAACTACGGCAAGCGCGCCTGGAATCGCGCCCAGCAGAAGCCGCCAGCAAGTCGACACGGTCATGATGTTTTTCCAAGACTTTGACAGACCGACATGGTACTCCATTGGAAAACGGCCGATCGGACGACCGCGTTCGGAGCATCAGCCGGGCCCCGGCTTCCCGCCACAATCGATGGCCGCCCAACGGCGCGGATCAATCCGCCGCGGCCCTATGAACATCGAGCGACACGAGATCGAGCAGTTGATCGTCGGTCATCTCGGTCAACAGCGTCTCGCCGGCAGCCGTGGGCCCGAGCAGACGATCGGCGAGATCCTGCTTGCTGCGGAGCATGTCGTCGATCCGCTCCTCGAGCGTCCCACGGCAGACGAATTTGTGGACGAGCACGTTTCGCTTCTGGCCGATGCGGAAGGCCCGGTCGGTGGCCTGGTTCTCAACCGCTGGATTCCACCAGCGGTCGAAATGGATGACGTGCGACGCCGCCGTGAGATTGAGACCAGTGCCCCCCGCCTTCACCGAGATCACGAAGAACGGGATGTCGTCCTCCTCCTGGAACCGCCGCACGATCTCCTTCCGCTTGCCCACCGGCACCTGACCGTGCAAGACGACGCCCGGCCGCCCGAAGACTTCCGAAAGCCACAGGGAGAGCGGGCCGCAGAGTGTCTGGAATTGTGTGAACACGAGGATCTTCTCCTGTCGCGCGGCGATCGGCTCACAGAGCTCCGCCAAGCGGAGAAACTTCCCGCTCTCGGACGGATCGTAACCGGCCTCGTCACCGATCCCGAGGTACTGGGATGGATGGTTGCAGATCTGCTTGAGCCGCATGGTCGTGGCCAGAACGATGCCACGACGACGAATATCGCCGTCTCGCTCTTTGTCCTTGAGCTCCTGGAGTTGCCTGCGGAGATCCTCCACAACCCGCTCGTAGAGGGCTGCCTGTTTGCGGGAGAGGCTGCACTCGGACCGCATCTCGGTCTTTTCCGGCAGATCCGGCACGATCAGCGGATCGGTCTTCAGCCGGCGGAGGATGTAGGGCCCAACGAGCCTGCGGAGAGGGGCGAAGCCGTCCGGATCGGACCCTTTCCCCATCCGCCGCACGAATTGCTTGAACTCACCGGCCGAACCGAGCAGCCCTGGGCAACAGAAGTCGAACAACGACCACAGGTCGCCGAGCTGATTCTCCACCGGCGTGCCGGTGAGCACGATCCTCGCCTCCGCGCGGAGCCCCTTGACCGCCTTTGTCTGCGCCGACGAGGCATTTTTGATCGCCTGCGCCTCGTCGAGCACCGCCAGGCGCCAGGCCATGGCCGTCAGCCAGGGAAGTTTCTTCACCATCGCATACGTTGTGACCACCACGTCGTAACGGGCCAGTTCCCGCTCCGGCTCGGCCGCCAGCCGATCGAAGAGATCGGTCGGGCACTCCGAACGGTGCACGAACAGCGCCAGAAGTTGTGGTGCAAAGCGGGCGAGCTCCTGCTTCCAGTTCCCCACGAGCGAGGCAGGCACCACCAACAGGCTTGGCTGGCGCGGCGGCGTGGAACGAGCCGACGTCCTTGCGGCGCCGCGCCGGGGTGACGCTGCCGGGGTCGGGGCAGCGTCGTCGCGGAGGCGGAGGAACAGATCGATCAATTGGACTGTTTTCCCGAGCCCCATGTCATCGGCGAGGCACGCTCCCAGTCGCAGCCGGCTGAGGAACCAGAGCCAGCGGACGCCGTCCGCCTGGTAGGGACGGAGCGTCGTAGCCAGACCCTTGCCGGGCGTGCAGCCCGGGCGGCCGCGGGGATCGCGAAGCGCGCCGAGGGTCTCACGGAGCCACCCCCCCGCGGTCACATCCGACCACTCAACACTCGCTGCCGCGGTCCCTTCGTCGGTCCCCAGGTCGGCGCCGGCAAGCAGCCTCATCCCGGTGACGAAGTCGATCCCCTCGGCATGCTCGCGTTCGAGCCGCTTCCACTGGTCGAGGGCCTGACGGAGACGGTCCCGATCCACCTCCACCCAGCGTCCGCGGAGGAGCGTGAGCCCTTCGGTCCCGGCGAGGAGGTCGCTCGTCTCTGCCGCGGTCAGCCGGGCGCCATCGAGCGCGAGATCGACGGAGAAATCGAGGAGGCCGTCAACCCCGACGGCGGATGGCGCAGCATCGCCGAGGCGCACCTGAACCGTCGGCCGCGGCGGCTTCCGGCCCCGCCACCAGTCGGGCACGCGCACCACCAGGCCGCTCTCCTCCATCGCGGGCACATCACGGAGAAAGCGGTGAGCCTCCGCGATCGTGATCGCCCGGGGCGTGAAGATCGCCCGGGAATCGAGCCATTCCCGAATGAGGGTGCTGCGGTCCGCGGCCGCCTGCACCGGCGCCAGCAACTCCACGAGTTTTGCTTGATCGCGGTGCTCGGCGGAGGATTCGACCGCCTTCGCCAAGGGCAGATGCTGCACCGCCGAGGATGCCGTGAGCCGGTGGGCATAGGTGGCGAGGAACGCGAACGGGCGGGCCTCGTCACGGCGGTTTTCAGCCAGATGGAACGTCACCTTCCCGAGCAGGTGGAACCGCGGGTCGATCGCTGCGAGCACGGCGGCCAGGCCTCCCGGTCTCGTCGTAGCCTGCGCACGGATTCCGGCAGCCAGTTCGTGCCAGATCCCCCGCAGCGCCGCGGCATCGAGGTGGTCGAGGCCACGCATCGGAGGGGCGGCGGCGATCATCGCCGCAAGGGCGAGGGCATCCGGTGGCGGCAGGATCGCCGCCGTCTGTTCGTCGGATGTCGCCTTCAGGAATGCCCGGCGGGCGTCCTCGGCGAGCCGGCCGATCGCCTCCACGACCTTCCGCGCACAGCCACGGAAATAGGCCACGTCTGGTGGCACGCCGACGCTGTCGGGAAGCCCGGCCAGATGGATCAGTCCCGCAGCCTGCCCGTCGGCAAAGGCGGCGGCAATTGCGAAAGTCTCCGCCGCTGCCCCGGCGACATCGTCGGCCGGCTCGACCGACTCGTAGATCAGCTTTCCATGGGGAGAGACGCGGATGCAAGCCGGGAATCCGGCCGCGGATGCAGATGGTGCGGATGCCGATGGCATGGTGGTGACACTCCGTGTCGTGCCGGTAAAAAGTACGCGTCGTCCGTCATCCCACAAGCCGGTCACCGAGTCCCTGCGGCGACAGCCAGCGAGACTTGCCGCCCGTCCGGTGAATCACCACCGACACCGGACAGACTCGGGAGCCATGACATCCGGGATCGGCCGGCACTCGAATCACCACACGACAAAGGCCCTGCAGATGCAATGGTTGAGCTCCTGGGGAGAATACTCGCCGGTCGGCAAGCGGATTGCCCGCGCCGAAACACGTGCGGCCAAGCGGGCCACCCGGGCCGGCCGCGCCCCCGAGCCGGTACGGATCATCGGCCGCGACATCGCCAAGACGTTTTGGGGCCGGTCGTGGTGCCAGAGCCTGGAGGGCTTCAGCGACATCAGCAATCGTCTCCCCCGCGGCCGTACGTACGTGCGCAATGGCTCGGTCGTCGATCTCCTCATCACCCGCGGTCGAATCGAGGCGATCGTCGCTGGGTCGATGGTGTATGACGTCGCGATCGCCATCGCCCCGCTCCCGCCGGTCAAATGGCAAGCTATCAAGAAAGACTGCGCGGCGTCGATCGGGTCGTTGCTCGACCTGCTCTCCGGCCGTCTCTCGGACGGCGTGATGCAGCGGATGGTGAAGCCACAGGAGGGTCTTTTCCCCGCGCCACGGGAGATCTCGATCGCCTGCAGCTGTCCTGACGGAGCAGCCATCTGCAAGCATCTTGCCGCGGTGTTCTATGCGGTGGGGCACCGGCTCGACACACAGCCGGAACTGTTGTTCCTGCTGCGGGGTGTCGATCAACGGGAGCTCATCGTCGCCGCCACGAAGGACTCGGTGTCGCGGGCGATCCGGGGCGATGACGCCCACGCCCTGGCCGACGACGATCTGGCGTCGATATTCGGAGTCGACCTCGGGACAGCGGCCGACGAGCCAGCGCCGCCGCCCTCTCCACGGATCCCCAGGCCCGCAGCCCGGAAGCGGCGTTCCATTCCCCCCACCCCCAAGTCAATCCCGGAGCCCGCGCCTGCACCGAAGCTCAAGAAGAAACCGAAGCTCAAGAAGA
>JBBAVV010000042.1:17714-29483 GCA_040397545.1 Pirellulales bacterium
ATCCCGGAGCCCGCGCCTGCACCGAAGCTCAAGAAGAAACCGAAGCTCAAGAAGACACCGAAGCTCAAGAAGAAACCGAAGCTCAAGAAGACACCGGAGCCCAAGAAGAAACCGGAGCCCAAGAAGAAACCGGAGCCCAAGAAGACACCCAAGCTCAAGAAGGCGTTGAGACGGAAGAGACTGAGCGACTGATTCCCGTCCGCGGTTCTCGCGGCGCATCCGGTCACCCGAGGCACGACCGCTGGATCGCACCGGCTCACGCCCGCCGGAAGCCGCCGTTGATGGGGATCACCTGCCCGGTGACAAACGCGGCGTCGGCGGAGACGATCCAGGCCACTGCCGCGGCGATGTCGGCCGGCTCCCCCCAGCGCCGCAGGATGCTCTCGCGCACGGCCCGCTTCTGCCAGACGTCGCTCGCCCCCTCGCCCCACTTCGTCCGGATCCAGCCCGGGGCAACGCAATTGACCCTGACCACCGGCGCGAGCGACCGGGCCACGCTCCGCGTGAACGCCATCACCGCCCCCTTCGTCGCCGCGAACAGTTCCCCCGAATCCCCCTCCATCCCGGTCTCGGCCTGATCCCAGCCGATGGTCACGATCGTCCCGCGCGCCTGCCCCGTCGCCACGTGCTCCCCCTCCCAGCGGGCCTTCATCCATCGACCGAATCCCCGCGCGAGAAGCATCGTCGACCCGACATCGACCCGCAGCAATTCGTCGAGCTTCCGCTCGAAGCTCCAGGCCGCGGCGGCCCCGGTGAGGACGTCGGCCCCGGCCATCAGAACGACCGTGTCGAGATCGGGGAGCGCCGTGGTGACGTCGTCGACGAGCCGCGGCAACGTCGCCTGCTCCCCGAGATCGGCGAGGAACCGACCAGCCGAGAGCCCTCGGGCGGCGAGCTCCGCGGCCAGGTCTTCGGCAGCCGGCGCCGAGCGGCCGTGGATCGCGACGCGGGCCCCAGCGGCCGCCAGCCGCAGCGCCACGGCGCGGCCGATGCCGTGCGTTGCGCCGGTGACCAGCGCCGTCCGACCGGCGAGCGTGGAGGGGCTTGGAACCATGGTGTCGCCGGCGGTCATGCGGCCGGCTTCTCCTCGAGTTGCGCGGGAGCAGGCTCGGCCGACGGGGGAGTCTCTGCGGCGGGCGACGCCCCGCCTGCCGGCACGGCGTGATCCGCCGCAGCGGCCCCTGCCCGGAGCGGCAACTGATAACAGGCCGCCTCCACGGCATTGCGCACCAGGAGCCTGTCCCCGGCGATCGCCGGGGAGTTCCACGTCTGGTCGGAAAGGGCCGTGAGGCGGGCCAGCTCGCGATGGGCCTCCGGCGTCGCCTCGACGAGGACGACATCCCCCGGCTCGGACTGGACGACGAGGAGATCGCCGACGCGGAGCAACTGCCCCTGGTCGTAACGCCCCCCCTTCCACATCCGCTTGCCGTCGCTCGCCCGCAGGCACTCGAGGATCCCGTCGGAGAGGCCGTAGATGTGGCCAGCGTGGAGGGCGACATTCGTGAACTTCGTCTTCATACCGGCCTTGTTGCGCCACGCCTCCTTCACCGTCCACGCCCCATCCGCGCCGGGCCCCACATCGAAGGCCGCGGCACCGATGCCGTAGCCCTTCGAGATGAAGAGCCGGTTCGGGCCGATCACGACCGCTTGCGTGCAGGAAGCATCGGAGTTGCTGTGCCCCGGCCAGGGGAAGCGCCAGGCCTCGTCCCGCGAGGCCGGATCGAAGCCGATCACCTGCGACTCCGTCACCGCCACGAGGAACGGTGTCCCGCCGAGCTCGAGGAGACTCGGGCTAACGTAGCTGATCTGGTCATCGCCGGCATTCCAGCGGCGTTCGCCCGTCACCCGGTCGTAGGCCACCAGCGCCACCGGGCCGTCGCCGCGCGGCGCCCCCCCCGGCACAACGACGACATCGCCGAGGATCAGCGGCGATCCGGCGCGGCCCCAGGCCACCGCGAGGGCATGGGCGGCGGCGTCGATGCCGAGGTCGGCGACGACATCCTGCTTCCAGAGCACCTTGCCGGTGGCGCCATCGATCGCATGGAGCCAGCCGGTGGCCCCGGCGGAATAGACGACGCCGTCGTGGATCGCCGGCGTCGAACGTGGCCCGGCTCCCCCCAGAACCGTCTGGTGGCGGGCGGTCACCGCCACCTGCCACTGCGGTTCTCCGCTGGCCAGAGACAGACAGGTGACGATCTCCTCGTCGCCGCGCTGCTCGAGCGTCACGGCGTGATCGCCACAGGTGGCAAACCCGCCCCAGCCGGCGCCGATCGGACGCCGCCACAGCTCGCGGGGCGGCTGGTCCTTTTTCCAGGCAGAGGCAAGCGCCGGGGCCGAGGCGGGGAGCGAGGCGTCGCCCGCGGGCCCCAGGAAGCGGGGGAAGTCGTGCGGAGCCGCTTGCCAGGGGGCCACGCTTGCCAGCTGCGACGGCGCGACACGGCGGGCGAGGAGCGTGTCACGCGACTTCTGCCAGGCCCAGCGAAACTCCGGTACGAGATCGCCGCTGACGCGCTCGACCCGGAGCGTGGCCAAGCCGAGGGCGACCAGCCCCAGGAGCCCGCAGGCGAGCCCGCGCTTCAGCGCCGGGCGGTGGCCGCTCTCACGGACAAACCACAACACCGCCGACATCAGCGCCGAGAAGCCGAGAATGACCGTGATGATGTTGCGGACGGCACCGTCGACGACGCCGCCGACGACTGATTCGAGGAGCCCGGCCCGGACCATCGCCGCCGCCGCCGCGAGCGAGCAAAGCGAGACGATCAGCCGGCGCGGCGGCCACAGCGAGCGGGGTGCGGTGGGGGGAGCCGGCTCGACACGGGCCCCGGGGCGCGGCCGCTTCGAGCGGCTCCTGGACTTGCTCATGCGCGGATCGCCTCGCGGTCGCCCCACCGAATCGTCCGCACGCGCGACACGCCGACAGGGCCGAATTGCGACAGCTTACCGCTCGTGCTGTCGGCGCGCCCACGCGAACCGCTCACGCCGGACGGTCCCCCCGATTCCTTGTCGGTGCCGCGAGCCCCGACTACACTCCCCAGATCTGCGGGCTTTTCGGCCCACCCACCCCTCACGGATGCCCCATGACATGACGAGCCCCGAGCCCCACCGTTCCTCCGGTTCGAGTCCCCCGCCGCCGTCCGCCGCGTTCGATGCGGCCCTCCGTTCGGGGCTGGAGGTGGGCCCCTCCACAGCCGCTGTCCACGCCGGCGAGGCCCGGCAGAAACTTGCCGACGCCATCACCGATCCGATCGTCGCCGCGTCGACCTACACCTTTTCCGACACCCGCGCGATCCTCGACTTCATCGAGCAGGATCTCCCCCGCGAGGAATACGGCCGCTACGGCAACCCGGGGGAACGGGTGGTGGAAGACAAACTGGCCGCCCTCGACGGCGGCGAGATGGCCGTCCTCTTCTCCACCGGCATGGCCGCGCTCGTCGGCGTGCTCATGGCGCACTTGAGCGCCGGCGAGGAGGTGGTGTTCTTCGACCAGTGCTACCACCGCAGCCGCGAGTTCTGCCGCCGTCACCTGACGCGCTTCGGGGTCGGCTTCCGCGAGGTCAAAACGGGCGACTACGACGCCATGGAAGCGGCGATCAGTCCCCGCACGAAAATGGTCGTCAGCGAGTCGCCGACCAACCCCCATCTCTCGATCGTCGACTGTGGGCGGTTCGCCGACATCGGCCGCCGTCACGGCGTGCTCACGCTCATCGACGCCACCCTCTGCACCCCCTACAACCACCGCCCGCTGGCCGACGGCGTCGATCTCGTTCTCCACTCGGCGACGAAATACCTCGGGGGCCACAACGACCTCCTCGCCGGCGTCGTCATCGGCTCGCGAGAGAAACTGGAGCCGGTGCGGAATCTCCGCGGCATCATGGGGGGGATCAATTCGCCCCACAATTGCTACCTCCTCGAGCGCGGCCTGAAGACGCTCGCCCTGCGGATGGAACGGCACAACGCCAACGGCTTGGCCGTCGCCCGATTCCTCGAGGCCCACCCGCGGGTCGAGCGGGTCTACTACCCGGGCCTCGAGAGCCATCCCTACCACACCGTCGCCATGGAGTCGATGCGCGGCTACGGGGGCCTCGTGACGTTCCTCGTCAAGGATGCCGACTGGCAGCAGACGTCGCGCGTCGTCGATGCCGCGCGGATCCTGCGGATCGGCCCGAGCCTCGGGGGGGTCGAGTCGCTCATCGAGCAACCGCTCGTGATGAGCTACTGGAACTACTCCCCCGCGGAGCGGCAGACGTTCGGGATCGGCGACAACATGATCCGCCTCGCCCTGGGCATCGAGGATACCGCCGACCTGATCGCCGACCTGGGGCGGGCGCTCGAGCGCTGAAGCCCTCGGCCCGCCGATCGACCGGGGGATTTCCGCGGCGGGGGCAAGCCGGGCAGGCTGCGGCGGGCCCCGCCCAGCCGGACGGAGCGTCACCCCATGACCGCAGCCGGCCGAACGGGGGCTCTGGGCAGGGTCTGCCGGTCGCGGTGATTTTCACGGAAGTTCCGGTCGCGCGGATGCCGATATCCCTTTCGATTGCAGAAGCTCGTCAGGTGCCGTCGACCGCGGGTGCTCTCGGAGAAGTGTTCATGAACGTCGCGAACGGTATCCGCGGGCTGGCCGCCATGGCGCTGCTCACCTGGGCCACGCAGCCGGGCTTCATTTCCGCCAACGCCGACGAAGGTACCCCGGGCGCGGACGAGTCGTCGCTCCGCTGGACGCCCCATCGGGCGGCGGCCTCGCCCCCTGCGGCACTCCCCTCCGCCCCCGAACCCGCCGCCACCGCCCGGGCAAATGACCCGGCCCCGTTCCCGGTCGCCTCCGCCGCGCCGCCGAGCCCCGTCGCCGACCGTCCGCGAATGCTCCCGCCGCGCCCCCTGCCCCCGGAGATGGTCGGTGGGCCCGCGCCGCCAGCGGGAATGTCGCGGGCTCCCGCCCCCCCACGCGCTCCCGCCCGCCGGGCCGAGAGCGGCCGTCCCTCGCAGCCCGCCGTCCGCTCCAGCAGCAACGAGCCGTCGCTGTTCGGCATCAGCCTGTTCCGCGCGCCGCAGGGAGACGTGGGCCGTCCGATGTTCGGCGCGGAGCCCGTGCCGCAGCGCGAGGGAGTCCGTCCGGCGGCCGCTGCCGGTGACTATCCCCGCCCGGGCCAGCGCCCGGTGGGCCCCGGAAGCCAGCGGTTGGCGATGGCCCCCGGCAGCGAGAGCTCGATCCTGTCGCGGCTTCCGGGTTCGTCGATGCCGACCTCCTCGATGCCGATCTCCTCGATGCCCCGCCCGCGCGTCCAGGCCCGCCGCGTCGCCCAACTGCCGACGCCCGCCGGCGAACTTCCCCCCCCAACCGGCGCAGCGACCACTCCGGGCTCGTCCCCGGTCGCCCCGGGCCGGACCGGTCGCCCCACCCCCGCCGAGTCGATGGCCGTCGAGCCCCCCTTCCCCGGCGGCATGCCGATGGAGGAGGAAGGGCTGATGTTCGGTGGCACCGACGGCGACATCGGTTACGGTGGCATGCCGCTCGACTCGGGCGACTACGGCCTGATCGATCCCGGCATGGGCGGGATCGAGGGGATGGAGGGCTACGGCGGCGGCTTCCCCGACGACGGGATGATCTATTCCGAGGACGGCATGCCGATGGGGATGGGGATGGAAGGGCCGGTGGCCCCCTGGACCGGCGAGGTCTATCTCCATGTCCCCTCGTTCTACGACGACCCCTACGCGTGCGAGGACGGCGAGGCCTGCCCCGGCTGCTCCCCGATGTGGGATCCCGACGGCCGGATCTGCGCCTACTTCCGCCGCTTCGGCCGCCCCTACTACGGCTGGCGGTGGTACCGCGATCTGACGGTCGGTGCCGGCGTGACGTCGTTCCAGAACACGACGAACTTCGGCCTCCACGGCAACTACGGCTTCAACGAATACGTCAACTGGTCGATGCCGTTCTGGAACGCCATCGGCCTCGGCTGGCAGATCGGCTTGCGCGGGGTCCAGGCCGACTTCCAGCGGACGCAGATCACCGCGGCCAACGGCAACTCGCTGCTGAACACCAACGCCCGCAACCAGGTGTTCCTCACGACCGGGTTCTTCACCCGCGCCTTCGAGGGGCGCGGCTTCCAGGGTGGAGCCGTCTACGACTACCTTCAGGACAATTGGTTCGACACCACCGATCTGTCGCAGATCCGCGGCGAGTTGAGCTACGTCTGGGGCTACCACGAGTTCGGGTTCTGGGGCGCGGCCAACGCCAACAACGCCAACGGCGCGTTCGTCACCGGTGCCCGGGGCAACTCGGCCTCCTTCGACACGCTCGATCTCTACACCGGCTTCTACCGACTCCAGTTCGGGGATGCCAACGAGATGAAGATCTGGGGTGGGGCCAGCGGTCAGGGGGACTACCTCACCGGCATGCTCGTGCGGGCCCCGATGTCGCGCTCGCTGGCGCTCGAGGGGACGTTCACCTATCTGATCCCGTCGACGGGCAACACCGTGACGCTCCCCAACGGCGGCAGCCTGACCTATGCCGAGCAGGCGTGGAACGTGTCGACGAACCTCGTCTGGTATCCCGCCTGCCGGTCGCGTCGCAGCCTCGCCAGCCCCTACCGCCCGCTGTTCGACGTGGCCGACAACGGCAGCATGATCGGCACGGTGTCGGTGAACCGGCCGCGGCGCCGTTGAGCCCCCGGCACACCGATGGCCCCGCCGCGGCGTGACCGCGGGAAGGGGGCGATGGCGGCCGCGACGCCAGCGCCACCGCTGCGACGAGCGACCATGGGGGCGAGGCGATCCTTCCGGCCCCCGACGCCGCCGGGTCCCTTGCCATCCGCGGCGGCCGGCCACCGCGCCCCTGCCGCGACCGCTGGGGTTTCTGCTATCCTTGCCGGTTCCCGGGCGCCCCTTTCGGGCGACCACCGCTATCCAGGAATCTATCGCTGCCATGCCGGAAGCAAACGATCCGTGGGCCTCGCTCGCCGACAGCCTGGGCGCCGTTCCTGCGCCAGACCAGGCCAGTCCCCAGCCCCCCGCTGCCCAGCCCGCCCCCGACCGGCCCCGAGCCGCCCAGACACGTCGCCCAGAACCCAAAAAGCCTGCTCCTTCTGGAGCTGACGCCGATTGGTCCGACATCGTCTCCGGGCTCGGCCTCCAACCCGATCCGGTGCCCTCCCGCCCCGCCCCGCCTCCCCGTCAGTCGGTCCCGCCGGCAGCCCGCCAGCGGGCTCCGCTCCCCCCGGCAGAATCGTTCGATCGCCAGCCAGAACCTCGCCCAGCCCGGGAGCGGCGGGCCGACGAGGAGCGCCCCGGCAACGAACTCCCGCCCCGCGCCCGCGGTGGCGAGCCGGCGCCCGATTCGTTCGGCTTCCAGGATCGGCCGATCGTCGATCGCGGGGCGGCCGAACGGCCAGCGGCCGGTGGCAGGCGCGACGACGAAGGGCGCCGCGAAGGCGGGCGCTCCGGAGGCCGCGGTGGGCGTGGCGACGGGCGCCGTGGCGCCGTAGGGGAGCGCCGGAGCGAGGATCGGCCACCGGCCCCGCGGCACGAACAACCGAGGCAGGAATCCTCCCGGGCGCCGGGGCGCGACGACGGCCCACCGTTCGCCCAGGAGCGCGCCGCCGGGGAACAGGACGAGGCCGGTGGAGACGGCGCCCCGAGCGACGATCGCGTCCGCGACGGTGGCGAGGGGATCGAAGGGGACCTCAGCAGTGGCGAACCGCGGCGCGGCCGCCGTCGGCGCGGCCGCCGCGGCGGACGGGGGCGTGGCGGTCGCGAGCGCGACGACGCGCCGCGCGGCGAGGGGGCCGTGGGGCGCTCCGAGGATGCTGCGGCGCCAAGGGATGACCTCGACGCCCGCGACGACGACATCGGCTTCGAGCCCCGCCGGCCCACCGGCGAGGACGCACGTCAGGAGCGCCGCCCGCCGGCCCCTCCGCGCCGCCAGAGTGATGGGGATCGTCGGCCGGTGCGTGGCCACGACGCGGAAGGCCCCAGCCAGCCGCCACGGGAAGACCGCCCCGCCTCGGACTTCGATTGGGACACGCCGGTCGACCGCCCTCCGCAGGGGCGCTCCCAGAGCGACGACCGGGCTCCTTCCCGTCGGCCGGTGCGCGGCGAGGACGACGCCTGGGGAGGCCTCGATCGGGAGCCACGGGAGCCGGCCGGCGACACCTCCGACGGCGGGGAGCGGAGCCATACCGACGGGGAGCCCCAGGGCGATTCCGGCGACGAACAATCGGGGCGTCGGCGGCGGCGCCGCGGCCGGCGTGGTGGCCGTCGGCGCGGCGGGCGGGAACGCACCGGCGATGAACGCGCCCCGGCCGATCAAGCCCAGGACGACGCCGCGCCGCTGAACCGCAGCGACGCGGCCGAGGAAGAACCGCTCCCCTCCGGCTACGGCCGGGCCCCAGTGCCTCCCCGCCCGGCACCGAACGGTGCCCGTGGCAGCGAGGGAGAAACACGCGGACGCCGCCGTCGGGGACGGGGCGATCGGAAGATCTCGACACCCCGGACCGGAAGCTCCGGTACTGGCTCCGCTCCTGGGGAGACGGGGACCGTAGGGGAGGGAGAAGCGAAGACCCGCGGTCGCTCCTCACGGCGCGGCACCGCGGGGCGGAGCCGCAGCCCGGAGCCGGAGATTCGCTCGACGTCGCGTCTGTCGCGGGGCCGGCGGGACGACTTCGCCCCGGTCGCCGGAGGCTATGACGAGGACGACGAAGGGCTCGATTTTCTCGGGATCGAGGAGGCCGGCCGCGAACCGGCTCTGCGCACGGAAGCACGCCACAGCGATGACGACGAGATCCTCGCGGAGAGCGGTCTCGCCAGCGTCACCGATGTGCCGAGCTGGGTCGAGGCGATCGGGATCGTGATCGCCGGGAACCTCGACTCCCGCAACCGTCTCCCGCGGGGCGGAGACGATCACGACCGCGGTCGCCGAGATGGGGCCCAGGGCCGGAACTGATCCGCGGTCCCGAATCTCCCCCGCCCGTCAGAGCCCAGCCGGGCGTCGTCTGATCCGCAAGCCGCGGATCGGACGACGCCGGCGTGGCCGGATCACTTCAGCGAGATCGTCCGCGCCAGGGGCTTCAGAATCTGCTCGATGACGCAACTGTCGACGACATCCTGGGCGATCTGTGCGAGCCGGTTGATGGCGTCGACGTAGGTCGTCTGGGGATCGAGGCTGCCGTACTGCCGGGCGGTCACGTAGACGCTCAACTGCTCCTCGGCGAACTCCCCCGTCCGCACTTGGAAGGCGTTGGTCCGGGATTCGGTGCTGATCCGGACTTGCGTCCGGCAATCCTCGTCGAGAGCCACCGTCAGGGACGGCTCGAAGTTGATCACTCTGGCTCCGGGAATCTCGGCGATCCGGTCGAGCGCTGGTCCGACGCCGAGGGCCTCGGCCAGGAGGGCGTTGTGGTTGCCCCGGTAGGCGAAGTCGAAGCCGAAGAGGAGGTCGAGGGCCTCGCAGTCGAGGGGACTGACCGAGAGGAGGGCGGGGGCGAGATCGACAACCAGCCGATGCTGGTCGAGGACCGAATCGAGGGTCGACGGGTTGACCTGCCCCGAGCAGAGCCGTTTCGACTCCACCGCGGCCCACCGGTACCGCCCTTGGTCCTTGTCCTCCTCGAGCACGAAATCCCGCTTGTCGCGGCAGTAGAACTTCCGCATCACCGGGTACTTCTTCTGAACGCACTCGAAGAAGTGGAGAATCGTTTCGCGCTGCGAGGGGAGTTCCATCTCCGTCGCCAAGTTCATGTTGACGTAGAAATCATCGGCCAACGACGCGTAGGGCGTCATACACGTGTGCTCCCGGGCGGAAAGTCAAACAACACTATACGGCTCCCGGGAAGCTGCTGTCAAAAGCCCTCGATTCCCCCCCTTCGCGGTGCCTCCCTGCTGGTTTTTCCAGGCGTGGTTCGGCATAATCTCGGAGGCATTCCGCTCCGCCTCCGCCGCACCTGCGGCGCTGCCCCACCTCGAGCAGCCCAAGCCTTCCGGCGACCCTGCGGCGTTCCACGCACCCGGTTCCCAACCGAGGCACCGTTCCATGACGCCCCCCTCGGAGCCTTCGCCGATTCCCGAGAGTCATGTCCGCATCGAGCAGCGGAGTGACGGGGCTGTCGTCGTCCGCGTCCGCTCGGCGGGTGAGGGGGAGGCCAGGCTCCCCGACGCCGTGTTCTCTTTCCGCTGCGGCGACCCGCAGTACGCCTACTGGCTGGCACGGCTGCAGGCCGGCGGCGACCGCCAACCCTGACGATTGTCGGCGATTTGGCCCGGGCCTTGTCACTCGCGGGAACTGGCAATCAGCGAGATGAACTCGCGGTTGCTCTTGAACTTCGCCAGCTGCTTCGTGAGCTGCTCCATGGCATCGACATGGTGCATGCTCGAGAGCGTCCGCCTCAGCATGTTCACGGCATGGAGCGTATCGGGGTCGAGGAGCTTCTCTTCACGGCGCGTACCCGACTGGGAGATGTCGATCGCCGGCCAGACACGCCGATCGGAGAGCTTCCGGTCGAGCACGAGCTCCATGTTCCCGGTGCCCTTGAACTCCTGGAAAATCAGCTCGTCCATGCGACTCCCGGTGTCGATCAGCGCCGTGGCGACGATCGTCAACGAGCCCCCCTCCTCGAACACGCGGGCCGTCGCGAACAGCTTCTTCGGGATGTCGAGCGCCTTGATGTCGACGCCGCCGCTCATCGTCCGGCCCGTGTTCCCGACCCACTTGTTGAAGGCCCGAGCCATGCGCGTGATCGAGTCCATGAGCAGGAAGACGTCCTTGCCGGCCTCCGCCATCCGCTTGCAGCGCTCGATCACCAACTGCGAGAGCCGAACATGGCTCTCGACATCGCAGTCGAGGCTACTGGCGACCACGTCCCCCTTCACCGTCCGCCGCATGTCGGTGACCTCCTCCGGCCGTTCGTCGACGAGGAGCATGACGAGCGACAATTCGGGGTGGTTGGTCGACACCGCCTGCGACACCTGCTGGAGGAGCACGGTCTTGCCCGTCCGCGGCGGGGCGACGATCAGCGCCCGCTGCCCCTTCCCCAACGGCGTCAGCAGATCCATGATCCGGGTGGTGAGCGGTTGTTGGCCGGTCTCGAGACGGAGCCAGTGCTCGGGATTGATTGGGGTCAACTGGTCGAAGGTCTTCACCTTCGGGTAGTCGTCCGGAGCCATCCCCTCGACCTCGAGGATCTCCTTGACGCGCGGCCCCTGCTGCCGCCGCCCCGGCTGGACCATCGCCTTGATGTACACCCCCTCGCGGAGGCGGTAGCGTTCGATCATCGTGCCGGGAACGAACGGGTCGGTCCGCTCACGCGTGTAGTTTGTCTCGACGGTACGGAGGAATCCGTAGCCGTTGGGATGCATCTCCAGCACACCGTTGCCGGCCTCGAGCGGAATTGGTTCACCGTTCTCACCGACCTCCGACTCCATCTCGGGCGGCCGCATCCCCTCGCCATCCATGCCGACGGCACCAGCCCCGGCGATGCTCCCGGCGCCACCACCGCCACCCCCACCGGCGCCGCCGCCGCGCCGATAGCGACCGCGTCCGCGGCGTCCGCCATAGCCTCCTTGGCCCCCCTGCTGGCCGCCGCCTCCGCCGTGCTGCTGACCGCCCGGCTGCCCTCCCTGACCGAACCCGGCCCCTGGGCGGCCTTGCGACCTTGATCTCCTGCGCTTCGACATAGACGCGACCAAACCCTTCAGAGGAACCTTCGCAGCCTCCACCCACGGCGGAGGACCAGACCACCGACCAGACCACCGACCAGGAAACCCGAACCGGAAGCGGCCCCG